>CALNWS010000034.1 GCA_940747215.1 uncultured Paraburkholderia sp. | reverse complement strand
ACGTGATCACCCATTTCGGCAAGATGCTCGCTCGCTTCGAAAACCGCTGATCAGCGATCACCTTCAACCGAAAGGACCCGTCACGTTCAACCCGAATCCCCTGATCACGTTCGCCAAAATACGCAGTTGAAGGGTTGTGCCCATCCACATCCGAGATTAAATACGCCGCATTTTTCCGGGTGATCGAAGAACCAGAGGTTGACCGCCACTACGTCGTCGACGAAAACGAAATCGCGCCTGTGTTCACCCGCCCCGCAACCGCCGTATTCCCCGAACAACTGCACTCGGCCCGTCTCCTGAAACTGATTGAAGTGGTGCCAGGCAACGGATGCCATGCGGCCCTTGTGTTGTTCGCTCGGACCGTAGACGTTGAAATAGCGAAAGCCGGCGATCTGATTTTTCGTGGACGCTAAAGTGCGGCGGACGACCTGATCGAACAGCAGTTTGGAGTAGCCGTAAACGTTGAGCGGCTGCTCGAATCGCGGATCTTCGACGAACGTGGTTGACACCCCGTAAGTCGCCGCGCTCGATGCGTAGAACAGACGCGTGTTGCCCGCTACACAAGTGTCAAGCAACGTCCTGCTGTCGCGATAATTGTTGTCGAACATGTAGCGTCCGTCGTGCAGCATGGTGTCGGAGCATGCGCCTTCATGGAAGACCGCATCCACGTGACCATACTCGCCGTGTGCAAAGCGCTCGTAGAAAACATCTTTATCGATGTAATCGCTGATTTGCAGATTGATGAGGTTGCGGAATTTCTCGCCACGCGTGAGGTTATCGACCGCGATGACATCGGTGATGCCTCGCGCCTTGAGCCCACGTACGATGTTGCTGCCTACGAAGCCGGTCGCTCCGGTCACGACGATAAGGTTAGACATGTCGATTCAGTTCGTCGAGCGTGATCGGCACCGTCCCAACCTTGCCGATGACGATACCCGCTGCGACGTTAGCCAACCGCGCAGCGCTTTCGATGTCGTGCCCCGCGCCCATTGCAGCAGCCATCGTGGCAATGACCGTGTCTCCTGCACCTGATACGTCGTAGACCTCGCGAGCCTGCGAGGGAATCCGGATGTGACGTCTGTCGACGAAGAGACTCATGCCCTCTTCCGAACGCGTAACCAGCAACGCGCCGAATTCGAGGCGATCTCGCAACGCGAAGGCGCGCGCCTCGAAGTCCGCTTCGTCGGCCCATTGACCTGCCATCTAGGCAAATTCATCCCGATTCGGCGTAACCACCGTCGCACCGCGATAAGCCGAATAATCCGAACCCTTCGGATCGGTCAGTGTGGCTACGCCTACCGCTTTAGCGGCCCGCATCATCACATTCAAATGGGCAAGGCCGCCCTTGCCGTAATCGGAGTAACAGCACCGTTCTTCCGGTACTCAAGACTGCGTCGCGCGTTGGTTTGTAAATGCCCGCCAGCACGCGCAGCAATGTGTTCTTGCCTGCACCGTTTTGCCCGATCAAGCCAAGACGGTCGCCCCGCTTCAATTCGAAACTGACGTCGTTCAGCGCGCGCACGATGACCGAACCATCGGCACCTTCTGCAAAACGATTTTGCCTGCCGAGCTTCGCCATGCTTTTGCGCAACGACCACCCGTGCACTTCGAACACCGGAAGTTCGACGCCGAATCTGGAAACGTGAAGTTCAGACATGTCGCTCATACCCACTAAGCGACACGCCTAGACGCGCGTGAGTACATCCAGCGCAAACGGCCATCCCACGATTGCGAGACACGCCACTGCCAGCCAGCTTGTGACAGCCGGCGATTGCCCAAGCAACGGCGACCGTACCAGATCGACCAGCGACGCAAACGGGTTGAACGTGATCAGCCACTCGTGCCTGGCCAGCATTGAAGGACGCCACATCAGCGGAGTGATGTAGAAGAGGATCTGCACGACCGCGGCGACGAGTTGCGGCATGTCGCGATAGCGCGCCGAGGTAAGCGCGAAGACCTGCGCCATCCACGTGAGGTTGAGTATCAGCACGAGCAGTCCTAGCACGAACCACACGAGCGCGTCCGGTTGGTCGATGCCGAAAATCGCGAGCAGAACGACCACGATGACGAAGTTGTGCGTGAACATGATCAACTGACGGCACAGCACCTGGAAGACGTATTTCCACAGGCCCGCATCGCTTTGCCGAATATAGTTGGCGTTGTTGATGTACGCGCCGCACGAATCGTTCAACACACCTGAAATCAGCCCTCAGACCACGAAACCCGTACCGACGAGCCGGCAGATAGCCTGCCATTGCCTGACCGAACAGCGTGCCGTAGACAACGCTTAGCGAGCCCACCATCACGCCCATGCTAAGCGTGATCCAGAACGGACCGAGGGCCGAACGGGCGTAGCGCTGCCGGATGTCGAGCCAGCCGAGCAGAGACCACAGGCACCACCGCCTGAGCGCAATGGGGAAGTCGCGCAGTGAATTGGAGGGCATGCTGTTGAGTTTCCTTATTGCGTAAAAATTTCGTCGCGCGTCCTTCCGGGACACTCCATGCTCGCCGAAGTCACGCTCGGAAATTTCGGAAACTAGGCTAGGAAAATATGCGTGCAAATGGGCGGGCCTATCGCAGCGAAGTTCCCGTCTACGCGGCGTATCCAATGTCAGTTCCATGCAAATGTTTTTTGTGCAAGCACACCGCGTAATCAGCACCGAGCGCTTTCATCTGCTATCGTCTTTCTTCTTCCTCCGAAATCAAGTGATGACGATGGATCTCGGGCTGAAAGACGACAAAGTGATATTGATCAAAGGCGGCAGCAAGGGAATCGGGCTTGCGTGCGCCTGCGCGTTCGCCCTCGAAGGCGCGCGAGTCGCGATTGTTTCACGCGACCCGGCCAATCTCGCGCGCGCATACGAACAGTTGAAACAGGAAGGGCTGCACGTGCATCGAACGCGCGCCGTTACGACCCGGAATCGCTCGATGCCGACGCGTTTCTCGCGGCGATGGAAGCGAAATACTTTCCGTATATCTACCCGCAGCAGGAAGTGCTGCGCCGCATGGCCGAGCGTGCGAAAGGCGATAAAAATGGCGCGGGCGGCGAGCCCGGCACGATCTCGTCAATATCATCGGCATGGGTGGCAAGGTCGCGAGCGACATTCACATTGCTGGCGGTGCCGCCAATGCCGTGCTCATGCTGGCCACGGTCGGCCTCGCGCATTACTACGCGCGGTACGGCATCCGCATCAACGCGATCAACCCGGGCTCCACGCTTACCGAACGCGTAGAGGAAGCGGTCAAGCTGGAAGCAACGCAACAAGGAATCGACAGCGCGGAGGCGCTCGCTCGCGGGCAAGCCAAAGTGCCACTCGGCCGCTATGCGAAACCGTAGGAAATTGCCAACGTCGCGCTCTTTCTCGCGAGCCGCCGTGCAAGCTATGTGACGGGAGCGATCATACCAATGGATGGATGCAGCGCGCCGTTAATCCTGGCGGTGCGCGCTGATTTGCTACTGAGGTTCTGCTGACGAGGCGCGGACGGTCTACGAGCCATCCGCGGCTGAATGAATCACCCGGAACGAATCAAAGGAAACGGTGACGGAGCCGCCAAGCGGCGCCGGACAGCATGGCCGAGGCTGGAATCGTCAGAATTCACGCCCAGACAATATTGCCGGCCACGCCCCAGCGCACTGCGCTCAGTTTCTGCGTCGCGCCCACGATCGCGCCCGTGATCGTATGCGTAGTGGATACCGGAATGCCGAGCCAGGAAGCGGTGAACAGCGTGATCGCCCCGCCCGACTCCGCGCAAAAGCCGCCCACCGGTTTGAGCTTGGTGATTTTCTGACCCATAGTCCGAACGATTCGCCGGCCGCCGAACAGCGTGCCGATACCCATCGACAGATAACAGCCGCCGATCACCCACAACGGCGGCGAGTCGGCGATCGACGATGCGTAAACCCGTGGCGATCAGCAGCATCCAGATAATGCCGATGGTCTTCTGCGCGTCGTTGCCGCCGTGACCGAGGCTATACAGCCTGGCCGACAGCAATTACAAACGGCGGAAGCGCCGGTCGACCTTGCTCGGCGGCGTGCGAAAATAGATCCACGAAATCGTGAGCATGAAGAACGACCCGAGCACGAAACCGAGCAGCGGCGAGATGAAAATAAACGCGACGGTCTTCATCACCCGTTGAAATTGAGCGAGCCCCACCCGGATTTGGCGAGCGCCGTGCCCACGAGGCCGCCGATCAGCGCGTGCGACGAACTCGACGGAATGCCGTAGTGCCACGTAATAACGTTCCAGCCGATCGCGCCCACGAGCGCACCGAAAATCACGTAGTGGTCGACGATGTTCGGGTCGATCGTGCCTTTGCCGACCGTAGTCGCCACCTTCAGGTGAAACACGAAATAGGCAATGACGTTGAACGCCGCGGCGAACGCCACCGCCTGCTGCGGTTTCAGCACGCCGGTCGAGACGACCGTCGCGATCGAGTTCGCCGCGTCGTGAAAGCCGTTCATGAAGTCGAAGATCAGCGCGACGGCTACGAGCCCCGCGACGACCCAGATAGCGGGTTGTATCGATTGCATTAGGCGTTTTCCAGTACGATGCCTTCGATGATGTTCGCTACGTCCTCACATTTGTCCGTGATCGTTTCGAGCAGTTCGTAGATCGTCTTCAGCTTGATCAGCGTCTTGACGTTGTCTTCTTCGCGGAAAAGCTTCGACATGGCCGCGCGCAACACGCGATCGGCCTCGGATTCGAGGCGGTCGATGTCTTCGCATGCCTTCAGGATCTGGCTCGCCTGCTTCAGTCGGCCAGCAGGCTCACAGCGAACTGCACCCGCTCGAACGCGGCCATGCAAATGTGCGCCAGTTGGCTCGCCTCGGACGTCACGGCCTGCACGTCGTACAGCGAAATGGCGGTGGCGACGTCCTCCATCAGGTCGAGGATGTCCATCGTGGTGATGAGCTTGTGGATCTCGTCGCGGTCGAGCGGCGTGATGAAAGTCTTGTGCAGCAGGTCGATGGTTTCGTGCGTGAGCTTGTCGTCGGCCTTCTCGGCCATCTGCACGTTCTGCTTGTGGGTCTCGGCGTCCTGGAGATTGTCGATCAGCAGTTCCAGTTCATGGCTCGCAGACACGATACACTTCCCATGTACATCAAAAATTTCAAAAAACTTGCCCTCGGTGGGCATGAATCGGCCGAACATTGGGATCCCGAAAATTGGTCACATAATGACTGACATAAAACCGCCATATTGTACCGTTGCAGGATCGCCGCCGCACTTTAGAAAGCGCCGTTACAACAGGCGCTTCATTCCGGACTTTACTTCTGCTTCAGGCGTGGTGTTTACTCGCCATAGAAATTCTGCGCACCAGCAAAGTTATCGAACTTCGTGTATTGACCGTGGAACGTCAGCCGAACAGGACCGATCGGACCGTTACGCTGCTTGCCGATGATGATTTCCGCGGTGCCTTTGTCGGGACTGTTCGGGTTATAGACCTCGTCGCGATAGATGAACAGGATCACGTCCGCATCCTGTTCGATAGCACCCGATTCGCGCAAGTCAGACATAATCGGGCGCTTGTTGGGACGCTGTTCGAGGCCGCGATTCAACTGCGAGAGCGCGATTATCGGCACATCGAGTTCTTTGGCAAGCCCCTTCAATGATCGCGAGATTTCCGAGATTTCGGTGGCGCGGTTTTCGCCCGACGATGAACCGCTCATCAGTTGCAAATAGTCAATGATGACGAGTCCGAGCTTGCCACATTGACGCGACAGCCGCCGTGTGCGCGAGCGCAATTCCATCGGGTTCAGGCCGTCGGTTTCGTCGATGAAAATCTGCGCCTCGCTCATTTTCTGCACGGCGTGCGTGAGCTTCGGCCAATCCTCGTCGGTCAAACGCCCGGTACGCATGCGGTGCTGGTCGAGCCGGCCGACGGAGCCCAGCATACGCATGGTGAGCTGCGAACCCGGCATTTCCATCGAGAACACGGCGACAGGCAAGCCGTACTCGACCGCGACGTATTCGCCAATGTTCATCGAAAACGCCGTCTTACCCATCGACGGACGACCCGCGACGATGATCAGCTCGCCGCCGTGCATGCCAGACGTCATGCGATCCAGATCGACGAAGCCGGTTGGCGTGCCGGTCACGTCGCTCGGATTGGCCGTGTGGTAGAGCGTATCGATCCGCTCGATCACTTCGGTCACGAGCGGTCCGATTTCGAGGAAGCCCTGCGTGCCGCGCGCGCCGTCTTCGGCGATCGAAAACACTTTAGATTCGGCCTCGTCCAGCAACTGCCGCACTTCCTTGCCTTGCGGATTGAAGGCGTCGGCGGAAATTTCGTCGGCAACCGACACGAGACGGCGCAGCACCGCGCGATCCCGCACGATTTCTGCGTAACGGCGAATGTTGGCCGCGCTCGGCGTGTTCTGGGCGAGCGCATTCAGATACGCGAGGCCGCCCACTTCTTCCGCCTTGCCCGATGTGCCGAGCGCTTCGTACACGGTGATCACGTCGGCCGGCCGCGTGGCCGCGATCAGCTTGCCGATGTGTTCGAAGATGATGCGGTGGTCGTAGCGGTATAAATCGCTTTTCGACAGGAAATCTGCGATACGGTCCCACGCGGCATTGTCGATCAGCAGGCCGCCCAGCACCGATTGCTCGGCCTCGATCGAATGCGGCGGGACTTTTAGTGACTCGAGTTGGGGATCTTTGGACGGTGCGTTCATGGTGAAGAATTATCGGGGGAATCAGCGGCGGCGGACAGCGACGTGGCAAAAAACGGACGTAAAAAAAGCAGGGGGCCGGGTAACCGGCCCCCTGCTTTTGCCATCAACAACCTGGCAGATGTACTGCTGGTGCTTAGACGTGTTCGCCCAGCACGCACACCGTCACATCGACGAGAACGTCAGTGTGCAGCGAAACCTGAACCGGATGATCGCCAACCATCTTCAGCTGGCCTTCCGGCAGACGCACTTGCGCCTTTTCCACTGCGAACCCTTGCTTGACCAGTGCGTCAGCGATGTCAGCGTTCGTGACCGAGCCGAACAGACGGCCGTCGACGCCGGCCTTCTGACCGATCTGAACCGTCGAGCCTGCCAGCTTTTCGCCTTGAGCCTGAGCAGCAGCCAGCTTTTCGGCAGCCAGCTTCTCGAGTTCTGCACGGCGCACTTCGAATTTAGCCAAGGCTTCCTTCGTTGCACGGCGAGCTTGCTTGTTCGGGATCAGGAAGTTACGTGCGTAACCGTCCTTGACCTTCACGATATCGCCTAGGTTACCCAGATTAACGACTTTTTCCAGAAGAATGATTTGCATTCGGATGCTCCTTATTGCGTCGTCGGGTTAGGCCTTGTGCTGGTCGGTGTACGGCACCAGCGCGAGGAAACGTGCGCGCTTGATTGCCGTGTCCAGCTGGCGTTGATAGTGCGACTTCGTACCCGTAAGACGCGCCGGCGTGATCTTGCCGTTTTCGCCGATGAAGTCCTTCAGCGTATCGAGGTCTTTGTAGTCGATGTACTCGACGCCTGCAGCCGTGAAGCGGCAGAACTTTTTGCGCTTGAAGAGCGGATTTTGTTGCTGACGACGCTTGTCGAATTTCTTACCAGTCGGGCGGGGCATGATTAGTCCTTTCCAATGTCCTGCAATGCAGTGATGTGAAATACCAGAGTTCGTGCGTTGCGGTGCTTTTTTGCCAGGAAGCCTGTGAAGAGCGTTTCTACGCCCATCGGGCAGCTTTCCAGCTTACCGCTCGCCTCGCCTGCGGCCACTGCCTGCATGGTCAGTTCGACCTGACGGGCAATGCCGGCTTCGACCACTTCCGTATGGTGCTGCAACGTGCATCCTGCAATCGGAACGCCGGCGGGTGTGTACCGCATCGGTTCGCGTTCGACGACGCTGGCCGTGAGTTGCAGCCGGTTCATGAAGCCTTTGGTGAGGGTGACGCTTGTCTGGTAGCTTAAATAGTGTGTCTTAAGCTTGCGCTTCGGACGGTTACGTAGTAGCAGCCGACTTCTTGGCTTCTTCGCGCTGCACTTCCTTCATCATCGGCGACGGGCCGGTTTCGGCCTTCTTCATCTTGACGAGGAGGTGACGCAGAACAGCGTCGTTGAACTTGAATGCGTGTTCCAGCTCGTCGAGGGTAGCCTGGTCGCATTCGATGTTCATGCAGACATAGTGAGCCTTCGCGAGTTTCTCGATCATGTAGGCTAGTTGGCGACGGCCCCAGTCTTCGATGCGGTGGATCTGGCCACCGTGCGAGGTGATCGTGCTCTTGTAACGCTCGATCATGGCGGGCACCTGCTCGCTCTGGTCCGGATGCACGATAAATACGATTTCGTAATGGCGCATATTCACTCCTTGTGCTGACTTATGGATTAAAGCCACCCGGGCGTCGGAACTGGTGTGGCAAGTGGCAAACTAAAGAGTGTAACCCGAATGGGGACGGGTTGCAAGATATTCCGTTAATCGGGCGGGCGAATCGGTTGTATTTTCAAGAGCTTAGTTGCCGATGCATTGCCAACGCATCAACAGATTCGTACGCCAGCCCGGCTCAAGCCCGAACACCCGACACCGCCCGCCTTCTCACTAAGCAGCCTTACGAACCCGTTTCCGTCCGCTCGCTGCCGCTCTGGAAGCGCGCTTTGAGTGCCTTTCCTAGGCCGCTCAGCGCATCCGGCGCGGCGTCGGTGATCGCCCAGTGCGCGATCGAATAACCTTCGCGGCCGAAGGTTGCCGCGGCCGATGCCTCCGTCCCGGCCGCCTACGGGTACACGTACACGTCGATCACGTGCTTCTGGTAGCGATAAACCAGCACCGCCCACCCGCTGATGCGCGAGGTAGTCGAACCTGCTGCCTTCCAGCGGGAAGCCGTTAGCCGCGAGATCCTCGACCGGCGGCAAATAGTCGAGCTTACCGTTGAACCAGGGCTTCACCGTGTGCCGGTCGGTCGAGATCACGTCGATGTCGCGCCCGGAAACCTGCGCGCGGACGTGGCTTTCCACCAGTTCGTCGGTGAACGGTCCGGTCGACGCGTGCCGTCCCAGGCTCAATGTCACGCCTGCCGCCACGCACAGCACGACGACCAGCCGCGCTTCTTTACAGTCCATCTGGCGTCTCCCTCGCGAAACCGGCGGCAGATCCGCCGCCGGAAGTGTGTATAGAAGAACGGGCTTTACCTGCCGCTACCGCCCGCAATGGTGTGACCGACGCGCTTGGCATGCCGGAAAACGCGCCGCGCGCCGTGCTGCCCTGATTTTTGCTCTGGGCACCGCTCTGTCTGCCGCTCGCGCCAAAACTGTTGCCCAGGCCGTCGCTGGAACCGTCACCGGCAGCGCGGCCGGAAGTACCGTAGCGCCCCTGACATGCCGCGCCCGACGCCGCCCCGGCTCCGCTGCCCGCATCCGGCAGCGCCTTCGGCGGCCGCCCCTGCGACGTTCCGCCCGATGCGCCGGGCAATCCGCCCTGAGACTCGCCGAGCAGCGCCGCGAGCTTGCGGCGTCCGCGAGCGAGCCGCGACATCACCGTGCCGATCGGCACGTCCGCCACCAGCGCAATCTCGCGATAACCCATCTCCTCGAGTTCCCGCAGAATCAGTACCTCGCGGTATTCGACCGCAATATCGCCAGCGCCTCGTGCACGCGCTTCGAGTCTTCGTCGCGAATCAGGAGCGTCTGCGGGTTGTCGCCGCCCGTGCTCCAGCCGTCGAAGGTGGCGTCGTCCATCGTGTCGTCGAATTCGACCGTTTCGTGCCCCGACGCCCGCCTTCGTCACTCCGTGTACCAAATGCGCTGCACGATCGCGAGCAGCCACGGCCGCGCCGAATTGCCACGAAACGTGTCGAAGAAACGGAACGCGCGCATGAAGGCTTCCTGCACGACGTCGACGACGTCGTTTGGATTGCCGCACAGCCAGCGCGCGAGAGTTGTAGGCCGCATCGAGGTACGGCAGCGCGAGTTGCTGAAAACGGCGGCTTTTCAGCGCTTCGGCTTCGGGATCGGTCCGAACCCCCTCGGTCCTCCAGGACATGACGGTCAGGCGTTAGGGCGGGTTGTGCTGCTCGACTCATGCCATGCATAACCGGTCATCCGCCGAGTTTATTCCCGCTGCCGGACGAAATCTTCTAGGACGCGCCCCCTGCTTGTACTCGGGTCGCGCGTACGTCGATTTGCGCGTGCCAGGCGGCACGGATGCCCAGCCTTCGTCCTTGGCGACAAGTTCGATGTACTGCTTCGGAGTCGCCCATTCGGCGAACTTTTTCGCCGCGTCCTGCAATTTCGACGTCTTCGGAATCGCGAAGGACCATGATCACAACCAGTGCGAGCCCTTTGGCGTGACGGCGGTGGGCGCCGCCGCGAAGCCGATCTTGTCCGTCGATCCACATCGCGCATTTACCGGACGACATCAGCGTGAGGTTTTCGTTGAAGCCGTTCGAACTCGCGCCCGGAGGGCCGTCTTTCTTCAGCAGGTCGAAATAGAACGTGGATGGCCTTGTTCCACTCGAGCGTATCGCGATCCGTGCCTTCCAGCTTTCGTCGAACCAGCGGCCGCCGTAAGTGTTCACGAGCGTCGAGACGTAGGCCATGTTTTCACCCCAGCCGGCCTTGCCGCGCAGACAGATGCCGTAGACGCCCTTCGACTTGTCGGTCAGTTTGTCGGCGAATTCCTTTACCCGGTCGTAGGTTGGCTGATCCGGCATCTTCAGGCCCGCCTGTGCGAACAGGTCTTTGCGATAGAACGTCATCGAGCTTTCCACGTAGAACGGCAACGCCCACAGTTGACCATTGCATTGGCCGAGAGACCGTCGCGCGCGGTCTTGACGACGTCGCCGAGATCGTAGTCAGCGGGCAGGTTGGTCATCGGCGCGAGCCAGCCGCGCTTGCCCCACTGAGGCGCTTCATACGTGCCGATCGCGACCACGTCGAACTGGCCGCTGTTCGTCGTGATGTCCGTCGTCGCGCGCTGACGCAGCATGCTCTCTTCGAGAATCACCCAGTTCAGCTTGATGTCCGGATTCGCCTTCTCGAAGTTCGACGAGAGCTTCTTCAACTCGATCATGTCCGGGTTGTTCAGCGTCGCGATCGTGACGGTGGTGGCACCTGCGAATTGCGCCGCGCACAGCGCGCCTGCGGCGATGAGCGCTTTGTGAACGAGCGCGCGAGCCTTTGATGCTTTCTTCATGTCTGTCTCCGGGTTTATGAGCTTTCAGTTCTGACGTGCTGCGCTTGTGACGACGAGTGACGATAAAAGATGAAGATTGCTAACGACGCGGCTCAGCTCATCCAGTTGCCGCCGTCCACGTTGAGGGTTTGCGCCGTGATGTAATCGGCGTCGGCGGAGGCGAGAAAGACGGCGGCGCCAGTGAGTTCGTCGGGGCGTCCCATGCGGCCGAGCGGTACCGCTTCGCCGACGAGACGTTTCTTCTCGCCGAGCGGACGATGCTCGTAACGCGCGAAGAGCGCATCGACTTCCTTCCACATCGGCGTATCGATGACGCCCGGCGCGATGCCGTTCACGTTGATGCGGTGAGGCGCGAGCACAAGCGCCGCCGACTACGTGTAGCTGATGACCGCCGCCTTGCTCGCGCAGTAATGCCGAGACCAGCGCTTCGCCGCGACGGCCTGCCTGCGACGCCATGTTGATGATCTTGCCGCCGCACTGATCGACCATCTGCTGTGCCACGGCCTGCATCAGAAAGAACATGCCCTTGACGTTGACCGCGAAAACGCGGTTAAAATGTCCCACGATTCGTCGAGCAAAGGCCGCATGTCGAACACGGCCGCGTTGTTATAAAGGATGTCGATGCAGCTGAACTTCTCGACCGTCGAACGCACGATCGATCCGATGCTTTCTCTAGTGGTCACGTCGGCTTGCAGCATAAGCAGGCTGGACGCGTCTTCGTTTCTATAAGTCGCTTCGAGTTCCTGCTTCGACTTGACGTCTGGTACCACCACGCTGGCACCTTCGCGCAGATAAAACGGCGAACCACTGCCTCGCCGATTCCCGTGCCGCCACCTGTCACGATGGCAATTCTGTCCTTGAGCAAACATGCTGCCTCTCCTGATCTGATGAGAAGATCCGGATCCGATTGAAATGAGTAGGGATACTATGGAGAATGAGCTGATATGCAGGTCTATCTGCAGGCGGCGGCATACACGCCGATCACGTCGCGCACTTTCCCCTGAATCAGGCTCATCGGCGTGCCGTCGATTTCGCCCCGGCGCAGTTACCAGTATTGTTCGGGCAGGTAGCGGCTCACGAGGTTTTCGGGGATTTTCCGGTTCGACAGATTGGTGACGAGTCTTTGCGCGGCGCTGTCGATTTCCGGATCCGCCCAGTAGTACCGCACTCTGTCGCTATAGCTGTAGGTACTTAGAAGTCGCTGCTGCGCTTCGTCGCCGTGGTAGTACTTCTGCCAGTTGCCGGGCTTCGCGAGCATGACCTTTTCGACGACCTGACGAAGATTCGAGCGCGCCTCGGGCGCGACGAGTTCGTCTTCGGTTTCGGCGAGCGCGTAGAGCGCTTCACGCAGTGCGAAGGTCACGCCGGGACCGACCTTCAGGATTGCAAAACCGTCGTGCACGAGCACCGCGAGCGCTTCGGGCTTCTGATAGTCGGTGGAGTGCGCCTCGAACACCATGCCGGGAAGTTGACAAAGAATGCCCGACAATGCCTGCGCGAGCGCCGGCTGATAGTCCACCACTTTCGTGTGGTCGAACTCCACGCCCAGTTGTACCACCAGTGCAATCACGCGCTTCCACGCGTCATCCAGACCGTGGCTGTGCCACGCTTCGCGATGCACGACGACGGTATCCAGCGCGGCCGTGTCGTGCGTGACCTCGACGGTGTCGAGCTCTTCGGGCGCGCCGCCCGGCACCGGCACTTCGGTGCCGATGATATAGACCGGCCGCTGGCGTTGCCCGTTGCTCTGCGCCGCGGCCTCGCCGATTACGCACAGACGTGCGGGTGCGTTCGGCGACCACTGCGTCGGAGAGACGTTCGGCATCGCCTTGGCACGCCATGCTGGTGTCGAGATGAATCTTCGTGAAGCCTGCCGACACATACGCGTCGATCAGCGCCTCGGCGCGCTGCATCGCTTCTTCCGCCGGAAGATGACGCCACGCGTTCGGTCCGAGATGATCGCCGCCGAGCACGATGCGCTCGCGCGGCAAACCCACGCGGTCAGCGAGCAGATGCACGAACCCGACGAAGTCCGCCGGTTTCATGCCGGTGTAGCTGCCGAACTGGTCGACCTGATTCGACGTCGATTCGATGAGGAGCGGTGTGTCGTCCGCGAGCGCCTGATTCATCGCGGCGGCCAGCACCCACGGATGCGCCGAACAGATCGAATAGATGCCCTTGAGTTTGCCGGCTGCTTCCCGATTCCCCGTAAGACGAAATACGACGTTCGTCATGGCATTACTCCGATTGGCTTGCGATGAAGGCATCCAGTTCGTCGAGCGTGGCCGTGCCTTCCATCGGCCCGCGATAGTTGACGGCCCACGCGCCCGCCGCGCACGCGTAGCGCAAGGCTTGTTCGAGCGCCATGCCCTGCGAGTGGCAGGCGACATAGGTGCCGCCGAAACAGTCGCCCGCGCCCGTGGGATCGACTTCTTCGACGGCAAGAGCAGGCACGCCGAGCGTCGTTGTGCCGTCGTAGTAGCTGGCACCGTCCTTGCCGCGCTTCACGACGATTTCCTTGATGCCGCGTTGAAGCAACTCGTCGATCGCGCCTTTTTCAGTGCTGGCGCTGGCAAGCAGCATCACTTCGTGGCCACTCGGCAAAAACACGTCGGTATAGTCGAGAATGAAGTCGAGCGCTTCGCACATCTCATCTCAGGAATCCGCAGCATTTCCTTGCGGATGTTCGGATCGAAACTGACGGTGCCTCCATTGCCCTTCACCGTTTCGATCACCTTCTTCATCGCCTCGATGATGCGGGACGAGAAGAGCGACGAACCCATCACATGAAAATGTCGGCATTGCCTGAGCAGATCCTCGCGCACGTTCCCGACCGAAAGATGACCGGACGCGCTGTTCGCGATGTTGTAGATGAAGTCGTGGTCACCATCTTCGCGATAAGTGACGAAGGCGCTTCCCGTCGTCGCCTGTTTGATGACCGCGATGCCCGAGACGTTCACGCCGTCCGCTCTCAGACGCTCGACGTTGAGCGCGCCGAAATCGTCGTCGCCGACACAGCCGATTATCACGCAGGGACTCTTCACTTTCGCCACTTGGTCGATGAAGAATGGCGGGCGCGCCGCTCGCATACGGCCCGACGAGCGTCCCCGGCCGGCGGAACGACTGGCCGCGCTCCGTCGCCATGATCTCGACGAGAATTTCGCCCATCGCGAGAATGTAGCCTGATTTGCCGGACTTGTGCAGTTCAGTGATAGCCATGATTTGCGATCTGGTTTGGGATGCTTACGAAAATGACCGGTTGACTCGGGATCCGGGCGCTCGCTGAAAACTGTCTGGCAAACGCCCGGCTTCGATACGGTTCACACCTTTCTGGACGCGTTGCGAAACTCGAGAACGCTGGTTTCCCGCCTGTAGAGCGGCAGATTCTTCTGGGGCATCAACTCCATCGTCGGCGGGTCGATGCCATTGTCCATCAGCAGCGCGTCGATGTGCGCCAGACTGGCGAACGCTTCGCCATGGCGTTCATTCAGTTGAGGCTGATGGCCACCACGATCGTCCTCCTCGCGGCCTTGTGTGCCGCCGCAAACACGCGTGCGATCGCCGGATCCGCGCACAGCAGATTGCCTTCGCGATCGAGTCCGTCTGCTTACCCATGCTTCGGCGTCCGGACCCGTCAGCACCATGCCGCCGTCTTCCAGTTGACCGCCCGTCAGCGCGAGTTCGCAGGACAGAAAGCGCTGCGCCGTGCGCGCCATGTCGAGATCGTGCAGCATCAGCGCGAGGTTCGAGCGGTCCGACAGAAACGGCAGGATCTTGTGCGCAAGCTCACCGGCGCCGAGCATCAGCGATGCGTGGTCGTCCACGGCTTCGGCGGCAAAGCGCGCGATCGTGATTTCCGACGCCTTTCGGGTCGCTTCGTCGGCCACCGGTGCGAGGATGTTCTCGCCGGCCTTCTGCGCGAGATAACGCGCCTTGCCGAACAATCGGACGAGATAGCGCTGCTCCTCGAGGTACGTCAGATCGGAGCGCACGGTCACGCTCGACACGTCGAAAATCTGACCCAGTTCCTCGACCGACACCTCGCCGCGCTTGCGAACGAGCTCGACGAGATCTGCAACCGGCGCTTCAGTGAGCTTTTACTTGGGAACATGTCTCCAGTCTCTTTCGATCCATCGTGTGCTCTTTCGTTTTGAAGAAATTTAGTTTCGACTCGAAAGGGTGTCAAAGAGATTTTTGAAGGCAAGGTGTAGGAGTTTGCCCGCCCGGTCGAAGGCGCAAAAAGCAGAGGAATCGGCAAGCGGGCACGACTCAGGAGCCTATTCTCCAGACACAACGGCTCACGCGTTTCCGGTCGGCTTCGCGGGCCGTCAACCAGTTCGCGCAGGCGCGAAAAGGGGGGGTGTGTGTCACATCGAGAACTGTCTGGTCGTGCACGGGACGCACGCGCGGGTCTTTCCATCGGTTTATCTCTGATCGGCATGTCGGTTGCGCAGGCGGCGCTTGCAGCGGGCGTCCTCCCTCAAGGCGGCGCCTATATGGCCGGCGCGGGCACGATAGCAAGCTAGGGCAACAGCCTTGTGATCACGCAGCCGGGTTCGACGCGCGGCGTTATCGACTGGAACAGCTTTTCGATCGGCAAGAACCGGAGCGTGACGTTCGACAACGGTTCCGGTGCAAATGGCGCGACCGGTGACCTGAGCATCGCGTCGAATTTGCGCTGGCATAGGCCGGCGTCGCTTACGCTCGCCGCCTATCACAATGTTTCGGTAGCGCCGGGCACGACGATCGCGAACAAGGGCGCGGGCAATCTGACCTTGCGCGCGGACGCGTCGGCGATCGACAACGGCGGCAGCGTCATCAACGGCGGCACGGTCGACTGGTCGAAAAGCACGGGCATCGTGAGCGCGCTTTACGACATGAACGGCACCTATACGCCCGGCACGCTCTCGAATTTGACGCCGAACTACGATGCGGTGTTCGGCGACATCTGCACGAATAGCGTCGTGCGCGACGCGAACGTCACCCAGACGACCACGTTCTTCGACAACGGCACCGCGATACTCGCGATCCAGAATCACGGCACGGTAACGAACGTGTTCACGTCCGGCGCGATCGCGGTGCCGAACAATGGGGCGGGCAATACGTTCGCTGGGCTCGTCGCAACCAATTCCGGCCTGATTGCGTGCTCGGGCAGCAGCGCGACCGTTCTCGCAGACGGCTCGGTCGGTGGCCTGGTGCTCAGCAATCAAGGCACGATCACCGAGTCGTACGCGACCGGTTCCGTCACGGGACTGAGTTCGCACGGTCCGGCCGGAGGACTCGTCGACAGCAACACTGGAACGATTACGCAGTCGTTCGCGTCGGGCCCCGTGTTGTCGAACACCGTGCGGGGCGGCATCTGCACCTCCTGCACGGGTCTGGGCACCGACGTCTACTGGGACGTTCAAACCACCAGGCAGGCGTCGAGCGGCGGCAATCTGCCGGCATCGAACGGACTCACCACCGCGCAGATGAGCAACCCGGCCAGCTTCGTCGGATGGGACTTCGGCCCCAACGGCGTCTGGGTGATGCCGGCCGGCGCCACGCACCCTGTTCTCGCATGGCAGGTCGCGCTTTCGAAGTTGCTGAAGCGCCGGATGACGAGGTTCTTCATCATGACGAGCACGCTCGGGAACGACACCGGCGACACCGCGTCCAGAAAGCCGTAGCACCAGATCGTCGAATTCATCGGCAACGCCGTTGCCACCTCGCCGAGCAGTTGGCTGCCGACGCCGTCGAACGCGGCAGTCGTTCCGGGTCGTGCGGCGAGTTCGGCGAGCGTCGCGGTGAACCTTTCGCCGGTCACGATCGCATGCTCGATGCCGGCGGCGTGCAGCGCGTCGCGGGCCGCATTCGTGCGGACGAGGAAAATGGCTGGCAGACCGCGCTCGCGCGCAAGCGTCGCGATGACGTTGCCGTCGCCGAATGCCCGGCCGTGACGATCTCCTCGATGAACGAATACGCTGTCATCACATTGACGAGCGAGCCGCTGTAGTCTGGCGCCGCCACGTCATCCGGCAGGATCAGGCAGTTGGTGTGCGGCATCTGTGCGCGCTCGGACCACAGTCCGACGCTCTCCGCGCTGCGTCCCAGCGAACTGGTAGATCGCGACCTGCCGCCCCATGTATCGCGACGGTACGCCGTCCCCGATCGCGACAACCGTGCCCGCGCCTGACGCGCCCCACACGTCGTGTTTGACAGGAGGCAGCGCCGCGCCCACCGACGCGGGCCGCTTCAGAAAAGTCTTGTCGCCGTGATTGATGGCCGACGCCGTCATCCGGATCACCACGTGACCCGCCGCGCTTCCGCGGGAGCTGGCACTTCGCGCACTTCCGGGTACCACGCCGCCGTTACGCAAATCGCTTTCATCATTCCGCTCCTCGATTAAAGGCGCCACCTTAAGCGTCCCGATCGATTGCGAAAAAGGCTGTAAAGAACATACCATGAGTTGCGTCGAGCTTGCAAAAGCGGCGCTCTTTCTGACTAACCACGGCGTCGTGCCGTCTACCGGCGAGCGCATTCTCGACACCAGTTCCGCCAAGCGACTCTCCGCGCTCATGCTGACCTGCGGCACCTACGACGCCGCCGGCGACTTCTTCTACCGCGTCGGCTTGCCCGCGAAAAGCGGCATGGGCGGCGACATCGTCGCGGTGTTGCCGGGCGAGATGGCAGCGTGCGTATGGTCGCCGGGACTGGACAGCAACGGCAACTCGCTTGCAGGCGTGCTGGCGCTCAAATGGCTGACCACTTATATGGGGCGGCCGATTTTTTGAGGAGGGGTCGGCGGCATGTGTGGCTCGACACGCGGATCGTGCACGGCAGCAAGCTCGCCTTCATTCAACGCGTTCAACGCACCTACGCGGTTCGTTCGGCTCCGGCTTCACGCCCGGTCAAGCATTGCGATCGGCAATTACAATAACGGACCCGCAGCAAGGTCACGGCGACCGGCTGCGCAACCTTGAATCGCGCGCCGGAGCAGCCATATCCGGTAGCAGAAGCCGTCCAGCCAACGTCGACAAAAAAACCCCACGAAACTACCCCGTGAAGCAACGTACCACCCCACCCCTGCCGCCCGCATGGCCTTTTCCGCCATATCGCGACGTCACGGGTCGCACATTCGGCGACCTCGTGGCGCTGCAGTATTGCGGCGCGAGTACGTGGCTGTGGAAGTGCCGGTGCGGCAACCACGTCACGGCCGCGCTGAAGGCGGTGGAAAGCGGCGCGACACAGGATGCGGCTGCCGCGAGCAACGGCGCGTCTGGCGCGCATGGGCAACGTGCGTTCCTGCGGCCATCGCGTCGAGACGTCACCTGCCTGATTCGCACTCACTCGTTCGTCGTCCCGAACGTTCGAACTACGAGCCGACGCTCGACTCCGATGCGAACGCTTCGTGCAGATAGTCCATCAGCAGCTTGACGCGCATCGGTACGCGCCGGCCGGATGAGCCAGATACGTTAGAACGGATTCGCACTGAAGCCGCGGCAGCAACACCTCCACTTCTCCTGAAGCGATCTCCGGCGCGACGACCCACGCTGGTGCCTGCGCGATGCCGAGTCCGCACAGGACGCCCGTGCGAATCTGCTCGGAGTCGCTGGTCATGAACGGCCCCGCGCGGCAGATAGGCAACCGAGGCCCCCGACTTGCCGCCCGATCCAAAAATCCACGGACGACGCTCCCGTCCATGCGCGAAGACCACGCAGTCGTGTGCATCGAGATCGTCGAGACGCGTGGGCGCCGGGTGCGTCGCGAGATAGGTCCGGCTCGCGACGAGCACGAACGGCGAATCGCACAGCTTCCGCGCCGTGATCGACGAATCCTGCATACGCCCGTGACGAACGGCGAGATCGATGCCGTCGCCGATCAGGTCGACCTGCCGCTCCGAAACGGACATCTGGATTTCCACGCCCGGATAGCGCCGCAGGAACCCGAACCAAAGTGGCGTGATGCACAACCGTCCGTGCGCGAGCGACGTGCTCATGCGGATCAGTCCGCGCGGCGACTGCTGCCGCTCGCCAACCGACGACTCGGCAACATCGAAATCGTCGAGCAGCGCTTTCGCCGACACGTAGAACGTGTGCCCCGCCTCCGTCACGCTCACCTGGCGCGATGTGCGCGCGAGCAACTGCACGCCGAGATAGTTCTCTAGCGCGCGAATCTGCTTGCTCGCGGCGGGTTGTCCCATCCCTTCGGCGCGCGCCACGGCCGTGAAGCTGCCGCTTTCCACCAGCCGCACGAAAAGCCGCATTGCGTCGAGTCGATCCACTTCTTCTCCCTCACCGTCAATTCCCGGATGGAATGGATCGAAATCGCGCACTGCCGGCAGTACGCGTCGACCACCACGTCAGGCGGCATCTCCATGTTGCCGAAGCTCGCCATGAAATGCGCCATCGCAAAGTTGCGATGCGCGTGTTGCAATTCGGACTGCGCCACGCGCAAGTCGTAGTCGATGCTGCTTTCGCCCGTGAGCCGCCGCATGAATTCGACGATCGCCGTTTCGGCCTGCACGAAGCGGCAGCACAGCACGTCGGTCACCACCAGCGCGCCCGCGTTGATGAACGGGTTGCGCGGCTTGCCGTGCTCCGCCTAGAGTTGCACGAGCGAATTGAGCGCGTTGCCCGACGGTTCACGGCCAACACGCTGCCACAGCTCGTCACCGAGCAGACGGAACGCCATCGTGCAGGTGAAGAGCTTCGAAATGCTCTGGATCGAAAAGCGCGTGTCGGCTTCGCCCGTGCTGAACACGTCGCCCGCCGCGGTGACGATCGCCATGCCGAAGCGGTCGGCGGGAACGTGCGCAACTCGGGAATGTAATCGGCGACCTTGCCACGGCCTAGGTATGGCCGCAGATCGCGATGAATCTGTTCGAGGATGGAGTCGTGGTTCATGGTGCCCGGATCATGTGAGCGGCGATTCTAACGGCAGTCAGTGTCGTCAAGTGTTGCGGGTCGCAGGCTATGCTAATCTTGCTGCCTTTTCCGTAAGAACGTGGCAAAACGGACATCATGATGGACGCTTCCGATCTGGACGGCATCGCGCTTCCGCTATTCGTGGATGCGATCCACGCCGACACGCTCGACACGCCTTGGCGCGCTCACCGTCGTACGCAACTGATTCACGTGAGCGACGGCGTGTTGAGGGTGCGCACAGAAACCGGCCGCTGGGTCGTGCTGCCCGCGCACGCGCTCTGGCTGCCGGGTGGGATGTTGCATCGGCTTTCCGCAACGCATCCGGTGCGTTTTTTATCGATAGCGAAGGCACCACGTTGCCCGCGCCGGTGCCCACGCAACCCGGTGCGGTGAAATCCACGCGTCTGATGGATGCGTTGCTCGAAGCCGCCGAGCAATTTCCGCAAGACCGGCCTTTTGACGAAGCTGCTGTACGTCTCATGCAGGTTCTCTGCTGGATCAACTGCCGGGCGCCGCAGCGCCGCTCGGTTTGATCTGGCCGCGCGATCCGCGCGCGCAAAGCATCGCCGACACGTTCGCGGCCGATCCCCGCCGAGGCCGCCGTGCTCGATACGCTCGCCGAGGCCGCGGGCGTCACGGCACGCACGGCGGCGCGGCTTTTCACACGCGAAACGGCGCAGACTTTTGGGCAGTGGCGCCAGCAATTGCGATTGCTGATCGCGCTGGAACGGCTCGGCGGCGCGAGCGTGACGCAGGTCGCGCTGAAAGTGGGCTACAACGACGTGTCGTCGTTCATCGCCGTGTTTCGCGACGCGTTCGGCGATACGCCGGCGCGCTATTTCCGCTAAAGGTAAAACTCAGTGCGCACCGGCCGCGTCCGCACCGCCGCCTTTGGACGGCCGCGTAATCCAGATCAGCGGAATAATCAGGATGAAGATGATGGCCGACACGAAGAAGATGTCATTCAGCCCCATCATCGCGGCCTGGCTGTTCACGGTGAAATCGAAGAGCGCATGCGCCGATTGCGTGTTCAGATGCAGCAGCGATTGCGTCGAGTCGATCTGCTGGTTGAACACCGGGTTGTCGACGGTCCCGCGTTCGGTAAGCCGTTCGTGATGCAGCACCGTGCGGTTGTTCCACTCGTTGCCCGCGATCGACGTGCCCACCGCGCCGCAGAACACGCGCACGAAGTTCGACAGACCGGCAGCCGCCGGAATGCGATTCGGCGGCTGCCCGGCCAGAATGATCGTCGTGAGCGGCACGAAGAAGAGCGCCATCGGAATACCTTGCAGCAGCGTCGGAATGACGAGGTGCCACGTGTCGATTTCGACCACGTACTTCGAGCGCATGTAGAACACGATCGCGAAGCCGATGAACGCGAGCGTGGCGATCACGCGCGCGTCCGAGCGCGGCAGCACGTGGCCCATCACCGGCGCGAGCACCACCGCGAAGACGCCGAGCGGCGCGGTGACGAGACCGGCGTCGACGGAGCGGTAGTTCAGATACTCCTGCATCCATTGCGGCAATAGCACGAGATTGCCGAAGAACACGCCGTACGCGACCGAAATCGCGATCGTGCCGCCCGCGAAATTGCGTTGCTGGAAAAGCCGCAAATCCACGATCGGATTCGTTTCGGTCAATTCCCACACGAGGAAGAACGAGAAACTGATCAGCGCCGTGATGCCGAGAATCACGATGACGGGCGAGCTAAACCAGTCGAGATCCTTGCCCTTGTCGAGCATGATCTGCAGCGACGCGACCCACGTGATCAGCAGGCCGAGACCCACGACGTCGATCGGCGGCTTGCGTGTGGGCGATTCGCGCGTGCGGTAGATCATCCACGTGACGCCGGCGGCAAAGATGCCGACCGGAATGTTGATGTAGAAGATCCACGACCAGCTGTAGCTGTCCGTGATCCAGCCACCGAGCGCCGGGCCCGCAATCGGACCGACGGTCGCCGTCATCGCCCATAAGGCGAGCGCCGTCGACGCTTTCTCTTTCGGATACGAGTCGAGCAGAATCGCCTGCGAAAGCGGAATCAGCGGACCGGCCACCGCGCCCTGGAAAATCCGCGCGAGCAGCAGGATCGGCAGCGTCGGCGCAATGCCGCACAGCCACGAAGCCAGCACGAACGACAGGATCGCGCCGACGAAAAGCTTCACCTGACCGATGCGCTGCGTGAGCCAGCCCGTGAGCGGAATCGACACAGCATTGGCCGCGGCGAACACGGTGATCACCCACGTGCCTTCGTCGACGGAAACGCCCAAGTTGCCCGAGATGGTCGGAATCGCCACGTTCGCAATCGACGTGTCGAGCACGTTCATGAACGTGGCGAGCGCCACGGTGATAGTGGCGAGGACCAGCTGGCCGCCTTGCAGCGGCGGCGGAGGTGCGGGCGGCGCGGCGGGAGCGGACGCAGGCGTGGAAGTTGGTTGGCTCAAACGGTTCTCCGGAAAAGGAATACTGCGAATCTTGGTTCGGACGGACGAGCGCTTCGCGGTAAGCGAAGCCGCGTGCTGCGGCCTCCTGTCGTGTCGTTCTGGTGCGTCGGTTTGCTGGCTCGCGTTTCTTTACCCAACGGCGCGCGGCGCGGCAGTTTCAAACGTCAAATGTGCTCGAGCTTCGCTTGGAAGCTCGCGAAAGCATACCTTCAATCGAATTTCTGCGTCGCCGCCGGCTGCAGGCGAGCAGGCGAAAACAAAGCCGCCAGCGTATTCTCGCGATTTACGAGGCATAGACCGCACGGTTGTCATCCATGGCGCGCTATCCTTCAACGAACCCATTCTGAACACGGAGAATGAAAAGGCTTGGGAGCAATTCGAACATGGCTGGCGGCGCGCGCCGGTGAACGCGCCTGCCACGGGGCTTGTCGTGCTGATGCACGGTGTCGGCAGCAATGCGCGCGATCTGATGCCGCTCGCCGACATCTGGAGCGAAAGTCTGCACGACGTGGCCTTCACGTCGCTCGACGGCACGGAGCCGTTCGACGGCGGTTTCGCCGGACGCCAATGGTTCAGCCTGCGCGACGTCAACGAAGCAAACCGGCCCGAGCGCGTGGCTGCGGCCTATCCAGCGCTGCGCCGCATGCTGGACGCCGAACTCGTGCATGCGCGCGTGCCGTTCGAGCGTGTTGCGCTCGTCGGATTCTCGCAAGGCTCGATCATGGCGCTGCATCACGTCGCGACGAGCGCCGAGGGCGCGGCCGGCGTGATCGCGTATTCGGGGCGGCTCGCATCTCCGGTCACGGCACGCCGGTCACGCTGATTCACGGCGAGAGCGATGAAGTGATTCCGGTGCGCGAACTCGAACACGCCGCGGACGCCTTCAGCCAAGCCGGCTACACCGTCGACGCCTATGCGCTCGCGGGCATTGGTCATACGATTAACGCCGACGGCGTCGCGCTCGGCCATGAGGCGCTGGAACGCCCGCTGGGCGCGTTGTCGCGCGACTGAAACAGCCGCATTTGAAAAGCTAGCCTAAAGATTCTGATTCGCTTGCCGTTAACTGCTCATTGGTATGAAAATCACCCCGCCGCGCGGACAGCGCTACGCCTGAGAGGGCGTGTCACGCGGATCGGGTGACCGAGGGCGCATTTGCAGACTGCCCGGAGACGGGCAGATAATGACGACACAATTAGAGCCCCTACATGGCGAGACCGACGCCGCATTACCCGCTTTTCGAACGCCTGTTTCGTCCTTCCGTGGCCGTTGATCTTGGCACGGCCCGGCCAACACCCTTATCTATACCGACGACGGTGGCATCGTGCTGAACCAGCCCGTCCGTCGTCGCGTTCCAGAAAGATGCCGGCGAGCGCGCCAAACGTGTCACCGCCGTGGGTGCCGAAACGCGCCAGCTGGGCCGCGAGCCGCGCAATGTCGAAGCCGTGCGGCCTTTGCGGCACGGCGTGATCGCCAATTTCCCCGCAGCCGAACAGATGATCCGCCAGTTCGTCGACATGGCGCGGCCGCGTTCGCTATTCAGCCGGCGCGTGGAAGGTGAACCTGATCGGCTCGCTCGCTTCGGCGGTGGGCGCGGGCTTGCCTGTGTCGGACGCAACCAGTTCGATGGTAGTCGACATCGGCGGCGGCACGACGGAAGTCGGTGTGATCGCGCTCGGCGGCGCGGCCTACAGCGGCTCGATTCGCGTGGGCGGCGATACGATACGTTCGACACGGCGATCGTGAGCCACGTGCGCAGCCTGTACGGTGTTGTGCTCGGCGAACAGACGGCCGAGCATGCGAAGAGGAGCATCGGTTCGGCCACGCGCGACGTGCCGCGCGAACACGTCAACGCGACGGGACACAGTGTCGACGACGGCCTGCCGCGCACCGTGCAACTGAGCAATCACGATATCGCCGATGCACTCGAAGGTCCGCTGCGCTAGGTGATCGCCGCGGTGAAGCGCAGGCTCGAAATGGCGCCCGCCGAACTCATCACCGACATCGCCGGCAACGGCATCGTGCTGACGGGCGGCGGCGCGCTGCTCGGCAATCTGGGCCGGCGTCTGACGCAGGAACTCGGGCTCGACGTACACGTCGCCGACGAACCGCTCACCTGTGCCGTGCGTGGCGCGGGTGTGGCCGTGGCGACCGGTCTCGTCGACGACATCGATAACGACTGATTTCGGCTCACGCGACTCGCGTGTAGTGCTCGACTACGCGCACCTCACTACGCTCACACCAACGCTGTATGACAATACGTTTGTGCGTCCCGCTCTCAGGGACGCACAACGCTTGCCTTCATCAAATCCCTTGCCCGTGCGGTGTTTTAGCGTTGCCGCCACATTCGCCAATCTGCTGTGAATCTAACTGGCTCCGCATCATTGCTCTCGTCGCCTTCATCGACATTCATCGAATTGCAAAGCGGCTTGCGGATGCCTTACGTCGAAGCCGGCGAGAGCGAACTGCTGCTCTTCGTGCACGGTTCGCTCTGCGATTACCGTTACTGGCAGCCGCAACTCGCGGGCCTTGCGAAGCACTACCGCTGTGTTGCCGTAAGCCTCACGCATTACTGGCCGGCGACCGATAGCGGCGCGGACCTGCCGTTCAGCTGGAGCGGTCATGCGGATGAAGTGGCGGAGTTCATCGAACGTTTCGGCGCGGGACCGGCGCACGTCGTCGGTCATTCGCGTGGCGGCTGTGTGGCGTTTCATTGCGCACTTCGTCATAGCGAACAGGTGCGCACGCTGACGCTTGCCGATCCCGGCGGTCCGCTTCAGATCGCAGGACGGCCGCCTGCGAGCCTGCCGGAAACGGTCAACGCATTACGCGCGCGAGCCGCGCATCTGATCGAAACGGGCGACGTGGAAGGTGGCCTGCAACTCTTCGTGGATTCGGTCAGCAGGCTAGGTTTCTGGGCGATGAGCACGCCGGGTTTTCGCAGAATGGCAACCGACAACGCGCACACGCTCGCGCGCCAGTTTCGCGATCCGTTGCCTGCGTATGTGTCCGAAGACGCCGCGCGGATAACGTGCCCCGTACTGCTGATAGACGGAGAGAAAAGTCCCGAGATGTTCCGGCGCACGGTGGCCGCATTGCATACGTGGCTGCCGGCTGCGCGCCGCGAGACCGTACGCGGCGCGTCGCATGGTATGAACCTCGCGCATCCGTCGGCGTTCAATCGTTATGTGGACGAGTTTGTTCGCGCGGCGCCTTCACATCACGAATGATTGCATGCATGACGCGCAACGCGTCATGCACCTGAAGCGCATTACGACTTGCAGTGCGCGTCCTTGTCGAGCGCGATTTCAGCGGCTTCGCCGACTAGGCCGTGATAG
Organism: uncultured Paraburkholderia sp.; assembly: GCA_940747215.1. Classification (GTDB taxonomy): domain Bacteria; phylum Pseudomonadota; class Gammaproteobacteria; order Burkholderiales; family Burkholderiaceae; genus Paraburkholderia. The sequence goes on along the minus strand of CALNWS010000034.1, from coordinate 20,193 downwards.
TAGAGATGCACGCCGATGGCGAGCGAGTCGTTACGAGGCTCATGCGCGAAACGTGTCATGAAGTGCTCGAAGAACTTGTTCTGCACGACGACCCGCTCTTCAAGCTCACCATAGCACTCGAAAAAATCGCGCTGGAAGATGAATATTTCGTGTCGCGCAAGCTGTATCCGAACGTCGATTTCTACTCGGGCATCGTGCACTCGGCATTCCTACGGCCATGTTCACCTGCATCTTCGCGATGGCGCGTACGGTGGGCTGGATCGCGCAATGGAACGAAATGATCGCCGACCCCGAACAGAAGAAGATCGGCCGTCCACGTCAGTTGTTCGTTGGAGAAACCGAACGCGTTGCGGTGCCAGTCGGCAAGCGTTGAGCGTGTTTCATGGCTGATGCCGCTTGTTTGATCTAGCGGTTTTCAAGCTGTTATCGGTCGGCCTCGCGACGGCGGCGGCGTGTGCTGTGCGCGCCGTCGTCTCCAGTTTCAACACGCGTACGTTGCATTTCGCATTTCGCGCTTGGCAGTGTTTTGTTGCAGTGGTTCGTTGCAGTCTCTGTTTCAGTTCTTTACGCCTCTGCGCTCCCTATTCGCACGCCGGGTTGGATCTCGTGTTTCATCGCGTTGCCTGACAGAGTCGGCCCCGCAATCCTCCTCAGATTGCCCGCTGCCTCTGCTCGGTGACGTCATCGAAAGACGCGCCAACCCGGTGCTCGCGGTCCTCCCGCGGTTCTGGTCCGGACATTCCTGCACATCCCATGCCCAAGCGCCGCATCAGCGCGCACAGGTACATCGGCGGCTCGCGAAGCCGGCTGCAAGCCGGATGAAAAGGCCAAAAAATTTCAAAAACATAGAAACTCGCCTAGCATAAGTTCGTCTGACGCCGACAGACCCACTACAAGCGAAAGCGATCAAGACGGCGGCGACCGGCACCGCATGCCGGAGCGCCGGAGAAAGTCAGAGCACGCACCCAGTTTGACTGCGAAAGCGAAACCAAAGGAGCGACCCTGATGCAGCAACCAGAAGCCCTCGGCGGCCTGTCGGGCGGAATCGATCATCGCGAGCCCGAACCTGACGGCGTATTCATTCCGACGGAAAACCTGAACGTCGCGAGTGCCGCCCAGCATGTGCTGAAGTCGGGCGATACATTCATCGTCAACGATCCGCTTGGCGACATTACCGGTCACGACGACGGCCTGTTCGTCAACGACACACGCGTGCTGTCACAACTGCGCCTCACGTTCGGCGGACGCGCGCCTTCGCTACTCTCGGGCAGTGTCAGCAGCGACAACACATCGTTCACCGCGCACCTCACCAACCGGCCGCTGCCGCCGCTCGGCGGCAACAGCACGCCGGAAGGCGTGATTCACGTCGAGCGCATGCGCGTCCTGTCGGGCACCGTGCTGAACGAAGCGATCGAACTCACCAACTACGGCACGAGCGATGCGGTCGTGCCGCTGTCCATTTCGTTCTCCAGCGATTTCCGCGACATGTTCGAAGTGCGCGGCCTGAAGCGCGACAAGCAGGGCCGCATTGAACCGGCGCGCGTGGAGAATCGCGAAGTGGTGCTCGGCTATATCGGTCTCGACGACGTCGCGCGCAATGTGCGCATCACGTTCTCGCCGGAGCCGGATCATCTGTTCGCCAACCGCGCCGACTACACCGTCAAGCTGCCCGCGCAGGCGTGCGTGTCGATCTATCTGTCGGTGTCGGTGCAGGTGGTCGCGCAGCCGGGCAAACCGGCCGCGGGCGTTTCGCAGCCCACGCATGCATTGAGCGAGTCGCATCTGTCGCAGATCGACGCCGAACGTCCGCGCGTCGGCCGCGCCGCGGTGCGCGCCGCGCTCGTGGACGCGCACCTCGTGATGCGCGAGCGGCGTCGTGCCACCGCGCGCGTGCGTTCGAGCAATCCACTCTTTAACGCATGGATTGACCGTTCGCTCGCCGATCTGGGTCTGCTCACAACCGACCTCGCCACGGGTCCGTATCCCTACGCGGGCATTCCGTGGTTCTCCACACCGTTCGGTCGCGACGCCGTCATCACGTCGCTGCAAACGCTGTGGCTACAACCCGAACTCGCGGCAGGCGTCCTGCGTTTTCTCGCCGAACATCAGGCGCGCGAAAACTCGCCTTTCCATGACGCTGCGCCCGGCAAGATCATGCACGAGATGCGCAAGGGCGAGATGGCGGCAACCGGCGAAGTGCCGTTCGCGCTCTACTACGGCGGCGTCGATACCACGCCGCTTTTCATCGTATTGGCCGGTGCCTATGCGGCGCGCACCGTGGACCTCGCACTGATCGACGAATTGTGGCCCGCGCTCGAACGTGCCGCGCAGTGGGTGGCGGGCGTCTGCGACAAGAACCGCTACGGTCTGCTCGACTATCAGCGCGAATCGGATGGCGGTCTCGCGAACCAGGGCTGGAAAGACAGTCACGATTCCGTGTTTCATGCCGACGGCCATTTCCCCGATGGCCCGATTGCGCTCGTCGAAGTGCAGGCGTATGCGAGCGCCGCGTTCGACACGATGGCGCACTTCGCGAAGCTGCGCGGTCTGCAGGACGCAGCCGGGAAATACCGCGAGCGCGCGCAGAAAATCCGTCAGTGCGTGGAAGAAAAATTCTGGATGGAAGAGTCGGGCTTTTATGGCATCGCGCTCGACGGTCACGGCGAACTGTGCCGCGTGATGGCCTCGAATGCAGGTCATCTGCTTGCGTTCGGTCTGCCTTCGCGCGAACGCGGCGAAGCGGTGGTACGTGCGCTCGATTCCACGTTGTTCCACACGGGCTGGGGCGTGCGCACGCTGGCGGCGAGCCAGTCGCGTTTCAATCCGATGGCGTATCACAACGGCTCGGTCTGGCCGCACGACAACGCGCTTTGCGCGCGCGGTCTGTCACGTTACGGCGGCAAGGCAGCCGCGGTGCGATTGCTGCAGGCGCTGTTTCAGGCGGCCGTCAATTTCGACATGCGTTTGCCCGAGCTTTTCTGCGGCTTTCCGCGCCGGCGCGGCGAACCGCCTACCGCGTATCCGGTGGCGTGTTTGCCGCAGGCGTGGGCGGCGGGTTCACCATTCATGATGCTCGAATCGAGTCTCGGCATCACGATAGACGCCGAACGTCGCGAAGTGCTGATCGAACAGCCGATGCTGCCCGAAGGTATCGACTGGCTCGAAGTGGGCGATCTGCGCGTCGGCGATGCGTCGGTATCGATCACGTTCCGACGCATTGGCGGGAAGGTCGTGGCCTCCGCCGAGCAGGGCGATGTGAGAGTGGTTGCGCTGCTCTGACCGTTCATGCACCAGCGTAAGACAAACCGCCCTACGGGGCGGTTTTTATGGCACACGTTTCAAGTTATACGCAGATTCCCGCGTGCTGTCGAATTCCAGACGTGCCGCCGTGACCGACGCGTGATTCTCGTCGCGGCCCACGTGATCAGCACGTTCAGCGCGGCGAACATCGACCGGCCGAGCTCGGTCAGGCTGTATTCGACGCCGAGCGGTTTAGTCAGGAAAACTTCCCGGTGCACGTAGCCGTCACGCTGCAACTCGTGCAGCGTCTGCGTGAGCATGCGTTGCGAAATGTCCGGCACGAGGCGGCGCAATTCGCCGAAACGGTAGAGCTGTTCCGAGAGCGCCGTCATCAAAAGCGAACTCCAGCGTCCGCTAATGCCCGTCGATCACGTCGCGCACCGGACAGTTCGCAAAGTCGCCATAGCGGCTTTTCGCTTCTTCCAGCTTGTCCTTCAGCATGTTCGTCGCGGGTTGGGTGGTTCCCATCTGGTAACTATCTCCACAAAAACTGCCTTCTTTACGAAATGAGGCAAAGACCCGGCTATCGAGGCGCTCTCAAATTGAGAGTAACACTCAAAATGAGGCAGGTATATGAGCGACACCATTTTTGTGACCGGTGCGGCAGGGTAACTCGGTCGACTCGTCATCAAACATCTGCTGGCGCGTGGCGTTGCGCACGATCGCATCATCGCCGGTACTCGCAGCCCGGAGAAGCGGGGCGAACTCGCGGCAGTGGGCATTCAGGTTCGCAAGGCGGATTTCGACGATCCGCAAGACCTGACCGAGGCTTTCAAAGACGCAGGCACGGTTCTCATCATTTCGATGGATGCACTTGACGACGCGGACACGCGTCTGAAGCAGCACCGCAATGCGGTCGATTCGGTGGTCGCGGCAGGCGTGAAGCGGCTCGCCTACACGTCGCTGCCCAATCCGGACAGTTCGCCGCGGGTCTGAAGGCAGTCGAACTCTCCGACATTTTCGTCGGCATGCTGGTGTTGGCGGAGGCGGAAGTGCGCGCCGGAAAACTGTCCATTTTGCAACACTACGCATGAAGCTCGTCCATTCTCACTTGGAGTTGTTCATGCAATATCGCAAATTCGGCCGTACAGGTCTGACCGTTTCGCATCCGTGCCTGGCACCATGACCTTCGGTTTGCAAACCGAAAAGGAAGCGTCGTACCGGATTCTCGACACGGCGGCGGACGCCGGCGTCAATTTCATCGACACTGCCGACATCTATCCGAAAGCATTCGGTAAGGTGGGTCCGTCGTCATGAGATCAGGGCGCGTCGCGCAATCATCTGCTCGATGCGATCGACGCCTCACTGCATCGTCTCGGTACAGACTACGTCGATCTGTACCAGTTGCTCATGGACGACCCCAATACGCCGCTCGACGAAACGCTGGAAGCGCTCGACGTGATCGTGCGCTCGGGCAAGGCGCGCTATATCGGCGTGTCGAATTTCCTCGCCTATCGGCTCGCGCGCGCATTGGGCCGCGCCGATGTATTGCGCACGGCGCGCTTCGTGTCGGTGCAGCCGCACTATAACCTGCTGTTCCGCCAGATCGAGCCCGAGTTGCTGCCGCTCGCCGCCGAAGAACAACTCGCAGTCATACCGTACAACTCGCTCGCGGGCGGCCTGTTCACCGGCAAACACGTACTCGATGCGAAGCGAAGCCAACGAGCGGCCGCTTCACCGAAACGGTCGCAAGGCAGGCGCGATTTACACGGAGCGCTACTGGCACGAGCGCGAATTCGAAACGATCGAAAAGCTGAAGGCGATCGTCGCGCCAACCGGCGAATCGCTCACACGCGTGGCACTCGCGTGGGTGCTGGCGAATCCGCTCATCAGTTCGGCGATTATCGGCGCGAGCCGCGCCGAGCAATTGACGGACACGCTCGCGGCGTCCGACCTCGTGCTCGATCCGCAGATCAAGACGCAGCTCGACGAAGTAAGCGCGCCATTCCGTCTGGGCGACGCGGCATGCTAGGCGTCAGTTTATTTGAAGCGTCTCGATCGCTCGTTGGCTTCCGGCAATTGCCGCGTTTCCCGCACCGATCGTGGATGCCACAAACGCGCGCCGCCTTCGATGCCCGCGTCGTCCGACACGGTGGCAACGTTGTTCGGCAAATCGATTTTCAGACGCGCCGCGTTGCCGCCGCCAATCCACAGTTTGTCGTAGTTCACGAGCCGCTCGAGAATCTCGATCACTTTCTCGACGCGCTAGTTCCAACGTTTGTTGCCCGCCTTCTGCCGCGCGGCGTCGCCGATGTATTCGTCGTACTCCACGCTTTTTTGCTCACCGGATAATGCGCGAGTTCGAGGTGCGGCATCAGTTCGCCGTCGCGAAACAGCACCGTGCCCGCGCCCGTGCCGAACGTCAGAACGAATTCGATGCCGTGTCCTTCGATCGCGGCAAAGCCCTACCTTTCCGCGTTGTTGATCATACGCACGGGCAAGCCGCCGAGGCGCTGCGCCAGCGAATCGGCGAGCGGAATGTCGTGCCAGCCTTCGTCGCCGAAATGCGGCGCCGTGAGAATGTGGTTGTTGTGCACCACGCCGGGAAAGCCGATCGACATCACCGTGGGCGACTCTTTCTCGATGATCGGCTGAACGAGTTCGTAGAGCGCGTCGACGAGTTGGTCCAGCGTGCACGGATGCGGCGTGGCCACGCGTACACGTTCCGGTTTTCATCTGGCCGTCGGCGTCGATGATGGCGGCCTTCAAACCCGTGCCGCCCACGTCGATCGCCAGAATGCGCTCGGTGCTGGCCGTAGTTGACGCTTTCGCTGCTGCCTTCGGTGCCGTTTTCTTTAAAGCTCTCGCCTTCGTTTTGCTCGGTGTCGCCACAGTTGCCCCCGATGATGTGCTGCTGATGCCCGGATGAATGAATTACTTCTTCTTGCTCGACTCGCGGCTCAAAGGCCGCCACGCGTGACCGTTGCACGCGAGGAGCGCATCCGCTTCGGCCGGACCTTCGCTGCCCGTCGCATAGCCATGTACGGCAATCGGACCGCTGCTTTTCGGATGCAGCACTTCTTCCACCGCGCACCAGCTCGTTTCGATGCTGTCGGCGCGCTGGAACAGCGTCTCGTCGCCGAGCATGCAGTCGTACAGCAGCGTTTCATAGCCGACGTTGGCGCTTTCGGCAAAGAAGTCGCCATAGTCGAACGACAATTGCACCGCGCCGATCTGCATGACGGGCCCCGGCGTTTTCACGTTGAAGTCGAAGCTCGTGCCGTGCGCCGGGTCGATACGCAGCGTGAGCACGTTCGGCGTGAGCGCATCCACCAGCGTATCGCGGAAGAGGCGAAACGGCACCGGCTTCAGTTGTACCGAAATTTCCGTGCGACGCGCGGCGAGCCGCTTGCCCGTGTGCAGATAGAACGGCACACCGGCCCAACGCCAGTTCTCGACGAACGCGCGCGCCGCCGCATAGGTTTCCGTGGTGCTGTCCGGCGCGACGTCCGGTTCTTCGCGATAGCCCACACCCGCCGGGCCTTTTTCGTACTGACCGAACACCACGTCGTTGCGCATGAGCGGCTGGATCGCGTCGAAAATTTCCGCCTTCTTGTAGCGCACGGCTTCGGCGTCGAATGAATTGGGCGGCTCCATTGCCACCATGCCGAGCAACTGGAACAGGTGGTTCGGCACCATGTCGCGGAATGCGCCGGTCTGTTCATAAAACTTGCCGCGCCCTTCCACGCCGATCACTTCGGCGGCCGTGATCTGCACGCTGTCGATATATTCGCGCCACCAGATCGGCTCGAACAGCACATTCGCGAAACTCACCGCGAGAATGCTCTGCACGGTGTCCTTGCCGAGAAAGTGATCGATGCGATACACCTGCGTTTCTTTCGCGAACGAAAGGATGTGCTCGTTTCAGATCGCGTGCGCTCGTGAGGTCGGTGCCGAACGGTTTTTCGATGACGAGACGCCGGAAGCCGCCACCCTCTTCTTCTTTCAGCAGTCCCGCTTTGCCGAGCCGTTCGGTAATCGGCTTGAAAAAGCGAGAGCTGACGGCGAGATAAAAATCACGTTGCCGCCCGGCGTCTGCTGCAGTTTCTGCTTGAGCTTCTCGAACACGTCGTCGGTTTCGAATTCGCCGGCCATGTATTCGAGGCGTTGCGCGACCCAGTCCCACGATTTGTCGTCGAGCTTGCCTGTGTGAAAGGTGCTGGCTCTGTCGGAGGCGAACTTTTTCAGTGACTGGTGCAGGTCGTCGCGCCACGCGCTTGTTTCGCGCTCGCCGTGATTCACGCCGATGATCTTCATACCGTCGTCGAGCAGACCGTCCACGGCGAGGTTGTACAGCGCCGGCATGAGCAGCCGCTTCGTGAGGTCGCCGCCCACGCCGAAGATGACGAGTGCGCATGGCGGAGCGGGCCGCTTGCCGGCGGACGACGCGGGCACGTCGTGCGGTCCCGCGCTGACCTTGCAGCTGCGCGACGGATTGGCGTTGGAGCTTTCGGATGCTGGAGTGTTCGAAGTAGTCGACATGGGATTCGCTATGAAAAGAGAAGCCAATGGAACGGACGGGCTGTATACGACAGACCACGCTCGAACCCCCACAGTTCAAAAACGATAACGCAATACGTTATTTCGTGCTGCCGAGTGCGGATGCGAGTTTGGCCGACGCTACCGGCGCTTCGCTCTGCTTCTTGGCTTGCGAAGCAGGCATCGGTGCAGGCTCGTCGTTTTCGCCCGCCAGCGGCACACTGCCCGATGCCGCCATCACGCGCAGCTGCAGCAGCAGCGCAACGAGGCCCGTCCAGCCGGTTTGATGCGAAGCGCCCACTCCGCGCCCGTTGTCGCCGTGAAAGTACTCGTTGAACAGGATCAGATCGGGCGACCGCGGATCGGCTTGCAACAACGGATACGCGCCCATGACCGGCCGCTCGCCATCCTTGCCTTGTTCTTCAGGAAGAGCGTGGTGCAGCGGCGCGCGAGTTCGTCGGCGATTTCACACAGCGAGAATTTCTGGCCCGAGCCGGTTGGATACTCGACGCGGAATTCGTCACCGTAATAGCGATGGAATTCGTAGAGCGATTCGATCAGCAGATAATTCACCGGCATCCAGACCGATCCGCGCCAGTTCGAATTACCGCCGAATACGCGCGAGTCCGATTCGGCCGGCAAATATTTCACCGTGAAGCTGTTGCCGTTATGATTGAACACGAACGGGTTGTCGCGGTGATAGCGCGACAGCGCGCGCACGCCATGGTCGGACAGGAACTCGCTTTCGTCGAGCGCGCGGCGCAGCAGCGCTTTCATGCGATGGCCGCGCAACAGTGAGAGCAGCAACGCGTTGCCCTTGCCGGGTTCGCTCCAGCGCGACACCAGCCGCGAGATCGGGCCGATGTTCGAGGAACCATACGAGCTGGTCGCGCAAGCCGGGCAGTTTGCCGTGCAAACGCTCTTCGAGCACATGAACGGCGAAGAGCGGAATCAACCCGACGATGGAGCGCAGCCGCATCGGAATATTGGTGCCGTCGGGCAGACGCAGCTTGTCGTAGAAGAACTCGTCCGCGCTATCCCAGAGCCCGGTATCGCAGCCGTCGTCGCAACTCACGGCTTCGGCGATAACAGGAAGTGCTCGAAGAACTTCACCCTGATATCGACGAACACATGGTTATCGTATGCAAGCTCGAGCGAAATGCGCATCAGGTCGAGTGCATACGCGGCCATTCATGCGGTGCCATCCGCCTGATCGATATGGCCGCCCGTCGGCAGCGGCGATGAGCGATCGAAAATGCCGACGTTATCCAGCCCGAGAAAGCCGCCCTGGAAAATGTTGTGGCCGTCAGCGTCCTTGCGATTTACCCACCACGAGAAATTCAGCAGCAGCTTGTGAAACACGAACTACAGAAAATCGCGGTCCGCGCGGCCGGTGAGCGCACGATCGATCTCGTACACATGCCACGCGGCCCATGCATGCACGGGCGGATTGGCGTCGCCGAGCACCCATTCATACGCCGGCAACTGGCCGTTCGGATGCTGATAACGGTCTTTCACGAGCAGCAGCAACTGGCGCTTCACGAACTCCAGATCGATCAACGCGAATGCCGCTGCATGAAATGCGAGATCCCACGATGCGTACCACGGGTACTCCCACTTGTCCGGCATCGACACGATGTCCGCATTGCACAGATGCCGCCAGTCCGCATTGCGCCCGCGCTTGCGCGACGCGGGCGGCGTGGGCTGCAACGGATCGCCGTCGAGCCAGCGCTGCACGTCGTATTGGTAATACTGCTTCGACCATAGCATGCCGGCAAGCGCTTGGCGCTGCACGAGGCGCGCGTCGGTGTCGGGAATTTCGTGCTGCAACGCGCCATAGAATTCGTCGGCCTCGGCGAGACGGCACGCAAACACCGCTTCGGCGTCGACGGGCGAATCGTCGGGACTGGATTGCGGACGCCAGCGCATATACATCACGGCGCATCCGTTCGGCCCGAGTTCGATCGATGCATGCGCGCCCGCCTTCGTGCCCGCATTGAAACGCACGGCGTTCTGATCGCCATGCACAAGATAATCGTTGAAGCCGTCCTTGAACGAACCCGTGCCGTCCATGTTGAAAAGACGCTTCACGTTGGTGTCGTTTTCGCAGAACAGCTACTCCACGCCGGGCGCGTCGTCCGACCATGCAGTAACAAGACGATCGGCTCCTGACCATGCTGACGCCCGATCATCACCTGCACCGCGCCGTTATGGTCCTTGCCCGCCGTGAGCGAAGGCTTGTCACGATTCTCTTTCCACGACCACGAATTGCGCGCCCATATCTGCGGCAACACGTCGAGCGACGCGGGCTTGTCCGCGCGATTTTCGACGGTCACGCGCATCAGAATGTCGTCGGGCGCGTGCTTCGCGTATTCCACCGTGACGTCGAAATAGCACAGGTCGTCGAACACGCCGGTGTCGAGCACTTCGTTCTCCGGTATGTCGCTGCCGCGCCGCGCGTTTTCCTGCAGCAGGTCGTCGTACGGGAAAGCTGCGTGCGGATACTTGTAGAGCATTCACATATACGAATGCATGGGCGTGCCGTCGACTTAGAAGTACAACTCCTTCACGTCCTCGCCGTGATTGCCCTGCAAATTGGTCACGCCGAACAGGCGCTTCTTTCAGGATCGGATCCTTGCGGTTCCACAGCGCGAGCGAGACGCACCAGCTCAGTTTGTCGTCCGAGAAACCGGCGATGCCGTCTTCGCCCCAGCGGTAGGCGCGGCTACGCGCATGGTCGTGCGGAAAGTAGTCCCAGGCGGTGCCGTCTGGGCTGTAGTCTTCGCGCACCGTGCCCCACTGCCGTTCGCTCAGGTACGGTCCCCAGCGTTGCCCGTGGGCACAGTCGGCGGAATGCAGGCATCAACCTTCGATGGTGGCGAGCACATTGGCAGCGCGCAGCGGTGGCATGACGACTTCCTTGCATCGGGCTTGAGCGTTGGGCCACTATCGTAGCGCGGATTAAGGCCCAATGTGCTCAAACTCCGCAAGGAGCCGCTCCACGCGCAGCAACTCGCCGGGCGACCACGCTTGGAACGGCGTGCCGGCGGGCGCGTGGGGCGCGTCGCCATCGGCGATTTCGGACAGGTGATCGAGTCCCGCATGGTCCAGATGCGCGTAGAGCGGCGCAAGAAAACGCGTGCGCACCTGCGCGGCGGCGCCCGCGTCACGTTGCGCGCCGCCATGTACTCGCAGCCACGCTTCGACGAACGGACCAAGCAGCCACGGCCACACCGTGCCCTGGTGATACGCGCCGTCGCGTTCCAGAGGCGTGCCGCCATAATGCCCGCGATAGGCGGAATCGGACGGTGCGAGCGTGCGCAAACCGAGCGGCGTGAGCAGTTGCGCTTCGACCTGCGCGAGCACGGCTAACGCGGCCTCGCCCTCGAGCAAGGCAAACGGCAGGCTGCCCAGCGCGAAAATCTGGTTCGGGCGGATCGAGCGATCCACGGCGCCGTCGACAAAATCCACGTCGACGTTATCGGAGAGCGCCTGCGTGAGTGGATCGACGAAGCGCTTCTTGAAAGACTGCAACGCGCGGTTGGCAGACGCTTGCCATTGCGCATTCCACGTTGCTGCAATGCACAACGCGTTGATCCACAGCGCCTGTACTTCGACCGGTTTGCCGATGCGCGGCGTGACGACCCAGTCGCCCACCTTCGCGTCCATCCACGTAAACTGCACCGCTGGGCACGCCCGCGCCGAGCAAACCGTCTTCGCTCGCTTTGATGTTGAAACGTGTACCGTTCGTGTAGCCGGTGAGAATCGCGTCCGCCGCCTGCTGCAGACGCGTGCGCGTCGCGGCGCTTGCGTGACCTGTCGCCAGATAGTCGTGCACGGCCACGATGAACCACAACGACGCGTCCACGGAGTTGTATTCCGGCGTGTCGCCGTAATCGGGAAAGCGGTTGGGCAACATGCCTCCGGAGGGCGTACCGGACCATTCGAGCAGAATGGCTTCGGCGTCGTCCAGACGACCCGCCGCGATCAGCAGGCTGCGCATCGCGATGAACGTGTCGCGTCCCCAATCGGTGAACCAAGGAAAGCCCGCGAGAATCGTGCTGTCTTCGTTGCGCGAAACGACGTAGGCGTCGGCCGAACGTTGCAGACGCGATCTGAGCGCGCGGCGGCGTTGCTGTTCCGTATCCGCCAACGCTGCTGTGTCGGGAGATGGCGAACTGGAAGCACTTATGAATCAGCGCCGCTTCGCCCGCACTCAGATCGAAGCTGAACACGCCGGGGTCGCGAGGTCTTCGGTGAAATCGAGGCCGCGTTCACGCTCGCGCTCGTAGCAGAAGTTGCGATACCAGTCGGGTGCATGCGTGTACTCGCCGTTCGTTGCAGCGTGAATGACCGGCACGTCGCCGTACGGCTGCCACGCGACACGATCCGCTCCCGTTTCAGTCGCGTTGAAATTGAACGCCTCGTTCCAGTGATGTAGCGCGTGACAATCGCGGCCCGATAACAGCGGCCGCACCTTCAGCATGAAGCCGCTCGCTGCCGCGCCGTCGAGCCGCCAGCGCAACACGCATTCGCCGCTCGCTTTCGCAACGAATGTCTCGACGACCACACTTGTGCTGGTATCGCCGAGCGCAATGCACCATGTCGGCCACGGGTTAGTGTCGAACGAAAGCAGATTCGCCGTGATGTCCGGATACGTGAGGTCCGGCGCATAGCGCTGCATGCTCAACGGATAGCGCGTGCGCGCCAGGCCGACCGTGCCCGACGTGAATCCGCCGAAGCCGTCCGCTTCCAGCCATTCGTCGCCGAGTCGTGCGATGTCGATGGGTCGTTCAATGCGTGTCATGTGCGTTCCGTCGATCGTTCGATGTGCTTCGCCACTCACTATATGGGTTTCGCGCTCCGTCCATGTCGCGGCAATGACCATTCTCCTTCTTATCTCTTTCCACATTCTTTCGAAAAACCCACGTTTTAGCCGAGTTTTTACCACTCGCAAACGTTTCACAATTATTTCTTGAAAGGGTTAGAGACTGCATGCGCTCTCACAAAACTGGATGCAGACATGAGACGAGACACGCGCCTCACCGGCGTCGTTCTGGTTGTGCTCGCAACCTTGGCATCATCCATTCTGATCGGTTGCGGCGGCGATAACTCGGCGACGGGCAGCACATCGTCGTCGGCTGCCGCGAACGACGATAGCGCACAACGCGCGCCCGATGTTTCAGCGAACGCACGACCGACCGCCATCACGCCTTCGATACAAAACGCAAAAGCGCTCGCGCTGCCGAATGCTTCCGCGCCGAACGCCTCCGCACCACTCGCGGCAAATCCAGGTACAGCTTCGGGCGTAGCGACCAACGCAGCCACGGACCTCATCACGCAGAACATGCAGGCAAGTCTCGCCGCCGACAGCCGGCAGGTCGCGCCCGTGATGCAATATGCGCCCGGCGACAGCAGCGACAACTGACGCGCAAACCGATTTTTACCGGCGCGCGCGTGGCGCGATTCTTCCCCACAGCAGAAGGTGATCTCCGATGACATCAACCAGCTGTCGCCGTTTCCTGCAGACCGTGGCTTCATCTGCGGGCGCAGCCGCCGCCATGACCGCGCTGCCCGAGTCGATTCGCAATGCGCTTGCCGTGCCCGCGTTTTCGCGCACGGGCACGATCCGCGATGTCGAGCACATCGTCGTGTTCATGCAGGAAAACCGGTCGTTCGACCACTACTCCGGCCACCTGCGCGGCGTGCGCGGTTACAACGACCGCTTCCCGATTCCGCTGCCGGGCGGCAAGCCGGTGTGGTATCAGCCGTCGAAGGAAGATCCGACCAAGCCGGTCCTTCCGTTCCACCTCGACACGTCGACCACCAGCGCGCAATGCGTGGGCGATCTCGATCACTCGTGGTACAAGACGCACGCCGCCATCGACGGAGGCCGCTACGACCAGTGGCCCGCGAACAAGACCGACATGACGATGGGCTATCACTTGCGCGGCGATATTCCGTTCCACCACGCTTTGGCCGACGCCTTCACCGTGTATGACGCGTACTTCTGCTCGCTGCCCGGACCGACGTACCCGAACCGTTCGTACCTGATGACGGACATGGTCGATCCGACCGGCAACTACGGCGGCCCGCTGCTCGACAACAACGATTTCGTCGACGGCGACGATCCGCTGAACAACAACTACGGCACCAACATCCTGCAGAACTTCACGAACTACATCAACGCGCAGCCCGGTTCGCCGCTCTACGAGCGCGCACAAACCGTACACACGATCGACGATCTGAAGGCCAACGTGCTTGCGAACAAACTGCCGCAAGTCTCGTGGCTCTGCCCGCCCGCAGCATACTCGGAGCACCCGAGCTACACGCCTGCTTACGGCGCGGAATACACGTCGCAGATTCTCGACGCGCTGACGTCGAACCCCGAGGTGTGGAGCAGGACCGTGCTCTTCATCATGTACGACGAGAACGACGGCTTCTTCGACCACATCGTGCCGCCGCAACCGGCGACGATGGCGGCGCAAGGTCAGTCGACGGTGACGACCGAGGGCAAAATTCACAACGTGGTGAACCCGCAGCGCGGCGGCACCTATACTGCCGACGGCCTGCCGTACGGGCTCGGTCCGCGCGTGCCGATGACCATCGTGTCGCCGTGGAGCAAGGGCGGCTTCGTGTGCTCGCAGGTGTTCGATCACACGTCGGTGATCCGCTTCATCGAAACGCGTTTTGGCGTGTATGAGCCGAACATCACAGCATGGCACCGCGCGGTGTGTGGCGATCTGACCACCGCATTCGACTTCCGCACACCGGATTCGAAAGTGCCGCCGCTGCCGGACACGAGCAACTACAAGAACAAGAGCATCGCCGACAACCAGTGCGCCACGCAGCCGAAGCCGACCGTTCCCGCAACGCTGAGCGCGATCGATCCGCAGGAAGGCGGCATTCGCTTCGCTCGCACGTTGCCGTACGAACTGTACGTGAACGGTCACGCCGACGAGAAGAAGAACACGTTCGAAATCTCGTTCGGCAACACGCGGGCGATCAGGGTGCACACTTTTAAGTGTACGCGTCGAATCGCACGGACGGCCCGTGGCGCTACACCGTCGAAGCCGGCAAGTCGCTGAAGGAAAGCTTCGATCTGACGCCGACGAACGGCGCCTACACGTTCGAGGTGTTCGGCCCGAACGGCTTCGTGCGTAAGTTCGCAGGCAACGCGCAGCCGGCCACGAAGGCTTCGACGAACGTTGCGCCCTTGCATGGCAACCACAAGCCGTCGCAGCCCGAAATCACCGTGCAATAAGACGTAGCCAACGGCAACTTGTTCCTCAAGTTCACCACAAGGGCGGCGGCGTTGCGCGTCTCACGGTGACGGATAATGCGTATGGCGCGCGCATGCGTCCGGTACTCGTGCCGGCGGACGCGCATATTGAGGAAGCGTGGGTGCTGGCGTCGAGCCATCATTGGTACGACCTCACCGTGACGAGCAACGACGACGCGAGCTTCTCGCGCCATCTGGCAGGTCACGTCGAAAATGGCCGGCCGAGCATCAGCGATCCGGCGGCGATTGCGCCGGTGCTGACGGCAAGCTGAAACGCGCGGTCCTAGAAATGTTTGTTAAAGCCCTGCGTAAAAAAGCGGTTCGCGCTAAAGTGAATCTCCGTCATTCACTGCGTACGGGGAGACCATGGACCGCGAAGCATTTACCAAAAGCCTGACGAAAGAAGGCTTCCCTGAAGCAGTTGTCGTGAAACGCGATGCCAACACTGCGATGGATGTTCACACGCATTCGTTCGAAGCGAAGGCGCTCATCATCGAAGGCGACATGCATATTCGCGTGGGTGACGAAGAACGCGCCTATCGAGTGGGCAACGTATTTCATCTTGCAGCCAACGAGGCGCATTCGGAACGTTATGGTCCGAACGGCGTGACGTATCTCGTCGGCCGCAAGCAATGACTCTCTCGATTACGCGCCCAGCAGTACGCCCGTTCTGAACGCCTTCGCGCCGGTCACGTGGCCGAGCGGCGCACCGGATGTGACGAGCGGATTGCGCGGCGCATGTACAGGACGCCTTCGGTATTGCTCGAAATCGTCGTGGTTTCGTCGGCCAACGGATCGACGATATCGAAGAGCGGCTGACCCACGCGAATCGTCTCGCCAATCTTCGCGCGATGAATCAGAATGCCACTCACGGGCGCGTAAAACTGTTCGCTGCCGGCGAGCGGCATGGCTGGGCGTCAACAGTTCGGGCAGCGGCTTCGCGTCGCCGCGAATCGCCTTGCGCCACACCAGATACTCCACCAGCGCGTCGGCGTCCTGCTGCGCGACTTCGTATGACACGTCGCGTTGCCCACGGCATTCCACCGTCACGGCAATCGCGCCGGTCAGCACCGGTTTGTCCGCGGGCATTTCCTGTTGCAACTGCCACCATAGCAAACTGTGCGTTTCGTCGAACGCTTCGCCGCCCGAGTTCGTGGCGAGCAGCGAAGCCTGCGCGCCGAGATAGCGCGACAGCGGCTCGAATTCCGGCCACGCGGCCTCGCTCGTATAAACGTGCATCGCGGCTTCGAGCGAGCAATGCAGATCGATCACCACGTCCACGTCACGCGAAAGCTTCAGCATGGCGAGCTGCAACGACTCGAATTCCGTAAGCGGCTTCTGCTCGGCCAGTTCCGCCGCGATCAGTTCGCGAACGAGACGGCGGTTTTCATCGACATCGGCACCTAGCGTTTCTTTCGCGCGCGCCACCAGCTTCGTGAGCTGCAGGAAATGCCGGTTGAAGTTCTTGCCGCTGCCGAGATCGAATCGCCCGAGAAACTGGCCAAGCACGTATTGACCGAGACCGACCGGATTCGCCACCGGCACGAGCACGATCTCCGCGTTCAGCGCGCCGGCTTTTTCCAGTTCGAGCAAGCGGCGTTTGAGCAGCACCGTGGTGAGCATTGCAGGCGTTTCATCCGCATGCAGTGACGCCTGAATATAAATCTTTTGCCCACTGTTTTGTGGGCCGAAATGAAACGACACCAGTTGTTCGCGATGCGTGCCGATGGCGGGCGAGAGAAGCGGAATCGATTGCCTGTTCATGTGTCTGATGCGTATGAAACGAAGTGTATGAGCCGAATGAATGAAGAGTAACGCGGCGAGGTTTCAGTTGCCGTACGGATCGAAGTCGAAGTACTTCTTCGCGATCTGCGCGTACATGCCGTCTTTCAGCATGGATGCGATCGCCGCGTTGATCGACTGCTGTACCGCGGCTTCGTTCTTGCACAGACCGATGCCTACGCCGCGATCGCCCATCGAAAGCGGCTCGCCGACGAACGAAAAACCCTTACCCGCAGGCGTGCGCAGGAAGCCGTAATCGGCTTCCACCGAACCCAGCAGCGCGCCGTCGAGCCGCCCGTTCTGCATATCTTCGAACACCTCATCCTGGCTCCTGTCCGCGACCACATGCGCGCCGGCCGGCACCCAGTTTTTCTGCGCGTAGGTTTCGAACTGCGTGCCCGACTGCACGCCGATCTGCTTGCCGGAAAGCGCATTCAAACCTGCCAAAAGTGGCGAACCTTGTCGCGCGATCAGATGCGACTTGAACTTGGAAGAGCTTCGACGAAAACAGAATCTGCTGCTCGCGCTTTTCCGTGATCGCCATCGACGAAAGAATCGCGTTGATCTTGCGCGCCTGCAGCGCCGAAATCATGCCGAAGAATTCCAGCTCGACCCACTGGCAGCGTGCGTGAATGCGGCGGCAGATCTCGTTGCCCAGATCGAAGTCGAAGCCCTTGAAGCTGCCGTCCGGTGCCTTGGCGTCCATCAGCGGATAGCTCGGGTCGATGCCGAGGCGCAACGTCTGGCCTTCGGCGGCAAAGGCGGCGCTGCTGAAAGTCAGCGCGGCGCTCAGGATCATCAGCGGAATTTTCATGGTGTGGGCGTGGTCGAGTGTGGATCGGGCGCAGAATGGCCGCATTCTGGAGCAGTTTAATCGCGCCATGCTAAGTTGCCATAAGTGCTTCAAAGAAGTCCCGTTCGCACTATCATGATCACTTTTCCCGATTACCAGACGGCCGCCGCATGTCCCTCACGATTTCCCAGTTGCGCGCCTTCACGGCCGTGGCCGAGCACGGCAGCATCCGCGCGGCTTCGCGCCCGTGATGATGGAATTCCGCACGCGCTTCGAACGCGTGAAGGTGCACCTGCGCGTGGGCACGTCGCGCATGATGATTTCGTGGATTCGCGAGGGCCTGCTCGATTTCGCTGCGGCGCTCGTGTCAAAAAATACTGATACCGCCGACCTGTCCGTCACGCCGCTCTATCCGTCCGATCCCGTCGTCGTGTGCCGGCGCGATCATCCGAAAGCGGGCGCGCGCTCGCTCGCCGAACTGGCCAGTTGCATGTGGATCGCCACGTCCTCTCCAAATCTCACCGACGACCCGAAGTCCAATCGCCTGAACCATCTGTTCGAAACGCACGGTCTACCGCCGCCGCGAATCGTCGCGACGGTCGAAGGCCTTTACGAAACGCTGCATCTGGTCGGCGAGACGGATTGTCTGTCGCTGGAGTCGTCCGCCGTGGTCACGCGCGGGCCGTTCGCGAGCCGCTTGAGCGTGATCGACGGGCGCGAGAAAATGGTTGAGTAGAACGTATGCCTCCTACAGCGCGCGGCCATTCCGCTCACGCCCGCCGCGTAGGAACTGGCGGCGATGATCGCTTCCTACACGCGCACGATGCGCGCGCTGAGCGCTCGTGGTTGGCCACGGTGCGCTCAGGGGCGGCGCACGTTTCGCTGCGAAGGCGCGGCGCTGCGGCTACAATCGGCAGGCAACTATCCACACGCGGTGCCGGTCAGCCTTACAGCAGCCATTCAAGGCATCCGCTCGCCACGCACACTGTCCGGCACACAAGCCGGGCACGCTTCGCGCTCGATACCGTAGCAAACCGCTTGCATGCACGACTTACGCCTCGCGTGTTCGTGCGGCATGACGTCTTCCATGTCGTAGACCACCAACAGGAGTTACCCAAATGATGAATCGAGATAATCCCGTCTGGCTGATCACAGGTTGTTCCACTGGCTTTAGCCGTGAACTCGCGAAGCTGGTGCTGGAGCGCGACGTGTCGAAAGTGCAGGACATCGCGCAAGGTCATGGCGATAAAAGTGCTCGCCTTGCCGCTCGACGTCACGAAGCGCGAACAGATTGAAGATGTGGTGAAGAAAGCAAAGCAGCACTTCGGCCGCATCGACGCGCTCGTGAACAACGCGGGCTACGGCTATCTGGCCACGATCGAGGAAGGCGAGGACGACGAAGTCCGCGCGATGTTCGAGACCAACGTGTTCGGTCTCGTCGATATGACCAAAGCCATGCTGCCGATCATGCGCGAGCAGAAGAGCGGTTTGATCGTCAACGTGTCGTCGATTGGCGGGATCACGAGCTTTGCGGCCACCGGCTATTACCACGCGACGAAGTACGCAGTGGAAGGTCTGTCGGAATCGCTCGCGCTCGAAGTGAAGCCGCTCGGCATCGACGTGCTGCTCGTCGAGCCGGGGCCGTTCCGCACGAACTGGGCGGGTCCGTCGATCAAGCATTCGGCCACGGTCATCGACAATTACGCAGGCACCGCCGGCGAGCGCCGCAAGCAGACCGATGCACGCAGTGGCAAGCAGGTGGGCGATCCGGTGCGCGCGGCGCAGGCCATTATCGACGCCGCGCTGTCGGACACGCCGCCGCTGCGTCTGCTGCACGGCAAGGCCGCGCTCGACTTCGCGTACAAGAAGCTGGACTTCATGCGCGGCGACTTCGACGCGTGGAAGGCCACCACGGTCGGCGCGGATTTTCCGGAAGGGGCGGGTTGAGGGCGGATTCCGCACTTAAGGAAAGCGTCAGAAATCGCCTAGAACTCGACCAGCGCGAAGTCGCCCACGTCGCACAGCGGGCAGCGCCAGTCGGCGGGCACATCGGCCCAGCGCGTACCGGGTGCGATGCCTTCTTCGGGCAGGCCGGTCGCTTCGTCGTACACCCAGCCGCAGATCACGTACACCCACTGCTTGAAATCGTCCGCGGGCGCACTTGCGGCACTGGCCCCGGCCGGCTGCGCGTCGTCTGCGGTGCGCTGTGACGGCGTTTCGTCCAGGCTCACCACGAGCAGCGCCGCCGTGCTCTCTGCGCCGGCTTGCAAACGCGCCTGCAAACTCTCCCAGCAGCCGTTGCGCTTCGGCCTGCGTCAGATCGATCCAGTAGGGATCGCTTGCACCATCGTTCAGCCGTTCGGGAGAAAACTGGATTTCAACGGCTACGCCCTTCTTGTACATGGCAAATCGGAATATCGATGAAGCCGAGCTGCGGGATTTCGGTGATGGTGATCAGGCCGTTTTGGCGACCGTGATCAGTTTGGAAGGTGGCGTTGCGCGGGCAATGGATTATATGGTGAAGGTGATCATGATCAGGATGCGGAGGACTGCTTGG
>CALNWS010000033.1 GCA_940747215.1 uncultured Paraburkholderia sp. | reverse complement strand
ATCTTTGCCGAACTACTCTTCGCTCCGAGTCTTTGTCAGCCATAGGTGTCCACCTCACAAATAGGTGAACACCTATGCCCCTCGCTCAGAGTGCTGTTGGATAGACGTCGATATTGGATCGCTTACGTTGTTGCGTGGGTTTGTTATCGAGGTTATTCATGTTGACCTCCGTCTGGAATCCGTAGGACAAGCAAAAAAACACGAGACTGCGGGAAGCTTTTAATCTTCGCGACGCAGATGCGGGAACAGAATCACGTCGCGGATGCTTGGGCTATCCGTAAGCATCATGACAAGACGGTCGATTCCGATACCGCAACCGCCCGCCGGCGGCATGCCGTATTCGAGCGCGCGGATGTAGTCGGCGTCGTAGAACATCGCTTCTTCGTCGCCGGCATCTTTCTGATCGACCTGCTTCTTGAAACGCGCGGCTTGATCTTCCGGATTGTTCAGCTCCGAGAAACCGTTGGCGATTTCGCGGCCCGTGATGAACAGCTCGAAACGCTCAGTGATGCCTTCCACTTTGTCCGATGCACGCGCGAGTGGCGACACTTCGACCGGATAGTCGATGATGTACGTCGGTTCCCACAGTTGCGATTCGGCGGTTTCTTCGAAGAGCGCGAGTTGCAGCGAACCGACGCCCGCGTTCAGGAACTGCGGCTGCGATGCGTCCACGCCGAACTTCTTCAGTTCGGTGCGCAGGAACGTGGCATCGGCGAGTTGCTCGTTCGTGTATTGCGGCGCGTACTTCTGAATGGCCTGCGTGATGGTCAGACGGTGGAACGGCTTCGCCAGATCCAGCACGCGGCCCTGATACGTGATCGTGGCGGTGCCGAGCGCGTCGATGGCTGCTTGACGGATCAGTTGCTCCGTGAAGTCCATCAGCCACTTGTAATCAGTATACGCCGCGTAGAACTCGATCATCGTGAATTCCGGATTGTGGCGCACGGACACGCCCTCATTGCGGAAGTTACGGTTGATCTCGAACACGCGCTCGAAGCCGCCGACCACCAGACGCTTCAGATACAGCTCCGGCGCGATACGCAGGAACATCTGCATGTCGAGCGCGTTGTGGTGCGTGGTGAACGGCTTGGCCGCCGCGCCGCCCGGAATCGGGTGCAGCATCGGCGTTTCGACTTCCATGAAGTCCGCGTCGGCCATGTACTTGCGGATCGACGAGATTGCCTTGGTACGCGCGACGAATGTCTTGCGCGTTTCTGGCGTGACGATCAGGTCGACGTAGCGCTGGCGATACTTCATTTCCTGGTCGGCAAGACCGTGGAATTTGTCCGGCAGCGGACGCAGCGACTTCGACAGCAGACGCAGTTCCGTGCAGCGCACCGACAGCTCGCCTTTGTTCGTGCGGAACAGTACGCCGCGCGCGGCGACGATGTCGCCCATGTCCCACTTCTTGAACGCGTCGTAGGTGTCTTGGCCGACGTCGGCGGGCGTGATGAATAACTGGATCTGACCCGAGCCGTCGCGCACGGTGGCGAAACTCGCCTTGCCCATCACGCGTTTGAGCATCATGCGGCCGGCAATCGCGACTTCGAGCGGATTCGCTTCGAGCGCGTCCTTGTCGGCGTGTTCGTATTGCGCTTGCAGATCTTCCGCGTGATGCGTGGGGCGGAAATCGTTCGGATAGGCGACACCGTGTTCACGCAGCTCGCGCAGCTTCTCGCGGCGCTCTGCGATAATCTTGTTGTCGTCTACCTCAGGCACGTTGTTCGGTTGCGCCGCATTAGGCTGGGCCGCAGCCGGCTGGGTCGGTTCGGTCATGATGAATGTGGTGTTCGGTGGCCGCACCCGAAAGCAGCGAAGTGCATCGTATGCGGGGAGCCAGTCAGTGAAAAAACCTCAGGCGGTAAAAAGATGCGGCGCGGCGTGAAAACAAGGGCCGCGCCGATTACGCTCAACTGCGTGCGCGGCGTTCAGACACCCTGTTTCAGGCTTGCGCTGATGAACGGATCGAGGTCGCCGTCGAGCACGCTCTTCGTGTTGCTGATTTCGACGTTCGTGCGCAGATCTTTGATGCGGCTGTTATCCAGCACATACGAACGGATCTGATGACCCCAGCCCACGTCGGTCTTGCCGGCTTCGAGCTTGTCCTGCTCTCCCTGACGCTTGCGGATTTCCGCTTCGTACAGGCGCGATTTCAGCATGGCCATCGCTTCGGCGCGGTTGCGGTGCTGCGAACGGTCGTTCTGGCACTGCACGACGATACCCGAGGGCATGTGCGTGATACGCACGGCGGAGTCGGTCTTGTTGATGTGCTGACCGCCCGCGCCGGACGCGCGGTACGTGTCGATACGCAGATCGGCCGGGTTGATGTCCACTTCGATCGAGTCGTCGATTTCCGGATAGACGAACACCGACGAGAACGACGTGTGACGGCCGCCCGACGAATCGAACGGCGACTTGCGCACGAGACGGTGCACGCCGGTTTCGGTGCGCAGAAAGCCGTAGGCGTATTCGCCTTCGATCTTGATGGTGGCGTTCTTGATGCCCGCGACGTCGCCGTCGGTCTGCTCGAGCACGTCGGTCTTGAAGCCTTTGCGTTCGCAGTAACGCAGATACTGGCGCAGCAGCATGGACGCCCAGTCGCACGCCTCGGTGCCGCCGGCACCGGCGTGGATGTCCAGAAATGCGTTGTTCGGATCGGCCGGGTTTGCGAACATCCGGCGGGATTCCATGTCGGCCACGCGCTGTTCGATGCCTTGCGCGTCGGATTCGCAGGCGAGGAGCGTGTCCTCGTCGCCTTCTTCGCGCGCCATGTCGAACAGGCCCTGCGCGTCGCGCAAGTCGTTATTGAGCGACGTGAGCTTGCCGACGGTGTCGTCGAGCAGCTTCTTTTCTTGGCCGAGGGCCTGAGCGTGCTTCGAGTCGTTCCAGACGTTCGGGTCTTCGAGTTCCCGGTTGACTTCAATCAGACGCAGTGATTTGTCGTCGTAGTCAAAGATACCTCCGTAGCAAGTCCGCGCGAGTGCGCAGGTCTGCCAGAGAGGCTTCGATCGCGTTGAGACGTTCCGCTTCCATGTCGATCTTTTATAGCTTCGTAAAAAAGGGGAAATTATAGCCGATCGGTGGGCCGCGCCGGAGCCCGATGAGCGCTCCAACACGTGTTATGGACTGATTTTGCGGTTATTTTTTACGGTTTTTGATGTGGCGGGCGGGCGCGCGCTGCGAACCTGCCTTGCCGTCAACTTGCGGCATGCTCCACGATCAACTGCACGCGCCACACGCCGTTCCACGTGTCGCTCGCGAGCCGGTACGCGACGGTCGTGCGTGCGGGCAGCGTATCCGTGTGATTGAACCAGATCGCACTGAAGCGCTGACGGCCACGCACGAGTTGCAGCTTCAGGTGCTTGTCCTTCACGAGCGTCTGCGAGGCGATGTCGAACTCGCCGGAGAAAACCGGCGCCGGAAAGCCTTGGCCCCACACGGCCGCGTCGAGCATTTCGACGAACTGCGGCGTGAAGTAGGTGTCTTCCAGCTCGCCGTCGGTTTCCACCGTGCGCGAGAGCGTTTCCGCCGACAGCCACTCGCGGCCCACGGTCTCGAACGCGGCCGTGAAGCGCGGCACGTCGGCGGCGGCGATCGTCATGCCCGCCGCCATCGCGTGGCCGCCGAACTTGACGATCAGGTCGGGTTCGCGCTTCGAGATCAGATCGAGCGCGTCGCGCAGATGAAAGCCGGGAATCGAGCGGCCCGAACCTTTGACGAGTTCGGCGCTGTCGTCCGCGAGCGCGAACGTGAACGAAGGGCGGTGGAATCTTTCCTTCAGCCGCCCCGCGACGATGCCGATCACGCCCTGATGCCACGTCGGATTGAAGAGCGTGATGGTGGTCGCGCCGGCGGGATCGATCGCCGACAGATCGTCGAGCGCCTGTTGCTGCATGCCCGCTTCGATTTCGCGGCGCTCGCGGTTCATCGTGTCGAGCTGCTGCGCGAGATTCCAGGCACGGCCGACGTCGTCGGTCGTCAGGCATTCGATGCCGAGCGACATGTCCGACAGGCGTCCCGCCGCATTCAGGCGCGGCCCGAGCGCGAAGCCGAGATCGAAGCCCGACGCGTTGCGGGCGTCGCGCGCGGCGGCACGGAAGAGGGCGTCGATGCCCGGCTGCATCTTGCCTTTGCGGATGCGCTGCAAACCTTGCGCGACCAGTACGCGGTTGTTGCCGTCGAGCTTGACCACATCGGCGACCGTGCCGAGCGCGACGAGATCGAGGAGGCCATCCAGACGCGGTTCGGGAAATGCGTCGTTGAACGCGCCGCGGCGGCGTAACTCGGCGCGCAACGCGAGCAGCACGTAAAACATCACGCCGACGCCCGCAATGCATTTGCTCGGGAACGTGCAGCCCGGCTGGTTCGGATTGACGATGGCGCGCGCGGCCGGCAGGTCGTCGCCCGGCAAATGGTGGTCGGTGACGAGCACGTCGATGCCGAGCGCATTGGCCGCCTCCACGCCGTCCACACTCGCGATGCCGTTGTCGACGGTAATCAGAAGATCCGGCTTGCCCGACGCACCGCGTGCGGCGAGCGCAACGATTTCCGGCGTGAGGCCGTAACCGTATTCGAAGCGGTTCGGCACCAGATAGCCGATGTCGCCGCCGAACATGCGTAGACCGCGCACGGCGACCGCGCAGGCGGTGGCGCCGTCGCAGTCGTAATCGGCGACCACCAGCATGCGGCGCTTGCCCTGAATCGCGTCGGCGAGCAGCACGGCGGCCTCGTCGCAACCTTTGAGCGCAACCGGCGGCACGAGTCGCGCGAGACCGGTTTCGATTTCGTCCGGCAGACACACGCCGCGCGACGCGTACAGGCGCGCGAGCACAGGATGCAGGCCGTGGCGGGTAAGCACTTCGGCGTCGACGGGAGAACAGGCGCGGGTAACGATTCGAGTCATTCTGGGAGGCCGTCAATCATTCAGAGATTCATTCGATGAAGAGCGAGGCGAGCACGCGCCGTCGCCAGAATTTACTCAGATCGCCGCGTGTGAGCGTAAGCGTCACCGAGCCGGTGTCGCCGCACAGCGTCAGGTCGAGTTCCGCGAATCGGCCCTCCTGCAGCGCTTCGAGCGCTGGCTGGAACCAACCGGTTTCGAGCGCGGCGAAGGCGGCGTTCCAGCGCGCCCAGTCCTGCTCGATATACGGCGCCGAGAACGGATCGAGTTCGACGAGCACGGGTTTGCCGGCGGCGTTGGCGTTCGTGCTGCTTTCCAGCGCCGGCAGGGCGGCGAACGCGCTGAACGTGGCGGGCGGCGCGGCGACTGGCGTGCCGGCCGTCATGGCGAGTCCGCGTATTGCGGCGGCGTCCGAACAGACGAGCGAAAACGGACTCGTGACCGGTTGTGCCTTGCCCTGCGCATGAAACCAGATGGAATTCACGACGGGCAGGCCGCGTGCTTCGCGTGCCTCGTTCACGGGATTCTCGAACCACGCCATCTGCACTTCGTTCTGCAGCTTCATCCACACGCGCGAGCGCTCGCCGGAATGCACTTCGTGCGGCAACCAGATTTCGATATTGCGGCCGCTCGCGCGCAGCGGCGACGTGCCCGAGAGCGTGCCGAAATCTTCGCCCGACAGATACCAGCGCGACGGTTTCGGTGCCTCGATCCGCACGCCGAGTTCATCGATTAGCGGACGCACGACGGCGAGAAGCGCGGCGGCGTCTTCGTCGGACAGTTCGAGCGAGGCCGGATCGATCAGCACCAGATGGTCATGCACGATACGCACGTGCACCGGTTGCACGCACGCCCACGTCGCGGTGCCGGGATCGCCGCCGTCTGCGCGCAGCATGTAGGGCGCGAGCGGCGCTTCGTCGGCGGCGGCCGCGCCCGAAAGCAGCGCGCCGAATTGCCGTGCCACCCAGCGTTCGTGCGGCAACGTGCGCTGGAAATCCTCGCCGATCACGCGCTCGGCCAGCGTCGCGCGGGCGATCATCCGGTCGAGGGCGGGACTCTTGATGTCGTGAAGCGCTGTGGAGGCGTCCGCTGCGGCGGGCAGCGCGAAAGGCAGGAGAAGATGGAGGCGGTTGGCGTGCATGATGCTGCGCATTGTAGGGCAAAGCGCGCCGCTATTCCGATCCGCCGGAAGCGTTCACCGTGCGCGCCGCATCTCTTTTGCATCGCTCGCGCGGGTCGTCCGGATGCGCGCAAAGCGCCGCGCAGTCTCCATTTCGGCGGCGCGGCGGCATTGTGTGGCAAACTTCGCGTTTGGTTGATCTGGGTAAAAAGCGAAGCGCAAGGGCAGAGCCTGAACGATGCGGCTCAAGCAGCGCGGAGTTTGCTATGAACGGGATCGCCATGCAGGAACCATCCGGGGCCGTTGCGACACCAATCATCAGGATGCTCGGCCGGCCGGCGGCCCTTACGGGTTCCGGATCGTCGCTTGCGGCCATGACGGTTGCACATGCGGCACCGGAGAGCAGCCGAAGAAACGCAGATAAGGATTCACTTGAAATTTCCCTACGAATGGCAGATTGGCTGGCGTTACACGCGCGCCGGCAAACGCACGACCGGTAACGGCTTTATTTCGTTTATCGCGCTCGTGTCCATGTCGGGCATTGCGCTCGGCGTCGCGGTGTTGATCGTCGTGTTGTCCGTCATGAACGGTTTCCAGAAAGAGGTGCGCGACCGCATGCTGTCCGTGCTCGCGCACGTCGAAATCTTTTCGCCGACCGGCTCGATGCCCAACTGGCCATTTGCCGCGCAGGAAGCCCGCCAGAACAAACAGGTGATCGGCGCGGCGCCTTATGTCGAAGCACAGGCGCTGCTCACGCGTCAGGACGCCGTGAGCGGCGTGGCGCTACGCGGCGTCGAGCCGACGCTCGAACCCGAGGTGTCCGACATCGGCAAGGAAATGAAAGGCGGCAAGCTGACCGATCTCGTGCCGGGCGATTTCGGCATCGTGCTCGGCGCGGATCTCGCGGCCAATCTCGGCGTGCAGGTCAACGACAAGATCACGCTCGTCGCACCCGAAGGCACGATCACGCCGGCCGGCATGCTGCCGTGTCTGAAGCAGTTCACCGTGGTCGGCATTTTCGAGTCCGGGCACTACGAATACGACAGCACGCTCGCGCTCATCAACATCAAGGACGCGCAGGCGCTGTTCCGTCTGCCCGCACCGACCGGCGTGCGTTTGAGGCTCACCGACATGCAGCACGCGCCCGAAGTCGCGCATCAGCTAGCGCGCACGCTTTCCGGCGACCTGTATATCCGCGACTGGACCCAGCAGAACAAGACGTGGTTCTCGGCCGTGCAGATCGAAAAACGCATGATGTTCATCATCCTCACGCTGATCATCGCGGTGGCGGCGTTCAATCTCGTGTCGTCGCTCGTCATGACGGTGACGAACAAGCAGGCCGACATCGCGATTCTGCGTACGCTCGGCGCGCAGCCCGGCTCGATCATGAAAATTTTCGTGGTGCAGGGCGTGACGACCGGTTTCGTCGGTATGGCCACGGGCGTCGCGCTCGGCTGTCTGATCGGGTGGAGCATTCCGTGGCTCGTGCCGATGATCGAGCACATGCTCGGCGTGCAGTTCCTGCCGCCGTCGGTGTACTTCATCAGCGAGCTGCCGTCCGAACTGATTCCGTCCGACGTCGCGCGCATCGGCATCATCGCTTTCCTGATGTCCGCGCTTGCTACGTTGTACCCGAGCTGGCGTGGTGCCAAGGTTCGCCCTGCGGAGGCACTGCGTTATGAATGACCGTTCCACCAACCTTTCCATGAATTCCGACGCCGCGTCCCACCCCTATGTGCTGGAAGCCACCGGCATCTCTAAGTCCTTCGTGCAGGGCGGCCTGAACGTCGCCGTGCTCAACAACACCGAGCTGAACGTGCGGCGCAGCGAGAAGCTCGCGATCATCGGCGCGTCCGGTTCCGGCAAGAGCACGCTGCTGCATGTGCTCGGCGGTCTGGATGATCCGAGCGCCGGTCAGGTTTCGGTGATGGGCAAGCCGTTCACGAAACTCTCCGAGCGCGAGCGCAACGACCTGCGCAATCGTGCGCTCGGTTTCGTCTATCAGTTTCATCATCTGCTGCCGGAATTCACCGCGCTCGACAACGTCGCGATGCCGCTGCGCATTCGCCGCATGACCACCGAAGCCGCGCGCCGCAAAGCGCTCGCGGTGCTGGAACGGGTGGGCATGGGGCATCGCGCGAAGCATCGTCCGGGCGAGCTCTCGGGCGGCGAACGGCAGCGTGTGGCGATTGCGCGCGCGCTCGTCACGAAGCCCGCGTGCGTGCTCGCCGACGAACCCACCGGCAATCTCGACGGCACCACGGCCGATACCGTCTTCAACCTGATGCTCGAACTGTCACAAACGCTCGATACGAGTTTCGTGATCGTCACGCACGATCCCGAACTCGCGGCGCGCTGTGACCGAATCATGCGTCTGCGCGAGGGCGTTTTGCACGAAGAACTGTCGGTGCCGGTCTGAGCCCTTACTTTGCCCGGCCGCGCCGTTAGCGGGAAACGTTATGTGGATCGATACGCACTGCCATCTCGACGCCTCGGAATTCGACGTCGACCGTGACGAAGTCGCGGCCTCGGCGAATCGTGCGGGCGTCTCGCGTATCGTGATTCCGGCGATCGGCCGGCAAAATTTCGGCGCGGTGCGCGAGCTGGCGCATCGGGTCGAAGGCGGCGCGTACGCGCTCGGCATTCATCCGCTCTTTACGCCGGGCGCGCAGGAGAGCGATCTCGACCTGCTGCGCATGGAAATCGAGGCGAGTCTCGACGATCCGCTCTTCGTGGGCATCGGCGAAATCGGGCTCGACTATTTCGTCGAAGGTCTCGATGACGAATGTCAGCAATTTTTCTACAACGGCCAACTGCAACTCGCTCGCGAATTCGGACTGCCAGTGATCTGTCACGTGCGCAAATCGCAGGACCAGGTCATCAAGGGGCTGCGCCGGCATCAGATTCATTGCGGCATCGCGCACGCGTTCAACGGCAGCTTCCAGCAGGCGCAGGCGTATATCGATCAGGGCATGCATCTCGGCTTCGGCGGCAATCTGACGTTCGAACGCGCACGGCAGATCCGACGTTTGGCCGAGCAGTTGCCGTTCGATGCGCTGGTCGTCGAAACCGACGCGCCGGACATCACGCCCACGTGGATCTACAAGCAGCGCAACTCGCCCGATCAGATTCCGGCTATCGGCGCAGGGCTCGCGCAACTGCGCAACATGGACGCCGACGCAACCGCCCTAGGCACAACGGCTAACGCGCTCGCCGCGCTGCCTCGGCTCGCACTTTCCTCTGCATAATCTTTCGTGATGGTTTGAGTGGTTCGCGCCGGGCGAGCACTACGCCTCGCCGGCGCGCTCACGCGTGCGCGTGAGCTTCGTATGCTGTTGGTCCGGCGCTCGTCGGGGAGGGCGCATGCGGGCGTGGTGGTGCGGTTTTGCGTTGCTGCTGATGGTGGTTTGCGCGGCGCTTGCTGTGACCGTTCTGGTTCGGCGCTCAGGCGCGATCGGGCTCGGCACTTTTGCGCTCGATTCGCGTTCGCGTGCGTTGATTCTGTGGAGCGCGGTATGGCTCGTGGCCATCTGTGCAGGCTTCGGTTATGCCGCATGGCGTGCCGATGTGCGCCTCGCTACCGCGTTGCCGTCAGAGTGAGAAGGGCGCGACATCGACATTACCGGCAGCATTCTCGGTCTGCGTTCGCACGACGACAACGGTGCGCGATGCCGAGGCAACGTTGCTCGCACGCAATGTTCGCGCGACGGATTATGTGAGCGCGCCCGCTCATTCCATGCGATTGCCAGGTGCTGCAAGCGGCGTGGCGATCAGCGTGGATCGCTTACGCGCTGCGTTGCGAGCGCGGATCGACTCGGTGTTGAGCGACGCGTCGCATCGCGGGATTGTCGTTGCGCTCGCAATCGGCGCTCAGGACGAAGTCAGCGCCGCTGACTGGCAACTGACGCGCGCCACTGGCACGAGTCATCTCGTCGCGATTTCAGGCTTGCACATCGGTTTCGTCGCGGGTTTCGCGGGTTGGCTCGCGGGCCTGCTCTGGTGGGCTCCGGGCTGATCGGGCGCGACTGGCCGTTGCGCGTGCCCGCGCAGATCGTCGCCGTTGCGTGCGGCGCTTTATTTGCCGCATTGCATGCGACGCTGGTGGGTTTCAACGTGCCGGCGCAGCGCGCGCTGTGGATGGCGAGTGTGGTCGCGTTGGCGTTTGTCATGGGACGCAACGTGGCGCGCTCGGACTCGTGCTGCTGATCGATCCGTGGGCAGTGGTGTCGGCGGGATTCTGGCTGTCGTTCTGCGCGGTCGCGGCGATCCTGTTCGCGATGTCGGGCCGCCCGCGCATGCCGGATCACGCGCAACGTGAAGACGCTGACGAAACGGGCGGCGTAGTTTCGCGGCGGCCCATACTGTGCGCGGCGCTCCTCCGATGGCTGCATGCCGCGGGTGAACGGCTGCGCAGCGCCGCGCACGTCCAGTTAGCGGTGACGATTGCGCTCGCGCCGCTGACGGTCTACTGGTTCGCGCAGATCCCGCTCATTGGCCCGCTTGCGAACGCGTTCGCGATTCCGTGGGTGAGCATGCTGGTGACGCCGGCAAGCACTGCCGGCGTCACCAGCATGCCCGCGCCGCTCACGTTCCTGCCGCTGCTGGTTCCGCCGCTTGGCGGGCCGCCTGCGGGCGCGTTTCGTCTGACGGCGCTCGACGTCGGACAGGACACCTCGGTGCTGATTGAAACGGCGCATCACACGCTGCTGTTTGACACGGGGCCGGGCCCGGAATCGACTCACGCGGGCGAGCGTGTGGTGGTGCCATTCCTGCAGGCGCGTGGCATTAATGCGCTCGACACGCTGATCGTCAGTCATGCAGACTCCGACCACTCGGGCGGCGCGCCCGCCGTGCTCGATTCGATCGAAGTCCGCCAGATGGTAGCGGCCCTCGCGCCGGCCAATTTCCTCTGGCCGTATGCGCAATCGCACGGTGCCGAGACGTTGCCGTGTGCGGCGGGCGGGGCAGCGCTGGCAGTGGGACGGCGTCGAGTTCTCGATTCTCTGGCCGGATGCCGGGCCGCTTCAGGGCAAGCCGAATGCGCATTGCTGCGTGTTGTGGGGTGGGTGAGCATGTCGCCAACGCTTGCAGCTACTCATCAAAACGGGGCGCACGGTGTGACCGCCTTGCTCACCGCCGACATCGAAGCGCAGGCCGAACGCGTGCTGCTCGCGCGCGAGCGCAGCGCCTTGCGCGCGCAGGTGCTGGTCATGCCACACCACGGCAGCAAGACTTCGTCGACCGAGCCGTTCCTCGACTCTATCGAGCTTGTTCGTCGCGCTATTTCAGTTAGGCTATCGCAACCGTTTTCATCATCCGAATGCAGGTGTGTTCGAGCGCTACAAGGCGCGGCATATCGAGTTGGGACGCAGTGACACTGATGGCGCGGTGCGCGTCGAAGTGTCGAGTGCGAGCGGTGATGCAGCCAGTTCGATCACAGTCGAGCGTTATCGCGATACGCGGCGCCGGTATTGGATGGACCGCTGAGCGCGCCGGTCGCCCGCTGCAATGAAGCCTGAAGAAACTGGCCGGCAGCATTGACCGCAAGCCGGCAGCGCCGCAGGAGCCGCCAGCACCGAGGCAGGCGGGCAGCAGCAACCCGAGAACAAAGTGTAATGCACGCAGAAACAGCAGGGAGATAGCCGCAGTTGAAAACATCATTCACTTTTCACATGCGAACGGCTTTCCGGCGTCGACTTACCGGACGATCTTCGCCGAACTCGCCGACGATTACGAACTGCGCTCCATCGAACGCATCGGTCACGATTCCCGCTACCCGGTTACACAGGACTGGCCGCATCTCGTCGACCAACTGCTCGACGATATCGGACGTCGTTACGAGCAGCCGGTGTGGCTCGTCGGGCATTCGCTGGGCGGCTATCTGTCGCTGATGGCCGCGCTGAAAAAGCCGCAGTGGGTGCGAGGCGTGGTGATGCTCGATTCGCCGGTGATCGCGGGCTGGCGCAGCAGTATGCTGCGCGTGTCGCAGTGGACCGGTCTCGACGAGCGGCTCTCGCCCGCTACCGCCACGCGCACGCGCCGCACGCAGTGGGCGAGCCGCGACGAGGCATGGTGGCACTTCCATTCGAAGCCGGCGTTCGCGCGCTGGGACGAACGCATGCTGTCCGACCATATCGACTTCGGCATTCCGCAGAGTTCGCCCGACGGCTCGCGTTCGCTCGCGTTCGACCGCCGCACCGAATATCAGATCTACCGGACCTTGCCGCATACGCTCGGCGCACGCCTTGCGCGCGGCGCGCCGGTGCCGGTGGGTTTCATCGCCGGCACGCGTTCGAAGGAGATTCGCCAGGCCGGGCTCGACGCCACGCGCCGTGCAACCGGCGGCCATCTGGAATGGATCGAGGGCAGCCATCCTTTATCCGATGGAAAAGCCGCTCGAAACGGCGCGCGCAGTGCAACGGATGTTGCACGAACTGGAGCGGCGTGCCTGAATTCGAGGCGGGCTCGCGCGGATTCTTCCCGATGCGCGGGCTTTGCCGGGGCATCGGAAATGGGTGCATGATCGGCAGCGGCGCATGCCGTCGACGTGGCGCGCGTGCGCGCAGATATCGCTCGGATAATGTGCTGAGTTAGACCCTACTTTACAGTATAATCCGCTTTTCCCGCGAGCATTTAGCGATGACCAAATATGTTTTCGTCACCGGCGGCGTAGTATCTTCCCTCGGCAAGGGTATTGCCGCCGCTTCCCTCGCCGCGATCCTCGAATCGCGCGGTCTTAAAGTCACCCTCCTCAAGCTCGATCCCTACATCAACGTCGACCCCGGCACGATGAGTCCGTTTCAGCACGGCGAAGTGTTCGTAACGGAAGACGGAGCGGAGACCGACCTCGACCTTGGCCACTACGAGCGCTTCATTAGCACGAAGATGCGCAAGGCCAATAACTTCACCACGGGCCAGATTTACGAATCGGTGATCCGCAAGGAACGCCGCGGCGATTATCTTGGCAAGACGGTGCAGGTCATTCCCCACATCACGAACGAAATCCAGGCGTTTATCGAGCGCGGCGCGGCGTCGGCCACGTGCGGCGAGCCGGATGTCGCCATCGTCGAAGTGGGCGGCACGGTGGGCGATATCGAATCGCTGCCGTTCCTCGAAGCAGCCCGTCAGATGAGCCTGCGCATGGGCCGCAACAGCGCATGCTTCGTGCACCTCACGCTGGTGCCTTGGGTTGCCACGGCCGGCGAACTGAAAACCAAGCCTACGCAGCACAGCGTGCAGAAGCTGCGCGAAATCGGTATTTCGCCGCACGTGCTGCTGTGCCGCGCCGACCGTCATATTCCGGACGACGAGCGCGCGAAGATCTCGATGTTCTCGAACGTGCCCGAAGACGCGGTGATTTCCGCGTGGGACGTGGACAGCATCTACAAGATTCCGCAAATGCTGCACGACCAGGGTCTCGACGCGATCATCTGCGAAGAGCTCAAGCTCACGCCGAAGCCGGCGGATCTGTCCATGTGGTCGGATCTGGTCGAGAAGCTGCAGAACCCGAAGAACGAAGTCACGATCGGCATGGTCGGCAAGTATGTCGATCTGACGGAGTCGTACAAGTCGCTGATCGAAGCACTGCGTCATGCGTCGATGCACACGAGCACGCGTGTGAGCATCGAATACATCGACTCGGAAGAGATCGAAACGCACGGCATAGACAGCCTCAAGCATCTGGACGCCGTTCTCGTGCCGGGCGGCTTCGGCCGTCGCGGCATCGAGGGCAAGATCGCCGCCATTCGCTATGCGCGTGAAGCGAAGGTGCCGTACCTCGGCATCTGTCTCGGCATGCAGCTCGCCGTGATCGAATTCGCCCGCGACGTGGTCGGCCTGAAAGACGCGAACAGCACCGAGTTCAATCAGGAAACGCCGAATCGCGTGGTCGCACTGATCACCGACTGGTACGACCGCGAAGGCCGCGTCGAGAAGCGCACCGAAGAATCGGATCTGGGCGGCACCATGCGACTCGGTTCGCAGCGCTGCCCGATCAAGCCCGGCACGATGGCCGAAGAAATTTACGGCAAGGACGTGAACGAACGTCACCGTCACCGTTATGAAGTCAATAACCGCTTCGTGCCCCAGCTCGAAGCAGGCGGCCTTATCATTAGCGCCCGTACCCTGAGTGAAGATCTGCCGGAAATGATGGAACTGCCGCGCAGCATGCACCCGTGGTTCGTCGGCGTGCAGTTCCACCCGGAATTCACGTCCACGCCGTGTGACGGTCATCCGCTGTTCAAGTCATTTGTCGAAGCGGCGCTCGCGCATCATCAGTCGCGCACGGCAAGCGAAGTTGGAGAGAAAGCATGAAACTGGGCGATTTCGAAATCAGGCTCGACAGGCCGTTTTTCCTGATCGCAGGCACTTGCGTCGTCGAATCCGAACAGATGACGATCGACGTCGCGGGCCGCCTGAAGGAAATATGCGCGAAGCTGAACATCTCGTTCATCTACAAATCGTCGTACGACAAGGCCAATCGCAGCAGCGGCAAATCGTTCCGCGGTCTGGGCATGGACGAGGGTCTGCGGATCCTGTCGGAAGTGAAGCGTCAACTCGGTCTGCCTGTGTTGACCGACGTTCACGCCGAGCACGAGATCGAGCAGGTTGCGTCGGTGGTCGACGTCCTGCAAACGCCTGCTTTCCTGTGCCGTCAAACGGACTTCATTCACGCGTGCGCGCGCTCGGGCAAGCCGGTCAACATCAAGAAAGGCCAGTTTCTCGCACCGCACGACATGAAGAACGTGATCGACAAGGCGCGTGACGCCGCGCGTGAAGCCGGTCTCTCGGAAGACCGCTTCATGGCGTGCGAACGTGGCGTGTCGTTCGGCTATAAAAACCTCGTGTCCGACATGCGATCGCTTGCGATCATGCGCGAAACTAACGCGCCGGTCGTGTTCGACGCAACGCACTCGGTTCAGTTGCCGGGCGGGCAGGGCACGAGTTCGGGCGGTCAGCGCGAATTCGTTCCGGTGCTCGCGCGTGCCGCAGTGGCCGTGGGCGTGTCGGGTCTTTTTATGGAAACGCACCCGAAGCCTTCGGAAGCGAAGTCGGACGGTCCGAACGCCGTGCCGCTCAACCGCATGGCCGACCTGCTCGAAACGCTCGTCACTCTCGATCAGGCCGTCAAGCGCGGGCCGTTTCTCGAAAGCGATTTCAACTGATTCAGGCGTTCATCGCGTGTCACGAATGTCTTGCATAATCGGCAGACCTTGGGCACGCGGCGAACGCGCGCAATGATCGTCGAACGCATCGCGCGAAAGTAGAATGCGAGAGCAAGATGTGAACGCAATGTGTAAGCGCAATGCACCAGGGAGACCGGTGTGTTGCCTGCGACCGGAGCAGGCGCTACAGCTTCATGGCACCAGCCGCAGTCCACGCGCCTGATGCAGTGTCACAGTAAAGTAAAGAATTCAACGTCATTACTTGAGGAAACCATGAGTGCTATCGTAGATATCATCGGTCGGGAAATTCTCGATTCGCGAGGCAACCCCACCGTCGAATGTGACGTGCTGCTCGAGTCGGGCACGATGGGCCGCGCTGCCGTGCCGTCGGGTGCATCGACCGGTTCGCGTGAAGCGATCGAACTGCGCGACGGCGAAGCCGGCCGTTACAGCGGTAAGGGCGTGCTGAAGGCTGTCGAGCACATCAACACCGAAATCTCCGAAGCGATCATGGGCCTCGACGCTTCCGAGCAGGCTTTCCTCGACAAGACCCTGCTGGAACTCGACGGCACGGACAACAAGTCGCGTCTCGGCGCGAACGCCATGCTGGCCGTTTCGATGGCCGTCGCGAAGGCTGCGGCTGAAGAAGCCGGCCTGCCGCTCTACCGCTACTTTGGCGGCTCGGGCGCGATGCAACTGCCGGTGCCGATGATGAACATCGTCAACGGCGGCGCGCACGCCAGCAACAATTTGGACATCCAGGAATTCATGATCGTTCCGGTCAGCCAGCCGACTTTCCGCGAAGCACTGCGCTGCGGCACCGAAGTGTTCCACGCGCTGAAGAAGATCCTGTCGGACCGCGGCATGAGCACGGCAGTGGGCGATGAAGGCGGCTTCGCACCGAACTTCGGCAGCAACGACGAGTGCCTGTCCACGATCCTGCAAGCTATCGAGAAAGCAGGCTACCGCACCGGTGAAGACATGCTGCTCGCGCTCGACTGCGCAGCCAGCGAGTTCTACCACGACGGCAAGTACCAACTGGCGGGCGAAGGTCTGCAACTGTCGTCCACGGAATTCGCCGACTACCTGGCGAACTTGGCCGACAAGTTCCCGATCGTGTCGATCGAAGACGGCATGCACGAAAGCGACTGGGCAGGCTGGAAGATCCTGACCGACAAGCTCGGCAAGAAGGTGCAACTGGTCGGCGACGACCTGTTCGTCACGAACACGCGCATCCTGAAGGAAGGCATCGAAAAGGGCATCGCCAACTCGATCCTCATCAAGATCAACCAGATCGGCACGCTGACCGAAACGTTCGCAGCGGTTGAAATGGCGAAGCGCGCAGGCTACACGGCTGTGATCTCGCATCGTTCGGGCGAAACGGAAGACTCCACGATTGCGGACATCGCAGTCGGCCTGAACGCAGGTCAGATCAAGACGGGTTCGCTGTCGCGTTCGGACCGTATCTCGAAGTACAACCAGCTGCTGCGTATCGAAGAAGACCTCGGCGATATCGCCAGCTATCCGGGCAAGTCGGCTTTCTACAACCTGCGTTGATGATGGCCCACGGCCTGGTGCCAACGCTGACCGATGAGCCGGCTCAGCTTCGTTTCTGATTGGCCACGCCGCCCTGCGCTTTACGCAGGGCGGCGTGTATTATATTGTGCTTACTTCATGCGGCTCGTCACTGCTGTCCTGATCGTACTGCTTGCGCTGATTCAGTACACGCTCTGGTGGGGGCACGGTGGCTGGCTGCGTGTTCACGAGTTGCAAGGGCAACTGGCCCAGCAACTGCAAAAGAATACCGACGCCAAGCTGCGTAACGAACGCATTCAAGGCGAAGTGCAGGATCTGCAAAACGGTACGGCCGCAGTGGAAGAGCGGGCGCGTTATGAGATGGGCATGGTGAAAGACGGCGAGGTGTTCGTGCAGTTCGTGTCGCCGAACGCGCCGCTGCCGACTGCGAATGCACCGTCAAGCGCGACATCAACGCGCGGCGAGGTATCGGCTGCGCCGTTGCACGTGGTGCCGAATCCGGAGTCGCGTGCCAAGCCGGATCGCAAGCATGGCGGCAAGGCAGCTAAAGAGAGCAAGCCTGCGAGTCATTGAACGCGGGTTATTGAACTATTCAGCAGCCCAGAGTTGTTGGCCGGGCAGACGAAAAAAGCGTGGTGAAAACCACGCTTTTTTTGTTTTCGAACCGTGAGGATTGGGATCGAACATTCGAACGACCTGTTAACCAGCCCCAGTAAGGACCGTATCCCACACCGACGCCCGTGCCCCAACCGCGTCCCAGCCACCGGCCGTAATAGCTGCCGGAGACGGTAACCGGCGGCGAGTAGTAACGCGACCACGCCTGTGCGGCATTGTCTGCCGCAATGGCCTGATTCTGCTCGGCCATGACCTGTTGATCGATCGCGTCGTAGCGCTGACGTTCTTCCGGCGTAAGCGGCTGCGTCGTAGCCGGAACACCCGACTGGCTCGCAGGCAGGCGGCTGTAAAAAATTGGCGAAGGTCCGGGTGGATCCATCATGCAACCAGTCAGCGCAGCGGCACCGCCGAGCGCAGCCAGCATAGCCAGCAGGTGGGCGTTACGTTTCAACGAATTCTGGTTGTTCATGATCGGTTCTCCCTCAGGCAGGGCGTTACGCCCAACGGCTTCAGTGGCGCTGGTCCGGCCGCCGGCGTCATTCCTTGTGAGAGCGCGCTGGCGATAAAAAGTTGCGCCACGTCCACCGGGTCGAATTCATAACGCTGATTGCAGAACTCGCAATGAATCTCGACGTGGCCGCGTTCTTCGACAACGCTATCCATCTCTTCGCGACCAAGCATTTTTAGCATCGCGCTGACTTTCTCTCGCGAGCAACTGCATTCGAAACGTGCCGTGGCCGGCTCGAAATGCTGGACGTTTTCCTGCCGGAAGAGACGGCGGAAAATCGTTTCCGGTTCTTCCTTCAGTAACTCGTCCTGCGACATCGTGGGGCCGAGCATGCAGACGCGCTCCCACGTGTCCGAATCGAGGGTGCCGGGGTGGGGCACGATGCCACCGTCGCCGGGCAGCTTCTGCAGCAACATGCCAACGGCGCTCGGTGTTTGCCGCGAGCCAGAGGCGCGTGTCGGGCTGTTCCGAGTGATGCATGTAGTGCTCGAGCACTTCGGCCATCGACTTGAGCGGACCGTTCTCGCCCGAGAGCGGCACGATACTTTGATACGGCTGCTGGCCCGGCTTCTTGTCGCTCGGATCGAGCGTGATCACGCAACGGCCGTGGCCGCTCGCGTCGTTGATGAGATCGATCATCGAGAGATCGTCGCCGATCACGGCGTCGCCTTCGCCCGAGAGCTTGGCGGTGGCGCGCATGGACAGATCCGAACTGCATTGCACGACCAGCATCTTGGCCGGGCCGTCGCCGAAAATCTGCATGATGAGCGTGCCGTCGAACTTTAGGTTCGCCGACAGCAACGCGCACGCCGCCATCATCTCGCCGAGAATGGTCCGCACGGGCGCCGGATAATCCCGGCGCGTCAGCACTTCCTGCCAAGTGTTGCGCAGCGAAACGATCTCGCCACGCACCGGCGCTGCGCTGAACATGAATTTTTGCAACTGGTCGCTCACAACTATTCCTCGGTCGAAAGGCGCGGCGTGATGCCGCGCCATGCGCGCCGTGCGGGGGCTGGTTAGCCGATACGCACGAGCTGCGCCTTGAAAAACTCGCGCCGTTCGGCATAACCCGCCGCTATGCGCTTCAGATTGGCGATGGGTCAGTTCACGCACCACTTTGGCGGGCGCGCCGAGGATCAGAGAATTGTCTGGAAAAACCTTGCCCTCGGTGACGACGGTGCCCGCTCCAACCAGACAGTTGCGGCCGATTACCGCTCCATTCAAGACCACCGCCTGAATTCCGATCAACGAACCTTCGTTGACCGCGCAGCCGTGGAGCATGGCCTGATGGCCGATCGTCACGTTCTGTGCGACCGACAGCGGAAATCCGGGGTCGGCGTGAAGCACGGCGTTTTCCTGCACGTTGCTGCCCGCATCGATCGTGATCGGCTCGTTGTCGCCGCGGATCGTGGCGCCGAACCAGACGCTCGAGTTTTGCTCGAGCGTGACATTGCCGACGATATTCGCGGAATCGGCCACGAACACGCTTTCGTGGATGGTCGGGGCAGCTTTGCCAAGCTTGTAAATCGTCACAGTGTATCCTCTGGATCGGTCGCGATGCGGGCAGTCCGTAATGGACTCCGCACGGCAGGTTTGTCGGACTGCAAATGGTCGCGGCAAGGCGGCCTTCAGGCTATACGAGCCGGCTGCAAAATCGGTTGCGGCGCCGGCCGGCAGGCGGTTCAGGCGCGCTGAATGGTCGAATCGAATATTGTAAAATAGATGGTTGTGTGCTTATGCTGTTCGGCGCTGGGCCACTTTTTTGTGCAGGCTGCTTTTGCCGCCTGCTCGTACCGCAGGTTTTTGCCGCCTGACTGCGCCGTTTTCCATTGTCTTTTTATTCGCATCTTTCCGCGTCCGTTTCTGTCATGGTCTCTGCCGTTCAATCCGACTCGCCCGATCTGTCCCATTCGACGCCGTCCGCGGTTGCCAAGGCGGCCGCTTCAAGGGCGATCCATGAAGCGGTAAGCGGTGCAGGATGGCCGCATGACCTGTGAAGCGGCGCTGGAACTGGACGAACCCGCCGCCTTGCCGGGCCGCCCCGCGTGCCCGGAACTGGTCGAACCGCGCAAGCTCGGCCGGCGCAGCATGCAGTCGCCGCAAGGCCGCGCGGTGATGCTTCACGCGATCGCGCACATCGAATTTAACGCGATCAATCTTGCGCTCGACGCCGTCTGGCGCTTCTCCGGCATGCCGCTGGCCTTCTACACCGACTGGCTGAAAGTCGCGGCGGAAGAGGCGTTTCACTTCTCGTTGCTCACTTACGCGTCTTGCGGACTACGGTCACGCTTAATGGCGATTTTCCCGCGCACGATGGCCTGTGGGATATGTGCGAGCGCACGCGCGGCGACGTGCTGGCGCGCATGGCGCTCGTGCCGCGCACGCTGGAAGCGCGTGGTCTCGACGCCTCGCCGCCGATTCACGCGCGTTTGCAGCAGACAGGCTATCAGGCGTCGGCGGGAATTCTGGACGTGATTCTGCGTGACGAAATCGGCCACGTGCTGATCGGCAATCACTGGTTCCGGCATTTGTGCGAGGAGGCTGACCTCGATCCGCATCCGACCTACGCTCGGCTTGCCGAGCAATATCACGCGCCGAAATTGCGCGGTCCGTTCAATTTCGAGGCTCGCCGCGACGCCGGTTTCGACGAGGCCGAACTCGCCGAACTGGCCGCGCTGGCGGTCTTGAAAGCACTTCGCCTGCCGCGGATGGTAGCGCCGGCGAAGAACCACGCAGCACGGCAAAGCGCGCCAACCAAGCCATCATTCAACACGTCGGCGCAGCGCGTCTCACAGCTATCTCTTTGTAATCGAACGACCATTCTTTTTTAAGGCGTGCCGTTCATGACCACATCCCGATCCGAATTCGTCACCGTTCGCGGCGTCCGTCTGCATGTGCGGCGCTGGGGCAACCGTGACGCGCCAAGCTCTTCATAATTCACGGCTGGATGGACGTGGCCGCATCGTTCCAGTTCATCGTGAATGCGCTGAGTGGCGACTGGTAGGTGCTCGCGCCCGACATGCGCGGTTTCGGCCTGTCCGACTGGCCATTGGCGGAGCGAGGCGGCGGCCACTACTGGATTCCCGACTATCTGGCGGATCTCGATGCGCTGCTCGACCACTACGCGCCGACCGGCGAAGTCAATCTGGTCGGGCACAGCATGGGCGCGAACATCGCCTGCATCTATGCGGGCATCCGGCCCGAGCGGGTGCGCCGCGTAGTCGATCTGGAAGGATTCGGACTCGCGCCGTCGCATCCGGCGCAGGCACCGAAGCGGCTTCTCAATTGGCTCGACGAATTGCGCGATCCGCCGCAACTAAAGCGCTACGCGACGCTTGACGACGTCGCCGCGCCTGATCAAGACTAATCCGCGCTTCGCGCCGGGACGCGCGCAGTTTCTCGCCGGGCACTGGTCCAAGCCTGACGGCGAGGGCCATTACATGCTGCTCGCCGATCCGGCGCACAGATTGCGCGGTCCGACGTTGTATCGCCTCGACGAAGTGATGGCGATCTGGCACAAGGTCAGCGCGAAAATGCTGCATGTCGAGGCCGCGAATTCGCCGACGCTCGCGCAGATTGCCGGCGACATTCCGTTCGGCGAGTTCAAGGCGCGCTTCGAGGCGTTTCCGCACTGGCACGAGAAGATCATCGAGGAAGCAAGGCACATGGTGCATCACGACTAGCCGGAGTAGGTCGCCGCGCTGATCGAAAGGTTTTGTGCCTGAACTTCGCTGCCGCCGCCGCAATCCTGCAGAAGATTTAAACGAATTCAGCAAGATAGCGTCGGCGGGGCGAGATAGGCCTGCGTCTGCTTACTGCATTGCAGTAAAATGGACGCAGACTTTTTTTCAAGACGAAGATGAACGCTGATCTCCACTGTCACTCCACCGTTTCCGACGGCCAGTTCGCGCCAGCCGAAGTCGCGCGCCGCGCGCATGCGGGTGGGGTGACGCTGTGGGCGCTGACCGACCATGACGAACTCGGCGGCCAGCGCGAAGCGCGCAGCGCCGCTGAAGAGCTCGGCATGGGCAATCTGAGCGGCGTGGAAATCTCGGTCACGTGGGCGTCACGCACGGTGCACATCGTCGGTCTCGGCATCGACCCGACCAACGCCGCCGCGCTCATCGACGGCCTCGTGCGCACGCGTAACGGCCGTGTGGCGCGCGCCGAAGCCATCGGCAAAGAACTGGCCAAACTGGGCATTCCCGATGCCTACGAAGGCGCGCTCAAATTCGTCTCCAATCCGGACATGATTTCGCGTACGCACTTTGCGCGTTTCATGGTCGAATGCGAACACTGCGAATTCACGCAGGACGTGTTCAACCGCTATCTCGGCGACGACAAACCCGCCTGCATCGGACACCGCTGGGCGAAACTCGCGGACGCCGTCGGCTGGATCCAGAAGGCGGGCGGCGAGGCGATCGTCGCGCATCCGGGCCGCTACGCCTACACGCCGCTCGAATTCGACGCCTTGTTCGCGGAATTCATCTATCTCGGCGGCAAGGCCATCGAAGTCGTCACCGGCAGCCACACGCTCGACCAATATCGTGAATACGCGGACGTTGCCCGTCGTTTCGGTTTCGAGGCGTCGCGCGGTTCCGATTTTCACGCGCCGGGAGAAGGGCGCGTCGACCTCGGCACACTGCCGCCGCTGCCGTCCGATCTGAAGCCTGTCTGGGAGCGCTGGCTGTGAGCGCGCTGTGCCGCGGGCACATTGCACCTCGCGCGCGAGCCTTCGGTCCGGCCTGCGTTTTTCCTCGCGTCGTTCCGCTTCTGTACGATTCCATCGCAGCGCCGCGCGCGATGTCGCGTGCGTCTCTTCCGTAGCCATTGTCAGACGCCATGTCCCAATACTTTTGGCTTCATCCTGAGAACCCGCAGCCACGCCTCGTCAAACAGGCCGTGCAGATCATCAACGACGGCGGCGTGGTCGCGCTACCGACGGACTCCAGCTACGCGCTCGCCTGCCATCTCGACGACAAGAACGCGGTCGAGCGTTTGCGGCGTATCCGCGGACTCGACGAAAAGCAGCTTCTGTCGCTCCTCGTGCGCGACCTGTCGGAGCTGGCGAATTTCGCCATGGTGGACAACCGCCAGTACCG
This sequence comes from uncultured Paraburkholderia sp., assembly GCA_940747215.1. GTDB lineage: Bacteria > Pseudomonadota > Gammaproteobacteria > Burkholderiales > Burkholderiaceae > Paraburkholderia. Next base: position 26,623 of record CALNWS010000033.1, on the reverse strand, counting down.
GCTGATCAAATCCGTGATGCCCGGTCCGTACGTGTTCGTGCTGCAGGCGACGAAGGAAGTGCCGCGCCGTCTGTCGCATCCGTCGCGCAAGACGATCGGCCTGAGAGTGCCCGATCACTCGATCACGATCGCGATTCTCGAAGAACTGGGACAGCCGCTTCTCGGCTCCACGCTCATCATGCCGGGCGAGACGCAGCCGCTGAACGAGCCCGAGGAGATCCGCGCGCGTCTGGAAAAGCAACTTGATCTCGTGATCGACGGCGGCGCGTGCGTGTGCGAGCCGTCCACGGTGATCGATCTAACCGGTGCCGAGCCGGTGCTGGTGCGGCCGGGGCGCGGTTCGCTCGCGCCGTTCGGTCTCGAAGAGACGGCATGAGCGAAAGCGGACAGACGCCCGCAAGCACGTTGTTACAATAGCGAGTTATGGATTCTTCCCTGATACAGACCATTGCGGTGTACGCGCTGCCGGTGATTTTCGCAATCACATTGCACGAGGCCGCGCACGGTTACGTCGCGCGCTGGCTCGGCGACAACACCGCCTACATGCTCGGCCGCGTTTCCGTCAATCCGATGCGGCACATCGACCCGCTCGGCACGATTGCGATTCCCTTGCTGCTGTATTTCGCCACCAGCGGCGCGTTCATGTTCGGCTACGCTAAGCCCGTGCCGGTCGTGTTCGGCAACCTGCGCAATCCGCGTTGGGGCAGTCTGTGGGTCGCGGCGGCGGGGCCGGCCTGCAACTTCGTGCAGGCGCTCATCTGGGGCGTGTTCGGTGTCGCGCTGGCGGTCATGAATATCGACGAACCGTTTTTCACGCGCATGGCTGCTGCGGGCGTCAGCGTGAATCTGGTGCTCGGCGTGCTCAACCTGTTTCCGCTGCCGCCGCTCGACGGCGGGCGCGTGCTGATGGCGCTTCTGCCGCCGCGCCAGGCCATTACGCTGTCGCGCCTCGAGCCGTACGGCTTTTTTATCGTGATGGCGCTGGTCATGACGGGCACGCTCACGCGCTACTGGCTCAATCCGCTCGTCACGATCGGCTATGGCGCGCTCACCGCTATCCTGACTCCTCCCATTTCGCTTTTCTAGAAAACCATGTTCCCAGACCGTATCTTCTCCGGCATGCGGCCTACCGGCTCGTTGCACCTCGGCCACTATCACGGTGTGCTGAAAAACTGGGTGCGGCTGCAGTCCGAATATCCGTGTTTCTTCTGTGTGGTCGACTGGCACGCGCTCACGACACACTACGAAACGCCGGAAGTGATCGAGAAGAACGTCTGGGATGTGCTGATCGACTGGCTCGCGTCCGGGATCGACCCGGCGCAGGCCACGCTCTTCATCCAGAGCAAGGTGCCGGAACACGCCGAACTCGCGCTGCTGCTCGGCATGAGCACGCCGCTCGGCTGGCTCGAACGCGTGCCGACCTACAAGGAACAGCAGGAGAAGCTGAAAGACAAGGACCTTTCCACGTACGGCTTCCTTGGCTATCCGGTGTTGATGGCGGCGGACATTCTGCTGTACCGTAGCTCGCTCGTGCCGGTCGGCGAAGACCAAGTGCCGCACGTCGAAATGACGCGTGAAATCGCGCGCCGCTTCAACTACCTGTACGGCCGCGAACCGGGCTTCGAGCAGAAAGCAAACGACGCCGCGAAGAAGCTCGGCGGCAAGCGCTCGAAGCTGTATCACGAACTGCGCAAAGCGTATCAGCAGGAAGGCGACGACGAGGCGCTCGAACGGGCGCGCGCGATGTTGCAGAAGTCACAAAGTCTGTCGATGAACGACCGCGAGCGGCTCTTCGGTTACCTTGAAGGGTCGCGCAAGATCATTCTGGTCGAGCCACAGGCTCTGCTGACCGAGGCGTCGTGTATGCCTGGGCTGGACGGCCAGAAAATGTCGAAGTCGTACGGCAACACGATCGGCCTGCGCGAAGACGCGGAAACCATCACGAAAAAAGTGCGCACCATGCCTACCGACCCGGCGCGCGTGCGCCGCACCGATCCGGGCGATCCGGACAAGTGCCCGGTCTGGCAATTGCATCAGGTCTACACGGACGAAGCCACGCACGATTGGGTGCAGAAGGGCTGCCGCAGCGCGGGCATCGGTTGCCTAGAATGCAAGCAGCAGGTAATCGAGGGCATTCTGCGCGAACAGCAGCCGATGCTCGAGCGCGCGCAGAAGTACATGGACGACCCGTCGCTGCTGCGCGCGATCGTCGCCGATGGCTGCGACAAAGCTCGCCGTTTCGCGTCCGAAACGATGCGCGACGTGCGCGAGGCGATGGGTCTGCCGTACAATTGAGCGGGCGCGTAGACATGATGATACGCCTGTCGCCATGCACGGAACCGGCGAGCCGTCGCAGTGGGTGCGCCACTGGGCGCATCTCGTCGCGGCGAGGGGGCGGTGCTGGATGTCGCGTCCGGCGCGGGGCGGCATGCGCGCTTTTTTGCATCGCTCGGTCATCCAGTGACAGCAATCGACCGTGACGCCGCCGCGCTCGAACTGATGCGCGACGGACGAGCCGCGCATCACCACAGTCGGCACCGATATCGAAGGCGGCGCATGGCCGCTCCCGCAGGACGCGAAATTCGCAGTGGTGGCACGCACCACCTGCACCGGCCGCTCTTTCCGCAACTACTCGATTCGCTCGCGCCGGGCGGCGTACTGGTTTACGAGACCTTCGCGAAAGGAAACGAAAGCGTCGGCAAACCCTCTAACTAGGCGTTTTTTACTGGCACCCGGCGAGTTGCTCGATGTGGTGTGCGGCCGTCTGCGGGTGGTCGCTTTTCAGGATGGTTTTCTCGCGCAGCCGCGTCCGGCCTGCGTCCAGCGGATTTGCGCGATTTCTGGAAGCGGAACGCCAAGCCGACTCCTCGCAGGCGGTAGCTCCGCCTTGTTACGAGTTGGCTGGCTAATCCGCTACAATTGTGGTTTACTTGATCAAATTCGTGGCGTTTCATGACTAACGGCACCCAACGCGACACTCAGCGCGGCAGCAACGACAGCGTTCAGATTCGCGGCAGCATTCCTGCCACCATCACTCCAATGCTCGAAGACGGCGGCCTCGATCTACCGGCGTTTCGCAAGCTGATCGACTGGCATGTGGCCGAGGGCACGAACGCGCTGGTTGTGGTCGGCACGAGCGGCGAGTCGGCCACGTTGGCGGTCGAGGAACACATCCTCATGGTCAAGACCGCGGTCGAGCACACGGCGGGCCGGATTCCGGTGATCGCGGGCGCGGGCGGCAACTCCACGATGGAAGCCATCGAGCTCTCGCAGCAGGCCAAAGACGTTGGCGCCGACGCCACGTTGCAAGTCGTGCCGTACTACAACAAGCCGACGCAGGAAGGCATCTACCGTCACTTCAGGAAGATCGCGGAAGCCGTCGATCTGCCGGTGATTCTGTACAACGTGCCGGGCCGCACGGTCGCCGACATGAGCAACGACGCCATTCTGCGTTGCGCGCAGGTGCCGGGCATCATCGGCATAAAGGAAGCCACGGGCAATATCGACCGCGCGGCGCACCTCATCAAGGCCGCGCCGGCGAATTTCGGCATCTACAGCGGTGATGATCCCACCGCCATCGCGCTGATGCTGCTCGGCGGCCACGGCAACATCTCGGTCACGGCGAACGTCGCGCCGCGCGCCATGAGCGACCTGTGCAAGGCCGCGCTCGCAGCGGACGCAAAGACCGCGCGCGAGATTCATCTGAAGCTTCTGTCGCTGCATAAGAACCTGTTCATCGAATCGAATCCGATTCCGGCGAAATGGGCGCTGCAGGAAATGGGCCGTGTGCAGGGCGGTATCCGCCTACCGCTCACGCCGCTCGACGCACAATACCACGACGTGGTGCGCGGCGCGCTGCGCGAAGCGGGCCTGCTGGGCTAAGCGGATTTCAGCTTGGCGCCGCCAGCGTCAGCCCTCGAAAGTCTGCCCACCGGCATTCCATTAACCGACGTCGATCCAGCCCACGTTCCCGGCACACAGAACCAGGCACCGCGTTCCAGTATCATGAAGGACTCGTGAAACGTTCCGCACTTTCCCTCCACGCAACCCGCATGGCGGCGCTGGCGCTTGCCCTCACGACGCTCGCCGGCTGCGACACGCTGAACGACTGGTTTGCTTCTGACCGCGTTAACTACAAGGTTGCCGCGAGCGCGCCGCCGCTGGCCGTTCCGAACGACCTGACCACCACGCCGACCGATCAGCGCTACGTGGCGCCGCCGGCCAATCTGGCACTGGGCGGCGCGCCGACGTGCGCAGTCACGGCTGCGGGCAACCGCACCGAAGGAGTGCCGAGCGCGCAGGATCCGCTCGGTATGCACATCGAGCGTGACGGCGATCGCCGCTGGCTGGTCGTCGACGGCCGTTCGCCGGAGCAGCTATGGCGGCAGTTGCAGGAGTTCTGGCAAGAAAGCGGCTTCGCGCTGAAAACCGATGCGCCGGCCACCGGCATCATGGTCACCGACTGGGCAGAAAACCGCGCCAACATTCCGGACGACTGGTTCCACCGCACGGTCGGTAAGGTGATCGACTTCGCGTATTCGTCGGGTACGCGTGACAGCTTCCGTACGCTGGTGTCGCGTGCGCCGGGCGACACGACCGACATTTCGATCACGCACAGCGCGATGGAAGAAGTGCTGACCGGTCAGGACAAGACGTCGTCGCGCTGGGAAGAGCGTCCGCGCGATCCGGCGCTCGAAGCGCTGTTCCTCACCAAGTTGATGCAGAAGTTCTGCCTGACCGAAGCGCAATCCAAACAACTGCTCACCGACGCGCATTTGGCCACCGCGCCGACCACGATCGACCAGACGGCGGGCACCTCGACGCTCGATCTGCAGGAATCGTTTGACCGTGCATGGCTGCGTGTCGGCCTCGCGCTCGACCGCACGAACTTCACCGTCGACAACCGCGATCGCGCGAAGGGCATTTACTACGTGCGCTATGCCGATTCGGTGCAGGAACTCAAGCGCGAAGGCCTCTTAGGCAAGCTCTTCTACAGCGGCAATTCGGCGAAGAAGCCGGGTCAGGAATTCCTCGTCAACGTGCGCTCGAAGGACGACTCGGTGACGCAGGTGGTGGTGCTGGATGCGAACGGTCAGGTGGACAATTCCACCGACGCCCAACGCATCGTGACGCTGCTGCACGCTCAACTGAACTAGACTAGGCGGACCGTGAGGTTCGCCAGTCTTGGGAGCGGCAGCGAAGGCAACGCGCTGCTGGTGGAAGCCCAGAGCGACGTGACCGCCACGCGCGCGTGTTGCTCGACTGCGGTTTCTCGGCGAAGGAAGTCGAGCGGCGGTTTGGGCGGCTCGGCGCGAGCGTCGAAGGTCTCGCGCGATTCTGATTACGCATGAGCACAGCGAGCGCATCAGCAGTGCACTGACGCTCGCGCGCAAGTGGTCGATTCCGCTATACATGAGCTGGGGCACGGCGCGCGCCGTGGGCGCCGACGAGGCCGATGTGTCGACCTGCAGGTTTTGTGGGGCGACGAAGCGGTGGCGATCGGCGACCTCAGCGTCCTACCTTTATATACTGTGCCCACGACGCCCGCGAGCCGCTGCAATAAGTGCTGTCGAATGGCGCGCGAGCCGGCTGGGGCGTGTTGACCGACGTCGGTACGTCCGACGCCGCATATCAGCTCGGTTCTGAGCGGGTGCGACGCGCTGGTGCTCGAGTGCAATCACGACGTGAGCATGCTGGCGGGCAGCCGGCATCCACAATCGCTGAAGGCGCGATCGGCGGCAATCACGGGCACCTGAACAACGAGGCGGCGGCACACATTCTCGCGTCGCTCGACCGTTCGCAGCTGCGGCATCTCGTGGCGGCGCATTTGAGTCAGCAGAATAATCTGCCGGAACTGGCGCAGGCGGCAATGGCCGGCGTGCTGGGGCGCGGTGCCGACCGAAGTCGTGGTGGCATCGCAGGATGAAGGATTTGCGTGGCTGAGTTTTTAGGCCGGCGCGTGTATGAAAAAAAGCCCATAATGATTTCCCGTTATGGGCTTTCTACTTTGCGACTCTCGTTTCTAGCCGATGACGCCGCGACGCGTTGAACGCCGCGGACCACACTCGGGTGCGATTGGTTGCGCTTAGTTGCGGTTGCCGCCGAAAATGCCCAACAGCGCGAGCAGGTTGACGAAGACGTTGTACAGGTCCAGATAGATCGCAAGCGTAGCGGTGATGTAGTTCGTTTCACCGCCGTTCACGACACGCTGCACGTCGAACAGCATGTAGGCCGAGAAAATCACAATGGCCATGACCGACGCCGTGAGCATGAGTGCCGGCAGATGCAGGAACACGTTCGCGACCGAAGCCAGCAGCAGCACGATCACGCCCATGAAGAGCCACTTGTCGAGGCCCGAAAAGTCGCGCTTGCTGATCGTGGCGATGGTGGCCATGGACACGAAGATCACACCAGTGCCACCAAAGGCGAGCATGATCAGCGACGGGCCATTCGAAAAACCGAGCATGAAGCTCAGGATGTGCGACAGCATCAAGCCCATGAAGAACGTGAAGCCGAGCAGCACGAACAAGCCGGCAGCGCTGTCCTTGGTTTTCTGGATCGGGAACATGAAGCCGAAGGCGATCGCGAAGAACGCCAGCATGCTCATGGCCGGACTCGTGGCCGCAAACAGAGAGAAGCCGGTTACGAGGCCCACATACGCGCCGAGCACCATCGAGATCATCGACAACGCAAGCAGCCAGTAGGTGTTCCGTAGCACACGGTTGCGCGTTTCGATCGTGCTGACTGCGCCAGTGCGGCCAAAGCTATACGGATGATCGTTCATGGTCTCTTATTACGTCAGAAGCGTGGTGTTGCGTGGTGGTAATGCCGCGCCGGCGGGCATGTGCCGCGGTGCGTGCAGTGTGTCCAACCCCAAGATTGATGCGCGAGCGTGGAGTTTCAATGTGCCGAAAATGTTAAAAACATGGTCGTGACACCCACGCTACCAGGATTCAGACACCACAGTTGCTTGGTGTTTTTTAATGCTGTAATGGTTCAATCGCAATTATACACGGGAACATGCTATAACAACAAATTAATCTGAATCTGTAACCTCTTAATTTTTTGGAGTTTTTATGGCGATCGAACGCACCCTGTCGATTATCAAGCCGGACGCAGTGGCCAAGAACGTGATCGGCCAGATCTACAGCCGTTTCGAAAACGCTGGCCTGAAGATCGTGGCTTCGCGCATGGTTCAACTGTCGCGCACCGACGCAGAGAAGTTCTACGCAGTGCACGCTGCGCGCCCGTTCTTCAAGGATCTGGTCGAATTCATGATTTCGGGCCCAGTGGTCGTTCAGGCTCTCGAAGGCGAAAACGCCATCCTGAAGCACCGTGACCTGATGGGTGCAACGGATCCGAAGAAGGCTGACAAGGGCACGATTCGCGCCGATTTCGCCGACAGCATCGACGCAAACGCAGTGCACGGTTCGGACGCGGCTGAAACGGCTGCAGTCGAAATCGCGTTCTTCTTCCCGGAAATGAACGTTTACTCGCGTTAATAGTTCGTTAGTGCCTGATCAAGGCCTACGCCGCGCGGTTCGTGTAGCCGGTTTCATGAATTGCACGAATCGTCCGGCAAAAGTAGTGTAGTAAGGTAAAAACAGTAGGAATGGGCGCGAACGGCATTGCGTTCATGCAGCTTGTTACATGAACGCAGCCTCGCACTGAAATGGCAGGATTCGATATGACGAGCAGTCCCACCGTCAACCTTCTCGACCTCGACGCCCAAGGGTTCGTCGCCTATTGCGACAGCCTGGGTGAAAAACCGTTTCGCGCCAAGCAATTGCAGCGCTGGATCCACCAGTACAACGCTGCCGACTTCGACGGTATGACCGATCTCGCGAAGTCGTTGCGCGAAAAGCTGAAAGGGCACGCTTCGATCGCGATGCCCGGCATTGCCAGCGACCATATTTCCACCGACGGCACACGCAAGTGGCTGATCGACGTCGGCAACAGTAACGCAGTCGAAACCGTATTTATACCCGAGGGAATGCGTGGCACGTTGTGCGTGTCGTCTCAGGCCGGATGTGCGGTCAGCTGCTGTTTCTGTTTCACCGGCAAACAGGGCTTCTCCCGCAATCTCACCACCGGCGAAATCATCGGCCAGTTGCGCATGGCCGAGTTTGCGCTGCGCGCGGCGCGCGGTATCGACAGCGGTCGCGCCATGGGCGGCGACGGCAAGGGTGAACGCGTCGTCACGAACGTCGTGATGATGGGCATGGGCGAGCCGCTGCTCAATTACGACGCGGTCGTTCCCGCCATGCGCCTCATGCTCGACGACAACGCTTACGGCCTGTCGCGCCGGCGCGTGACGCTGTCCACGTCGGGCGTGGTGCCCATGATGGATCGCCTCGGCGCCGATCTGCCTGTCGCGCTGGCTGTCTCGCTGCATGCAGCGAGCGATCCGCTGCGCGACATGCTGGTGCCGCTGAACAAGAAGTATCCGTTGCGCGAACTGATGGCGGTATGTCAACGCTATCTCAAGGTCGCGCCGCGCGATTTCATTACATTTGAATATTGCATGCTCGACGGCGTGAACGACAGCGAAGCGCAAGCGCGCGAACTGTTGGCGCTTACGCGCGACGTGCCGTGTAAATTCAATCTGATCCCGTTTAATCCGTTCCCCGAGTCGGGTCTTATCCGCTCGAGGAATGAACAGATCAAGCGGTTCGCGCAGGTACTGATGGACGCGGGCGTCGTCACTACCGTGCGTAAAACTCGCGGCGATGATATCGACGCTGCCTGCGGTCAACTGGCCGGTGCGGTGAAAGACCGCACGCGCCTTGCTGAGCGCACCGGGAAGGCGGCGAAGGTGATCGAGGTTCGCGCCGTGAATCCGCCGTGTAAGCGTCCAGCATGACGAGGCGCCGGTGTCCGGTGTAAAGCGGGCAAGGCGCGGCAAGACGCGCCGGCGGCGATTGAAAGAAAGTTTGCAGAAGCGATCGGAAGCGGCACACAAGGCCGCGCATTTTGTTATAAAGGTTTGCGATTCTGACGTGAGGCATTGCCCGTCCGGATTGCACGAGTGAAAAAAGAATCGACGCGAAAGGATTTGGGATGAGTGAGGATTTGGGATGAGTGAGCCGCAGCACCCGCAGCCGCAGGACACAGACACGAACGAGAACCATCCGGCGTCGGTCGGCCGGGCGGCCATGCAGCCCGTCGTGCAGCAGAACCTAGACTCGTTGGCGGCAGTCGGCGCGCGCTTAGCCCAATTGCGTGAATCAAAGGGCTGGTCGATCGAAGATGTCTCGGCCCGGCTGAAGGTTTCGGCTATCAAGCTGCGTGCGCTCGAGTCGGGCGACATCAGTCATCTGCCGGACACGACGTTTGCCCTGGGTGTGGTGCGCAGCTACGCGAAGATGCTCGGCGTCGATCCGGTGCCTTTTACGCAGGCATTGCGCCGCGAGAAGGGCGTGCCGGCACCAGATCTGTCGTTGCCCGCATCGTCGGGTCGCGATTTGCCGCGCGGTAAGGTTTCGCTGTCGCTTGGCGGCGGTCAGCAGAAGAGCCGTTCGTGGCTGTGGGGCGTCGCGGCGGTGATCGTCGTGATCATTGCGCTCGGCATGTGGCACACCAACGGCGGTGACTTGTCGGCATGGCTCGCGCGCCTGAAGGCAAGCGCGAACGGTTCCACGAGCGGCGCAACCGGTACGTCGGGCGCGGTGGCGCAGGGCCAGTCGGGCGGTTCGGAAGCGGCGGGCGCCGCAACGGACAATGCGGATAACGCGGCATCGGCACCGCAGACACAGGCGGCAGCGGCCAATCCCGCATCGGCTGTCCCGATGCCGACTCCGATGCCTAGGGGCGCATCGTCGTCGCCGGCTGTTACCACCACGATGGCGGCCGCGCCAAAAGCGGGCTCGCAACCGGCAGCGGCGCCTTTCAGGATTACGGTTGGCAATAAAGCGTGTCTCGAAACGTTGACGCTGGACGGTCAACCGGTCCGCGGCGCTTTTTCAATTCAGGCGCTGCGTTTTTTCTGTAGCGCGTGCGGCGTAAATGGGTTTTTCGATGCAATCCGAAGCTCAATCCCAATCCAGTAGCAAAATCGTTTCGACCGAACCGGTGTTCGGCGGCTACGCTCCGCGGCGCAAGTCGCATGCGGTGGACGTCCGCTGGGGCGGCCAGTTGGTTACCATCGGCGGCGATGCGCCGGTGCGCGTCCAGTCCATGACCAACACGGATACCGCGGACGCCATCGGCACCGCTATCCAGATCAAGGAACTGGCGCAAGCCGGTTCGGAACTGGTGCGTATCACGGTGAACACGCCGGAAGCGGCCGCGGCCGTTCCCGCCGTGCGCGAGCAACTCGATCGCATGGGCGTTTCCGTGCCGCTTGTCGGCGACTTCCATTACAACGGCCACCTGCTGCTGCGCGACTATCCCGCGTGTGCGGAATCGCTGTCGAAGTACCGGATCAATCCGGGCAACGTCGGTCACGGCGCGAAGCGCGACACGCAGTTCGCGCAAATGATCGAAGCGGCGGCGAAGTACGACAAGCCGGTGCGTATCGGCGTGAACTGGGGTAGCCTGGATCAGGACCTGCTCGCGAAGATGATGGACGAGAACGCCGCGCGCTCCACGCCATGGGAAGCGCAAAGCGTGATGTACGAAGCGCTGATCCAGTCGGCGATCGGTTCGGCCGAACGCGCCGTGGAACTCGGCCTCGCGCGCAACAAGATCATTCTCTCGTGCAAGGTGAGCGGCATTCAGGACCTGATCGCTGTCTACCGCGAACTCGCGCAACGTTGCGACTTCGCGCTGCACCTAGGCCTGACCGAGGCCGGCATGGGTTCGAAAGGCATCGTCGCGTCCACGGCGGCGTTGTCCGTGCTGCTGCAACAGGGTATCGGCGACACGATCCGTATCTCGCTCACGCCGGACCCCGGCGCGTCGCGTACCGGCGAAGTGATCGTCGGCCAGGAAATCCTGCAGACCATGGGTCTGCGCTCGTTCACGCCAATGGTCATCGCGTGTCCGGGTTGTGGCCGTACCACCAGCACGCTTTTCCAGGAAATGGCCTCGCAAATCCAGACGTATCTGCGCACGCAGATGCCGGTGTGGCGCGATCAGTATCTTGGCGTCGAGAAAATGCACGTCGCGGTCATGGGCTGCATCGTGAACGGCCCTGGCGAATCGAAGCAGGCGAACATCGGCATCAGCTTGCCGGGTTCGGGTGAAAATCCGGCGGCGCCTGTTTTCATCGACGGCGAGAAGGTCAAGACGCTGCGCGGCGACAACATCGCGCAGAAATTCCAGCAAATCGTGAGCGACTACGTCGAGTGCACGTATGGCCGCGCCCCGGTCGCAATCTAAATATCGGCTCCCGAATACAGATGACTGAACAGAAGAAAAAGCTCGAAAAGCTGTCCGGCGTGAAGGGTATGAACGACATCCTTCCGCAGGAAGCCGGGCTGTGGGAGTTTTTCGAAACGACCGTCAAGTCGATGCTGCGTTCGTACGGATACCAGAACATTCGCACGCCGATCATCGAACATACGCATTTGTTCAAGCGCGGTATCGGCGAAGTGACCGACATCGTCGAGAAAGAGATGTACAGCTTCACCGACGCGTTGAACGGCGAGAACCTCACGATGCGTCCGGAAAACACGGCCGCCGTCGTGCGTGCCGCGATCGAGCACAACATGTTGTACGACGGTCCGAAGCGCCTGTGGTACATCGGTCCGATGTTTCGTCACGAGCGTCCGCAGCGCGGCCGCTATCGCCAGTTCCACCAGGTCGGCGTCGAGGCGCTCGGTTTCGCCGGTCCGGACGCGGACGCGGAAATCATCATGATGTGCCAGCGTCTGTGGGACGACCTCGGTCTCATGGGCATCAAGCTCGAAATCAACTCGCTGGGTCTGTCGGAAGAGCGCGCGGCGCATCGCGTCGAACTGATCGCGTACCTCGAAAAGCACATGGACATGCTCGACGAAGACGCGAAACGCCGTCTCTACACGAACCCGCTGCGCGTGCTCGACACGAAGAATCCGGCGCTGCAGGACATCGCGCAGAACGCACCGAAGCTGATCGATTTTCTCGGCGAGGACTCACGCGCGTACTTCGAAGGTCTGCAGCGCATTCTCAAGGCGAACAACATTCCGTTCACGATCAACCCACGTCTCGTGCGCGGTCTCGATTACTACAATCTGACCGTGTTCGAATGGGTGACCGACAAGCTCGGCGCACAGGGCACGGTGGCCGCGGGCGGCCGTTACGATCCGCTGATCGAACAGCTCGGCGGCAAGCCCACGGGTGCGTGTGGCTGGGCGATGGGCGTGGAACGTATCCTCGAATTGCTGAAAGAAGACGATCTCGTTCCTGAAGACGAAGGCTGCGACGTGTACATCGTCTATCAGGGCGAGGCGGCGCGCGAGCAGGCGTTCATCATCGCCGAGCGTTTGCGCGACACCGGCCTCGACGTGATCTTGCATTGCAGCGCCGACGGTCAGACGGCGAGCTTCAAGTCGCAGATGAAACGCGCGGACGCGAGCGGCGCGGCCTTTGCCGTCGTGCTCGGCGAAGACGAGATTGCGAACGGTACGGTCGGCGTCAAACCGCTGCGAGATACAAATGCTAACGGCGGTAAAAGCGAGCAACATAACGTGCCCGCTGAAGACTTGACCGAATTTCTAATCAATGCGATGGTTGCAACCGCCGAAGACGGCGACGATTGATCGCGATGTCGTCGGGCCGAGGGGGTTTACAGCACGCTTTGCAATTCGGCTCGACACGCACCTGTAGCAAGAATGAGGAAATCGCCGGGCAATGAGTTACCACGACGAACAAGAATCGATTGAAAGTCTGAAGGCATGGTGGAACCAGTGGGGCAATGCAACCACGTGGATCGTACTGGTGGCATTGGTGGCCGCAGCCGGCTGGAACGGCTGGAATTTCTGGCAGCGGCATCAGGCGGCGGAAGCTGCCGTGCTGTATGACCAAGTACAGCAGGCCGTCACATCGGGCGACAAGGCGAAGGTCACGCGCGTCGCTGCCGACATGGAAGACAAGTTCAGCGGCACCGCTTACGCGCAAATGACCGCGTTGAGCGCCGCGAAGGCGCTGTATGCCGCAGGCGACGAAGCCGACGCGAAAGCGCAGTTGCAGTGGACCATCGATCACGCGAAAGACGACGAGTTCAAGCAGATCGCAAGGTTGCGCCTCGCTTTGCTGCTGCTCGACGACAAAGCCTACGACCAAGGTCTTGCGTTGCTCGCCGAGCCGCAATCGGACGCGTTCAAGGGTCTCGTGGCGAACGGCCGCGGCGATCTGCTCGCTGCGCAAGGCAAGCGTGACGATGCGCGCGCTGCCGACAAGGTCGCGCTCGACTCGCTGTCGAAGAACGACAGCTCCGCGCGCCAGTTGATCCAGTTCAAGCTCGACGCGTTGGGCGGTTAAACGCCGGATCCAGCGCCGAACGCAGCGTGTGAATGCGGCTCACACTACACCGCATTCATTGCGCAATCCGTATTCCTTTAAATCCATTTCCTGAATGCTTCGTCCACCGATGAATCTGCTGAAACGTTACGCTGTGCCCGTTGCCTGTACGATGACCGTCTTCACCCTGGCGGCTTGCTCATCCGCGAAAGACGAGCGCCGCACGCCGACGCCGCTCACCGAGTTCAAACCTGTGCTCGACGTGCAGCAGGCTTGGAAGGCAAGCGTGGGCAAGGCAAGGCGCTACCTGTTCTCGCCGGTCGCGGTCGGCGACGCGGTGTATGCGGCGGGCGCGAACGGTTCGGTCGCGAAGATCAATGCGCAAACCGGTCAGGACATCTGGCGCGTCAAGCTGCATGACGACCTGTCCGCAGGCGTCGGCACGGACGGCACGCTGACCGCGGTCGGCGGCCTGAAGGGCGACGTGTACGTGCTGGGCGCGGACGGCAAGCAGCTGTGGACCGCGAAGGCGTCGGGCGAAATCATTTCGCCGCCGCTCGTCGGCAACGGCCTCGTGGTGGTGCGCACGGTCGACGGTCAGATCACCGCGTTCAACGCGCAAACCGGCGAGCAGAAGTGGAATTTTCGCAATCGCGCGGTGCCGCTCAACCTGCGCGTGTCGTCGGGCATGACGTTCGCCGGCGACGCCGCCGTGCTGGCAGGCTTCCCGGGTGGCGCGTTCGCCGCGATCAACCTGCAAACGGGCGACAACTACTGGCAGACGCCGGTGTCGTACCCAAAGGGCGTGACGGAAGTCGAGCGTATCAACGACGTGACGGGTCCGCCTACGCTGGTCGGTTCGGAAACCTGCGCAGTGACGTTCCAGGGCCAGATTGGCTGTTTCGACGCAAACTCGGGCCGTGCGCTGTGGGAAAATGCGTTCTCGAGCACGAGCGGCCTCGCGCAGGACGATCGCGCCGTGGTTGCTGCAGACGACTGGTCGGTGGTCTCGGCTTTCGACGCGACGAACGGCACGCAGTTGTGGAAGAACGACGCGCTCAAGAACCGTGATTTGGGCGTGCCGTTCATTCTTGGCCACGCCGCAGTGCTCGGCGACTATCAGGGCTTCGTGCACTTCCTGTCGCACGAGGACGGCACGCTGGTCGCGCGCATGAAGACCGACGGCAGCCCGATCACGGTCGCGCCGGTGCTCGCGGGCGACACGCTGGTCGTGCAGACGCACGACGGCGACCTGTACGGTTTCCGTCCGCGCTGATCGCGTGATCCGACGGCGCATGGCGCGCCGTCAGGTGCGCAGGCCGGCTTTGCCGGCCGCTCGCGTTCCGGTTGGCGCGCGTTCCTGTTGTCATGCAAGGTTTGATGCAAAATCAGTTCGAGTAGAAAAGCGCCGGACTGGCTGGTCCGGCAAGTCGGATCGCAAGAGACCAGGTGACCCCGGCCTCATGGCCCAAGCCTAGGCGGCTAGGCTGGCCGCTCGTGGCGCTACATTAGGCGGTATCGCATAGAACAAACATATTCCAACCGGCATGCGAGCCGCCTGAAGGAAAGACCGGATCCCGGCAGCCCGATGGCGTTGCCCATATAGCCAAACCCCCGTCCGGCCGGACGCGCATACGTATCGCGCGTTCGAGGCCGGCCGAATTCGTGATAATTTTCGTCAAAAGCTGCCGTGTAGTAGCCGTCTGGCGTCGCTACGCAAGCGATCGAATTCGACCCCGCGTTTCACTGTGAACAACATCTGATGAAACCCGTTATTGCCCTTGTCGGGCGCCCCAATGTGGGGAAATCCACGCTATTCAACCGACTCACGCGCTCGCGTGATGCGCTGGTTGCCGACCTTCCCGGTCTTACGCGCGATCGTCACTATGGCGAAGGACGCACGGGCGAGCGGCCCTATCTGGTCGTCGACACCGGCGGTTTCGAGCCGGTCGCGAAAGACGGCATCCTGTACGAGATGGCGCGCCAGACGCGTCAGGCGGTCGAAGAATCGGACATCATCGTGTTCATCGTCGACGGTCGCAACGGTCTCGCGCCGCAGGACAAATCGATCGCCGACCATCTGCGCAAGACGGGCCGGCCGATTTTCCTCGTCGCCAACAAGGCGGAGGGCATGAAGTACAGCACCGTCGCCGCCGATTTCTACGAACTCGGTCTCGGCGACCCGCGCGTGATTTCGGCCGCGCACGGTGACGGTGTCACGGAAATGATCAACGAGGCGCTCGGCGTCGCGTATGCCGGCCAGCCGGAAGAAAGCGACGAAGAGAAGGAAGCGCGCGGCGTCAAGATCGCGATCGTGGGCCGTCCGAACGTCGGCAAGTCGACGCTGATCAACGCGCTGGTCGGCGAAGAGCGCGTGATCGCATTCGACACGCCGGGTACCACGCGCGATTCGATCTACGTCGACTTCGAGCGCGGCGGCAAACCGTACATGTTGATCGACACGGCCGGTTTGCGCCGTCGCGGCAAAGTGTTCGAAGCGATTGAGAAATTCTCGGTGGTGAAGACGCTGCAATCGATTTCCGACGCGAACGTCGTGATCCTGCTGCTCGACGCGCGTCAGGACATTTCGGAGCAGGACGCGCACATCGCCGGCTTCGTCGTGGAGCAGGGCCGCGCGCTAGTGGTTGGCGTGAACAAATGGGGCGGGCTCGATCCGCATGTGCGCGAGCGCACAAAAGCCGACATCGAGCGCAAACTAAAATTTCTCGACTTCGCCAAGTTCCACTTCATTTCCGCCGCGGAAAAAACCGGAATTGGCCCGCTGATGCGCTCGGTGGACGACGCGTACAAAGCGGCCATGGTCAAGCTGCCTACGCCGAAACTCACGCGTGCGCTGATCGAAGCGGTGGAATTCCAGCAGCCGCGCCGCCGCGGTCCGGTTCGTCCGAAGCTGCGTTACGCGCACCAGGGCGGACAGAATCCGCCGATCATCGTGATTCACGGCAATGCGCTCGACGCGATCACGGATACGTATAAGCGTTACCTCGAAAACCGCTTCCGGAAAACTTTCAAGCTGACTGGCACTCCATTGCGCATAGAGTTCAGATCGTCGACGAACCCTTACGCGGATGAAGGCTGAAACCGGCGTGTGTGCTGGGTTTGGGAGCGAGGGCCCACGCGCAAAAATGAAAATCGGCTATAGTGTGGCGGTTGACGTTAGATCTCTTTTCCTTCCTCGTCAATTCGTCAACCTGCAAAAAATACGGAGTTTGCTATGAGCAACAAAGGGCAATTGTTACAAGACCCGTTTTTGAACGCACTGCGTAAAGAGCATGTGCCGGTGTCGATCTACCTGGTCAACGGCATCAAGCTTCAAGGGAACATCGAATCGTTCGACCAGTACGTCGTGTTGCTCCGGAATACGGTCACCCAGATGGTCTACAAGCACGCAATCTCGACTGTCGTGCCAGCCCGCCCGGTGAATTTCCACCCGGATTCCGAACAGTCCTAATCCCCGTCGCGGCCGGCGTAGCGTCGCCCGTTGGCGAACACTCCCGGCCGCCTTATTTTGATACCTTCCAATTTGATCAATGCAGCGCTTGTCGGCATCGACTTCGGGAAAATCGATTTCGAAGCCAATTTCGAAGAACTCAGCCTGCTCGCGCAAAGCGCGGGCGCGAATCCCCTAATCACCCTTACCGGGCGCCGGTTCAGTCCTGACGCGAAAATGTTCGTGGGCAGCGGCAAGGCCGAAGAATTGCGTCTCGCGTGCGAGGCGAACGACATCGAACTCGTCATTTTCAATCACGCTCTCGCGCCTGCGCAGCAGCGTAATCTGGAGCAGGCGCTTAATAGGCGAGTGGTCGATCGCACCAGTATCATTCTTGATATTTTTGCGCAGCGCGCACGCAGCCACGAAGGCAAGCTGCAGGTCGAACTCGCGCAGCTGCAATATCTTTCCACGCGACTGATTCGCGCGTGGACTCACCTCGAACGTCAAAAGGGCGGTATCGGCTTGCGTGGTCCGGGTGAAACGCAGCTCGAAACCGACCGCCGGCTGATCGGCGAGCGCATCAAGGCGCTCAAGACGCGGCTCGAAAAGCTGCGCCGTCAGCACGGCACGCAGCGTCGGCAACGTTCGCGCAACCAGACCATGTCGGTGTCGCTCGTCGGCTATACGAACGCGGGCAAATCCACGCTGTTCAATGCGCTCACGAAAGCGCAGGCCTACGCGGCCGACCAGTTGTTCGCCACGCTCGACACCACCTCGCGGCGCGTCTATTTCGGCGACGAAGCAGGGCAGGTCGTGGTGTCGGATACGGTCGGCTTCATTCGCGAATTGCCTCACCAGCTCGTGGCCGCATTTCGCGTCACGCTCGAGGAAACCATTCACGCCGATCTGTTGCTGCACGTGGTGGATGCATCGAGCGCCGTGCGTCTCGATCAGATCGATCATGTGAACGAGGTATTGCACGCCATCGGCGCGGATACGATCCGCCAGGTTCTGGTCTTCAACAAGATCGACGCGGTGCCCGAGCTGGCGGCTCGCGGGGACGCGGTCGAACGGGACGAGTATGGTAATATTTCGCGCGTCTTTTTGAGCGCGCGCACGGGGCAAGGGCTGGATACATTGCGCGCTGCCATCGCTGAAATCGCTACCGCTGAACCTCTTCCCGACACGCTGGTCGATCAGTCGGGAGGAGACTGGTCCGTAGCACCACGCGACGACCACAAGGTCACAGAACTCGGGCACTGACCCGCTCTAATTGCACTGACCCGCTATCTACTCTGATGAACGAACACAGGTGAACGATTACAACGAGCGGAGTATATGGCTGCGTACTCGCGCCATGCTGTCATTGAACGATCCGCGCTGGGGCCGGGGAGACGGCAATGGCGGCAGCAATGGCGATCGCCAGCGTCCGAACGAACCGAAGCGTCCGCAGAACCAGAACAAGGACGGCGAAGGCCCGCCCGATCTCGACGAGATGTGGCGCGACTTCAACCGCCGTCTGAGCCGCGTATTCGGGCGCAAGGGCGGTGGCGGCGGTGCCGGGCGTCCCGACAACGGCCGGGCGGCCCGCATCGGCGTAGGCATCGTTATCGGCGTTCTGATCGCCATCTATCTCGGCAGCGGCGTGTTCGTCGTGCAGGACGGCCAGGCGGGTGTCGTATTCCAGTTCGGCAAGTATTGCTACACCGCGAGCCAGGGTGTGCACTGGCGTTTGCCGTATCCGTTCGAATCGCATGAACTCGTCAACGTCGTTCAGATCCGTCAGGTGGAAATCGGCCGCAACAACGTCGTGCGTCTCGCGAACGTGAAGGACGCGTCCATGCTCACGCACGACGCCGATATGGTCGACGTGCGCTTCGCCGTGCAATATCAGGTGAAGAAGCCGACGGACTATCTGTTTCGCAGCGCCGATCCCGATCAGGGCGTGATGCAGGCCGCGCAGGCGGCGGTGCGCAACATCGTCGGCACGCGCAGCACGAGTGAGATCCTCTATCAGGATCGCGAAACAATCCGTCAGCAGCTCATGGCGGCGATCCAGCAATCGCTTGACGAATACCAGTCGGGCCTCGCGGTGACGGGCGTGACGATTCAGGGCGTGCAGGTGCCGGATCAGGTGCAGGCCGCGTTCGACGACGCCGCGCGCGTGCGTCAGGAAAACGACCGTGCGAAGCGTGACGCCGAATCCTACGCCGCCGATCTGTTGCCGCGTGCGCAAGTCGAGGCGGCGCGTCAGATTGACGAAGCGAAAACCTATAGCGACAAGACCGTCGCGCAGGCACAGGGCGATGCCGAACGCTTCAAGCAGGTTTTCGCGCAGTATTCGAAGGCGCCGGCCGTGATCCGCGAGCGTATGTACCTCGAAACGATGCAGCAGATCTATTCGAATTCGACCAAGGTTTTCGTGGACAGCAAGAACGGCAACAACGTGGTGTATCTGCCGCTCGACAAACTGGTCGATCAGACGCGTCAGCGCGTAGCCGTTGCCGCGTTCGCGGCAACGGCTACGCCGTCGGCTTCGAGCAGCGCCGGCATGCCGTTGTCCGCTGCGCAAAACAGCGCGCAAGGCGGCACACCCGCATCCGCCGCGAGCAGCGACGCGCTCCGTTCACGCGACTCCTTCCGCAGCCGCATGCGTGAAGACGACGTTCAATAAGGGGCGCACATCATGAACAAAATCATTGCGCTCGTCGTGGCCGTCGTCATCGTGCCGTTCGCGGCATCGTCGATGGTGTTCGTCGTCGATCAGAAACATATGGCCGTGCTGTCGGCGCGTGGCGACGCTGCGCCTGCGTTGCTTGGCCCCGGTCTGCACACGAAGCTGCCGCCGCCGCTGCAAACCGTCACGCTGGTCGATAACCGTATCCAGTCGCTCGACGCGCCCGACGAAGACCGCTATGTCACGTCGGACAAGATCGATCTGCTCGCGAATCCGGTCGTCAAATATCGCGTCACCGATCCGCTCAAACTGCTCGCCGAAACACGTGGCGACGTGCAGAGCCTGCAGGAGTGGCTCGCGTTGCTCTCGCGCAGTGCGCTCGGCGACGCGTTTGCGAAGTACACGCTCACCGACACGCTCGCCAAACAGCAGATGCTCGCCGACGAAGCGCGCGGCACGATGGACAAGGCCGCGGCGTCGCTCGGTGTGTCGATCGTCGACGTGCAGCTCACGCGCGTCGACTTTCCGACAGCCATGGCCGATACGGTCTACAAGCGCATGATCGCGGCGCGCCAGCAGGTCGCAGCGGAAGAGCGTGCGAAGGGCACGGCTGAAGCGGACAAGATTAAGGTGGACGCGGTTGGTCAGCAACAGGCGATTCTCGCGGACGGCTATCGCCAAGCGCAGGCCATCAAGGGCAAGGGCGACGCGAAAGCCGCCGAAATCGCAGGCGAGGCCTATGCGAGCGACCCGCAGTTCTATCAGTTCTATGAAAGCATGGAAGCGTACAAGAAGACCTTCAAGCCGGGCGACGTGATCGTCGTCGACCCGAGCAACGAGTTCTTCTGCTTCATGCGTAGCCCGACCGGCGGCGCCGCCCCGGACGCTCCCGCGGTCCCGCGCAAACACTAATAACCGGAATGCCGTGGCATCCGCATCGCGGCGCCTTCATTAGGCTAGCATGGACATAATATATAGTTAGACTAGCATGGATATAGCCGGCTCGATACTGCTCGCGATCGCCTTGATGCTGATTATCGAAGGGATGTTCCCCTTCTTTTTTCCGAGCGTCTAGCGCGACACGTTCCGTAAGGTAGCGGAACGGCCGTCGCATCAGATTCGCGCAGGCGGCCTGATCGTGATGGTGCTCGGGCTGATCCTGCTGTTTATCGTGACCTGAAAGAGCGCGCCGAAGGACGCCCCGGGCGCGAGGCGGATCGGCGTGGCGATGTTGCGCGGCGCTATCCGATGACGTTGTGCCTTGATGCCGGGCTGGGTGCCTCGAATGAACTTGCACCGCACGTAACAGCACTTCTATGCGAGCGCCGCCGGCGCGATGGGTACGATGGGTGCAACAACAGGCGCGAAAAACCCAACTGGCGCAACAGGGTGCGTAAAGAGACGCGCAAAGGCGCATAAGTGGGCAACGAGCGCGAAAGGCGTAATCCGCGCCCCAGCGCAGGCCGACAAAATCGAGCCGTCGCCCGCCATTCACACTGACTCAACGGCGCATCAGCTGCCGTTTTCAACGCCGTAGGACTGTATCGATGTCGACTTGGTTACTTCCCGAGAATATTGCCGACGTGCTGCCGTCGGAAGCCCGCAAGATCGAAGAGCTGCGGCGCCATCTGCTGGACCGCTTCCGTTCGTACGGTTACGAAATGGTGATGCCGCCGCTGCTCGAGTACATCGAGTCTTTGCTGACGGGCGGCGGTCACGACCTGAGCCTGCGCACCTTCAAGCTCGTCGATCAACTGTCGGGCCGCACGCTCGGTCTGCGTGCCGACATCACGCCGCAGGTCGCGCGTATCGATGCGCACCTGCTGAACCGTCAGGGCGTAACGCGTCTGTGCTATGCGGGCAATGTCGCGCATACGCGTCCGCGCGGCTTGCATGCCACGCGTGAGCAGATTCAGATCGGCACCGAAATTTACGGTCACGCCGGCCTCGAAGCCGACCTCGAAATCCAGCAACTGCTGCTCGACGCACTGCGTCTTGCGGGCCTTGGCCACGTGCGGCTCGACCTGTGTCATGCGGGCGTACTCGCGGCGCTGATCGAAACGGAACCTGCAGCTGCGGATCTGGGCCAGTCGCTTTACGACGCGCTCGCGGGCAAGGACGTGCCGCGTCTGATCGAACTCACGGCGAACCTCTCGCCCATCACGCGCGATGCATTGCGCTCGCTGCCCACGCTGTACGGCGACGCGGCCGTGCTCGAAGAAGCGCGTGCGCGTCTGCCGAGTGCGCCCGCCATCGCGCGTGCACTCGACGACCTCGCGTTCCTCGCAAGCCAGGTTGAAGGCGCCGAAGTTGAAGGCGCCGAAGTGATGATCGATCTCGCCGACCTGCGCGGCTACGCGTACCACAGTGGCGTGATGTTTTCCGCCTACGTGGACGGCGTGCCGAACGCGGTGGCGCGCGGCGGCCGTTACGACCACGTCGGTCAGGCCTATGGCCGTGCGCGTGCGGCAACCGGCTTCTCGCTCGATCTGCGCGAAGTGGCGCGCATTTCGCCGATCGAAGCGCGCAGCAGCGCGATCCTCGCGCCTTGGCAACACGACGAAGCGTTGTGCGTGAGCGTCGCTGCATTGCGCGATGCCGGCGAAGTGGTGATCCAAGCATTGCTGGGTCACGAGCACGATCTCGATGAATTCGCTTTCGACCGCGTGCTGGTCGAGCGCAACGGAGCATGGGTTGTCGAACCGCGCTCGTAACGCGCGTTTCGGCTGAACCATCAGACGATCAGACGACATGTGCCGGACGATTTCCGGTGCATGTCAGAAGGCGGCAATGCTGTCGTCCGGCATGACGCGCATGGCACACGTCATGTCACGAGCCATCTTTTTCTATACCCACCATAACGTGAATACCGTTGAGCGGAAACGGAAAAATTCGGGAGGTTCCGCGAACATAGGTAGAATACGTTTTTAACCAGCTTACGAAACAACATGTCTGCCAGCGCAGTGAATGTGAACCCCGGGCGTAACGTCGTCGTCGTGGGAACCCAGTGGGGTGATGAGGGCAAGGGCAAGATCGTCGACTGGCTGACGAACCACGCTCAAGGCGTCGTTCGCTTTCAGGGCGGTCACAATGCCGGTCACACGCTCATCATCGGCGGCAAGAAAACCATCTTGCGTCTGATTCCGTCGGGCATCATGCGCCTCGGCATCGCGTGCTACATCGGCAATGGCGTCGTGTTGTCGCCGGAAGCGCTGTTCAAGGAAATCAGCGAACTCGAAGCCGCAGGCATCAACGTTCAAAGCCGCCTCTTCATTTCCGAAGCCACCACGCTGATCCTGCCGTATCACATCGCTATCGACCAGGGCCGCGAAACACGCCGTGGCGCAGGCAAGATCGGCACGACCGGCCGCGGTATCGGCCCGGCCTACGAAGACAAGGTGGCGCGCCGCGGTCTGCGTGTGCAGGATCTGTTCGATCCGGTCACGTTCGCCGAATGTCTGCGCGATAACCTCGAATATCACAACTTCGTGCTCACGCAATACTTGGGCGTCGCCGCTGTCGACTACCAGGAAACGCTTGACACGATGCTGAGCTATGCCGACCGTCTGAAGCCGATGGTCACCGACGTATCGTGCCGTCTGTACGACGCGAACGCGGGCGGCAGCAACCTGCTGTTCGAAGGCGCGCAAGGCACGCTGCTCGACATCGACCACGGCACGTATCCGTTCGTCACGTCGAGCAACTGTGTGGCCGGTGCGGCGACCGCAGGCGCGGGCGTCGGTCCGCAAAAGCTCAACTACATTCTCGGCATCACGAAGGCGTACTGCACGCGCGTCGGTTCGGGCCCGTTCCCGAGCGAACTGTACGACGCCGACAACGCCGCGCGTCAGGAAGCGATCGGCCTCGAACTCGCCAAGGTCGGCAAGGAATTCGGTTCGGTCACGGGCCGTCCGCGCCGCACGGGCTGGCTCGACGTGGCTGCGCTGCGCCGCTCGATCCAGATCAACGGCGTGTCGGGTCTGTGCATGACCAAGCTCGACGTGCTCGACGGTCTCGACGAAGTGAAGCTATGCGTCGGCTACACGGTCGACGGCAAAGACGTCGATCTGCTGCCGCGCGGTGCGTCGGAAGTCGCGCGTTGCGAGCCGGTGTATGAAACGTTCCCGGGCTGGAAGAAAAGCACCGTCGGCATCAACGAATGGGACAAGCTGCCGGCGAACGCACGTGCGTATCTGTCACGCGTGCAGGAAGTCGCAGGTATTCGGATCGACATGGTGTCGACTGGTCCGGATCGTGACGAAACGATTCTGCTTCGTCATCCGTTCAAGGTTTAAGCTATACAAAATGTACCCATGATTGCGATGAAAGATCCGCGCGACGACGACAAGATCCTTTGTCTCGCACGCGGCGGTCTGTGCGTGGGCGATCAGCTCTCGCGCATTTACGACCTGCCGCTGGCGATTCTTGCCACGAGTTCGTACCGCGCGAGGGGTGGCCGGTACGGGGCAGGGCGAATTCGACATTGCGCAATACATCACGATGACGCGCGGCGAGTTGTCCGGCAACGTGTTGCTGGTCGACGACCTAGTCGATTCGGGCGTCACGCTCGCACGCGTGCAGCAGCATCTGAAAGAGCGTTATCCGGCGATCACGACCGTGCGTTCGGCGGTGCTCTGGTACAAGGGCTGTTCGAAAGTGAAGCCCGACTATCACGTGCAGTATCTGCCCACCAATCCGTGGATTTATCAGCCGTTCGAGGAGTGGGACACGGTGCGTCCGCATAACCTCGGCGCGTGGATCAAGCGCGGCATGCAGCAGGCGCAGGAGACTGCAGTGCAAAACGCCGTTGGCACAAGGTTAGGCAAGCGCCTTGCAGCGCATGCCGCGCAGCCGCCGGACATCGCCGCCACGCAGCAGACGCGACTTTGCTGCAGTGCTACACTGCCCGCACCGTCGTCGTGGCATAAGCACAACAGGCTAGGTGGGCTCAGGCGGGCGGTTTAAAATAACAGTCGTTTTTTCCGCCTAGGGATTCCTTTGTGTTTACGACAGGTAACAATCACGTGCAAAAGCAGCGTCTGCCTTCCCTCGCGATTGCCGCGATCGGTGTGGTGTTCGGCGATATCGGCACGAGCCCGTTGTACTCGCTCAAAGAAGCATTCAGCCCATCGCACGGCATCCCGCTCACCGATCAATCCATTCTCGGCGTGATCTCGCTGCTGTTCTGGGCGATCGTGATCGTGGTGGGCATCAAGTACGTGCTGTTCGTCATGCGTGCGGACAACAACGGCGAGGGCGGCGTGCTCGCCCTCATGGCGCTGGCGCTGCGCTCGCTCGACCAAAAGTCGAAAATGGCGGGCACGCTCATGATGCTCGGCATTTTCGGCGCATGCATGTTCTATGGCGACGCGGTCATTACCCCGGCCATCTCCGTCATCTCCGCGGTCGAAGGTCTTGAGATCGCCGCGCCCAATCTGTCGCATCTCGTATTGCCGCTCACCATGGTGATCCTCGTGCTGCTATTCTGGATCCAGCGGCACGGCACGGCAATGGTGGGGCGTCTGTTCGGCCCTATCATGGTGCTATGGTTCGGTGTACTGGCCGTGCTCGGCCTGTGGCACATCGTGCAGTCGCCGAGCATCGTGCGCGCGCTCAATCCGTACTACGCGTACACCTTCATGGCGGCGCACGTGTTGCAGGCTTACGTGGTGCTGGGCTCGGTCGTGCTGGTGTTGACTGGTGCCGAAGCGCTCTACGCCGACATGGGCCACTTCGGCGCGAAGCCGATCCGTATGGCGTGGTATGTGCTCGTCATGCCGTCGCTGGTGCTGAACTATTTCGGTCAGGGCGCGCTGCTGATGCACGACGCGAAAGCGATCGAAAACCCGTTCTTCCTGTTGGCCCCGGACTGGGCGCTGCTGCCGCTCGTCGTGCTGTCCACGGTCGCAACCGTGATCGCTTCGCAGGCGGTCATTTCCGGCGCGTATTCGCTGACGAGCCAAGCCATCCAGCTCGATTATGTACCGCGCATGAAGATCCTGCACACGTCGGAACTCGCGATCGGCCAGATCTATGTGCCGGTGGTGAACTGGATGCTGCTCTTCATCATCCTGTGCATCGTCATCGCGTTCAAGAGTTCGGACAATCTCGCCGCCGCATACGGTATCGCGGTCACGGCCACGATGGTCACCACCACGATCCTCGCGTGCGTGGTCATGGTGAACGTGTGGAACTGGAACAAGATTCTGGTTGCGCTGATCATCGGCATGTTCATTACCATCGATCTGGGATTTTTCGGCGCCAATCTGCTGAAGGTCGAAGAGGGCGGCTGGTTGCCGCTTGGCATCGGCGCGTTGCTGTTCTTCCTGCTGATGACGTGGTTCAAGGGCCGCATGATCGTCAAGGAACGCACGGCCGCGGACGGTATTCAGCTCATGCCGTTTCTGCAGGGCTTGCTCGCGCATCCGCCGCACCGCGTGTCGGGCATGGCCATCTATCTGACCGGCAGCGATTCGCTCGTCCCTGTGAGCCTGTTGCATAACCTGAAGCACAATAAGGTGTTGCACGAACGCACGATTTTCCTGACCTTTGTCACGCGCGACATTCCGTACGTGAAAGATTCGGAGCGCCTTTCGGTCAAGGACATCTACGGCGGTCTCTATCTTGTGAAAGCGGCCTACGGTTTCAACGAAACGCCTGACGTGAAAGCGGTGTTGCTCGAAGTGGGCCGCACGCACGACATGACGTTCGAGCTGATGGACACGTCGTTCTTCCTCGCGCGCGAAACGGTTGTGCCGACGCAGTTGCCCGGCATGTCGGTGTGGCGCGAGCGCGTGTTCGCGTGGATGCATCAGAACGCCGCGAAACCCACGGACTTTTTCAGTATTCCGGCGAACCGTGTGGTGGAACTGGGCACGAAGATCGAAATCTAGAAAGTGCCCTGAATCAGAAGCTAAACGATGCGCTGAAAGCAAAAAAGCCCACGCAATTGCGTGGGCTTTTTGTTGCCGAAGTGCTGACCGCGGATTTCGGTGATGGTGATCAGGCCGTTTTGGCGACCGTGATCAGTTTGGAAGGTGGCGTTGCGCGGGCAATGGATTATATGGTGAAGGTGATCATGATCAGGATGCGGAGGACTGCTTGGTGCT
>CALNWS010000032.1 GCA_940747215.1 uncultured Paraburkholderia sp. | reverse complement strand
CTGAGCGCTGACCTGAACCAACGGCCATTCAAGAGGCTCGACGGCAACCGTCGCGAATGGTTCGAGCGACTTGATCGTCCGGCGCTGCGCCCGTTGCCGGGCCGCCGCTACGCGATCGCGACCTTCGTGAAGTGCCGCGTCAACATCGGCTATCACGTCGAAGTCGATCACCAATTACAGCGTCCCACACAGCCTCGTGCGCCATGAGAATGAACGCGTCATCTGGGCCTCCTCAAGTTCGTTCAACGGGCGCGGCCAAAGTAGCGTTCGCCGCGTGCGCCAACGCGTTGCATGCCGCCACCTACGCCCAAGCCTGCACCTGCCCCTGTGTTTCCACCCGCACCGGCCGTGCGTTGCTGGCCCGCGCCGTTCGCGCCGAAGCCGCCCGCGCGGCCGGCATGGCTCTCGTTACCCGCGCGCTGCTGTCCGCCACTGCCGCTGCCGAATGCCTCGCGGCTCGCCTGGCCGCGCAAAGCGTTGTCGCGATTGACGTTCTGCGCGCGGTTCTGCAAATCCGTGTTGCTGACGCCGCCTTGATGAATACCTTGCACGCACTGGCTTGCGTTGCCACTCAGGTTCTGTCCGGTTCGGTTCTGCAAGGTTTGGCCTAGGCGCGTGCAGCGTCGTCGCGGCCGCGATAGGCGTCACGTTGTGTGGCGCCCAGGTTGTTGTTGGCGTTGCGATTGAAATTGGCATTGTCGACGTTCCGGTTGATGTTGGCGTTGCGGTTCCAGTTCGTCGTATTGCCATTCACGTTGATGTTGTTGTACCGGTTCACGTTGATGTTCGCGTCGTGTGTGTTCCAGTTAAAGCCGCCCCATAGCGAATTGGCGACCGCCACGCCCGCACCGAACGCCAAGCCGGCCGCGAAACCCGACGCGATCGCATAACCGGGCGGCGATGGAACATAAACGGGCGCGGATACGCCGGATACGGCCACGCGCCATAGACCACGGTCTGGTTATAGATGGGCACGTACACCACCTGTGGGCTCTCGGGCACGATCTGAATAGTGCTCTGCTCGACGACCACCTTCTGCTGCGAACTCGTTTTCAGATTGCCCGCCCGCCGCCTGCGCCTGTTTGCGAAGACGCTGCACGGAATCCATCACGTCTTTCGGCTGGGCGAGGAACGCGTTGCCGAGTTGCGCGACCCAGTCGGGCTTCGAGGCCATCGTGGCGAGCACCTGCGAAAACGCGACGAGCGACTGCACGCTCGGGTCCCACGGTTCAGAAGCGACGGCTTTCACGGCGTCGTCGCCCTGCAGTTTCGGATTGGCTCTGGACCACGCGGCCGCGGCCTGAACGTCCTGCGGAAAAGTGGACGCCATCAACACCTGGGCGAGGAGCGCATCGGGGTAGAGCGCAACAGGCGCGGTGAGCGAATCGAGCTGCTGGTTCGACACCTTCGCAGCGCCTTGCGCATGAGCGATGACCGGCGCGATGAACGCCGAAACGAGAGTCGCGCCGAGACTTGTGGCAAGACCCGCGCCGACATTCGCACCGATACCTGCGGCGACATCGATGGCGAACGGCGCGCCTGTCGCGGCCGCGCAGATAAGCAGCGCACGCGAGCGATGTGCTCCGGATCGTTTCATGGTGAGATCCTCCAGTTGATACAGATAGCCAGACATACACGTGCGGCACCAGCGTGTTACGACGGAGCGAGGAGGGTTGATGCCGACGCGGCCCAGCGTGGGCACGCGTGCCCGAAAATCGCTGAAAGATGTTGCCTTGCGGTAGAAAAACCGCATAGAGGCGGCCGACGCAGCAAGGCTCATGCAAAGGAGATTTGCATGATTTTGTTTTGAGTGCGGACGAGCGGGGCGCTACAGTCAGGACGTGGTGGCGTGGCGATTCGGAGGAACGAGGTGAGGAGATGAAGCGAGGAAACGAGGTAGAAAGCGAAGCGACGAAACACTGTGTGGCCGGCCCGTTGCAAGCCCGGCCAATAAAAGCCGATTAACAGCCGATAATCGTCAATAATGGCCAACTGCGGCATCAACGGCAAGTGGTAACGCCGGGCAGCACGCTGCCTGTCATGCTCATGCTTACTTATGCTTATTGCACGGGTTGTGGCTTGTTGGAGAGCGCGAGGCGGAGCAGATCGGCAACCGTGTTCACGTTCAGCTTTTCCATGATGTTGGCGCGGTGCGCTTCGACCGTCTTGACGCTGATGCCGAGGTCGTCGGCGATCTGCTTGTTCAGGCGGCCGGCAATGATGCGCTCCAGCACCTGGTGCTCACGTGCGGTCAGCTTGCCAAGACGTTCAGCGGCGGCGCGTTGCTGCTGCACGCTGGTGCTTTCGCTGCGTGCCTTGTCGAGCATGCGTTCAACCAGCTTGCGCAGTTCGGCTTCGTCGAACGGCTTTTCGATGAAGTCCATCGCGCCTTTCTTCATCGTGGACACGGCCATCGGCACGTCGCCGTGACCCGTCACGAAGATGATCGGCAGCGAAGCATTGTCGGCGATCAGGCGTTCCTGCAACTCGAGCCCGCTCATGCCGGACATCCGCACATCGAGAATCAGGCAGGCGATCTGGCCAGGATGTTGATGCGGCTGCCACGCGTCGATGAACTGCTCGGCGCTGGAAAAACATTGCACCCGGTAGCCATTCGCTTCCAGCAGCCAGCGCAGCGAATCTCGCACGGCCTCGTCGTTGTCGACGACAAAGACTGTTTCCTGTGTGGTGACTGGGCTGTTCATAGTTCTCCCGTAACGGTTTGTGGTGTCGGTGCCTCGGACCCGCCGTTGCTCGGGCCGTCAGGCTCTCCAATAGGCAGACTGCAATGGAACGTGGCGCCCGTGATGTGGCCGTCGGACTCGACGTTGTTCACCACCCACAAACGACCGCGGTGCGATTCGATAATCGAACGGCAAATGTTCAGCCCCATGCCCATGCCATCGGACTTGGTGCTGTAAAACGGTTCGAACAGACGCTCGGCTGTGGCTTCGTCCACGCCCGGCCCTTGGTCGACGACGCTGATGCAGACGAACCCGCCTTCCAGCCGCACGACCACGCGGATCACCGGATCGACCGCGTTCGGCCGCGCTTCGGCCATCGCTTCGGCGGCGTTCTTCAGCAGGTTCACGAGCACCTGCTCGATCAGCACCGGGTCGACGTAAATGACCGGCAGCCGCGAACGCATGTCCGTCACGATGCGAATGCGCCGTTTGCGTGCCTCGATTTCGGCAAGACCCACGGCGTCCGCCACGATATCGGCGACGCCCGTGGCTTGGCGCTTCGGCTCGCTGCGCTTCACGAACTCGCGAATCCGCTTGATGATCATGCCGGCGCGCACCGCCTGCTGCGCGGTCTTTTCGAGCACCGGCAGGAGATTGTCAGGCGTCGTCCGACCGGATTTAACCAGTGCAACGGTTCCGGAGCAATAGTTATTGATAGCGGCGAGCGGCTGATTCAGTTCGTGCGCGAGCGAGGAGGCCATTTCGCCCATCATCATCAGGCGGCTCGTGAACTGCAGCTTCTCGTCCTGCTGGCGCGACAGCTCCTGCGCCTGCTTGCGCGTGGTGATGTCGGTTGCGATCTGCATCTGCGCAAGGTGGCCGTCCACCCACTGAATGTACTGGCGGCGCACTTCGAACCATTTCTGGATGCTTTGCACGTAGATTTCCTGCGCATCGGCGGTGCTTTCGGTCAACGCGGCGGCAGGCAGACCGGCATAGGTATCCACCATATCGATCGAATCGGACGACGCCTGTGCGCTATCGAACCCGCCGCCCGCCAATTCCAGATGGCCGTCCGGGCGTATGCCGAAGAGGTGCCGGTAGTAACGGTTCGCGAACAGCAGCTCGGCTTCGTCGGCGGCGAGCACGGAGACGGCCGCATCCAGGCTTTCGAGCACCGTCGTGAAGCGCTCATGCGCGGCGGCCAGCTCTTCGCGAGCGCGCTTCGGTTCGGTGATGTCCGTCATCGACGACATCCAGCCCGTCTGACGCCCCGAGCTGTCGATCAGCGGCGACACGTACAGGCGCGCATGGAACGACGAGCCGTCCTTGCGGCGCACGCGCAGTTCGAAACCGGACGAGGGCGCCTTGCCGCGCAGCGTCATGTCGAGCTGGCGCTGCATTTCCGGATAGGCGTCGCGCGGCCAGTAGGCGAACGGCGCGTTCTTGCCGACGAGGTCGCTTTCGTTCCAGCCCGTCATGCGGCAAAAGGCCGGATTGACGTGAGTGATGCGGCCATGCATGTCAAGCACGCGCATGCCGATCAGCACGGAGTTTTCCATCGCACGGCGGAAGAACGCTTCGGCGTAGAGCGCCTGTTGCACTTCGAAGCGTTGCCGCGTGTGTTTCCACAGACTCCAGAGACTCCACAACACGAAGCACGAGAGGCCTGCCACCAGCCAGACGAGCGTGTTGTTGGTGAAGTTGGTCATTTGCGGGTACGCGTAGACGCGCACCGAGACGCCCTGACTCGGCGGGTCGAGCGGCAGGTCGTAGAACATGTCGCGCGGCAGGTGCGGGCGGGTGGACGCGGTGGTCAACTCGCGGCTGTTCACGTCGATGATCGAAATCTTGTACTTGGCCGACAGTTCGGGCGGAATGTCGTGCTTGAGAATGCCTTCCACCGAAAACACCGCGGCGATAGTGCCGAGGAACTCGCGGTCGCGGAACACCGGCGTTTGCAACGTGATGTAGCCGTTGCCCACGTCGTCGTAGATGAGCGGCGAGTAGACTTGGCGGCGCGTGCTGCGCGCTTCGGCGAAGGCGGCTTTGACAGCCTCGTCCATCTGCACGTCTTTCGGTTTGGCAAGACGTTGGCCGAACACGGGCAGCGCGGTATTGGGCCAGCGCGGCTGCTGCGCGCTGGTGTACCAGTTCATGTAGATGATCTCGGGATGCCCCTGCATGATGTCCGTGGTGGACACCTGGAACGAATGTGGATCGGCATGGCCGGCGACGAGGTCGCGCGCGAGCGCCTGAACCTGTTCCTGCGCGCCGGTCATCGAAAGGCGGATCTGCTGCTGCGCCCACGCCACGTTGCGGTAGAGCGTGTCTTCCTGCTGCTGTTCGCGGCGGTTCAGGCTCCACAGAATCAGGCTCATGACGACCAGAAACACTAGGATCGATAGCAGCGGCGTGAGCAAATAGGAGTTCGACCACCACGGTCCATGGCGCCAGCGGGAGGACGGCGTCGAATCCGCCGGAGAGCCGGCGGTGCGCGCCGAGCGTGCGAAAAGCCGTTCGGTCAACATGCGTGGCATTGTAGCGCAGCATGTCACTAGCAAATGGCACAAAAAAGCGCGGAAACGACGATTTCGGTCTCTTCTGAAGCGCGGGCGGCGGCATTCATTCGAAATGCAGCCGCCCGGCATGGCGTGACGACGAGGTGACGTTGTTTTAATGCTTATTCGTTTTCGTCGAAGTAATGCCCAAACTTCAACTGTTTGGTGCGGATATAGCGCTCGTTTTCCTCGCGTATCGGGATGGCCAGCGCCACGCGCTCGCACACCGGAATGCCGTGCTTGGAGAGCGTATCGAACTTCTCGGGGTTGTTACTCATCAGTCGCACCGACGTGACCTTCAGCGTGCGCAGAATGCCGGCTGCCGAATCGTACTCGCGAGAGTCGTCGGGCAAGCCTAGGTCGAGATTGGCCTCGACCGTATCGCGGCCCTGCTCCTGCAGCGCATACGCGCGAATTTTGTTCGACAGACCGATGCCGCGGCCTTCGTGGCCGCGCAGATACAGCAGCACGCCGCAGCCTTCTGCCGCGATATAGCGCAGCGCGAGATCGAGCTGCTCGCCGCAATCGCAGCGATACGAGCCGAGCACGTCGCCCGTCAGACATTCGGAGTGCAGGCGCGTGAGCACGGACGACTTGTCGGCGACATCGCCCATGACGAGCGCGAGATGCTCGGCACCGCTGTCGACCACGCGAAACACGTAGGACGTGAACGTGCCGTAGCGCGTGGGAAGCGTGGCGGTGGCGTCGAGAACGACGCATTCGCCCTTGGTTTCGCCGTCAGTTGCATGCGACGGATCGTGAGACGTGAGCATGGCGTTGGACATGGTGCTGACATGAACCTAGGCGAACCGGGGATGAGTGCGACTGCGAGTTTACCGCTAATCGGCCGAGCTTACCCGCAAGCCCTTGCGGGCCGTGGGAAACCGGCTCGCGGCCACGACTGCGGTGCATGCACACAACGGTAAAGAAGCGCGCGCCACAGGTATTCCCGAAGGTACGCGGACATAATCGCGCGCCTATACTGCTGGTATGGCCTGTCCCTCACGACAGCACGCCACGCCGGCGTGCTGCACTGCGAAACTGAGCCGCTCCATGACCAGCGTTGCCCAGTTTCTCAAAACTAACCCGACAACACGTCCGTAATCACAATCGGCGCCGACGACTCGGTCTACGAGGCAATCAAACTGATGGCGGAAAAAGGCATTGGCGCGCTGGTGGTGACCGATGCAAACGGCATCGCCGGAATCGTCACGGAGCGTGACTATGCGCGCAAGGTCGTGCTGATGGACCGCTCGTCGAAGGCGACGCCGGTGCGCGACATCATGAGCCGCGCCGTGCGCTTCGTGCGCCCCGACCAGACCACCGACGACTGCATGGCGCTCATGACCGAGCGGCGCATGCGTCACCTGCCGGTGATCGAAAACGACCGGCTGGTCTGTATGGTGTCGATCGGCGATCTGGTGAAGAAATATCATCGCCGAACAGCAGTTCACCATCCAGCAACTCGAGTCCTACATTCACGGCGGCGAGCAGCCCTGAATCGCTCTGACGCTTTTCGGAACTGGCTGCTACGGCAGCTACCGTACCGCGCAAAAAGCCCAATCTTTAAAAAGGTTGGGCGAAGCTACCTTTCGACAGCGGAGGTTCCGTGAATTGGTTGGCCGCAATCAATGTGTGCGGCCTAGCGGCGTGTGCTTCGCGTATGCGTTTGAGCTAGCCCGATGACCGGTCGGCCAAGGTGATCAGCGCACATGCCGGAGAGCAACCCTTGAAACCTGCCTGATATCTGCAGCCGCCCGCGCATTGCGCGGTTCAGTTTCGTGCACATCCCGCGGCGGCTTTCAACAAAAATAATGCGAACCACGCGTCGATTCTGAATCGTATTGCTTTAACAGGCCTGCCGCGATGACGACGTTTATCGCGCCATCGCGGCAGGCCTTTACATCACTTCTGCTTCGACGGCTTCGATCAGTTACCGAAGTAGATCGACTTCGCGCTGGTCATCGGCTGTGCGACGCCGCCCGATTGCGACGAACCGCTCACGGCGCCGCCATAACCGCTGGTGTCGGCGACCGGCAATTGCGTCTGCGCGACGGCCGGGCTTTCGGCCTGAACACGATGTTCCGCGGCCTGCACGTCGGACGGGTACGTCGGGTCATTGCTAGTAGCTGGGTTGTAGCCCGCCTGCTCCATCTGGATCAGATCCTGGCGGACTTCGGCGCGCGTCACGGGTGCTGACTCGATTGTGCGAACGAGGCGACCGGAGCGGCGAGAACGGCTGCAAGTGCGACTGCCTTGATGAGCGATTTCATGATCACAATTACCTCTAGACTTGGTTTTATTTGCTTCGCTTGCCACATCATTGCGGGAAGCGATGAAATCAGTCTAGTCAGCGGATCGCAAAGGGAAAACCCTTGATTAAGAGATAGATAATTGTCGAAACCGCAACAAAATTTCGAATTTACCGCGTCATGCGAAATAAGTAACGGGTTTGCCGTAATTGTCGGGTTTGCCGTAATAATTGTCGGGATCGTAACCGGTTGTGTCTGACGTTACGAGAATGCACGACGAGCGGCTCACCTTTGCCAGTCCCAGTCCGCGCGCACCGGGCGGTTGAATTTGCGCCGCGGCTATTTGCGCTTGCGCCGCAACGGCGGCTTTTCTTCGACGCCCACCAGCAACTTTTGCGGCCCGCTCACGAACACGCTGCCAAGCTCGAAAAACCTGAGCGGCCGATGCATCTCGCGCGACAAACCGATGCGCGTCGTCACGCCGATCGGCACAGCGTCCCGTTCGATCGCGCCGATCCACAAGCCGCGCCCCGAGCACAGATCCCAGCCGTCGAACGTCTGACCGACGCCGAGCGCCATCGTCAGGCGGCCCGGACCGCGCGCCAGATCGCGCAGCGCGATGCTCGGCCGCCGCGCTTCTATCAGCGGCAGACCTTCGAGCGGCTCGATGGCGCGCAGCAGGATCCCAGCGCCGGTGTCCTCCGCCTCGGCGGACATGTTGAGCATCCACGAAAGTCCGTAAGTCAGTCGCACGTACGCGTGACCGGGCGCGAGGAACATCGAGCCGTTGTACGGACGCCGCCCGATGAACGCGTGACTCGTCGAATCGCCGACGGGATACGCCTCCGATTCAACAATGCGCCCGCTCATGCGCCCTTCCGGCACGTCGTGCACCAGATATTTGCCGATGACGAAGCGCGCCAGTTCGATGGTATCGACCGGCAATTCGTCACGTGTGAGCGGCACGATGGGGAGCTTGGGAGTGGACATGAAGCAGTGTTGGAATGTTGTCGGATTAGGCCCGAAGTGTGTCGGAACGTCAGCGGAAGAGCGCCATCGGCCAGTTTTCATCGGCCCATTCGTTGTACCAAAGCCTCAAAACCTCGCGGCCTCGCGTTCAACATGGCACTAATTGGAGTATCGTGTGTTTCCGGCCCGCAGCACAAGTGTTGGGCGAAAAAGTGTTGGGCGAAATCTAGCGCATCAAATCGCATCAATCGCAGCCGCAGCAACGTTCCATTCAGTTTTATCCCGAAGTAACCGCTGGTGCAGTACATCGTCCACGCCTAGGGAGCGTCGTGTTCAAGACAACAGGAGAAAGTTGAATGAAAGCGTTTCCGGCAATCAAGGTGATCGGCGGCGCACTGATCGTTCTGGCATCCATCATGCATATGCTCAAAGCAGCGACGCTGCGACCAGCAGCAAGGCGGCCAAAACGGCTAACCGTCAGCTGGGCCGCAAAGTCCGCTCCGCGCTCGCCAAACCAAAGGTTTGAGCCGTGGCCAACATCACGGTGCGCGCACGCGGTGGCGCAGTGACGCTGGCCGGCACGGTACCGGAACAGCAGCAGGTCGATCTGGCACGCAAACGGCGCAAGGCGTCGCAAGCGTGACGTCGGTGAAGAACGCACTGACGATCCGTCCGGTCGGCCAGTAATTTTCCTCGCAGACGTGCACTGAAGTCCGGGCGCATGGCGTTGGCAGATGCCGATGTGCCTGGATTCGACACCTTCGCATCGCGTAAAACCGGCTCAGCTCGCCGGCGCCGCAAGCAGGCTGCTTCCCAACTCACAGATTCGAGCGCTTTCATCTAACCAATGCAAAGTGCCATCTAAACAAGCGTCTTGCGGCGTTTGTTAAAGTGTTTTCCAAACTATAGAATAAAAAAATATCATATAATTCATAATGTTAAGCGATAATTCATATACTTCAGATGAATTATCTGTTTGTAGGTGTATGATTTGACAGCCAAACTCACGCAGAACAACAGAATAAGGAAGCCCGAATGAGCGTGCCCACCACCGTATTGCCCCGCTGGATTGTCGCCGTCCCGTTCGTTGCGTGGCTCATCCTCGGCGCGGCCTATGCGATGCCCGGCAGCGGTCTCCTGCTCGTACTGGTGGGCGTCGCGCTCTGTGCAGCGGTGTTAGCCGCCGTCCATCACGCGGAAGTGGTCGCGCATCGGGTGGGCGAACCGTTCGGCACGCTGGTGCTCGCAATCGCCGTCACGGTGATCGAAGTCGCGCTGATCGTCTCCGTCATGCTCACTTCAGGTCCGGGGAAAGCCGGCCTTGCGCGCGACACCGTATTCGCCGCGGTCATGATCGTCTGTAACTGGATCGTCGGACTGTGTTTGCTGGTGGGTGGCATCCGCCATCTGGAGCAGGACTTTCAGAGCCGTGGCGCTGCGGCCGCGCTCGCCGTGCTGGCGTCGCTCTCGGTGCTCACGCTCGTCATGCCGAATTACACGACCACCAGAGCCGGTCCGATCCTGTCGTCGTCGCAACTGGCTTTCGCGGGCGTGTCGTCGCTCGTGCTGTTGCGTGTTCGTATTCGTGCAGACGGTGCGTCACCGCGACTACTTTCTCGCCAGCACGCCCGACGAAGACGTCCATGCCACGCCGCCTTCGGTCGGACTCGCGCTGACGAGCGGCGGTCTGCTGCTGGTGGCGCTCGTCGCCGTCGTGCTGTTCGCGAAGGTGCTCTCGCCGGTGGTCGAAACCGCCGTGAAGAATGCGGGCGCGCCACCGGCGGTGGTGGGGATCGTGATTGCCGCACTCGTGCTGCTGCCCGAAGGTCTCGCGGCCGTGCGCGCGGCGTGCGCCGACCGCTTGCAAAACAGTTTGAATCTCGCGCTCGGCTCGGCGCTCGCCAGTATCGGCCTGACCATTCCGACCGTGGCCGGCGTGTTCCTGTGGACCGGCCAGCCGCTCGTGCTCGGCATCGACGGCAAGGAAACCGTCCTGCTCGTGCTGACGCTGCTGGTCGGCACGCTCACGCTCAGCACCGGGCGCACGACGATTCTTCAGGGCGCCGTGCATCTTTCGCTGTTCGCCGCGTACCTGTTCCTCTCCTTCGCCCCATGACCCGGGCGCACGCCGCTACTCTTCCCAATGCGCGGCTACACGAGCGGCGGCATTTTCTTAAGCGGCGCAC
Source organism: uncultured Paraburkholderia sp. (assembly GCA_940747215.1). Lineage (GTDB taxonomy): Bacteria > Pseudomonadota > Gammaproteobacteria > Burkholderiales > Burkholderiaceae > Paraburkholderia. The sequence goes on along the minus strand of CALNWS010000032.1, from coordinate 39,580 downwards.
CAGCGGGCGCGGCGTTCGCGGCGCTGCTGTTGTCGGTAGAAGCAACCAGCGCACTTGCAGCCGTCACACCCGAAGCCGGAACCGCCGCGCCGTTCTTGCGCGCCCTGCTGCCCCACGTTCGCACAACCGCCGATTGCCAGCGCGAGCCACACGCCGGTTACGCTGACCATCAGCTTTCTGTCGAAACGCTTTTTCATCGTGTCCGACTTCGCCTCGGTGATGGGCTGACAGGACACGGCCTCATCGCATGCGATGCGCGCCATGATGCATCCTGGCGATGCATCGCGCTGCTTTTCGCTGCGACCCGAGGCCGCACGAAACCGTGACGCGCGTGCCCGACGTCAAAGACAGTCGAACACGCCGCGTAACCTGCCCTGCCGACTCGACCGCCCCTCGCCTTGCATTCGCTCAACTCACGCGCACAGAATGAGGGTCGGTGTGATTAAAATTCCAGCGGGATTGGAAAGTGCGGAAGTGCGTCTTGAAGAAAACGCCCCGCTCCGAACAAAGTGATACAAATCTTACCGGCCGTATCGTGGATACCGTTGCAGCCGCAACTTCCACGAAATGCGAAGCGCGGGCGACGGCAACGGACCATCCTCCGGTACCGGAAGGCAACACCTGTTCTAACGGCAGCGTGTCGGCGAACTTGAGTTGAGCTTGAATCGAGCTTGAAAGCGCGGGCATCGGATGCAGGCTGCGCAATAAAAAGAGCCGATGCCCTCGAATGGGCATCGGCTCTTCATCGACGCTACGTCTTTGCAACCAGAAACCGTGTCAGCAAAGCACCATTAGCGCAAAGCCTTCACCGCATCCGCCGTCACGTTGGCGTGCTGACCGCCCCACGTCGCACGCAGATAGCTGGGCGAGTTGCGCGAGTTCGGTGTCGCTCAGTTGCGTCGCGAACCCGGGCATTTCCTGCATGCGTTCGAGGCCGGGGAAATCCTGCGCCTGCAAACCGTTGAGCATCGCGACGATCAGATTGTGCGGATCGTTCTGACGCAGCGTGGAGTTGGCCTTCATCGGCACGGCAACGTGCGGCTTGCCTTCACCGCCAAGCCCTTGACAACCCGCGCACACCGCGAGATATACATTGCGTCCGGCTTCGAGTTGCGCGGTATCGGCGGAAACGGACTGCAGCGGCTGCGGCGCCGGCGCATGATCGCCCAGCAGATACGTCGCCATCGCGCTCAGATCGTCGTGCGTCATGTACTGGCTGCTCAGATGCACGATTCATAAAGCGGCAGATATTCGTGCAGCGCGTGGCCGATGCCCATCGCGAGACCGCCCTGCAATTGACCAGACACGAGTTGCGGCGAGATCTGATTGTCGCATTCCATGATCGAGTGATGCGCGAGCAGTTCGACCTTGCCGCTAGCTTCATGCACCGACAGTTCGACCAGCGTGCCCACCGCGCTGTAGGACGTGACGGCCTCGTTGTTACGCTGAACCGGCGGTATGAACACACGCTGACGATCCAGCACGCGGTAGCGGTTCGGCGTGGTCTGTTACGCCTTGCGGTCGGCGGACGCGTTGTCGCCGTAACGCACGGAGAGACCGTCAAGCGGCAGACGCACCACGTTGCCGTTGATCTCGAAGTCCGCTTCGGTCCATTGCCAGCGGTTGAACACGTGGACGGTCGCGCCGGTCACGAGTCCGAGTTCGTGCGCCTTCTTCGCGAGCTGCTCGAACGGCAGCGCTTCGAGACCGGCCGCCGAGAGCTTGCCGTCCACCCAGCGCGCATCTTCGATACGCACGACGAACGGCACCGCCTGACCGCCGCCTGCGCCCTGACTCCAGATCGACATCGCGGCCGGCCACAGGCCCTGCGCGAACAGCACGCGCGCCGCTTCACGCGTGCTGTGCGTGAAGTAGAACGCGGAATTCGTCGCGCTCGAAGGCGACGCGTAGCCCGGCGACCAGCGCGGATTCGCCGCGAGCTTGTCCTGATCGGCCTGCGACATCATGTACGGATCGCCGCTCGTGACGACCGACAGATCGGGCCAGTCGGTGATCGCGACGTGCACGTCGGTAGCCGGCTTGCCGAGCCATTTCGCGACCGTAACGGCTTGCGACGTCGACATGCCGGTGCCGATTTCGGCGGCCGTATGTTGCAGGCTGATCTTGCCGTCGGCCGTGAATTCGACCTTCGCAAACGAGGTTTCCGCGCCCGTGCCGAAGTCCTTCTGCACGCACGCGAACCCGACGCCGTAACGCTTGCCCGGATGCGCGGCTTCGAACTCGGCCTTGCGCTTCGCACGGTTCGTCCACAGCGGATGCCGCTTCGCGCGGTTCAGCACGTCGTCCACGCGGATCGCGCCGGCGGGCACCGCGCCCTGCGTGTTCTTCATGCCGGAACGCAGCGCGTTTTTCAGGCGAAAGTCGGATCGGATCGAGCTGCAGTTGCGTGGCGATTTCGTCGATCATCATCTCGGTTGCGGCCATGCTTTGCAGCGTGCCGTAGCCGCGCGCGGAGCCGGCGTCGATGGCGCGCGACGCGATGGCGACCGCGGAGAGATCGTTCTTCAGGAAGTAGTAGATCGACTGCACGGCCATTGCGCCGACCATGGCCACCGACGGCGAAAAGTTGCAACGGCCGCCGCCGTTCGCTTCCATCCCGGCCTTCAGCGTTTGCAGCAGGCCGGTCTTTTATCGACCGCGATGCGGTAGTTGATCCTGAACGCGTGGCGCTTCAATGCGGTCTGGAACTGTTCGTAACGGTCGTTGGCAAGCCGCACCGGACGGCCGTCCGAATACATCGTGCACACGAGTCCGTAAAACGGCACGTTGAAGTGATCTTTCGAGCCATAGCTGACCTTGTAGCACGGGTGAACGAACAGCTTCTTCACCGGGAATGCGCACTTCGCGACCATCTCCGCTGCGTTCTCGCCGACCTCCGAAGGCGCTTGCGTCGGCACGACTATGTGCAGCGATTGCGTGGCGGCGTCGTACCAGCAATTGGCTTTGTCCGGTTTGAGCGCGGCCGTGTCGACGGATTGCGTGTTGTACTCGCGCGCCAGCACGAGCGTATCCGCCGACGGATGGTCGAGCTCCTGCTGGATCTGCCCGGCGTGGAACATGCCCTGCTCGTCCAGCTTGTCGTGCTCGGCACCGTCCGGCCACACTGGCTGATGCTTTCGCATCATGCTCGGGAAGATCGGCGCGTCTTTCAGGCTCGAGAACGTGTCGTCATCGTAAGGCGTCTTGCCGCCCACGCGCACGAAGCGGAACGTGCCCCACGGATCGCGTTCGAGCGGCCCGGTTTGCGCGCCATAGCGGATCACCTGGTCTTGGAACTTGAGCTTGTCTTTTGCGAAACGGAAGCGCGCGAAATCGTGATAGATGAGGATCGCGACCGCATGGCCGAGATACGCCGGCGTCTTGCCGGCTGGCAACAGCATGTCGTCGCCGTAGAATGCGGGGAACACGATGCCGCCGCGCGCGAGATCGGCCACGGTGACGACGCGGTCCGGCTGCAGTTCATCGCCGAGCAGGCTCAGATCGAAATCTTCGTAGGCGCGGTCGGCGAGCATCGTGCGCAGGATGAGCGCATGTGATTGCTGTTGCGGCCAGTGCGGCATGTCGGCCGCGCGAATGTCGCGGGCAAACACTTTGGAGCCGGTCACTTTCGCAATGCCGTCGATACGGAATTTCGCCTGGCCGTTGGCCGCGTCCCATTGAACTGGCGTGAGAATCTTTTCTTCGAACAACGCAGCGAACGCCCGGCTGCCCATCGGTGCGATGTACACCGAGACGCCCGCAAGCACGCTGGCCTTCAGAAAACTGCGACGCGAAAGGTCGAGTTTCCCCATGAACTTCTCCTTTCCTGATGGCAGCGGCAACCCGGCGGCGCCCCGACGCGCAGCGACATCGCACACGGCCATGCACACTCTTTTTCGTGCGGTACGTGCATACAAGTACATGCGGCACGAGTGGCGCAGACGGCGCTGAATGGCGTTCTTCACGACGAGGGAGGTGTTCGAACTGCGGGCGCATGCGTACGGCGATCTGCGACGGTGATGCTTTTTTGCGTCGCAGTCGATGTGACTTTCGTTGAACTACCGTGAGTTGCCTGACCCAATGTCCGACACCGGACAAGGGCCGCGATTATCACGCTGATTTGCCACAGCAGGCGTCAAATTTTGTCCGCAATCTCGCAAATAACGAATCTCATATATTTCGTTGTAACGGGACTATATGACGCTCATATTCGAGGAGTGAATTCGCGTGGACGTGTCGGCAGGTGATGCTTTGACTTGTGATCGAGCGTGTTACGCGCGCAGTATCGAGATGCCGAGTGCCTCGAATGGATCGGTGAGTGTGGGTGCTGTATTGCGCTCGACGATGATCGTGCTCGCCGCCGACACATCGGCGATCTTGTACGCGGACGCCGCGTTGAGTTTTCCGCCGACGCAAGCACGACCGTCTCTGCCGCATGTTCAGCGAGCGCGCGCTTTATTCAATGAGCGCGCACTTTATATTATAGGCTTCCTCTCTATCGCCGGTGCTGAGCCCCGCTTGCGGATGCATGCCGGTCACGCCCATGAAGTAGAGATCGGCGCGGATATGGCCGATCGTTTCGATCGCGGTAGTGCCGACGTTCACCATCGAATGACGGAACAGCCGGCCGCCGATCATCACGACTTCCAGCTTCTGATGCTCCGCAAGTTCGACGGCCACGCTCGGGCTGTGCGTGACGATGGTGGTGTGCAGCGTGCACGGCAGATGACGCGCCAGTTGCACGGCCGTCATGCCGCCGTCGACGAACGCGATCTGACCCGGTGCGATGAGCGCGGCGGCCGCGCGCCCGATGGCCGCCTTCGACGCCGATTCGATCCGCTCGAGGCCGGCGAAATCCACGGCTGCGGGCGACGCCGGCAACGCGCCACCGTGCACGCGTTGTAGATGGCCCTCGGCGGCGAGTTCGCGCAGGTCGCGGCGGATCGTGTCTTCGGACACGTCGAACTCGACGCTGAGCGCCTTGGCGAGCACCTGGCCGTCGCGCTTGAGCGCGTCGAGGATCAACTGTTTTCTTTGCGACGTAAGAACGGGCGGCCCCTAGAGATGTGTCTCTGTATGGTCGCATTCACGTTGTGTATGCGCGAACACACTGGCAACGACATTTGCACGAAATTTCTTGTTTTTGCACGAATATGCACGATGCCACAAAAAGCATGCGGTAGAGACCGCCGACCAGCGAACAGGATGCCAACCATGAATGACACCACCAAGCGCGTGCGGATCGTCGACGTCGAAGTACTGTCGGACAACTGGTACGTGCTGAAGAAAACCACTTTCGATTTCCGCCGCGCCGACGGTACCAGAGCCGCGAAACCTACGACCGCGGCAACGGCGCCACGCTGCTGCTCTATAGCCCGCGCGAACGCACCGTCGTGCTGACGCGGCAGTTCCGGCTGCCAGCGTTCGTCAACGGACATCACGGGATGCTAATCGAAACGCCCGCTGGTCTGCTGGAAATGGCGTCGCCGGAAGAGCCGATCCGTGCCGAGGTGGAAGAGGAAACCGGCTACTGCGTGCACGACGTGCGCAAGGTGTTCGAAGCGTTCATGAGTCCGGGCTCGGTGACGGAAAAGCTACTTCTTCGTCGCCGAATACGATGACGATGCGGTCGCGAAAGTGGGCTCGGGCGGCGGTCTCGCCGACGAAGGCGAAGACATCGAGGTGCTCGAGTTGCCGATAGATGAAGCGCTGGCGATGGTCGCGCGCGGCAAGATCGTCGACGGGAAGACGATCATGCTATTGCGTACGCAAAGCTGAATCTCTTTCTTCTAACGCGCTTGAGCCTCTGATGCTTCTGAGAGTCGTCCTCAGCCGGTTTGGGAATAGGACGATAGGTTGACGCCCGTCGCCAAAATATTCTTACGCGTTGGTCCGAACGTGAACCCACAATGTGTCTTTTCACCGCGGGTTCGCCGCGTCGGCAACCTTCTCCGTCAGATTATTTTTGGTTCGCGGCCCGGCTCGGGTGCGGCGAACAAGCCGAGGTCAACGTGGATCCGCTCAGTCCGTCCAATTCCGCCAGCCGCTTCATGAGCGGTTTCTTTTTCGGTGCACTGATCGCCACTGCAATCATGCTGTTTCTTTGCAACGCCGGCGAGTTCTCGCCGTTCATGGCGAAGCTGCACGCGCTCCAACAGGTACTCGTGACGGCACTAGTCTCGCTCGTGCTCGTCGACGCGAAACCCTTCATATACAAAACCGTGTGGCGCGAGCGCCGCTGCAGTTTCGTGCTCGACGAAGACATCGCCGCCACGCTGCGCGGCAGAACCTTCGGCATTCCGGCCGGCGTGCTTGCCGGCATCCTGATTCAGAACTTCGTGGTCAACTAAAGCAGCGACTATAAAGTAGCAACTCACGCGCGGCGCGACTAGAACTTATGCCTGATCGCCGCGCGCACCACCCACCTATCTCGACGTCGATGACGGCGCCTGCGTGCCGGGCGTGAAGGCATCGTCGAGAATGGAATACGTTGAATCGCCCGTTACCTGCTGATATTCGCCCTGAATGTAGACGTCGGTGCGCTTGGACAGGTTGTAATTCGCCATCAATGCGCGGCTTCACGCCGCCCGTCGAGGCGTCGTAATTCTCCATCGTATAAACATTGCGCGCCGACGAACAGCATCGGCGAGACCTGATACTTCCCGTTCACTTCGAAGTTCTGATACTTCAGCGAATTCAGCAACACGCCTGACGGCGCGAGCGGCGTAATGCCGAGATAGCCGTTACCGGTCGGGTCGAGATAATTCGAATTCGTATAGACGAAACGCGCCGTGGCCGGCACGAACGTGTGCGTAATGCCGCCGCCGAACGTACGCAAGCGCCCGGCAATGAAGCTCGCGTCGTTCGCCGTGATCGCCCCGTTCGCGCCATTGCCCGGATTGTTCGCCTGAAGATATGCAGCCGCGACCAGCAGGCCGCCGTACGCGTACTGGCCGCCGAAACTATATGCACGATTGTTCGCGAAGTTCGTGTCGTTGCTGAAGCTGTAGACGCCGCCGAACTGGAAGCCCGATAGCGACGGACTCGTGTACTTCACCGACCGCATTGTCGAGGCGGAAGGAGTTGTCGGTGTTGTTGTCGTAGGGGTGCGAGAAGAGCGCGCCGGCCCAGTTGCCGTTAGCCGTGGTTTGCGCCAGACAATCCACCATCGAATCTTACTGGCGGCCGAATGTGAGCGTGCCGAATGAATCCGCGCTAACGCCGACGAACGCCTGACGCCCGAACATCCGGCCGCCCTGATTCAAGCGCCCCGAACTCACGTCGAAACCGTTTTCGAGCTGGAAGGTGGCCTTCAGACCGCCGCCGAGTTCCTCGGAGCCCTTCAGGCCCCAGCGGCTGCCTTGCGCGTAACCGCTCGCCAGTTCATACACGTGGCCGCGGCCGGCATTGTTGGTGTAGTTCACGCCCTCGTCGATCACGCCATACAGCGTGACGCTCGTCTGGGCCGATGCAGACACAGCAAAGGTTGCGGACAAAACGGCGGAGACAGCCAGCGCGAACACTTGCTTGTTCATGAAGATCTCCCTGCACTCGAGTAATGGGACAACTCGATCCGACCGCTTCCTTCGCCTTCGGCGGGGCGTCAATCAACCCCGGGACGCTTGTCGGAAATCCTCACACGCCGATTGCCCGCCTTCCATTGGGGCCCACTGGAATATTTCAAATCGTTGCTAATTCTCCACTGACAGCCGCCCCTTTTTTGAAACTCCCTTTGAGGTAAACGGCACCGCATTGTGCGGAGTTCAAACGGCGGGCTTTCGGGGCGGTCGCCCCCCTTTTCGATGCCCGATAGATCGTTCGGGTAAACCTGTAGATTTCCCAGCAGGATTGTCACAAAAAGAAATATAATCAATGGCTTGTTGCAGCGCCGCACCGGAACTCGGCGACTCGCGCGGGGTCATTTTACAGGCCCGCACGACTGCGCCCTGATTTGGCTGTTGACGAGCTCGCCCAGCTTCCGCGAGCGCTCCGTGCGGGTGACTACTAACCCGGCCGCAACGAATCACTCATTTTTTAAGCCCGGCAGAATGCATGCAGCGCTGCAATAACGCGCCGTCGAGCGGGGCTTTCATGGCGATAAATAATGAAACAATCGCAATCCCGCCTCATCGAGCTCGACCTTTTCCGCGGACTGGTGCTGCTTATCATCGTCGTCGACCATATCGGCGGCAGCATCCTGTCGCGCGTCACACTGCACGCCTAAGCGTTGTGCGATGCTGCCGAAGTGTTCGTGTTCCTCGGCGGCTTCGCCACCGCTTACGCCACGCTGGCGGAACGCCGCAGCGAGGCCACCGCGCGCAACCGCTTCGTGCGCCGCTCGTTCGAAATCTACCGCGCGTTTCTCGTCACGGCCGGCCTTATGCTGTTGGTGAGCGCCGTGCTCAGCGCGTTTAGTATTGACGGCCCGAATCTCGCCACGACCGATCTCGACGATCTGATCGACACGCCGCTCGCCGCACTGCGCGACATCATGCTGTTCTGCCGCCAGCCGTATCTCGCTTCCGTGCTGCCGATGTACGCGCGTTCTTCGCACTGCTCGTGCCGATGGTGCTGCCGCTCGCACGCAGCAAGCCGTGGCTGCTGTTCGCGGGCAGCGTCGTGCTGTGGGCTGGCGCTCCGACGATCAACGCCTACCTGCCCGCTACGCCCGACATGCACTGGGACTTCAACCCGTTCGCCTAGCAACTGCTGTTCGTGATCGGCGTGCTCGCGCGTTGTCAGTCGGTTTATCAGCGCGTCAGCTCCCATCGGCTCGGCTGGATCGTCAGCGCGCTGGGTGCGCTTTTCGCCGTAGCGCATGCGTCCGAGCCGCTCAAGCGTTTCGCGAACCGTCTTTACAGCATGAGCCTGCGCACCTGGCCGTAGACTGTGTTTCACGCGCGCGGCGGTTATTGCGCGCGCGGGTTCTGCCTGAATCGCAGCAGCAGCTTTGCGGATTTTGCACGGCCTGATTCGCGCAACTTCTTGCGCAATACGGTTCGCGAGCCGCCGTCATTGGTGGCGGCAGCGGCGATAAAACCACCATATAACAACTCGAAGCCCGAACAAGCCCACCACTCACATGCGTGCACTCCAGCAAACCGCGTTCGTCGTGCTCTGCATCTCGGCGCAAATTCCGGCGCAGGCGAGCACTGTCGTCAGCCGGACTTTTCATTCGAATGCGCTCAAGCGCGACTGGTCTTACACGCTCTATCTGCCCACCGGCTACCGCAACGACGGGCCGCGCATTCCGGTTCTCTATCTCCTGCACGGCAATAACGGCGACGCCAACGACTGGGTCACGCAAGGCCATCTGCAAAGCGCCGCCGACGCGCTGATCGATCACAAGGACATGCCGCCCGTCGCGATCGTCATGCCGCAAGGCGGCACGGACTGGTAAGTAGATCGCAAGGAGAAAATGGAGACGGCGTTTTTCGATGATCTGCTGCCCTAGATCGAAACACACTACGCGGTGTCATCGCAACGCGGGGGCGAATGATCGGCGGCGTGTCGATGGGCGGCTTCGGCTCGCTGCTGCTGAGCCCGGCGGTGTATGCTGGCGAGCCGCCGCGCGCCTCGGCGGCGCGGCGCGTGGGCGTTTTCGGCGAGCGTCAGTTCGACGCGAACGTCTGGCGCGCGCTGAACTATCAGGCGCAGTGGGACCGCTACATGAGCCAGCCGTATCGCCTGCCGATGTTCATTGCCGCCGGCGACGACGACCTCACGATTCAGGCCGAAGCGTCATCGCTTTACACGCACTTGCGCATCGTGGGCAATCCGGCCGCGCTGTGCATCATCGACGGCGGTCATACGTGGGACGTGTGGAGCGCGCTGCTGCCCACCGCGTTGAAATACACGGCGGCGAGCACGAAGCCGGCTTCGCCGCCGCATCCGTCTTATCAGCGGCCCTGAACACGGGCACTGAACGCGGGGCCCTCAGCGTGCAACTATTGCACGAGATCTGTCCACAGCACCATGAGGACGGTCATCAGCGCGGGGCCGATAAAAAGCCCGAGCAGTCCGAAGGTTTCCGCGCCGCCGAGAATCCCGAAGAGCACCAGCAGAAACGGCAAACGCGTCGAATTGCCGATCAGCACCGGCCGCACGAAGTGTTCCGCGATGAACACCACGACCGCGCCGAACACAGCGAGTCCGATCGTGCCCGTCACCGAGCCTTGCGAAAAGAGGTACAGCGCCGCGAGGCCAAACGTGAGCGGCGCGCAGAACGGCAGCATCGCGGCGATCGCCGTAATCAGCGCGAGCAGCGCGACGTGCGGCAAGCCGGTCACGAAGTAGGCGACGCCCATCAGCGCACCCTCGCCCAGCCCCACCACCACGAGCCCCGACACCGTGCCGCGCACCGCCTTCGCCATGCGCTGGAGAAGACGCGCGCCGTCGTCGCCGAACGCGCGCCGCATGCCCGTGACGAGCGCACCGGATAGCCGCGGCCCCGCCTGGAAGATCACGAAGAGCGTGACCAGCATGAACGCGAACACCATCAGCGCATGCGCCGCGCGCGCGCCGAAATGGCGGCCGAGCGTCATCACGGTGGTGCTGTGCAAGCCCTTCATCGCGGCGGAATCGCGCAGCGGCTGAGCGAGATTGGCCTGCCACCAGTTCGTGATGGTCTGCACGCCGAACGGCAGATGCTGAAGAAAATCCGGCATCGGCACGCCGTTTTCCTTGGCGGTCCTGAACCAGTCGGAGAGATCGTGCGCCTCGTGCAGCGCCTGCCCGATCGCGATACCCACGGGCACCACCACCAGCAGCGCAATCGCCAGCGTAAGCCCGGCAGCGACGATCGTGGTGCGCCCCTCCAGCCACCGGCTTCCTTCGAGCTTGTGCAGCAGCGGCCACAACGCAATCGCGATGACGCCGGCCCACACCACGACCGCAATGAAATCGCGCACCACCCACAACGCCAGCAAAACGAGACCGATGTACAGCGCGAGCGACGCCGCTTTCTGTTTTTTCAGACGTTCGGACGAGGGAGGCGATTCAGACAGGCGTGGATTCATGAAGGCTCGGGTAGTTTTACGAATATGCGCGCGAACCGACCGGAAAAATATAAACCCAGCTAAACTGGCATCGCGCTCATTCATCTATAACGACATATTAAAGGAGCGTCGGCGCCCTTTGCAGGCGGCGTTCTCGTCTCGCTGCAGACAACATTGCGTTGCAAAAATCAATCCTATCGATTTCCAGTATTTAAATACCGGCTGAAAGCCCGTCGTTTGGACAGGGTGAAAAAGTCAAGCTTAATTGTTGCTGAAACGAGAACAGTGTTTCAACGGCGATACATTGGCTCAATGTCGCGCGCAGGAATACATTCGGCAAACCACAATACGGAGCCGACGACGATGACCTTAGAGTCCATCCCCCTTGACGGTACTAACGGCGTACGCATCGAAATCTTCGAGCGCTCCGACACGACGCTAGTGATCCGCTGGGTCGAGCTTGGCCGATGCCATTACGGTGAACAACGCTGGCGTCGCCGCTCGGCACACACTTCGGGTACTTGCGCGGTGTCGCGCCGCAAAATTCGCCGCGGCGACGCGGTATTCAAACCGGCCGAGCGCCCCGCTCCGGCAAACGCCTCCGCGATTATCTGCGCCGATCTGCTTGGCACCGAAGCCTGAACCGCAGCAACATCCGATCGAAACAGCAGTACAGTAAAGAGTAGTCCGCGCGCCTGAACGGAGTCGCCGTTCATTGCGCGTCGCGTGAAAATCCTCTCCGATTGCAGCCCCTCGCCACGTGCGTTAAAATAGGTAGCGGAATCGCCGCGGCGAGTCGGTCGTGACGCTGCCGGATCCGCCCGCCACCACCCACAGCGCCGCGCTCGCGCGCCAGGTGCCGCATGAGGGCATACCATGGCCGAAGACACGCCGGACACCCGCATTCCCGCAGCGCCCGCCGCTCCCCTGATCGCCCCAAAGCAGTTCTCGCTCGACGTGCTGCTCGAGAAATACGCAAAAGGCGACGAGCAATCGGCGGACGACGTCTATCAGCGCGTCGCACGCGGCGTCGCGCAGGCCGAGCCCGAGGCGCTGCGTGCCACGGTCGAAGTACGTTTCGTCGACAACCTTCGGCATGGCGCGCTCGGCGCCGGTCGCATCATGAGCGCGGTGGGCACTGGCATTGCGGCTACGCTCATCAACTGCTTCGTGCAGCCGGTGGGTGACGCGATCCAAGGCGTCGACGAACAAGGTCTGCCCGGCATCTACGTCGCGCTGCTGCAGGCGGCGGAGACGATGCGGCGCGGCGGCGGTGTCGGCTATAACTTCTCGGCCATCCGGCCCAAGGGCGCGCGGGTTCACACGACCAGTTCAGCAGCCTCCGGCCCGTGCAGTTACATGGACGTGTTTGACGCGTCGTGCCGTACGGTGGAAAGCGCCGGTTCGCGGCGCGGGGCACAGATGGCCGTGCTGGACTGCAACCACCCCGACCTGCTCGAATTCATCGAAGCGAAGCACACGAAAGGCCGCTGGAACAATTTCAACGTGTCGGTCGGCGTGACCGACGAATTCATGCGCGCGGTCGAAGGCGACCAGCCGTGGCAACTCGTGCATCGCGCGGAGCCATCGCCGGCATTGCGCGCAGCGGGCGACGTGTGGCAGCGCGAAGACTGCATGTGGGTGTACAGCGAACGCCCGGCGCGCGCGATCTGGGAGCGCATCATGCGCTCCACCTACGACGTCGCCGAACCCGGCATCGTCTTCATTTCGCGCATGAACGAGGACAACAATCTGCGCGCCGTCGAAACCATCCGCGCGACGAACCCATGCGGCGAACAGCCGCTGCCTGCGTACGGCTGCTGCAATCTCGGCCCGCTCAATCTGACGCGCTTCGTGATCGACCCGTTCGCGCAGATGAAAGGCCGCAAGCCTTCATTCGACTGGAAAGGTCTCGCCGAACGCACGCGCACGCAGGTGCGCTTTCTCGACGACGTGCTCGACGTCACGCTCTGGCCGCTGCCGCAGCAGTACGACGAGTCGCGCGCGAAGCGGCGTATCGGCGTGGGCTTCACGGGACTCGGCGACACGCTCGTCATGCTCGGCCTGCGCTACAACTCGCAGGAAGGCCGAGACTTCGCCGCGCGCATTGCGCAAACGATGCGCAACGAGGCATACCGCGCGTCCGTCGAACTGGCGCGCGAGCGCGGCGCGTTCGAACTCTTCGACGCGACGCGCTATCTAGAAGCGGGCACTTTCGCGTCGCGTCTGCCCGAGGACATCAAGGAAGCGATTCGCCGCGACGGCATCCGCAACAGTCACCTGCTCTCCATCGCGCCCACGGGCACGGTCAGCCTCGCGTTCGCGGACAACGCGTCGAACGGCATCGAGCCGGCCTTCTCGTGGACCTACACGCGCATGAAAGTGATGGCCGACGGCAGCCGCGAATCGTTCGACGTCGAAGATTACGCGTACCGTCTGTATCGCGAGTTCGGCGGCGATACCGGCAAGCTGCCTGATTACTTCGTGAGCGCGCTGGAGATGTCGGCGCGCGATCACCTCGACATGATGGCCGCCGTGCAGCCTTATGTGGACACGTCGATCTCGAAGACCGTCAACGTGCCCGCCGATTATCCATTCGGCGCCTTCGAAAGCCTCTATTTCGACGCATGGAAAAGCGGCTTGAAGGGACTCGCCACCTATCGTCCGAACGAAACACTCGGTGCCGTGCTGAGCGTGAGCCCGACGCAAACCACCGCCGACGACGCGCTCGCCAAAACCGAATTCGACCCGCTGCGTATCGCGATCGATCATCGTCCAAAAGGCGAATTGCCCGCGATCATCGAAAAGGTCGAATATCTGACGCAGGCTGGCAAGAAGTCGCTCTACGTAGCCGTGTCGTTTATCGAAGTGACGGGCCGGCTCGGTGGCGAGGAAGTCACGATCGAGCGTCCGATCGAGTTCTTCATTCCCACCGGTCAGCGCGACGAATCGCAGCAGTGGATTACGGCGACCATGCGCTCGCTGTCGCTTGCGGCACGCGGCGGTTTCGTCGCGCGCAATCTGCAGGATATGCGCAAGGTGTCGTGGGATCGCGGCCAGGTGCGGCTCGGCGAAGTGCAGCGGCTCGACGGACACCGCTCGCCGCGCTGGCACGATTCGGAAGTGGCGGCGCTCGCGTTCGCGATCCAGCAGATTCTGCATCGGCGCGGTTTTCTCGACGCCGAAGGCAACCAAGTCGCGTCATGCGTGCTCGCAAGATTGCCGCGCGGTCAGATGAAAGTGGAGACCGCGCTGCCCGCGGACTTCGGCCTTCGCCCACATCCTGCGGACAGCGCCGAAGCACTGGAAAACACGCTGACGCAGCCCGGCGGCGCGCAAGGCCTGCACACCATGCTCGGGCGTAAGTGCGGATCGTGCGGCGCGAACGCGGTGATCCGCAAGGACGGTTGCGACTTCTGCACGGCGTGCGGCGAAGTGGGCGCCTGCGGCTGATGCGCGGCTGACATGCGGCAAAAAAACGCTCAGGCGACGCGCGCGTAGTAGAGATTCTGCGGGTGCTTCGCCTCGGCGAAAAAGAACCAACGCTCCGCCACGAGCCCCGCATACTGCACGAGACACGCTGCGGCCAGCGCGTGAGCGACACGCCGATGGAATGCAGGCTCACGCCCCACGCCATCAATACGACGGGCACGACGAACGCCGTCGCGAGAAAAGCCCATTTGACGTTGCGCAGCGTGCCCGCCGATTTGTCGTGGAAAAACTCGCGCAGATTGAACGCGCCCGCGGTGAAGCCGCGCGACACCTGCACGAGCTTCGGATTTTTGATGCTCGTCGCGCTCTGTACCGTCGACTTCGGCCGCAAGCGCGCGTTGCGCATGAGCGAAGCGCAACGGCTCGCGAAACCCGCCAACGTCAGCACACACGCACAGATCACAAGACCCGGTGTCAGCGAAAACGCGAACCACACTGTGAGCGCCGTGGCGAGCGTGAAGCCCGACGCGCAGCCGAGCAACACGAAATTCACGAGCGTGAGCGGCGTCGCCCATTCCTGCAGGAGCGAATGCACGCGTAGATCATCCCCGGTGCAGACGAACAGCACGGCGCTCGCCAGCACGCCGAGCCAGCCGATTGCGAGCGACCACGGCGAACCCAGCCAGTGCGCGACGCCGTAGAAAAACGCGCAGGCCAGAAACGCAGAAACGCCGGCAGGCACAGACATTCGTGCGACAGCCACGACGTGCGCCACATCGCGATGGCACGCCACGCGCGCTCCGGATGGCCGAGGTGAAAGAACGAGGCGATCAGCCCGAGTCCGCCGAGCACCAGCGAGAGCGCCGCGCCGCTGAGCGTCGTGAGAAACACCATCGAGAATGCCGGATTCATCGCACGGTCCCCTGATTCGCTGGTTCGTCAGATGCGCGTCGCCATCGACGCAAGATGGAGTTCGCCGCGTTTGGAGTTCGCCGCGTTCGAGTTGTGCGTCGAGCGAATCGGGTGAACGCGACGTGTCGTCCATTGCATCGCTGCCCGACCTGCACAAACACGAGCCGCTGCCGCAACCGGACGCCTCGGTCGGAATGCGCGGCAGATAGTGGTTCGCGGGCCGCGTGTTCGATTCGGGCATCAACTGATAGCCGCCGCGCTCTTCGATCGCTTTCGACACCACTGATTCCGGATCGTGGATGTCGCCGAAAAGACGTGCCGAAGTCGGGCATGCTAGCACGCAGACCGGCTGCCGGTCGCGCTCGGAGAGATTCTCATCGTGAATGCGATCAACGCACAGCGTGCACTTCGTCATTTCCTTGCGGCCTTCGTCGAGCTCGCGCGCACCGTACGGGTACGCCCACGCGCAGTACTTGCAGCCGATACAGCGATCGAAGTCCACCAGCACGAGCCCGTCTTCCTTGCGCTTATAGCTCGCACCGGTTGGACAGACGGGCACGCACGGCGGGTCCTCGCAGTGCAGACACGACTTCGGAAAGTGGATCGTGTCGGCGTTTGGAAAACTGCCGGCCTTGAAGCTCTGCACACGGTTGAAGAAAGTGCCGGACGGATCGCCGTCGTACGGATTCAGATCGGCGAGACTGCCCGATTCGTCCGACGTGTTCCACTCCTTGCAACTCGTCACGCAGGCATGGCAGCCCACGCAAACGTTCAGGTCGATCACCAAAGCCATCTGGGTCATCATGGTCTCCTTCTCCTTGCTGCGATGTTACGTGCTATCGGCAGGTCGTGCGTGCGCCGACTGCATTGCCTGCCTACTTGCGGTTGCTCGCACCACGCAGCGAACTGCCCGCATCCCGCGAAGTACGTCTGGACGATGCGCGAGATCACACCATTCTCGCCCGGCAGCGCAGGCATCGCGTCGAACTGCGGCAGCGTGGGACGCGCGTCCGCTTCGGCCGGATAGACGCGCACACGCACGTCGTACCACGCGGCCTGCCCAGTCACCGGATCCGAATTCGAGAACCGCGAATCCTCGTCGCTGCGCGCGGGCAACTCGTCCGTGATCAAATGGTTAAGCAGGAAGCCGCGCTGCGATTCTTTCGCGCGCGCCGAGATTCCACGTGCCCTTCGCCTTGCCGATCGCGTTCCACGTCCACACCGTGCCGGGCTCCACCGTCTCACTGAAGCTGAAGCGCGCCATGCAACGCACGCGGCCCCATTGCGATTCGCGTGGATCCAGCCGCCGTCCTCGATGCCGTTCTCGGCGGCCATCTGCGGATTCACGTACAGATAGTTCTCGCCGTGAATCTGCCGCAGCCAGGCGTCCTGCGAATCCCACGAGTGATAATACATCGCCATCGGACGCTGCGTGACGGCGGCAAGCGGATAGCGCGTGAGATCCGTGCTGCCGGCCTCGAGCGGCGCGTACCAGAACGGCAGCGGATCGAAATAGGTTTCGACGCACGCGCGCAGGTTATCGGGCGGCTGTCTGCCGTCGTGCGTCCTTGCGCGGCGAGCCTGAACTTCTGCATCACGTCGGAGTAAAGCTGGATCAGGATCGGCTCGCCGAATTTGCGGAAGCCGTTCTTCACGGCCCATTCGAGGTACGGGCCGTTGCAGTTGCGCATGTATTGCAGCGTCTCCGGCAACACGTGGTGGAACACGCAGTTGTTCTTCGCGTACTGCTCCCATTGCTGCGTATTCGGCTCCCCGACGAGCGCCTTGTCGCCGTCCTTGCCGCGCCATCCGATCAGGAAGCCCACGCCGGATTCGGGCGTGGTCGTGTAATTGACGACGAAGTCCGGATAGTCGCGGAAACGGCGCGTGCCTTCGGCGGTCGTGAAGGCCGGAAACTTCAGGCGCGACGCGAGTTCGATCAGCACTTCCTGGAACGGCTTGCACTGGCCGCTCGGCGGCACGACCGGCACGCGCACGGAATCCACGGGACCGTCGAATTCGGAGATCGGCCGGTTGAGCACGGACATCGCATCGTGCCATTCGAGATACATGGTGTCCGGCAGGATCAGGTCCGCGAACGCGGTCATCTCCGACTGGAACGCGTCGCACCCACGAGAAACGGAATCTTGTACTCGCCGTTCGGGTGCTTGTCGGCGAGCATCTCGCGCACCTTCATCGCGTTCATCGACGAATTCCACGCCATGTTGGCCATGAAGATCAGCAAGGGTCGATGGGATACGGATCGCCGCGCCACGCATTGATAATCACGCTGTGCATGACGCCATGCACGGCGAGCGGATACTCCCACGAAAACGCCTTGTCGATACGCACGGGGCCGTCGTTTTCGTCGATGAACAGATCTTCCGGCGCGGCGGGCCAACTGAGCGGCCCGGAGGCGAGCGGCGTGTTCGGCTTGACGGCGTCCGGGCTGTTGGGCGGTTTCGCCGAGGGCGGCACGGCACGCGGAAACGGCGACTTGTGACGGAAGCCGCCGGGGCGGTCGATCGTGCCGAGCAGCGACATCAGCACGGCGAACGCGCGGCGAGCCCGCGCATCGCGTGAAACGCAACCGGATTGCCGGTGACGATTTCGTGCGTTTCGCCCCACGCGTCGGTCCAGCGAATCGGCAACGTGATGCGATCGATGCTCGCGGCTCGTCTGGATCATCTCGCGGGCAAGGCGGCGAATCGTGTCGGCCGAAATGCCGGTGATGTTCGCGGCCCACTCGGGCGTGCATTCGGCCACGCGCTCGCGCAGCAATGCAAACGACGGCGTGACCGGCGTGCCGTCTTCGAGCGTATAGCGGCCGTCGAGCGCGGGCGTTGCGCCCGGAGTGTGATGCAGCACGGCGCGCGAAGTCGCGCTGTCCCACCACAAATGATTTTGCGGAAAGAGCGGATTGCCGACCGGCTTGTCCGGATCGCGCACGAAGAGGCCAAAGTTCTCGCTGCTGTCGTCCAGATCGACGAGTTCGGCCGCGTTCGTGTAGCGCTGCACGAACTCGTGATCCCATGCGTCCGCGGAGATCAGCTCGTGCAGGAACGCCATGAAGAGCGCGCCGTCCGTGCCGGGTTTGATCGGCACCCACTCGTCTGCGATCGCGGCGTAACCGGTGCGGATCGGATTAATCGCGATGAAGCGGCCGCCCGCCCGCTTGAACTTCGAAATGGCTATTTTCAGCGGATTGGAATGGTGGTCTTCCGCCGTGCCGATCATGAAGAAGAGCTTCGCGCTGTCCAGATCGGGGCCGCCGAATTCCCAGAACGAGCCGCCGATCGTATAGATCATGCCGGCCGCCATGTTTGCCGAACAGAAGCCGCCGTGCGCCGCGTAATTCAGCGTGCCGAATTGTTTGGCGAAGAGACCCGTGAGCGCCTGCATCTGGTTGCGGCCGTCGAAGAGCGCGAATTTTTTCGGGTCGGTGGCGCGCAGGTGCGAGAGGCGTTTTTCAAGCACGTCAAACGCGGTTTTCCACGAGACCGGTTCGAACTGCGCGCTGCCGCGCTCGGCGCCGGGCTTACGCATCAACGGCTGCGTGAGACGCGCGGGCGAGTACTGCTTCATGATGCCGGAGGCACCCTTCGCGCAGATCACGCCCTAGTTGAGCGGATGCTCCGGATTGCCGTCGATGTAGCGAACTTCACCTTCGCACAAATTGTACGCGGATGCCGCATCGGCAAGCGCACATATAACAGGTGGTCGTTTTGATACCGAGCCGTTCGTCCCGCGTGCGGGCACGGTGTTCCATGTGCGATCTCCCTCGCTGCTCTGGCTGTGCTAGGCACTGCTGATTCGATACCGACCATGCTATTCGCCGTGGTGTCTAAAGGAAAATCGCCATTCTCGAGAGAAAGTATCCGGTGTGCCGATAGTTTCGGTTTAGTTTTCAGCGGATCGAGAGCCCACGTTGCGCTGCCCGCGAGACTTTCGTGGGCCTTCCCGCGCAGAACTTGCGCAGAGTTTCAGATCGGCGTCAGAACCGGTTCGCCCGCGAAGTGCCGCTCGGCATTGTTCAGAAAATTGCCGACCGACGCGGTGATCGATTCCGGCGAGCGTCCGCCGACGTGCGGCGTCAACACGACGTTGGCAAGCGCGATCAGCGCCTCGGGCGCGTGCGGCTCGCCTTCATAGACGTCGAGCCTCGCGCCCGCAATCGCGTGAGTGGACAGCGCCTGCACGAGCGCGGCCGTGTCGACCACGCTGCCACGCGAGACGTTCACGACATAGCCGTTCGGTCCGAGCGCCTCGAGCACCGTCCGGTCGATCAGATGACGCGTGCCCGCGCCGCCCGGCGTGGCCACCACGAGGAAATCGCACCACTTCGCCAGCTCGACGAGGCTGTCGAAATAACGCAGCGGCAAGCCTTCGCGCGGCTTACGGTTGTGGTAGCCCACTTCCATGTCGAAACCCACGCCGCGCGACCTTCTCGCCGATATTGCCGAGCCGCTTGCCGGAGACGTTCGGGCGCATCGACAAGCCATCGCGCCAGGTGCCGGTGCGCGTGGCCTGATTGCGGCTGCGTGCGTGGTCGACGGCAATGTTTTCATAGCCCGCGCCCAGCGCACTGATGAATTCGAGCTGCGGCATGCGGTCGATATCTTCCGCGCTCACGCCCACCGTGCCGTTGGTGAGCATGGCGCGGATCGTCGCGCCGTGGGCGTTGAGCGCGGCGGCGCGTTCGGCCGGCTCGGGCACGTAGATTACGTCGAAGGCCGCCTCGATACGCTCGCGGCTCGTGTCTTGCAGGGAGATAAGGACCAGCAGGGTTGGCTTCATGGCGGCGTGTTGTCTGGCTACGGTTGGTTGTGTGCTGAGGCTACCGTCAGATGGCGTCAGCGGACGGAAAGGTAAGCTGGCGCGGCGGTCGTTCGAGTGTAGCAAGGCTCTTCAACGTCTGCTGAAAAATGCCTGCGCGTGAATCGTGGCACCCGCTGCCGCCCTGTCCGCAACCATGCGGCAATTGCGCACCAACATCCCGGCACCCACCGCACTAGGGGCAAGCCCCAACTCAAGTCGCGCGTCCGTCCGGCCGATATTGCGCTGAATGGGGCGAGGCCCATTCGACCGTCTCAGCGTTTCTTTTTAGCCTGCACCGATACCGCCTAAAATAGCCAGACTTCCGTTCACGAGAACCTCATGCTGGATATTCTGCCGCCCGGCTCCGCAGCCAACCACAACGCCCCGAATCACATCCTTCTGCGGGACGACTCGGAGATGTTCGAACTCGTGCCCGTGTCGCTATGGCTCGAGGATTTCAGCGGCGTGCGCATGCTTTTCGACGCATGGCGTGCCGACGGCGTGACCGATCTGCGCGCGCATTTCGCGGCGCATCCCGAACTGGTGGCGGCGTGCGCGCATAGCATCTGCATCATCAAGGTCAATCGCAGGACGCTCGAACAGTTTGAGGCCGCGGACTTCGACGCGCTGCTGACGGCCAGCCTCGGTTTGTGTTCCACGACGACATGCTCAAGACGCATCTCGAAGAACTCTGCCAGTTATGGGACGGCCAAGCGCAGTTCACGAGCCAGACCGTGAATTACACGCTCGGCGGCCGGCGGCTCGACGTGCTGCTGAAGGGAGGGCTCGGTATTGCCGGGTCACGAAGCGAGCTGGGACCGCGTGCTGGTGTCGACCGAGGACATCACCGAACTCAAAGGCGCGCGGCATCGCGTGACACTGGCCGAAGAATACGTGCGCGGCCTCTTCGAGCATTCGCCGGTGTCGCTGTGGGTGGAAGATTTCAGCGCGGTCAAGCGCGTGCTCGACGACGCGCGCGCGGCGGGCATCAACGATTTCCGCATGTTCACGGACGTGCATCCCGAGTTCGTCGAACGCTGCATGGCCGAGATTCACGTGCTCGACGTCAACCGGCACACGCTCGACATGTTCGGCGCGAAAGACAAGAAAATGCTGCTCGCCCGTCTCTCCGATGTTTTCCGCGACGACATGCGTCCGCATTTTCGCGAGCAGCTGATCGACCTGTGGGACGGCAAGCTGTTCCAGCAGCGCGAGGTGCTCAACTATTCGCTCGACGGCAGCGAGGTGCACGTGCATCTGCAATTCTCGGTGCTGCCGGGGCACGAGAAAAACTGGGATCTGGTGCTCGTCGCGCTCACCGACATCACCGCGCGCAAGAAAGCCGAAGCGTACCTGGAATTCCTCGGTAAGCACGACGTGCTCACCAAACTGCGAAACCGCTCGTTCTACGTCGACGAATTGAACCGTCTGGAGCGCAAAGGTCCGTGGCCGGTCACGATCATCATGGCCGATCTGAACGGCCTGAAAGAAACGCGTGAACGATCAACTCGGCCACGCGGCCGGCGACGCGTTGCTGCGCCGCGCCGGCGAAGTGCTCGCCAAGGCGATGGAGTTGCCGTTCCATGCGGCGCGGATCGGCGGCGACGAGTTTGCGATCTTGATGCCCGACACCGACGAGCGCGGCGGCGCCGCGATGATCGAGTCGATGCGTCAACTCGTGAAAATGAACAATCAGTCCTATCCGGGCTCGCCGCTGAGTTTTTCGATGGGCGCGGCCACCTGCCAGCGCGGCGGCCGGCTTGAAGCAGGCGTGCAGCGCGCCGACCTGCTGATGTACGAGGAAAAGCGCGCGCACTACGCGGATCAGCCCGCGAACGACCGCCACGCAAGCTAATACCGAAAGCGTATGCAACTGCGATCGAGCGGTACACGTTGCCGCTCAATCGCAGTCGCAACGCTTCAATCCAGACCGTTCACGTCCTTGCTGCTCGAATAGGCGGTGACGTCGTCGTCCTCGAAACCGACGTGCCGCAGCATGCCCGCCTTCTCCGGCATCTGGTTGATCGAGAAGTTCAGCAGATCGGTGCGCCACATGGCGTATTTGCCGGGCACGACCGCCGTGGGCGGTTGACCGAGACGGCTGCTGTAGTCGCCGATGGATTCGTCGAGGCTCGCTACGGCCAAAGCAATATGAAAGCGTTTCATGGCGGTTGTCGTCATCCGTGTGGTGGGGATGAACGATCGTAACCACGCTTCGCGCGCGCAACCAGTTGTGCAGTCATCCCGGTATCGCCATTACCGGTCTCTTAGTGGCAACGTCTTCAGGCCTTCTTCAGGCGCCCGGAAACCGCAGTTCGAAACGCACGACACCCGGGACGGACACAGCACGTGCGCGCTGCCGCCATGCAGATTCATGATCGCGCGCACGATGGCGAGCCCGAGCCCGTTCGACTCAGTGAACGCGCTGCACGCCGCATCGCTGCGATAGAAGCGGTCGAACAAACGATCGAGCTGATCGGGCGGAGTCGGCTCGCCGTCGTTTTCCACCACGACGGTGGCGGCCGCCTCGTCCTGGTTGCCGCGCAAACGCATGACCGTATCGTTCGCGCCGTAACGCACGGCATTCACGACGAGGTTGTTGATCGCGCGGCGGCATAGCATCGGATTCACTACGGCCACGCCTCGTGCGTCGACTTCGAAGCGCATGCCGCGTTCGTCCGCCGGTCCTTCGAAATACTCTGCGATCCTGACGAGTTCGCCATTGAGGTCCACGGGCTTGCGATCGATTGTCAACGCGGCATGATCGGCATGCGCGAGAAACAGAATGTTCTCCGCGATATGACTCAAGCGGTTCAACTCTTCGAAGTTCGATTCGAGCAGTTGCTGATACTCGTCTCGTCGGACTCACGCGGCTTGGCGAGCGTCACTTATGTCTGGCCGATCAGTGCGCCGACCGGTGTGCGGATTTCATGCGCGAGATCGGCGGAAAACTGCGAGAGCCGTTGATAACCGTCGTCGAGACAATCGAGCATTGCATTGAACGCCTGCGTGAGCTGCCGCAATTCGACAGGCGCCGCTTTGCTGTCGAGCCGTACGGCGAGACTCGCCGGACTGATCTGCGCAGTGCGCGTGGCGATCTCGCGAACCGGCCGCAAAGCGCGACGCAACACGTAATAAGCAAGCAGCGTGGCCGCGAGCATGCCCGTGAACGTGGCGAGCAGAATGCGATTGCGGTAAGCGGCCAGCATGCACACTTCCTGCGTCATCGGGTGCGCGGCGATCACTTCCACTTCGGTGCCGTCCTCGTGCGCCTTCGCCATGGCCATTGCCCAATGCACGGGAGTGCCGTCGGGCAGGTGCGTTTGCTGGATGTCGTCGACGGTGGGCAGGCGGCCATCGTTGCCGGCCTGCAGCGCCTGCGGAAGCGCGATGCCACCCGGGTTCACGTCGACGAAAGGCGGCTCGCCCGGATGGCGAAACACGAGCACGTCCTGTTCCGCGCCGAGCATCGTCTCGAACAGTAGTAACGGACGGTTCTTCAGTTCGCTCACCAAATAAAGATCGCGCACGATACGGCTGAAATGCTCGACACGTCCGGTGAGCACGACATCGGCGCGCTGCCGCAGCGAGACTTCGGCGGAGCGATAGAAATACGCGCCGAGCGTGCCTATCACGACGCACGCAACCAGCACGAACAGTATCGTGGTGCGCGTGGTGAACGAGCGTTCAGTCCACAGTTTCATGTGCCGTCGCCAAACGTGTAGCCGATGCTGCGCACGGTATGAATCAGCTTCTTTTCAAACGGATGATCGACCTTTGCGCGCAGCCGTTTGACGGCCACGTCCACTACGTTCGTGTCACTGTCGAAATTCATGTGCCACACTTCGGACGCGATCTGCGTGCGATAACGCTTCGCCCTGACGCCGCACGAGTAGATGCAGCAGCATGAATTCCTTGTTGGTGAGCGGAATTTCCACGCCTTCGCGCGTCACTTTACGGCGCAGCAGCGTGCGAATGCGCAGCACCAGTTCGGTGAATAAAAACGGCTTGACGAGGTAGTCATCCGCGCCGAGCTCGAGGCCGCGAATGCGGTCGCTCACGTGATCGCGCGCAGTGAGAAAAATGACCGGCAGATCGCGGCGCGCGCGCAACACACGCATGATTTCCCAGATGTCGATGCCTGGCAGCATCACGTCCAGCACCACGAGGTCGTACGCCTGTTCGAGCGCCATGTGCAGATCGTCCGTGCCGGTGCGCGCTAGGTCGACTGCGTACCCGCTCTCACGCAGCCCTTTCTTCAGATAATCGCCCGTTTTCGGATCGTCTTCGATGACGAGAATGCTCATGACGCCTCGTGCTCCACACGCTGGACAGGCCTACGCCGCGCGTCATCGAGATTGCGGATACAGCAGAACCGGCGCAGCACATGGGATAGATGTGCTGCCATTTTACGTGGCCGCGCCGCGCCATTCATGACGTTTTTGTCATCCGTCTGTCACCCCGCCGAGCTGGTCCGCCGCCTAATCTGTCCCCATCGCAGGTCTGCTTCGCTGCGCTCATCCACCCTTTCACCCACGATTTCACCCACCAAGGAGGAGATTCATGAAGATCGTTTCCGCGACCGCGCTGCGTGCTCTCGTCGCCCCGCGCTCGTCGCTGCGGCCTTTTCTCGCGAGCGGCACCGCCGCCATGGCGCAGAACGCGCCGACCGGCTTGCGCGGCACCGTCGTCACGTCTCTCACGGGCGACCTGCTGAAAGTACATACGCGCGACGGCAAGGACGTGGACGTGAAGCTCGCGAAAGACACTCCGATTCGCGGCGTGACGCTCGCCAACATCAACAACACCAAGCCCGACAGCTACGTGGACACCGCCGCGATCCCGCAGGCCGACGGCTCGCTCAAGGCGCTCGAAGTGCACGTGTTCCCGGCGAGCATGCGCGGCTCGGGCGAAGGTCATCGTTCGTGGGACCTCGGCGCGAACAGCTCGATGACGAACGGCACGGTGGGCTCGCTTGTCGTCAGTAACGGCCACACGATGACGGTGAAGTACAAAGACGGCGAGAAGAAGATCGTGATTCCGCAGGACGTGCCTATCGTGGCCCTCGAAGCGGGTGACCGTTCGCTGCTCGTGCCGGGCGCAAAGGTCGTGATGTTCGCGCACAAGGAAGCCGACGGCACGATGGCCGCGAACTTCATCTCAGCGGGCGAGCACGACGTCACACCGCCGATGTGATAGAGCGCATGAAATTGCGCTCGCGCATGGGTTTGGCGCTGGCGCATGTCATCGCGCTGATTTCATCGCTCAAGGCCGCGTCATTTGACGACACGGCCTGTTCTTGCCTGTTCTTCTTTCGTTTTCACGGACCTCTCGCACCATGCGTGATTCGCACTCGCGGCGCATCGTCGTCCATCCGCTCATCGTCCGCGTGACGCACTGGATCAATGCGTTTGCGATGGTGTGCATGGTCATGAGTGGCTGGGCGATCTATAACGCGTCGCCCTTCTTTTCTTTCAGATTCCCCGTCTGGGTGACCGTAGGCGGCTGGCTCGGAGGCTCGATCGCATGCATTTCGCCGCGATGTGGCTGCTGTGCGCGAACGGCTTGCTGTAGTACGTGAGCTACAGCATTGCGCGTGGCCACTTCCGGCGCAAGATGCTGCCCGTTTATCCGCGCGACGTGATGCACGACGCCGCGCTCGCGCTGCGTTTCAAGCTGCCGCACGACACGGGCCGCTACAACGCCGTGCAACGCGCATTCATTGTATCTGCTCGTGATCCTGCTCGGCGTTCTGCTGGTCGCTTCAGGCCTCTCGATCTGGAAGTCCGTTCAGTTCTCTTGGCTCACGGCGATTTTCGGCGGCTTCGATTTCGCGCGTCGCGTGCATTTCGTCGCGATGGCTGGCGTGGTGGGCTTCGTCGTCGTGCATCCGGCGTTGGTGTTGCTGGTGCCTAAAACCCTGCTGCCCATGCTGACGGGACGGGCAAAACACTTTGTACAGGACGGTAGCCGGGCATGAGTGACCTGAAAAGTAAAACGGTGAGAACCGAACTGGAGAAGCGCCGCGACAGCCGCAGCGCGCAATCGCGCATCGTGCTCGACGAGCACCGGCCGCAAATCGAACGTCTGCAGCGCCGCCTCTTTTTGCGCTCGTCGCTTTCCATCGGCGCACTGGCGATGCTCTCCGGCTGCAACATGTAGGACAACGATTCCGTCGACAAGGTGCTATGGGCCATGTCGCGCTGGAACGATCGCGTGCAGGGCTGGCTCTTCAATCGCAACCGTCCTTGCACCGACATACGCGGCGAGCCAGATTACCGATCCGTTTCCGTTCAACACGTTCTACCCCGAGTTCGATGCGCCGGATATCGACGGCTCCACTTACACGAACCCGAAGTTTCCGGGCTCGTGGCCAGCAAACGCACATGGACGCTCGACGAACTGCGCACGCTGCCACAGGTTTCGCAGATCACGCGGCACATCTGCATCGAAGGATGGAGCGCAATCGGACAATGGCGCGGCGTGCCGTTCCGCACCTTTCTGGAGCGCGTGGGCGCGGATCTGAGCGCACGTTATGTCGGCTTCAAATGCGCGGACCGCTATTACTCGAGCCTCGATATGGCGGCGGCGCTACATCCGCAAACGCAGCTCACGCTCGACTTTCGCGACGCGCCGCTGCCCGCGAAATACGGTTATCCGCTGAAGCTGCACGTGCCGACCAAACTCGGATTCAAGAATCCCAAGCACATTGCCGCGATTTTCGTCACTAACACGAATCCGGGCGGCTATTGGGAAGATCAGGGGTACAACTGGTTTAGCGGGCTTTAAGCCGTTGTCAGGCGGCTGCCTTTGAAGCAGCCCGCTTAAATCGCAGTCACGTAATGCGCGACAGGCTTCGCCACGCGCGGCGGCGGTGCATCGTACACGGTGCGCATGCGCTTCACTTCATCCACCGGACTCAGCCCGAAAAGACGCTTGAATTCGCGGCTGAACTGCGACGCGCTTTCATAACCCACGCGCGCTGCCGCCCCGCACCCACATTCAGTCCGTCCTGCACCATCAGCAAGCGCGCGTGATGCAGAAGACGCGTGGTCTTCACATATTGCATCGGCGACGTTGCGGTCACTGCCTTAAATTACGCGTGAAAAACGGCAAGGCTCATGCCCGCTTCGAAAGCGAGCGTATCTATGTCCAACTGACCGTGATAGTCGGCGTGAATGCGGCGCAGTGCCTTTGCAATGCGGCCGAAATGATTCTGATGCGTGAGCACCGCGCGAATGGCATCGCCCTGCTCGCCTGTCAGCACGCGATAACAGATTTCACGCACGATGGCCGGCACGAGAATGCGCGCATCCAGCGGCGAAGCCAATGCATCCATCAAACGCTGCACTGCGTTGGACAACGACGCGTCGAGAGGTGTCGAGTAAATGCCGGACGGTTCGTGCTGCGTGCTGCCCTGCGTTTCATTCAACGCCCAGCAGTCGGCCACCATGGCCAGATCCACGCGCACTGAAATGGCGAGAAACGGCTCTTCCGCGCTTGCCTCCATTTCGCACTCGAAAGGCAGCGGCACGGACAGCACGAGATACTGTTGCGCGTCGTACTGGAGCACCTGATCGCCGAGATAGCCGCGTTTTCTTCCTTTGACAAACAATCACGATACTCGGCTCATACATGACTGGCATGCGCGGCATGGGCGCGTTCGCGCGCATCAGATTCACGCCTTCGAGACTCGAACGCGTGAAGCCGGGATTCGGTGCGAGCACGTCGAACAGTTCGAGTACACGGCGCTGTGCGGCCTCGGCGGAAACCGCCTCAGTGATTGGGGATGACTGGGGATGACATGACGATATAGTGACGGCGAAGAGAATAATGCTTGAAATTTAGCACCAAACAGCCTACTGTGCTCGCTGCCAAGAGTTTTAGGCAAATCTTCAAGACATTCAGGTATTCCCTGCGTGACGTGTGGATCCTAAGATAGGAACCCTGCCTGATCCACTTTTTACGGCACTGCGCCGGGCTCGGCCCGCGATTCACTGCTTCGGCGAATCGTGCGGTCACCGCCGGTGCCGGGATAGAGGCCCATCACGAGGTTTGTCCGAATCGGCGACGCGGGTCGTCAATCGCCGGCACCTTGCAACATCACCCACTTTGCTGGAGCTACCATGAGCACGACTTATGCTTATGCAAGCGAACGACGCTACCGCGCCGCTCGTTCCGTTCGAAATCCAGCGCCGCGAACTGCGCGCCAACGATGTGCAGATGGACGCCCTGTTTTGCGGCGTGTGCCACTCCGACCTGCATCAGGCGCGCAATGAATGGAAGAACACGGTGTATCCGGTGGTGCCTGGACATGAAATCGTCGGCCGCGTAACCGCAGTCGGCCCCGACGTCACGAAATACAAGGTCGGCGATCTGGTTGGCGTCGGCTCGTGCCGCATGTGTGCGAGCTGCGCGGAAGATCTGGAACAGTATTGCGAAAACGGTTTTGTCGGCACGTACAACGGCACCGACAAGGTCGACGGCAAGAACACGTACGGCGGCTATTCCACGTAAATCGTCGTGGACGAAGCATTCCCGCTGCGCGTGCTGCAGAACCTCGATCCGGCCGGCGTTGCACCGCTGCTGTGCGCGGGCCCCGGCAAGAAAGTCGGCATCGTCGGTCTCGACGGCCTCGGCCACATGGGCGTGAAGCTCGCGCATGCGATGGGCGCGCACGTGGTGCTGTTCACCACGTCGCCTTCGAAGATCGAAGACGCCAAGCGCCTCGGCGCGGACGAAGTCGTCATCTCGAAGAACCCGAAAGAAATGGAAGCGCATCTGAACAGCTTCGATTTCATCCTGAACACGGTCGCCGCACAGCACGATCTGAATCCGTTCATCAACATGCTGAAGCGCGACGGCACGATGACGCTGGTCGGCGTGCCGGAGCACGATCATCCGTTGCCGCAAGTGTTCGGCATAATCTTCAATCAAGCGCCGTCGCCTCGCCGGTTCGCTGATCGGCGGCATTGCTGAAACGCAGGAAATGCTGGACTTCTGTGGCGAGCATGGCATCACCTCGGACATCGAAGTGATTCCGATGCAGAACATCAACAACGCTTACGAGCGCATGCTCAAGAGCGACGTGAAGTACCGCTTCGTCGTCGATCTGGATTCGCTGCGCCAGTAAATATTGGCTAGGTTCCCGCGCCGCGAGCGCAGTTTCTCATTCGCGGCGCGGGTGACTGTTTCTGCGCCGGTTGTGCTTGTGGGTGTGGTTGTCCCCGTTGTGGTTTTTCCGTTGCTTCGCCTTCGCTGAATTGTTAGTGGTCCATTCATGTTGCTCCCTCGTGGAGCAACCCGCGTTTTCCTTGACCCGTTAAGGGCACTTCCATCGGGACGATGCAGCATGCGTCCCCGCTGTACTTCTTAAAACTTTTATCCAACGCCTGCAGCTCGACTGTGTCGCTTCGGCGTTGCCGTTTTTCGTTGTTTCAAAGCTCGCAGCAGGACCAGAAAGAAAAATAGAAGAACAAGGGAAAGCATCAAACTTCACATTGGAGTCAAGATCGTGATCGACCGAATAACAGCAATGCGTACGTTCATCCAAATCGTGGACACGAACAGCCTTACCCGCGCGACGGCAACGACAATCGTCCAGAACCTCGAAGCTCTGCTCGGCACGGCGCTGCTCGTGCGCACCACGCGGTGTCTGAGCGTCACACCCGAAGGCGCCGCCTACTACGAACGCTGCGCGCAGATTCTCGCGGACATCGACGAAATGGAAGCGAGCATCCGTCTTGCCACCGACAACCTCACGGGCCACCTGCGCGTGGAGATGCCCGGCGCGGTGGCGAGCGCCATTGTGCTGCCCGCACTCGACGATTTTCACGAGCGCTACCCGAATCTCGATCTCGCCATCGGCGTAAGCAATCGCACGGTGGACATGATTACGGAAGCGATCGATTGCAGCATCCAGCTCGGCGAATTGCCGGACTCGAATCTGGTGGCACGGCAACTGGGCACACCCGAACACATCACCTGTGCGAGCCCGACGTATCTCGCACGCTTCGGCACGCCCGACGATCTCGACAGTTTGCGCGGACACGTCGCCGTGAATTGCATGTCGCCCGTGAACGGCCGCTAAGTGGATTTTGATTTCGAAGTGGGCGGCGAAGCGCAAAGCGTGAAGGTGAACGGCTTCGTGAAGGTCAGCGATGAGCAGGCCTATCTCACGTGCGGCCTGCAAGGTCTCGGCCTCATCCAGCCGGCGCGCATTGCCGCGCAACCGTATCTGGATTCGGGACTGCTGCGTGAAGTGATGCCGCAATGGAAGCCGGTGCCGATGCCCGTTTCGGTCGCGTATGTGAAGAACCGCCGTGTGTCGCCGCGCGTGCGTGCGTCGACTGGCTCGCTGGGTTGTTCGAGAAGACCGAGCACGTCGATCAGGATCTCACGCGCGTGCGTCAGTTGCTGCGCGGCCTGCATCCCGCCTGAGGCGGGTTTGCAGGCACGCGGTACTGCAAGGGCTTTTCTAGCTGGGGAGTTTTACCGGCATGGAACGTGTCAGCAGATCCACATAGAAGTTGAAGAAGTTCGCGTTATCGAAGCGTTTGACGACCGTCATCTTCTGCAAACCAGCCGGCGGAGAACTCGTATAACCGGTTGCCTTGCCGTCGTTCGCGCCGAAGCTCATATCCACATCCACCCATTCATCCACGGTTTGCGTTGCGAACTCGGGATGCGTCAGATACGCGAGCGTCAGCGTGTCCCAGATGTTCGTCGTGTAGTTCGGGTTCGTTTCAAAGCCGTTCTTACCGTCGAAGCCGTAGCCGTTCAGCGTCTTGAACAGTTGCGTAATGATGGTCTGCTTCGTGGGATCGTGCGCCACGCGGTCGTACAGCGTCTTGTCCATCTTGACCGTGTCCGTCACGTCAAGCGCACCACCTGTTTGATCGGCAGATGCAGCACGGCTTTCGTCGCTTCGGGATCGAACCACCAGTTGAACTCGGCCGTGGGCGTGGTATTGCCCGCCACATCGATTGCGCCGCCCATGTAAATGATCTGCTTGATGAGCGGCACGATCTCGGGATGCTGACGCGTGGCGAGTGCGATATTGGTGAGCGGCCCGATGGCGAGAATCGTCACTTCGCCGGGGTTCTGCTTCACCGAGTCGACGATGAAATCCACCGCGCTCTTGCTCTGCACCTTGGTGTGCGTGGCAAAACCGTCGGGCGGCGCGATGAGATCGCTATCGGATTTCGGCTCCGGCGTGCTCCATGCACCGAGATAGCCGTCGCCGCCAGGGAACTGCTTCATCTCGGCCTGGATCGTCGCGAAGTCATGCGAGAACGCGTAATTCGCTCCTGAGTACAGGCCGATCTGATTCTCGACGTCAAGACGTTCGACGGATTTCAACGCGTCGGACACGCTCTGCTTCAGCCACTGGTTGCCGGACACACGGTAATGCCGAGCACTTTCAACGAACCCTGCGCCTGCAATTGCGCCGCCATGACGCCGAGCTGGCCGTCATCGCTCAGCGTGTTGTAGTCGCTGTCGATAATGACTTTGTGAGGACTGGGCGTTGATGCTGCTGCCGCCACATGCGGGGAAAATGAAAACCGCTGTCAGGCTGGCCACGCCCGTCAATGCCACGAGAATCCGCTTCACTGACGTCTCTTTTTTGTATCGCGTTTGGCGCGCTATCGAAAAAATAATTATAGCATAGTAAAATCAAATCGTCATCTGCAAGTGAGATTTGCACCAGCCATCCGCAAGCGTAGTGTGAGAACGATATGAAGAAAGCACCTGCAGGACGTGGTGCGGCTCGCGCATTCATGCAATGCGCGAGCGAGGAAAATCAGGGCGACGCGCCTGCTGCGCCGAAGCCAGGCACGCGGGATCTTTGCCCCAATGGCCGTCGCATACGCGCCAACGGCACAACTGGTCTTCGAAAAAGCCTTTCGGCGAGCACTCTTTCACACGCTCAGCCAGTTTCGCATTGCCGGCCGCCGCGCTCACTTTCGTCGTCGTACTGGCAGGCGCTTTTGGATCAGCCGGTTTGGTGCGTACCACGAGCGCCGCTAATAAATCGGCATCCGAATCATCTTTCTGTGCGCCGGCATGCGCTTTCTTCGACTGCGCGACGCTCTTCGAATCGGCGTGGTGGGCATTCGCTAGTTCCTTTCTGCTCTTCGCCGACTTCTCATGCTTCTCGTCGTGCTTATCCTTGTTGGCGAGCGCTGTGCCAGTCTTGCCGTGCTTGCAGGAAGCAGCAGCCGGAACCGACGCGGAAGACGTTGCATTCGCAACCGTCGTGGAAGCATTGTCGCCATCCGTGCCTTGCGCGAGCGCGCGTGAGAGCCGCTCCGCACGCCGCTTGCCGGAGCCGCGGCGGACGCCTCCGTGGCCTTGCTGTCGCTGTCGTCGGCGACGCGATGGTGGCCGCCGGCGCCTCGGCCTTTGCGGTGACTGCAGGCGCGGCGCTCGCAGCCGATGTAGCAGCGGCAACCGTGGCGCTTGTCGTGACCTTCTCGCCGCCATCCATCGCGGCGGCAACGGACTCGCCGGGCACGCGTTGCTGCATATGCCACGCGCCCCAGCCGCCCGCTGCAATCACCAGCAAGGCGACCAGCCCACGGGCACTTTCGACCGGCGTGGTTTATCCGTTGGCGGCGCAACACGGCCTTCGAGATTCGCGAGAATTCGCGAACAATTCGCGAACCATTGGCATCTACGCCTTTAGCCTTATCGGATAACAGGCTAGGCGGGGCTTTGGAATTCGAACTTTCCGGCGTACTCATTCACTGTCTCATTGAATCCTGGATTATTTCGCCGTGGTAATACGCTCCGGCTCCTCTCCGAGCAGGCCTGATTCTAAGAGCAAGCATTACAAAATACAATTGTTTCCAATTCCCGGGGGCTTCATTGATTGCCGTAGTACTTCTTGCCTATTTCGCAATCGCGGTTGTGATTGCCGCAATGCTGCTATTGCCTGCAGTTCGCGCCTCTTTATTCGACGCGGCATTGTCCATTCACGGCCGCTTTATGCGCTGGGCATCGCAACGCGCAATACGCGTGCGTACTCAATTACGTCATTCGGCAAAAATTTCGCAATCGACCACAATTGATCTGAAAAAAATTACTGCGAAAGCGGCGCTTGTTGATTTTTACCACGACAGATATTCTTGCGACGCCGCCATTGGTGGCATTGGCATTACGCGGCAGGCAATTATTCCAATTCGATGACACTGCACGGGTTCCGGACGAGAAAATTGTTGCGTTATTGAACGGCGAACAGCTCGTACTCCCGCCGCCATTGCCGCCCGAGGTATTTGCAACGCAGGAAGTGGAGCAGATCCGGCCCGCGCTTAAAGACGCGAGCCGCGACTGGAATCTGCTCGACGCCGATTTCAGAACGCGTTTATTGCTCGTCTATAAAATCATGCATGAGCAATACGGGTATGAAATGGCATTGCTTGAAGGTTATCGCAGTCCGGAACGTCAAAACCGGATCGCGCAAATGGGAAGCAACGTCACGAATGCCGTAGCGTTCCAGAGTTATCACCAATACGGTCTTGCGGCAGACAACGCCTTTTTACGTGAAGGCAAGCTCGTCATTTCAGAAAAAGATCCCTGGGTCATGCGCGGTTATCAGTTATACGAACAGACAGCCGAACAGGTTGGTCTGACGTGGGGTGGTCGCTGGAATGATGGGTCTCGAACACGTTGAATATCATAAACCCAGCTTCGTCCTCAGGCGTGGGCATTAAGGCGAAGCGGGCAATAAAAGAGGTTGAGAAAAGGTTGAGAATGGGGCGTTCAATCAATTTTTTTGGCAAAACGCGGCAATTCCATATGCATGAGCGCAATGGCCAACGCGAATTTAACAATCCGGCCGCATTCGCTCCAATATGAATATGCTTTCGTTTTATTTCAAACGCCGCCCGCGGCTCGTCGATGCGGTGAAAACCATCAAGACGTCGAAGATCGGTCAGCTCTCCGGCGGCTCGGTGCTCTAAGAACTGCCGTGGTACATCGTGATCGGCAACCCCGCCGCGGGCAAAAGCAGCGCGGTGCTGAATTCGGGTCTGCAATTCCCGTTCGCCGACAAGAACAGCGCCGTGATTCACGGTATTGGCGGTACGCGTAACTGCGACTAGTTCTTTACCACCAAAGAAGGCATTCTGCTCGACACGGCAGGCCGCTATTCCGTGCATGAAGAGGACCGCACCGAATGGCTCGGCTTTCTCGGCCTGCTCAAACGCTTCCGGCCCGAGGCACCGATCAACGGCATCATCGTGACGGCCAGCATTGCGGAACTCACGGGCAGCAAGCCTGAATTCGCGATCAACCTCGCGAAGAACCTGCGCCAGCGCATGCAGGAACTCACCGAGAAACTCGAAGTGTTCGCGCCGGTGTACGTGATGTTCACGAAGGCCGACCTGATCACCGGCTTCATCGAATTCTTCAGCGGCAGCGAGAAGCACGAATACGACCGCGTGTGGGGCGCCACCCTCCCCTACGAGCCGGACGAAAAGCGCGACGTGGTAGGCCTGTTCGACGAACATTTCGAAGAACTCTACGACGGCCTGAAAGAGATCAGCGTCGCGCAGATGTCGATCAATCGCGACAACCGTCTCTCGCCTGGACAACTCAGCTTTCTGCTCGAGTTCTCGACGATCAAGCCCGCGCTGCGCGCGTTCCTCGCGACGCTCTTCGAGACCAACCCGTTCCAGTACAAGCCGATTTTCCGCGGCTTCTATTTCACGAGCGCGCTGCAGGAAGGCGAAATCAACAGCGCCGCGGCCACGCGCATCGCCGAACCGCTTCGGCTTGAGCCCGGAGGTCCTGCCGAAGCCGCATAGCGCGTTCTCGAAGAACGGTTTCTTCCTTCGCAATCTGTTCTCGAAAGTGATTTTCGCGGACCGTCAGACGGTGCGGCAATTCGCGAGTCCCGCGAAAACGCGCATACCATACGTTACGCCACGTTCTTCGGTTTCGTCGCCGTGCTCGCGCTCGCACTCGGCGGCTGGACGTAGTCGACCATCGGCAACCAGCAGCTCTCCGAGAACGTGAAGGCCGACCTCGACACGTGGTGCGTCTGCAGTGCAACCGCAACGATCTGCAATCGCGCCTGCAGGCGATGGACATTCTCGAAGACCGCATCGACCAGCTCGAACAGTTCCGCCGCGACAAGCCGCTCGCGGTATCGCTCGGCCTGCATCAGGGCGACCGGCTTGAACAGCACCTGCTCACCGAGTATTACAACGGCGTGCGTCAGATCCTACTCGACCCGGTGTCGCAAAACCTCGCTTCGTTCCTGAAGGAAGTCGACGTGCACCCCGAACAGCTCGCGCCAATGAACCGTACGCCGGACGCCGCGGCCATTCCGGTGTCCGCGCATTCGGCAATGTCCGCGATCTGATGCTGAGCGACAAGCGTCATGTGGAAACGGCGCACCTGACCGATCAGGTCGCGCGCTTCTGGCGCGGCTGGCTCGAACAAAATCGCGGCAACATGCCTCGCGATGAAATGATCCGCAGCGCCGAGCGCATGATCACGTTCTATCTGTCGCGCGTGTCCGACGACGACTGGCCGATGATCGACCAGAACCTCGGCCTCGTCGACCAGACTCGCGAAAATCTGCGCCGCGTGGTACGCGGCATGCCGGCACGTCAGCGCGTGTACGAAGAGATCAAGGCGCGTGCGTCCACCCGCTTCGCGCCGATGACGATCGCGCGCATCGTCGGCGACAACAATACCACGCTCGTGGCCGGCAGCTACGCGATTCCGGGCACGTTCACGCGTGAAGCGTGGTTCCAGTACGTGCAGCCCGCGATTCGCGACGCGGCAACGAAGGAGTTGCAGGCAAAGGACTGGGTACTCAACACGTCCGCGCACGACGACCTGACGCTCGAAGGCAGCCCCGAGAAGATCCAGAAGGCACTCGTCTTGATGTACAAGACCGAGTATGCGATGCACTGGCAGAAGTTCATGCAGGGCAGGCCGTGGATGCGATGAACCGTCTCGGCGATCCGCAGGATTCGCCGATCCGCAAGGTTCTCGAAACCGCTTACGACCAGACCTCGTTGGACAACCCGTCGCTCTTCAACGCGAATCTGAAACGCGCGCAAACGGGCGTGACGAGCTGGATCAAAAACTGGTGTTCTCGCGCGCGCCGACGGGACAGCTGAACGCGAACATCGACATCAACGGCAATCCGGTCGAAGTGCCGATGGGTCCGATCGGTCAGGAGTTCTCTGCGCTCGGGCGCATCGTGACGACCGGCGACAACGGTTCGATGCTCAAGGGCTATATGGACACGCTGTCCAAGGTCCGCACGCGCTTTAACGTCATCAAAAATCAGGGCGATCCGGGACCAGGCGCGCGTCAGTTGATGCAGCAGACGCTCGACGGCAGCGGCTCCGAACTCGCCGATTCGCTGAAGTACGTCGACGAGCAGATGCTCACGGGCCTCACCGATTCGCAACGCAAGGCGCTGCGTCCGCTGCTCGTGCGTCCGTTGATGGCGGCGTATGCGGTGGTGATCCAGCCAGCGTCGAAGTGAACAAGGTGTGGAACGCGCAGGTGTACCAAACGTTCTAGGGTTCGCTTTCGAACAAGTACCCGTTCGCCGCCGACGCGAAGGTCGAGGCCGGCGCGGGTGAAATCGCGCAGGTGTTCGGTCCGGACGGCACGATCGCGAAGTTCGTCGGCACCACGCTCGGGCCGCTCGCGGTACGCCATGGCGATACCCTCACCTCCCGCACGTGGGGCGACATAGGCCTCGCACTCACGCCGGACTTCACGAACGGCTTCGCGCGCTGGGTCGCACCGCCCGCGGGCGGTGCAGCGGTTTCGACGGGCCAAAGTTCGTCCGAGCCGCAGACCGTGTTCCAGATCCTGCCGCAGCCGAGCAGCGGCACGACGGAGTACACGCTCGCGATCGACGGTCAGCAGATGCGTTACCGCAATACGCCGCCGCAATGGACCAACTTCATGTGGCCGGATCCGTCCGGCTCGCCGGGCACCACGCTGAGCGCCACCACGTTCGACGGCCGCACGCTGCAACTCGTCAACGAGCCGGGCCGTTACGGTCTCGAGAAGCTGATCAATTCGGCGCAGCGCAAACGTCGTCCGGACGGCACGTTCGATCTTTCGTGGACGCAGGGCAACGTGACGGTGGCGGTGAGCATGCGCATCATCAGCACGTCGCAGGCGGCGAGTAGCGGCAACGATGCGCCACAGCAGCAAAGTCTGCGTGGCTTGCGTTTGCCGTCGTCGGTGGCGGATGTGAGCGCCGCCGGCAATGCGGTGAACGCGACGGCTGCACCACAAAGCGCGCCGCAAAACTCTTCTGCAGCGTTGAACGCGCCGGGCGTGGCAAGCTCTGGAACGGCTAGGCCGGCCACGGCCGCCGCCGCGGCTTCGAATACTGGGGGTGCGCAATGACGCAAACGGTGCAGGCGCAGATCGCCTACTTCGGCAAGATTCCGTCGCGCGGCAACTTCGTGAAGAGCGCGCATAACCCGCAATTGCTGGCCACGCTCGACCGCTGGATCACCGAGACCATGAAGCTGCTCACCGACGATCTGCGCTGGAAGATCGTCTACGCAAACGCGCGGCCCATGCACTTCGCGTTTCTCGGCTCGCGCAGCAAGCTCGCGATCGCCGGACACATGATGGCGAGTCACGACCAGTCGTCGCGCCGCTTTCCATTTCTCGCGGCCACGGCGCTCGAAGTCGAAAGGCCCTTGACGTTCCTCGCGCACAGCCCGCTCGCTTTCGCGCGTTTGTGGTCGCGTGTCGCGTCGCAGATGAAGCCGCTGCTCGGCGCGAGCGAGCCGCCCGGCGCATTGCAGGTACCGATCGAAATCGGCGGCGGCCCCGGCAATCCGCACGACGGCACGCTCAACGATTTCGTCGAGCATCAGACGCTGTCCGGTCTCGAACAGATGCTGCTTGCAAGCGGCTACCCTGTGCGTCTTCGCGGCGCGATGCTCGCGCTCGGTTCGCTGTTGCGGCCCGTCATGCAAAGCGGTTCGTCGCATCTCGAACGCGGACTCACGCTGCCGTTGCCGAACGATCCGTTCTATCGCTCGCTCGTTGCCGCGTTCTGGCTCGAACTGATTGCGCCTTTCGTTTCGCAGGCGGATTTCGAACTGGCGATTTTCATCGGCACGATCGCCGAGTGCGAGCGGCTCATCATCGGCTTTAACGGCGCCTCGGCAAAGACGCTGCATAGCGTGGTCGATCCGCAGGCGTACGCGGCCCACAACATCGATATCGACGATCCCAAGTGGATCGACGAACACGCACAAAAACGATCATGGCATCAGCAAGCTCGTCAGCTACCTCGACCAACCGCAACTGTCGCTGCGCGTCAGCATCGACACGTTCCGCGAAGCTTTCACGGGAGCATGACGCGATGGTGAAGCGCACTACTCACATCGCCG
This sequence comes from uncultured Paraburkholderia sp., assembly GCA_940747215.1. GTDB lineage: Bacteria > Pseudomonadota > Gammaproteobacteria > Burkholderiales > Burkholderiaceae > Paraburkholderia. The sequence continues at coordinate 1,020 of CALNWS010000032.1, read as the reverse complement.
TGCTGCTCGCGAGCCTTTTCATGGCGACGCTCGAGCACGCGGACAACGATGGCCCTGCACACGTCACGCCCGTCGACAACAGCGGCAACGCGATCCGCACCACGGCTTTGCCGCCGTCATCGGCACCGGCTGCCGTTGCAGCGGGTCCCGCTGTCACGACGTCGCAACTGGCGAGCGGCACGCGCGGCGCGGGCACGGGCGCCGTGACCGCTGCCCCGCCGCCCGCGAATGCGGCGCCGGGCCAGGTCGTGGTGGGAGGCAAGATGCCTGACGAAGCGACCAAGGCGGCCGTTCTTACGCGATTGCGCGACACGTATGGCGCGGCCAACGTGGTCGATCAAATCGAAGTCGCGGACGTCGCGCCGCCGCCGAACTGGTCGTCGAATGTTCAGAAGCTGATAGGTCCGCAACTGAAGCAGATCAGTAAGGGCCAGTTGAAAATCGACGGCACGCAGATCAACGTGAAGGGCGAAGTGCGCAACGAGTCGCAACGTCAGCAGCTCGCGAGCGATATGGCGAATGTGCTGAATTCCACCTATACGATCAAGAACGGTTTGCGGGTGAGCGCGTCGGAACAGGGACTGCTCGATCAGACGCTCGCCAATCGCACGATTGAATTCGAAACCGGCAGAGCGACGCTGACGCCGCAAGGGCGTTTGATTCTCGATCAGATGGCTGCAGTACTTTCGAAGATGCAGACGAAGACCGTTGCGATTATTGGGCACACCGATAATTCCGGTAATCGTGCTTCCAATATTGCATTGAGTCAGGCTCGGGCCGATGCTGTTAAGGGGTATCTTGCGGCTAAGGGGATTTCGCCTGAGTAGATGTCGACTACTGGGATTGGGCCTGATCAGCCTATAGCTAGTAATGATACGGCCGATGGCCGGGCCAGGAACCGGGGAATGACAAAGGGAACCAGACGCACGCACTCAGCGGGGTTCAAAGCCAAAGTGGCCCTGGCGGCAGTCGAGGGCGAACGCACGCTGGCCGAACTGGCGCAGCAGTTCGATGTGCATC
>CALNWS010000031.1 GCA_940747215.1 uncultured Paraburkholderia sp. | reverse complement strand
GAACGTGATCACCCATTTCGGCAAGATGCTCGCTCGCTTCGAAAACCGCTGATCAGCGATCACCTTCAACCGAAAGGACCCGTCACGTTCAACCCGAATCCCCTGATCACGTTCGCCAAAATACGCATAAGACGGCGAGCGGTGCGTGCATTTGAGTGCGCTTTCGCACACTTCGGTGCAACGTGCTGAAAAAATAAAAAATCCGAACCCGTTCGTTTTGCTTATTGGCCTCGCTTCTGACGCACGCCGCTGGCGAGCTGGTTCGTCGCAGTATCTGATTCTCGAGGATGCATCATGAATCCCGTGAGATTGTTTGTGAGCCATACGTCCCAGTATGGAAACTTGGCGAAAAGCCTGCGGCGTTCGCAACTGGAGCTGAAGGCTGACTCGGCGATGGACGTCCATATTCACGAAGACATGCCTGGCGGCCAAAATTGGCGCAAGTGGATCGAGGAGTCGACTCAGACCGCGGCCGGCTTCGTGCTTCTCTATCCGCACGAAGATATGGACATGGGCTGGCCGAATTACGAAGTGGCTCGATTCTTTGATTCAAAAGGCGAACGCGACAACAAGGTGGTATGGATTCGCAATCCGAGCATCAAAAAGCTGCCGACGGTATTCGAGCCATATCAGGCGTATGATGCGTCGCACGATGGTATCTACAAATTTTTCAAGGAGATATTCGGAGACGGCATGTTCTCGAATGGAGTGCCATTGAATCGCGAGGTGGGTGTTCTGACCAGCAGCTATTAGCAGAATGTGCGGATCTTTGTGCGCGAGTTGTCCGATCAGTTTGCCGATGCGACCATTCGCCCACACTCTCATACTCGACGAATTCAGATTTCGCTCGCGTACACGGATGGCCGGAAGCTGGACCCGAGTCGGACGATGGTCGAAGGGAATCCGGACGGTATGAAGATGTTCGGCATGTCGGCGGATGCCGAGGTGAGCTGGTCGACAGCGAGAAGGGGTCTTGCCGGTACTGTGAAGTGGCCCGGCAACCTTGAAAAGAAAATCGATGATTTCGCGGCGGGCGCGTTGCCGCCATCGTTGCTGCCGTTCGTCCCTGACGACGACAAAAAGACGATCTATCTGCCGGTCGTGACCAAAAGTGAAGCGCTTCAAGCGCAGATGCGCCGCATCACGTTGGTCTTTGTCGAAGGCAATTCCAAGGAGTTGCGCAAGCTGCTCGACTGGATCATGCCGGACGCCATGCCCGGGCAACTCGCCACGTTTCTGCAACTGGTCCGCGTGTTGATGCATGTGCGTTTCGACTTGCTGGAGCCGGTGTGTCAGGAAATCCGTTACGGCATGCCAAGCGTTGGCCGTCGCATCGAGATTTGCGAGTTGGTGCTGGCAGGCTATCTCTGTGCACGCGAGGATACAAGAAAGGCCGGCATTTCCAGCTCCGCCACTTTTGACGCACTCTTCGACAAGGCCATCCGGCCGCAACTCGATGCAGCCGGCAAGGAATACATCGAACTCACCAAGTAAGCGCAGCCTTGCTCTCCTAAAGGAGATGGACCCGGAAGCCAATTCGGAAGACGAAGAACTGGTGGCACTGCTCGATCAATGCCGCACGAACAACGCTCACTGACTCGCGGCTTCTTCAAAGCAGTTCGAGAATTTCGTCGGCATGTGGTTGTGACGGCGTCCATTGCGTGAATTGTCGGCTCGCGGGATAGCGCGAAGCGCAATCCGCGGACGAGGTGCGGACCAATACCCCGTCGACGCGACTAGAATACCCGGCGATATCGCTCCGTCCTTTCACCGACTTCATGGCCACACGTCAACGACGCTCCTCGTCCGCCGATACCGAAACGCCCGCGAGCGAAACCGCGCGCAAGCCATCCAACGACGCCGTCAGCGTCGAGGCACGAATGAATCTATGCGTCGATTACCACGGCGCTGCTGCGGGGCCGGCTGCGGCCGGGCGCGCAGCTCGTCGAGCGCGATCTCGCTGCACAAGCGGCACCTGCGCGCGCATGTGCGCAGTGAAGAGAAGGCACAGCGCAATGGTACGATCGACGAATCAGTGCGCCTCGCAGGGCAGTTTCACGTACTGCTGACCGAACTCGCGGGCGGCACGGAACTGCTCGGCCTTGTCGGGCAACTCGTCGCGAAGACGGAATTGTACAAGGCGCTCTTCAATCCGTCGAAAGGCTCGACGTGTTCCGCCGACGAACACACGGAGATCATCGACGCGCTCGAAGCCGGTGACCTGCACGCGGCGCTTGCCTCAATGCGTGGGCATCTGGTGGAACTCGAGGAACGGGTGGTGGAACAGATGCGCAGAAGCGCCGCTCAGGAAGATCTCGGGGCGGTGTTCGGCGTAGTGAGAAGTTGAGGGGAAGTTGATTGGAAGTGGAGCTGGCAATGACGCGCCGCCGCTGCGCGCCGCTCGGGCTTAAAAGGCTAAAACTGCCAGCCGGAGAGCGGAGAGGGCGCGCGAAAGGCTTCGCGGCAAGTCAAAGCTGAACATCGAGTCAGGCAAAGGCACCAGCTGTTCCTGAAGGCCGTGAAGCCACGGTGTGCCTGTTGTGCGCTGCCTTAGCGGCGACGCACGGGCGCGTTGGTGCGGGCGCCGCCGCCACCGGACGAACGCTCGTCCTTGTGACGGAAGTTGATGCGGCCCTTGGTCAGGTCGTAGACCGACAGTTCCAGCGTGACACGGTCGCCCGCGAGGATACGGATGTGGTTCTTGCGCATGCGTCCGGATGCATAAGCGCCAACCACCACGCCGTTGTCGAGCGTGACGCGGTAGCGGCTATCCGGAAGTACTTCGTCGACGATACCGTCAAGTTCAAGCAGTTCTTCTTTCGCCATGCATAACTCCTGGTCGATGGGATAAGGGGTGTTGCGTTGTCCAAGGAGGGCATCACAACATCATATTGGGTCAAAACGCGGGTTTTTCGAGCCCGCTGCTACTGCACGACACTGGCCCGATACGCCGGCGGCCGCGCTCAAAGATCGCTGACAGACTGGCCGTCCACGCGGCCGTCGATCAGTTGTTCGGCGTGAGCCATGCACGCAATGCGCGCCTTGCCCATGTCGTCGAACGGAAACAGGTACTGCAGGCGGAACACACGGCCGTCGGCAGCCGGATTGGCGCCCACACGGCAAATGCGCACCGACGCGTCCGTAACCCGCGTCCCGGTTGCGGCTTGTCTGCGCGTCCGGATTGCGGCGCGGGTAGACGAGCGGGTGAATCTCATAGCCTTTGTACGTCTTGACAGCAGAACTCATGAAGCTCGCATCCTATATTACTTACGTGGCGGAAGTGTCACGCGTGTTACGCGCGGCACGACAGCCGGTGCGGCGCAGCGCTCGTGGGTGCGCCGCCATGGAAAAAGTCGGCACAGGCCCGATGGTGAGGGCTTGAGCGCAGCCGCTCAATTCGCGGATTCGATGGAGAAGACGCGGATGTCGCACAGACACCGGGCGCGTAATTCTAACTGGGAGCTGAACAGCTCAGCTACACAACTCGCGACGGCGAATGCAGGCGGCGCATTGCCGGAGTGACGGGGTCGCCGATGGGCGGCGCTCGAACAGTCGGGGGTGGTGCGGAGAAGCTGGTTGAGACCGCCGCATGCTGCGTTGGCAGTGCCAGATGCTGCAAAAACGGATTGAAACTATTCCACTATTTTGCCTAAATAGAGCTAATTGAATAGCAAAAAGTTCCATGGAAGAGTGGAATGTCCGGCCGGCGGGGCTTTGCGGGCGATGGGCGCGCGGCATCGGCGTAACGGTGAATGGCCTGCCAGCAGAGGAGCGCGGAACGTCAAACGCGAACCGCGAGCGCGCGGGGTTGAATGCGGTTCTGGAGTCATCCAGCAGCAACGCGGGAACATCGCGGGAACAGCCGGACGCGGATCGGCCGCATCCAAGACCGCAGCCAGTACGCATCCGGCGTGTCTAGCGCGACGTCTCGGCTACGCGCTTCTGTAATTCGCGCGACGCGGCGAGCGGAATGCGAGCGTAATCCCAGACGGAAAGCCATTCGACTTCTTTCGACGTGAAGACCTGCCCGTAATTGCGCAGCGCATATTGCAGCGAATCGATGATGTGATTCTTGATGATTTCCGGCGTGCCGTCGTCGTCAGCACGGCGCGAAACGCTTCTAGCGCGGCCATCTGATACTCCGTGAAAAGGGTGCATCCGTTATCGCACGAAAAAACCGTCTGCCACGCGGTCAAAAATCGGCTTGTGGAGCTCCGCTAGGTTACGTCGCACCCTGTTTGACTGAGCTCCATGACGATGCAGCGGTCGCGGTCGCCGGATGGGGTCGTTACAATGGCGAGTTGCCTAGCAAGGAGCGCCTGGCGTAGGTGGCAAAGTCGGCAAAGGCGGCTCATGCATGATGCGCGACGTCGCCCGATCTGCCGCTTCGTCACGCAGCGTTTGCACCGCCTGCACCGCTGCCTGTTTTTTCGCTTACACCGTCTCATGCAGAGCACCGCCTCGGAACTTTGCCGCCGCTTTCCAGGAACATTGCGACCGACCCATGCGCAACACGAATCCGTCCGCTGTCAAAGATCTGCTGCTCGCGCGCTACGCTCCCATCGCCGACGGCATCGCCGCGCTCTTCTACCCGTGCGCCGAAGTCGTCATCCACGATCTGCGCGACCAGACCATTGCGTACCTCGTGAACAATCTGTCGCGGCTCGAAGTGGGCGGGCCGTCGGTGCTCGACGAAGTACATTACGCCGCGCGCGGCCAGACGATCGGACCGTACGAAAAGCTGAACTGGGACGGCCGCCGCATGCGCTGCGTGAGCAACATCCTGTTCGACGACGGCAAGCCGGCCGGCATGCTGTGCATCAACTTCAATGTCGCGGTGTTCGAGGACGTGCGCTCCACGCTCGATCTGTTCATCAAAGGCGGCAACCTGACGGATGCGCCGGCGGAAGATCTCTTCCGCGACGACTGGCAGGACCGCATCAATACGTATCTGCACACGTGGTTGCGCGAGCGGCAGATCGGCATCAACGCGCTCACGCGCGAGCACAAGCGCGAGATCGTCGAGGCGCTGCATGCGCAAGGCGCGTTTCGCGGACGCAGTTCCGCGAACTACGTGGCCGCCGTGCTGACGATGGGCCGCGCGACGGTCTACAAGATTCTGAAGCAGATGAAAGAGGGCGGCTGACGCTTTCCATCAAAGAATGCGGTAACGCAAGGACGTAAGGGCATAAGGACCAGGACACAAGCCATGACAGCAGCGACATAGCCGGTGCGCTACCGGCACTACAAGGAAGGGCGGCGAGTATGAACTCGTCTGCGAGGCCACGCTCGAATCCGACCCCACGGTCACGATGATCGTGTACAAAGCGAGCAATGGTACGATCTGGACACGGCCCGCGTCCGTGTTTTTCGAGCTGATCGAACTGGGCGGCGCGAAGGTTCCGCACTTCACTCTGATTGATTGAGCGATCGATTCATCGCGAGCCGGCAAGGTTTGCACACTCAGGCCAGCTTCGAGGCCAACACCAGGAAATCCGAATGCGTCTTCTGCTTACCATCATCTTGCCGTGGTTCCAGTTTTTCACGATAGGCCGTCCGATCGCGGGCATCATCTGCATGATTCTGCAGATCACGCTGATTGGCTGGATTCTTGCCGCAATCTGGTCCGTGTATGCGCTGAGCCAGTACAACACCGACAAGAAAATTGTCCGAGCAATGGGCAGCGGCCGCTAAAAGGCCGCTGGAAAAAACCGCCAAACAGATCGCCGCTATAACAACGGCAAGGCTCACGCGGTTCGCGATCCGAACGATACCGCTGCCATTCAGCGCGGTGGCAATTCCTCCGCGTCGGGCACTTCGATCACTACACGTCGGTTTCGGCAATCGCCACGCACGGCAGGATATAACCCTCCGCCTTCTCTTCCCGGCTCAGGCCTGGCCATTCGATCGTATAGCGTACGCGTCCTTCGTTCATTTTGCACAAACACGTGCGGCACGTGCCGTTGCGGCACGAACGCGGCAGACGCAGATTCGCAAAGCCGGCGGCCTCGAGAATCGTCAGCGAATCGGGTGCTTCGAAAGACAGGCCGAGCGGTTTGACGCGAACCTGCGGCGGGCGGCTGGAATCGGACATCGTATGGGTCGTGTGAACGGGCTACGCATTGCGCGAAACTTTACACGCTCGCTTCATCGCCGTGCAAACGGACGATCCGCAGGCCATCCATGCGCCGCCCGGCGCTGCGAAAACACGAACGCTGACCGGCACTCAATGCGTTGCGTCGCGCCGCAAATAGCGATACGCCGTATTGCGCGCGAGTCCGAGTTCGCGGGCCGCCGCCGACACATTGCCGTCGAGCCGCGCGAGCGTCTGCGCGATCAGCGTGGCCTGCCAGTCCTCCATGCTGCCTGACGACGGCGGCGCGACACCAGAAGTGCCGCCTTGCTGTGCGTCAGCGCCTTGCGACGACACAGCGGCCCCGCGAACGCCATCGGAAGAAGGCGACACGATCGCGCAATCATGCAGAAAATCGTCCGGCAGATCTTCGAGTTCGATCTGCTGCGTACCTTCGGCCATGATGTTCGCGGTGCGCAGCACGTTCGCGAGTTGCCGCAGATTGCCCGGCCAGCGGCATTGCTCGAAACGTGCGAGCACTTCCTCGGACACGCGACGCGGCAAGCCTTCGTTATCCGGCTGCAATGCGAGCATGTACGCGACGAGCGTCGCGAGATCGGTGCGCTCGCGTAGTGGCGGCAAGGTCAGCACGAGACCGTTGATGCGGTATTACAGATCCTCGCGGAAGGTGCCCGCTTCGATCATCGCGCGCAGATCGCGGTGCGTCGCGCAAACGATGTGCAGGTCGACCGGAATGGTGCGCGTGCCGCCGAGCGGCGTCACCGTGCGTTCCTGCAGCACGAGCATCAGACGCACCTGCTGCGCGTGCTGCATGTCGCCGATCTCGTCGAGAAAGAGCGTGCCGCCATCCACCTGCACGACCTTGCCGACGCTGCCGCGCTTTTTCGCGCCGGTAAATGCGCCGTCTTCATAACCGAACAGTTCGGCTTCGATCAGCGTATCGAGCAACGACGCGCAGTTCAGCGCGATAAATGGCGCATCGCGCCGCGGCGAGTCGTGGTGAATTGCGCGCGCGAGCCACTCCTTGCCGGGGCCTGTCTTGCCGAGGACGAGAATCGGAATATCTCGGCCGCGCAGCTTCGCGACGCGGCACAGAATCGCGGCCACTTGCGCGTCGCCGGTGTCGAGCGTTTGCAGCGTGACGGCGGGCTGTGCGTTGTCCTGCTTTGCGTCGGACTGTTTGGTAAGCGCGCGCGACGACGCGCACGCCACTTGGCAGCGTCAACTGGATATTTTCGCCGGGCGCGTGCGCGAGCTGCTGCAAAATCCGCGCGAACGCCGAGCCGAACAGAGCATCGAACGGCTGGCTGCCGCTGCAATTCGGCGAGCGGCCGGCCGAACTGGAAGAGCGCGCTGCGATTGGCCGATAGAAAAGTGTCGTCCGGCGCGAACGCGGCAAGACCTTCGAACAGCGTGCCGATAAATTCCGCGCGCGCATTAAAGTGCACGCGCACGGCTTCGGCGAATTGATTGGAGGACAGATGATTCTCGATCATCTGCGCCGACATCCTCACGAGCGCAAGCGTGTGCTTGTGAAAACCGCGCTTGTCGCCTCTCACGTCGAGCGCGCCGATGGTGCGGCCGAACGGATCGGCGATGGGTGCGCACAAACACGTGAGAATGCGATTGACATGCAGAAAATGTTCGCCCGCATGCACGACCGCGGGCTGACCGTCGACGAGCGCCGTGCCGATCGCGTTCATGCTGCGATCCGCTTCCGCCCACGAAACGCCCGGACACAACGCAACGCGATTCGCTTTTTCGACGAAGTCGCTGTCGCCGAGACTGTGCAGGATCACGCCGCGATTGTCGGTGAGCAGCACCATGCTTTGCGTATCGACGATCTGCGCATGGAGCGTTTCCATCACTGGCAACGCGTGCGTGTAGAGCGACTGGTTGCGTTCAAGCAGCTCGCGCAATGCGGGCTGGCGCAGCGGATGAAAGTCCGGCGTTTACGAAGCGCGCAGCCCGATTTCGAGCGAGCGGGCGTGAGCTTGCGCGATGACATCATGCCGGCCGATGACGGGCGGCGTGGCGGATCGTTGGGTCAAGGCTTGTCTCCGGTGATCGGAAGCGGCGGGTGCGTCGCCCACCGTCGATTGCCGCAGCGCAACATGCGCGCACGAGGCCGAACACCGATATTACAGGACGAAGCGCGCCGCGCACGGCAGGGAAAAAACGGAGGCCACGACGTGAATCCGTGCGTGCGCAGAGTGCACGCGGCATCCGATGCGGGAATTCAGGAAGAAAACTTGCGCCGCGGCTGAACTCGTCTAAAGTGAATCAGAGCATCTCCGCGCGGCGCGAACTCAAGCGCACTTCAGGGTGCCGCCCGTGCGCCATGATCAGCCCGTGTCGCCGGCATACTATCAGGGAGGAGAGAACGCTGACACGACCAGAAGCAATTGGTGCGCGCATCAACCGTAACCCATGCGCGCATTCCACCCTTTCCCCATCGATCATTGCCGGGAACGCTAGGGTAAGCTCGCGATCTGAGTACTCAGGAGTTTCGTTGGGGAACAGGATCTGCATGGAAGTCCGCCTGAAAAGTTGAGGCCGCGATTACCGCGGAAGCACTGGAAGACCACTACGGTACCGCCTCGCCGCGCCTCGAAGACATGGTGGCTGCATTCGACATGCATCGCGCGCGCATCGAAGCGGCAACACGCCGGCTGCTTTCCGAAACGCGTGCACAATGCCTCGGCTACGTGCGCTTCTACAAAGCGAACTGGCGTAGCTAGTGCCACCGCGCGCGACATACCGCGCGCATTCCGATGCAATCCGACGGATCAGCCGGCAGCCAACTGCCGGCTGTTGCTTTATGCGTTTGCGCGCGCTGTGCGAACGCCATGCGAACGTTACCCGCGCTTAGATCATCCGGCGCAGCGTGCGGTCCTTGAACACGACATGGTGGCCGATCGCCGCAAGTGCATGCACGCCGATCACCCAGTAGAACGCATTGCCAAGCCACCCGTGCGCGGTCTTGATGAGCGGACGCGCAACCGGATCGGCACCCACCACCGTATAGCTGGATATTGACCCACGCGAGCGAGACGGGATGTCCGCCCGTGTTGATCATCAGAATGCCGAGAATGGGTTGCGCGAAGATGAAAAGGTAGGCGCGAGGTGCGCCGCACGCGCGAGAAAAGCCAGCACGCGGTTGCTGTCGATTTCGTCCAGTGCGCCGGCCCACAGACGCCACAGCAGTCGCAGCACCGCGAGTGCCAGAACCAGATTGCCCGCGAGGAAGTGGACGTTGCTCAAGAACACGCGGCTATCGCTGCCTTTCGGTCCACGAATCTCGATCGCCAAGTAGGCCAGCGCGATCAGAAGGACGATCGCCCAGTGGAAAAAATGGTGGAGCGCGTGAGCGGTCCGCATGGTCCGAGACGCGGCTCGAACTATTGCTGTAAGGCATTTGAAGAACTCCTGGGGTGGGTCGATCTTTTTATCATTCTCCGGATGATAAACGGTGCCAGAGCAGAATGGACACCGCGAATCGCCCGCCTTCAGTGTCTTATTCGCTGCCGAGAATCCATGCGCACGGCCTGCTGCACGATCGGAATGAGAGCACGAGGCCCGGGCCCTTGACCTTCCAGAAACGCCCGAGCATGAACACGACGCCGCGCTCGTACTCCCGGAAAATCCGTATCGACGATGCGATCAGCACCGCCACGAGCAGAATCAGAATGCTGGTGAAGCCAAATGTAAAACCGATCATCAGTGTTCTCCTCGACGTTCCGTGCGCTTTCGCTCGTGCTCGTGCTCGTGCACGGCCGCGGCTTCGGGCACGACGGTCAGCGTTAGGCCGTGACGCGCGATGACGCGCACCGCATGGCCCGCCTCGACGGGTGCCTCGCCGCACACGCGCCAGCGCTCGCCCTGCACGCGCGCCCAGCCGGCGAGCGCTCCTGTGCATCCTGCGCGCCATGTCCGTTACGAGGCAGCAAGCCGTCGTCCAGCATCACGCCGACACTGCCGATCAGGCTTTCCGAGCCCGTCACCACGGGACGCCGCCGCGCGCGCAGTGCGAGTCGCGACACGCCGAGCACGAACACCATGCTGAACACGGTCACGGCGGCGATCATCGGCAGCGGAATGCCGTAGCCGGGCACGTTGGTGTCGATCAGCATAAACGCGCCGATCAGGAACGCGATGCCGAGAAAGATCAGCCCGAGGCCGACGTAGTTGATGGGCAGCATCTGCATCGCGAGAAGGCCCATCAGCAGACTGATCGCCCCTACCACGCTGGGCAGCACGAAGCCCGGATTCGCAAATTCGAAGAAGAGGCCGTACATGCCGGCCATCAGTAGCACGAGCGCGATGTTCGGGTCGGTGATGACGGCGAGAAACTGGCTGCGCCAGTCGGGCTCGAACGTGACGGCGGCGGCGTGCGCCGTGTGCAGCGTGACGTTGCCACTCGCGGTCGGCACCGTGCGGCCGTCGAGTTGACGCAGCAGGTCGGGCACGTCGCGCGCGTTCAGATCGACCACGTGATGAGCGAGCGCTTCCGTCGCGGAAAGACTCACGGCTTCGCGTACCGCGCGCTCCGCCCAGTCGGCGTTGCGGCCGCACAATTGGGCGAGTCCGCAAATGTACGCGGCGGCGTCATGCACCTGTTTGCGCATTTCGGTGGAGCGCGTGTCGAGCGGCAGGGCGTCGGCCGATGCGCTTGCCGACGCCGAAGCGTTTGCCGAACTGCCCGCAACCGGCGGTTTCTGCGTCAGGCCCACCGGGCCTTTGTCCGGCGCTTTGTCGCCGCCCATGCCGATCTGAATCGGCGTGGCCGCGCCGAGGTTGGTGCCGGATGCCATCGCCGCGATGTGGCTCACGTAGACGATATAGGTGCCGGCGCTCGCCGCCCGCGCGCCGCCGGGCGCGAGAACGTGACGACCGGCATGGGCGAGGCCAGAATCGCCTTGATGATCTGCTGCATCGACGTATCGAGGCCGCCGGGCGTGTCGAGTTGCAGTATGGCAAGCTGCGCGCGTTGCAGGCTGCGCACGATGAAATCGGTGCTTACCGGACCGATTGCGCCGTTCACGGCGATCACGGCCACTTCGTCAGGCGCGCCCGCCGCAAAAAGCTGCCGCGGCAATTCGTACGACGCGAACGCGAAGGCCAAAAGCATGCCGAACGCGGTCATGCCGCGCATCGACCGGCTCGTCGCTCCGCCACGGTGAAGCGAAGCGCGTAAGCCGGACTGCCGGAACGGGAGACGTGGATACGTGCTCATCGCTGACGGCTGCCGCGCATCGTCGACGGATACCGACGCGCGGGTCGCTACCCCAAAAAGGCTCGCCTGCTGCTTCCAAGCTTAGTCCGATTCGGGCCGATGCGTGGGATCCGCACGTGCAGGTTCCGGCAATACGCGGCGTCTTACCGGCCGTCTAACCGGCACCCGTCACGCGGTGATCGCCGGGCCGCGTGCCGGTCCATTTTCTGAACGCGCGGTGAAACGCGCTCGGTTCCGCGAATCCGATCGACGCCGCGATCTCCGCCACTGTGCGCTCGCCGCGCCGCAAGTCGTCCTTGATCGACTGATACGTATAGCCCTCCTGCTTCAAATGTCGCCGCATCGTCGCCTCGGCGACATGCAGGCGCGCGGCCATCTCGTCGACGGCGGGCCAGCCTTGCCATCGGCAGCGCGCGCAGCGTCTTGCGCACGCGTGCGGCGAGTGAACCCGGATTGCGGTATTTGACGATGAAGCTGCCCGGCGCGTCACGCAGGAACGGCTTCGCGGAGCGCGTGGTCTGGATCACCGGCAACTCGAGGAACGCGGGCGACAGGTCCACGTACGACTCGGGCTGATCGAAGCTCATCTGGTCGCAGAACATCAGCCGGTATTCGTGCGCGGCGGGCGGCCGCACGCCGCGAAAACGCGCTTCGATCAACGGAATGCGCCGTCCGACCAGCCAGCACAGCGAGCCGTAAACGAGGATGAAGTACGTTGCGTACGCAAACATCGCGGGCGGCTTTGCGCCTTCGCGTTCCACGAAACGCAGCCGCACGTGCTGCGACGACGTTTCGATCTGCACGCCGAGATCGTCGAGCACGAGCCGCATGAAACCCACCGCGCGCAAGCGTCTGCGCGCCGTTGCGCGCGCTGAGCGCGGTTTGCGTCATCGCGATGAAGCTGCCGCTTTTCATGCGGTGTGAATCCTGGCCGAAGAATTCGTCGTCGAGCGTGCGCGCAATGCTCGCCCACAGCGCGCCGTATTGCGCCGCCAAGCCGCGGCTTTTCGGCGACGCGAGCATCGGCGCCGCAATGCCCGCCGCTTCGGCGAGCGGCAGCGCGTCGAGCCCGCGTGCCGCGGCGAGCGCGAGCGTTTCCTCGACGAGTTGCACGGAGATCGTGCCTTTATCGTTGCGGGCGATTTTCTGCGGTTTCATTCATCCAGTTGAAGTCAGGTCGGGTTTTCACGTGCATGGCTGGCAAAAGCGCTCAGGCAGAATGATCGGGATGAGCATCGAAGCTGTCCAGTGCCTTGCCTACACTTGCCTGCAACGGAATGCGCGCGGCCTTGCCGGCCGCTGTGACGCACAGCACGGGACCGCCATGGAAAGCTTCTATACCGACGAACAACGCATGATCCGGGACGCGGCGCGCGACTTCGCAACCGAACAGCTCGCACCGAACGCAGCGCTTTGGGACCGTGAGGCGCAATTGCCCGTCGAAGTCGTGCGGCAGATGGGCGAACTCGGCTTTCTCGGCATGATCGTGCCGCCCGAATGGGGCGGCTCGTACACCGATTACGTGGCCTATGCGCTCGCGCTCGAAGAAATCGCAGCCGGGTGCGCCGCATGCGCGACGATGATGAGCGTGCACAACTCGGTCGGCTGCGGCCCGATCCTTAACTTCGGCACCGACGCCCAGAAAGACGCGTATCTGCACGATCTCGCCACTGGCCGTAAGATCGGCGCGTTCTGCCTAACCGAACCGCAGGGGGGTTCCGAGGCGAACAATCTGCGCACGCGCGCCGATCTCGCGATCGTCTTCGCCGTAACCGATCCTGAACGCGGCAAGCGCGGCCTCTCGGCCTTCATGGTGCCGACCGATACGCCGGGGCTGAACGTCGGCAAGCCGGAGCACAAGCTCGGCATTCGCGCGGGCCGCGTTCGACGCCACACGCGCTTACGCAAACGAGCGCATCTAGTTCGGCAAATCACTCAGGGAGCATCAGAGCATTGCGAACATGCTTGCCGACATGACGACGCGCCTGAATGCCGCGTGGCTTCTCGTGCATCACGCGGCGCGCTTGCGCACGTAGGGCAAGCCGTGCCTGTCGGAAGCCTCGCAGGCGAAGCTCTTCGCGTCCGAAACCGCCGAGCAGGCGTGTTCGAACGCGATCCAGATTCATGGTGGTTACGGTTATCTGGAGGACTACGCAGTGGAGCGCCACTATCGTGATGCGCGCATCACGCAGATTTACGAAAGCACGAGCGAAATGCAAAGGATGGTGATCGCGCGTCACGTTTAAACGCAAAAGGCCGGGCGTTTGAGTGCAGAATAGCTTTGCAGGCTAAATTAAATAGCTTTGCAGGCTAAATTAAAAACAGCGGCACGGAAAGCGGGCACACCGTGCTGGAAATAATTCTGATGGCGCGCACACCAAGCGCTATAGGAGAGGAGACGACGATGACTGCTGCAAAGGCCTTTTTAGACGCGCGCGATCTGCTGCTGCGCCATCGAACCGATTACGACCGCGCCTATAGCGAGTTCGGTGGCCAGCGCTCGGCGAGTTCAACTGGGCGCTCGACTACTTCGACGCGATCGCGCAGGGCAACGACCAGCCCGCGTTGTGGATCGTTGACGATCCCGCTACCGAAGGCCTGCGTCTGTCGTATGCGCAGATGTCGGAGCGCTCGTCGCGCAGGGTGAACTTCCTGCGCAGCAAGGGCGTAGGCTGCGGCGACCGTCTGCTGCTGATGCTGCCCAATCGCGCCGAACTGTGGGACGTGATGCTCGGCGCGATGAAGCTGGGCGCGATCGTGCTGCCCGCTACCACGCAGCTTTCCGCCGACGACGTGCGCGACCGCGTGCAGATCGGCGGCGCGAGATTTGTCGTGGTGGAGAGTGGCGAGTGCGCGAAATTCGATGCACTCGAAACACCGCTCACGCGTTTCTCGGCAGGCGAGCCGCGCGAAGGCTGGACCGATCTCACCGCTGCTTATGACGCATCGCCGCAATTCACGCCGGACGGCGTCACACACGCGACCGACCCGCTGCTGCTGTACTTCACGTCCGGCACGACCTCGAAGCCGAAACTCGTCGAGCATACGCATCAGAGCTATCCGCTCGGGCATCTGTCGACCATGTACTGGATCGACCTGCAACCCGGTGACATCCACTGGAACATCAGCTCGCCGGGCTGGGCGAAGCACGCGTGGAACTGCTTCTTCGCGCCGTGGAATGCGCAGGCATGCGTGTTCGTGTACAACTTCGCGCGCTTCGTGCCGAAGGACACGCTCGATGTGCTGGTGGTGCGTTTCAATGTCACCACACTGTGCGCGCCGCCTACCGTGTGGCGCCTGCTCGTGCAGGAGTCGCTGGCTGACTATCCGGTCAGGCTGCGCGAAATCGTGGGCGCGGGTGAGCCGCTGAATCCCGAGATCATCGAACGCGTAAAGCACGCGTGGGGCATCACGATTCGCGACGGTTTCGGGCAGACGGAAACCACTTGCCAGATCGGCAATCCGCTGGGTCAAGCGGTGGTGGCGGGCTCGATGGGACGGCCGCTGCCGGGGCCTACAGGATCGAACTGCTCGACGCCGACGATCAGCCTGTAACAGAAGGCGAAAAAATCTCGCTGCCGCTCGCGCAACGCCCGCTCGGTCTGATGACCGGCTACGCGAACAACGCGAACGCCACCGCGCAGGCTATGCGCAACGGTTTTTATCGCACGTCGGACGTCGCGTTGCAGCGCGACGATGGCTACTACGTGTACGTGGGCCGCGCCGACGACGTCTTCAAATCGTCCGATTCCCGGCTGAGTCCATTCGAACTCGAAAGCGTGCTGATCGAGCATGAAGCGATCGGGGAAGCGGCCGTGGTGCCCAGCGCGACGCGTTGCGTCTCTCGGTGCCGAAGGCGTTCGTCACCGTGCGCCACGGCTATGAAGCTGGTCCCGAACTGGCGCGCGCCGTGTTCGCGTTCTCGCGCGAAAAGCTCGCACCGTACAAGCGGATTCGCCGTCTGCAATTCAGCGATCTGCCGAAAACCATCTCCGGAAAAATTCGCCGCGTGGAATTGAGGCGGCACGAGATGGAGTGCGAAGCCGAGCCCGCGCGTTTGCCGGGCGAATTTTGGGAAGAGGATTTCCCGGATCTGTGCTAAGCCGCTCCCAACTGCTTCCTGTCGATTGTTCGGCATCCCCGTCCATCATTGTCTGGCCATTCGACGGCCACTGCACAGGAGTTTAAGCATGAACGCAACTGCTTCGAACGCTGGCGCGAGCGCCGCCAAGGTCAAGCTGCTGATCAACGGCGAGTTCGTCGATTCGAAAACCGGCGAATGGCGCGATATCGTCAATGCGGCCACGCAGGAAGTGCTGGCCCGCGTGCCGTTCGCGACCGCCGACGAAGTCAACGAAGCCATCCGTTCCGCGCATGCCGCGTTCAAGACGTGGAAAGACACGCCGATCGGTGTGTGCGCCGGCATCACGCCGTTCAACTTCCCGGCGATGATTCCGCTGTGGATATTCCCGATGGTGATCGTCTGCGGCAACACGTTCGTGCTGAAGCCGTCGGAGCAGGATCCGCTGTCGACCATGCAACTCGTCGAACTCGCGATCGAGGCGGGCGTGCCGAAGGGCGTGCTGAACATCGTGCACGGCGGCAAGGAAGTGGTCGACGCGCTCTGCATACATGAACTCGTGAAGGCGATTTCGTTCGTCGGCTCGACGGCGGTCGGCACGCACGTCTATCGCCTCGGCAGCGAGCACGGCAAACGCGTGCAGTCGATGATGGGCGCGAAGAATCACGCGGTCGTGTTGCCGGACGCGAATCGCGAGCAGACGTTGAACGCACTCGCGGGCGCGGGCTTCGGCGCGACGCTCGCACTCGACGGCCGCGACGTGAAAGTGCCGGGCTTCGAACAGGGCAACTTCATCGGCTCGACAATCTTCACCGACGTCACGACGGAGATGGACATCTACCGTCAGGAAATTTTCGGCCCGGGGCTCGTGGTGCTGAACGTCGCCACACTCGACGACGCCATCGCGCTCGTCAACGCCAATCCGTTCGGCAACGGCATGGGTCTTTTCACGCAGAGCAGCGCGGCGGCGCGCAAATTTCAGAGCGAGATCGATATCGGGCAGGTCGGCATCAACATTCCGATTCCGGTGCCGTTCTTCAGCTTCACGGGTTCGCGCGGCTCGAAGCTCGGCGACCTCGGCCTGTACGGCAAACAGGTCGTGCAGTTCTACAAGCAAACCAAGACCGTCACGGCGCGCTGGTTCGACGACGACACCGTGAACGACGGCGTGAACACGACGATCAGCCTGCGCTAAACGACGCTCAATCGAGTTGGGAGGACGCAAGATTAAAATTGGCTTTATCGGACTCGGCAACATGGGCGCGCCGATGGCGCACAACCTGCTCAAGGCGGGCCACGCGGTCAACGTGTTCGACCTCAATGCACAGGCCATGCAGGCGCTCGTCGACGCGGGTTCGCCGAAAGCGGCAGTGTCGGACGTGGAATGCGTCATCACAATGCTGACGGCGGACGACGGCGTGCTCGCAGGCATCGCGAAGGGCGTGACGATCATCGATTCGAGCACGATCGATCCCGCGAGCGTGAAAGCGTTCGCCGAACTCGCGACGCAGAACGGCAACAGTTTCGTCGACGTACCGGTGTCCGGCGGCACGGGCGGCGCGGCGGCGGGCACGCTCACGTTCATGGTGGGCGGCAGCCCGAGCGCGTTCGAACAGGTGAAGCCGGTGCTCTCGGCGATGGGCAAGAACATCGTTCATTGCGGCGAAACCGGCACGGGGCAGGTCGCGAAAATCTGCAACAACCTCGTGCTCGGCATCACGATGGCGGGTGTGGCCGAAGCGATATCGCTCGGCGAGGCGCTCGGCATCGACGCGAAGGTACTTGGGCAGCATCATCAATACGTCGACGGGGCGCTGCTGGAGTTCGAATACGTATAACAACCCGATGCCGGGCGTGATCGACACCGCACCTTCCACGCGCGGCTACACGGGTGGCTTCGGCACTGATCTGATGCTGAAAGACCTGAGCCTCGCCACCGATGCCGCGAAGTTCGCGCGTCAGCCGGTCTATCTCGGCGCGCTTGCGCAGCAGCTCTATCGGACGATGAGCACACAAGGCGCGGGACGTCTCGACTTTTCGGTGGTCATCAAGCTGTATTGTCAGGACGCGAAAGGCGGGTCCACGTCATGATCAATCTCGAGTACGTTCACGACGGCGCGGTCGCGCTCGTCACGCTCAAGCGACCGCCCGCGAATGCATTCACGCCTGAAGGACTGCTGCAATTGCAGCACACGGTGGAGCGTCTGAACGGCGAGCCGGCCGTGCGCGCGATCGTCATTACCGGCGACGGCCAGAAGTTCTTCAGCGCGGGCGCGAACCTCAACACGTTCGCCGACGGCAACCGCGAAGTGGCGCACACAGCGGCGGCGCGTTTCGGCGTGGCCTTCGAAACGCTGCAGAACGCGCGGCCCGTGGTGATCGCGGCGATCAACGGTTATGCGATGGGCGGCGGTCTTGAATGCGCGCTCGCGTGCGACATCCGCATCGCCGAACAGCACGCGGTGCTCGCGTTGCCCGAGACGGCGGTTGGCCTGTTGCCGTGCGGCTGCGGCACGCAGACGCTGCCGTGGCTCGTCGAAGAAGTGGTGGAGAAGGGCACCACGCGCGAAGCCGCGCTCACAATGGCCGCGCGCGTCGCAACGTTGAGCCCGCAGGCGGTGGGTTTCAGCAAGACGCTGATCCATCAGGGCCGCAATGGCGTGCCGCGTTCGGCGGCGCTTGCGCTGGAGCGCGAGCGTTTCGTCGGTCTGTTCGACGGCGCCGATCAGCGCGAAGGTGTCAACGCATTTCTGGAAAAGCGCGCGCCGCAATGGCAGGTTGCGCAGCGCACGTCCGCTGAAAACACGCGTGCGGAGGACTCGCAATGAGCGCCTTGCAGAGCGCCGTGCCCGACACGAGTCTCGAAGCGGAACGCGACATTCTGTTTCGCGTGGTCAATCGCGTCGCGATCGTCACGCTGAACCGGCCGGCGGCGCTCAACGCACTTTCGCATGCGATGGTGCGCGAGCTCACCGTGCTGGTCGAACATTGCCGCAGCGACAACTCGATCGTCGCGCTCGTGCTGAAGGGCGCGGGCAGCAAGGGCTTTTGCGCGGGCGGCGACGTGCGCGAAGTACATCGGCTCGCAAAGAATAACGACAACCGCTGGCTCGTTTTTTTCGCCGACGGGTACCGGCTCGACTACGCGCTGCACCGTTTTCTGAAACCTGTCGTGGCGCTGCTCGACGGCATCACGATGGGCGGCGGCATGGGTCTTGGCCAGGGCGCGAAGCTGCGCATCGTCACGGAGCGCAGCAAGATCGCGATGCCGGAAACGCGCATTGGCTTTCTGCCGGATGTGGGCGCGACGCACTTCCTCGGCTTGATGCCCGCGGAGATGGCGCTGCACGTCGGGCTCACCGGTGTGACGCTCTCCGGCGCGGACGCATTGCGTTTGCAACTCGCCGATCTCTGCGTGCCGGCCGAATGGCTCGCCACGTTCGAGGAACGCCTGCAGCGCATGCCGCACGAAGGCGATCTGATGGCGCGGCTGCGTGGCATCTTCGAGCCGCCGTGCAACATCGGGCCGCGCGCGGTGCTCACGCCTTTTACGCAACTCGTGTTGCGGCATTTCGACCGGCGTTCGAGCGTCGACCGGATGGTTGCAACGTTGCGGCAGGACCTGGAGCGTGAGCCGCCGCGCGAAGTCCGGCAATGGCTTCAGGCTACCTACGACGCGCTCACCACACATTCGCCCACGATGCTGCACGTCACGCGCGAAGCTTTGTTGCGCGGCCGGCAGATGACGCTCGCCGAATGTTTCCGCATGGAACTCGGCATCGTCAAACGGGTGATCGAAGAGGGCGACTTCTGCGAAGGCGTGTGCGCCCAGTTGATCGACAAGGATCGCAAAGGCCGCTGGGCGTCTGCGACGCTTGCCGAAGTGCGCAGCGAACGCGTCCGCTATTTCTCCTGAGCTCGCCGTGGAAACGCGAGGCGCATCCGCTAGTCGCGCTCGGCGCGGAAGAAGGCTAAACTTCCTCGTCACGCGCCGACCGGACCGGCAATGCGTAAAAGCGAAGGGGCATCACCAGATTGGTGCGCCTTTGCGGCGAGCTTGCGCTAATGGCGTTGTCGCGTAAGTTTTACTGTGCATATTCCCAAAGCGCTACATGCTGGCGCTTTTTGCCGACGCAAACCCGGTAAATTCAATTCCTCGACACGACGTATACGGTTCGGCCGTTGCAACTGGTGCAATGGCTATTGGCACGGCGCTCCGTTTTCAGCGATTCTCTCGGTCTGGACAGGCTCACACGCGTGCGAGGCGCGCTAATAACATCAATGACAGAAACACCACCCACTGCACCGTCGCAACTGGTGCAATCCGAACCCCCGGATATCGGGCCGTCCGTGGACGATAAAGTGCTGCGCTCGCAAACGGACCGGCATCAATTGCAGCAGATCATTACGGGGCTCACCGAGGGCATGATTCTCGTGGAACCGGACCAGACGATCGTCTGGGCGAACCAGGCCGCGCTCGACATGCACGGCGTCAGTCGCCCAATACCGCAAGCGTTTCCGGCTGCGCTACCGCAACAATCATCCCGTGCCGAAGGGCAGCTATCCGCTCGAGCGTCTCGTGGCGGGCGAGTCGTTCAGCGACGTGGTCGTCGAAGTTTTTCCGGCGCGCAGCGATGACGTGAACTGGGTGCACCGCGCGCGGTCTCACGCTCACGAACGCGCAGGGCGAGCCCGACTGCCTCGCGCTGATCCTGCACGACGCGAGCGAGTGGGCCAACGCCGAGCAGCGCTTCGAGAAGACCTTCAGCGCGAATCCCGCGCCGGCCGTGATCTGCCGGCTGAGCGACCAGCGCTATATCAAGGTCAATCAGGGCTTTCTGGAGATGACGAGTTACGCGCGCGAGGACGTGATCGGCCGCTCGGTGTACGAACTCGACGTGCTGGAGAATGCCGACAAGCAAATGCCGACAAGCGCGATCTCGCCGTCGATCGGCTGCCCGAAGGCGGCAACAAGGTCGGCGCGATTGTCGGTTGTCTGCATGAGGAACGACTCCTTGTGATCGGCTTGCGTTTTGTTAATGAGCGGCGGACTGCGGGGCCGTGAGATCAGGCGTTGGGTTCGCCGTCTTTGTTCTCGGCGCTGTCGTCGCCGGCTTTATCGCTCTTCGAAGCGTCTCCGCTTTCGATTTCGCGCGCGGCGCGCATCAGGATTTCAGCGATGCGGCGCTGTTCCGCCGCCGGTGCGTTATCCCGGCGCAGCAGTGCGTGTTTCAGCGTGCGGCGCGCTTCGTTCAGTTCTGGCGCCCAGCCGCCTTCGCTGATGTCCGCCGGTTCTTCGCCCGCAAACGCCCGGCGCACCGAGTCCATCTTGCGGGCGATGTGGCTCAGCTTCGCGAGCATCAGTTCGACGCGGTCGCGATTCGCGGTCAGATATTCACGGCCTGTTTCCGACAACTCGTAACACTTGCGATTGCCTTCGAGCTGAACCGTCACATAACCGAGTTCTTCCAGATACGTGAGAGCCGGATAGACCATGCTGGGGCTCTGGGCTGTAGAAACCGTTCGAGCGCGTTTCCAGTGCCTTGATGAGTTCGTAGCCGTGGCTCGGCTGCGCGTCGATCATCGAGAGCAACAGCAGTTGCAGGTCGTCCGAACTGAATTTGCGGCCGCGCGAGAAACCGTCGCCTTCACCGCCGAAGCGCCCGCCATGGCCGCCGCCGCGCTCGTGGAATTCGCGGCGGGTGTCGGCGGAGTCGGCGCGCTGGCCGCGAGACTCGTGGCTGCCGTGCCCATGTCGGCGGCTGAAGCCTCGGCGGATTCATGGCCGAATCCATAGCCGCCGCGCTCGCCGCGTTGCTCATAGTGACGGGCGATCAGATGCCACAGCGCGTGCAGCGAAGCACGATCGTAGTCGCAGCGATCGTAATTGTCCGCGTGATGCGAACGGGAAAAATGAGGGTGATGACGCATTTGGCGCTCCCACGTGTGTCTTAAAATATGTTGTCAAGTTGTCAAATTTTTAATTTGGGTCGGGAAGAAGGGAACGAGCCGCGCTGCGAGGCGGCAGGTGATGCGAGGAGATAAGAGAAGCTCGCCGCGCAGGGTCGGTGCGCGGTCAAACAGAGAAGGAAGGCTGGGGTGTTCGCCTCGCGTATCGCCGCGAGGCGTTTCGGGTTCGGCGTGGCGTTCGTCTGTCGAAACTACGACGCCGCGTTGCTCGCAGGCTGTCGCCTTGACAACTGCAACGCGTACCGCGCGCTATAATCCCATCAGGACACACGAAAATAAGCCGAAAGCGACGCGCAAGCAGATCGAAGCCGCGCTCACGCTGCTCAACGACGTCGACAAGCCGCTGATCGTCTCGGGCGGCGGCGTGCTCAACGCAGCAGCCGAAGACCTGCTCGTGCAGTTTGCCGAAACGGTCGGCGTGCCGGTAATCCCGACGCTGATGTCGTGGGGCGCGATTCCGGACGACCATCCGCTGATGGCCGGCATGGTCGGTCTGCAAACGTCGCACCGCTACGGCAACGTCACGATGCTCGCGTCCGACTTCGTGCTCGGCATCGGCAACCGCTGGGCGAACCATCATACGGATAGCGTCGAGGTTTACAGGAAGGGCCGCAAGTTCGTACACGTTGATATTGAACCGACGCAGATCGGCCGCGTGTTCGGCCCGGACCTCGACATCGTGTTGGACGCGAAGGCCGCGCTCGAACTGTTCGTCGAAGTCGCGAAGAAATGGAAAGCATCGGGCAAGCTGAAGGACCGCAGCGCATGGGTTGCCGATTGCCAGCAACGCAAGCAGACCATGCAGCGCAAGACGCACTTCGACAACGTGCCGATGAAGCCGCAACGCGTGTACGAAGAGATGAACCAGGTGTTCGGCCGCGACACGTGCTACGTGAGCACGATCGGTTTGTCGCAAATCGCCGACGCGCAATTCCTGCACGTCTACAAGGCGCGCAACTGGATCAACTGCGGTCAGGCAGGCCCGCTCGGCTGGACGATTCCGGCGGCGCCCGGCGTGCGTGCAGCGGATCCGCAGCGTCCGATCGTCGCCGTCGGGTGACTACGACTTCCAGTTCATGATTGAAAAGCTTGCCGCCGGCGCGCAATTCAAGCTGCCGTACGTGCATGTGGTCGTGAACAACTCGTATCTCGGCCTGATCCGCCAGGCGCAGCGCGCGTTCGACATGGACTTCTGCGTGCAGCTCGGCTTCGAAAACATCAACTCGCCGGAAACGAACGGCTATGGCGTGGATCACGTCGCTGTCGCGGAAGGTCTGGGTTGCAAGGCGATTCGCGTGTTCAAGCCGGAAGAGCTCAAGCCCGCACTGCAGAAAGCGCAGTCGATGCTCTCCGAGTTCAACGTGCCGGTGATCGTCGAAGTGATTTTGGAACGCGTGACCAACATTTCGATGGGCACCGAGATCGACGCGATCAACGAGTTCGAAGAGCTCGCCACGAAGCGCGAAGACGCGCCGACGGCCTCAGCATGCTCGACTAAAAAGCAGCGCCCCGCTCTCGCGAGCGGGCAGCCTGAGCAGTACACGTGAGCGCGGTCGGCAACATCGAACCGCATTCACAAAGACATTCCACTGACCGACCAGAGAGACTCAGCACCATGCCGAAATTTGCAGCGAATCTCACGATGCTGTTCAACGAAGTCCTCTTCCTTGACCGTTTCGCGGCCACGGCGGACGCCGGCTTTCATGCCGTCGAATTTCTCTTTCCGTACCCGTCCGTACCAGATCGCCGAACTGAGCGAGCGTCGCAGCAGAATCGTCTGAAGCTCGTGCTGCACAACCTGCCCGCGGGCAACTGGGAAGCCGGCGAACGCGGCATTGCGTGTCTGCCGGATCGCGTGAGCGAATTCCAGGAAGGCGTGGGACGTGCGATCGAATACGCGAAGGCGTTGAAGGTGCCGCAACTGAACTGCCTCGTCGGCATTCCCGGCGCGGTGGACGCCGACAAGGCGCGCACGACGATCGTCGAGAACCTGCGTTTCACGGCGGGCGAGCTGAAGAAAGCCGGGATCAGGCTGCTCGTCGAACCGTGCAATTCCTACGACATTCCCGGCTTCGCGTTGAACCGTTCGGGCGAAGGTCTCGACGTGATTCGCGCAGTCGGTTCGGACAATCTGTTCTTGCAATTTATCACATGCAGCGCATGGAAGGCGAACTCGCGGCGACGATCAAAAAGAATCTGCCGCAGATCGCTCACATCCAGCTCGCCGACAACCTAGGCCGCAACGAACCGGGCACCGGCGAGATCAACTATCCGTTCCTGTTCGACCTGCTCGATTCGCTCGGCTACGACGGCTACGTCGGCTGCGAATACAAACCGCACACCACCACGGCCGCGGGCCTTGGCTGGATTCAGAGCGTGGCCGGGCAGACTCGCGGCGCAGCTCACGCCACTGCTGACGATCATGGTCGGCGGCCCGGAAAAAGCGTTTGCTACGGCCAAGCCGCTCTTCGAACTGATGGGCAAGAACATCTCGCTGATCGGCGATAACGGCGCGGGCCAGACGTGCAAGGTCGCGAACCAGATCGTCGTCGCGTTGAACATCGAAGCCGTGGCCGAAGCGCTGCTGTTCGCTTCGCGTTCGGGCACCGATCCGGAACGTGTTCGCCGCGTCCTCATGGGCGGCTTCGCGTCGTCGCGCATTCTCTAAGTGCACGGCGAGCGCATGACGAAGCGCACGTTCAATCCGGGCTTCCGCATCGAACTGCATCAAAAGGATCTGAACCTCGCACTCGACGGCGCACGCAAGCTCGGCATCGCGCTGCCGCATACCGCGAGCGCGCAGCAACTCTTCAGCGTGTGCGCGGTGAACGGTGGCAAGGCATGGGATCACTCGGCGATAGTCCGTGCGCTGGAAATCATGGCGAACTACGAAAGTCGCACAGGCGCCGGGCAGCGAAGCCAAAGCGACTTGAGCGGAGCGCTTCAGGGCGCTTCGATAACGACGCGCCCTTAGCATCTCGCAGCAGAACGGATTGCCGTTATCGTTGCCACCGCAACGTCACGGTGATCGCAGGTGGGGTGCCGGTTCATCGTGCTGTACGGCGATGGAACGGGCAAATCGTGCCGCTCTGGGCTGAGAGCGGCAAGTGGGGTCCGCAGCGGCACCCGGCGGCGCCGGGGGAAGCCTTGGTCGGTCAGACGTTGCCGTCGGATGTCCAGCTGTCGGATTTCATCGCTATGCTTTTTCCGTCATTCTCTCGCAACTGATATCGATATCGCGCGATGCAGGTTCGCCGCCCGTACGCGCGCTGCATCTGCTTGTAAAACTCCGCGTTCTCTCCCCTACCTTTTTTGACACATCGCTTTGCGCTTTTCTCCTACACTCGTTGGAGTCTGGTTGCGGGCGTGTCGATCTTCACGTGCGGCTTGCCGTTCATGGCAATGTTCGCGCGCTGTCTTCGTTCGCTTCATTCGGTGCGCCCGATACTCCAACCAGGTTTCAAGCCGCAAGCGGCAGCATGCTTGCGCCGGCAACCCTTCAGCAAAGGAATCAGAATGAGCATCTTCGGTGACATCGTACATAAGCTCTTTGGCAAGGCAAAACCCGACCAGCCGGTACCGGCCGTCGAACCGACGCCCGACCCGGCAACGGGACAAGCCACGGCCGCCGCCGCACCGGCAGCCGCACCGCTTGCCGACGTCGACGTGGCCGTCGTCATGGGCCAGTTCGTGAGCGAGAGCGGGCAGACGCTGAACTGGCGCACGTCGATCGTCGATACGCTTAAAGCGCTCGGCGTGAACAGCAGCCTCGATTATCCCAAGCAGCTCGCCAAGGAATTAAACTACACTGGTAATATGAACGATTCTGCCACGATGAACATCTGGCTGCACAAGCAGGTCATGAAAGCGCTGGCAGCGAATGGTGGGAAGTTGCCGCCGGATCTGGCGGCCTGAGTGGGTGGCCTGATTCCAAAACTCGCGCGAGTGTCATGAACACACTCGCGTAGAAACGACAACGCGGCACCCAACGTGAAAACCTAGGTACCGCGTTTGTCATTGAAACTTGATGTCCGCTCAGTACGTATCGAATATTTTCTGCAATCCCGCCGCACTGCTCTCGCCTGTGGCCAACGCCAGCATCAGCAACACACGCGCTTTATACGGATTGAGCGAACCGGCGGTGACGAACCCGAGTGCATCGTCGGCGGCCGCGCCGTTGCGCATCACATGCCCCGAACCCACGCGTGAAGAACGCACCACTGCTACACCTTGCGAAGCCGCGTCGGTGAGCGCCTGCTGCAACGTCGTGTGAATCGAGCCATTGCCCGTTCCCGCCACCACGATACCGCGCACGCCCGCGCCGACCAGCGCATCCACGGCGATGCGCGACACGCCGGCATAACTCGTCACCACTTCCACGTGCGGCCAGGTCGCGCCGATCGAGAATGCCGACGTAAGCGTATGCGGACGCACCACTTCGCGCTGGAACTCCACGCGGCCGTCCTGCACCCAGCCCAGCACGCCGATCTCGGGTGATTGGAATGCGTCGACCGCATACGTGCTCGTCTTGACCACGTCGCGCGCGCTATGAATGCGGTTGTTGAACGCGACGAGCACGCCCTGCCCGCGCGAGCGCGCATGCCCCGCCACGATCACGGCATTCACGAGATTCAGCGGACCGTCGGCGGAAAGCGCGGAGGACGGACGCATCGCGGCCGTCAGCACCACCGGCTTGTCGGACCTGATCGTCAGATGCAGCAGATGCGCGGTCTCTTCGAGCGTATCGGTGCCGTGCGTGACGACCACGCCGTCGATGTCGTCGGCGGCCAGCAGCGTGTTGATGCGTTGCGCGAGCGTGGTCCATAGCGGCATCGCCATGTCCTTGCTGTCGACGCTCGCCACCTGATCGGGCGCGATGCGCACCACCGTGGACAACGCCGGCACGGCGGCCAACAACTGGTCGACGCCGACCACGCCCGCCTGATAACCCGACGTGTTCATGACGTCGACGGCCGCGCCGGCAATCGTGCCGCCGGTTGCGAGAACCGCGATACTCGGCAAGCTGGAAGAAGTAGAGGTATTCATGGTGGCGATTGTAAGGCATCGCCGTCTGGTAAGGCATCGCCGTCTGCCGCTACAGCGTCAGCACCGAACGCAAAACTGCAACGGAGAAAAGAAACGCCCCCCTCACACCGCCTCGCGCAATTGCGCGGCGATGTCGGCTTCGTTCAGTTGCGGCGCGGACATTTCGATCAGACGATACGCAAAGGCGCGCAGGAACGCGCCTTTGCGCAAGCCGACGCGCGTTGTGCTCGCTTCGAACAGATGCTCCGTGTCCAGCGCGACGAGTTCGGTATCGCGTTTCGGATCGTAGGCCATGGCCGCGACCACGCCGATGCCCATGCCGAGTTCGACGTATGTCCTGATCACGTCGGCGTCGATCGCCGTCAGCACGACGTCGGGCAAGGCACCCGCTTTCGCGAACGCCTGATCGATATGCGAGCGGCCCGTGAAGTCTTGGTCGTACGTGACGATCGGGAATTCGGCGATTTCGTCGAGCGTGAGATTCGGCCGCCCCACGAGCGGATGATCCTTCGGCACGACCACGATGTAATGCCACGAATAGCACGGAAACGTGACGATGTCCGGGAAACGGTCCAACGCTTAGGTCGAAATGCCGATGCCCGCTTCGCCGTTGATGATCATCTGCGCGATCTGGCGGACTGCCCTGACGCAACGCGAGATGCACCTTCGGGAACACCTCGGTGAACTGGCGAATCACCTTCGGCAACGCGTAACGCGCCTGCGTGTGCGTGTGCGTGGTCGCCACCACGAGGTGACCGCTGTCCTGGTCGGCGTATTGACGTGCGACGCGGTGCAGATTTTCAGCGTCGAGCAGCATCCGCTCTATCAAACTGATGCACGACCTTGCCGGGTTCCGTGAGACCCGTCAAACGCTTGACGCGTCGGATGAAAATACCGACGCCCAGTTCGTCCCCCAGATCCTTGATCTGTTTCGACACGCCCGATTGCGACATGTAGAGCACGTTGGCCACTTCCGTCAGATTCATGTTCTGACGCACCGTTTCTCGCACGAAGCGCAATTGCTGGAAATTCATGCTGTCTCTCCGGTTCAGCCAGAGCTGTGTTTTGGGTTTTATTGAAACACCGGAGTATTTTTTCAAGCTGCCTGCCGCTGCAACGACACGGCTTACTGCGCAGGAAACACACACAGCGCGCGCGGCACGGCCGTCACGCCGTCGCCCACCGCCAGTTGCAGATCGCGCCACGATTCGCGGTCGAGTTCTGCTTCGAGCAGATTGCCTTCGCGGCCCGCGAGCTCCACGCGCACCGAATCGCCGAGCGTCACCACGCGGCGCACGTCTACGACGATGCCTTCGCGATGACCCGACGCCTGCGGATACAACTGCAGATCGTGAGGACGCACATAGGCGAATGCCGGGCCGCTGAAATCGGCCTTGGTCGCCACCGGCAGCGCCGCGCCGAGAAACTCGTAGACGAACGAGGTTTGCGGATGGTCGTACACCTCCTGCGGACTACCCACCTGTTCGACGTGACCGCGATGGAGTACGACGATGCGGTCGGCCACTTCGAGCGCTTCTTCCTGATCGTGCGTGACGAAAATCGTCGAGATATGCAGATCGTCGTGCAGACGCCGCAGCCAGCTGCGCAACTCCTTGCGCACCTTGGCGTCGAGCGCGCCGAACGGCTCGTCGAGCAGCAGCACTTTCGGTTTAACCGCAAGCGCACGCGCGAGCGCGATACGCTGACGCTGACCGCCCGAGAGTTCCGACGGATAACGTTGCGCGAGCCAGTCGAGCTGCACGAGCTTCAGCAACTCGTGTACTTTCTCGCGAATCACCGCTTCCGAAGGCCGCTCCTTGCGCGGCTTCACACGCAGACCGAACGCGACGTTCTCGAACACCGTCATGTGACGGAACAGCGCGTAATGCTGGAACAAGAAGCCGACTTCGCGTTCGCGCGCGCCGACTTCCGCGACATCCTGCCCTTGCAGCACGACCTGGCCGCCATCCGCATATTCGAGCCCAGCGATCACACGCAGCAACGTGGTCTTGCCACAACCCGACGGTCCGAGCAGCGCGACCAGTTCGCCCGGCGGGAAATCGAGCGAGACGTTATCGAGCGCGACGAAATCGCCGAAGCGTTTTTGCAGGTTACGAACGGTGATACCCATTACAGCTCTCCTTGCTTGAGCGGATGCTTGACTGCGCGTTGCTGCGTTGTGTTGAACGATTTCGCTGCGCCCGATGATGCACTTGATGATGCGTTTGTTGATGCGCTCGCGGTGACGGCCGGTCCCGCATGGGCCGGCACATCGCGCGCGGCCGACAGTTCCGCCGACATGTGCCGCTCGGCCAGCAGCTTGAGCGCAAGCGTGACCAGCGCGAGCAGCGCCAGCACCGACGCAACCGCGAACGCCGCCGAAAAGTTGTATTCGTTGTAGAGAATTTCGACGTGCAACGGCATCGTGTCGGTCTGTCCGCGAATATGGCCCGAGACGACCGAGAGCGCGCCGAACTCGCCTATCGCACGCGCATTACACAGAATCACGCCGTACAGCAGGCCCCATTTGACGTTCGGCAGCGTGACACGGCGGAAAATCTGCCAGCCGAACGCGCCGAGCACGTGCGCGGCTTCTTCTTCGTCGTTGCCTTGTGCCTGCATCAACGGAATCAGTCCGCGCGCGACGAACGGGAACGTGACGAAGATCGTGGCGAGCACGATGCCCGGCACCGCAAAAATGATCTGCACGTTATGGTCCTGCAGGCACGGGCCGAACCAGCCCTGCGCGCCGAACATCAACACGTAGATGAGACCAGAGATGACCGGCGACACCAAGAACGGCAGGTCGATCAGAGTGGTCAGCAGCGCCTTGCCGCGAAACTCGAACTTGGTGATACACCACGAGGCCGTCAGACCGAACACGAGGTTCAACGGCACGGCGATCGCGGCAGTGATCACCGTTTGATTGCGGAGAGCGCGTCGGGATCGGCGAGCGATTCGAGGTAAAAACCCACGCCCTTGCTCAACGCCTGATAGAACACCGCCACGAGCGGCACCACCAGAAACAGCGTGAGAAATAGCAGCGCAATGGCGGTCAGTACCCAGCGCACGGGTACTTCGGTGACCGGATTGGGACGGCGTGACGCATTCAGCGGCGCCTGGCTCATCGCACACCTCCGTTTTGGGTCGCATCATTTGCTGCGCCACTTGTCACATTGCTGACAGTGATGCCCGACGCAACTGGCGCGGGTCCTGCTCCACCGCGGCTCGTACGGCGCTGCAAATACCACTGCAGCGTATTGATGAAGAGCAGCATCAGGAACGACACCACGAGCATCACGACGGCAAGCGCCGTAGCGCCCGCATAGTCGTACTGCTCCAGCTTCGTAATGATGAGCAGCGACGTGATTTCCGATTTCATCGGCACGTTGCCGGTAATGAAAATGACCGAACCGTATTCGCCGAGCGCACGCGCGAAGGCGAGCGCGAAACCCATCAGCAAGGCCGGAAACACGGCCGGTAGCACCACGCGGCGAAACGTGAGCCAGCGCGATGCACCAAGGCATGCGGCCGCCTCTTCCTGCTCGCGCTCGAACTCTTTGAGTACCGGCTGCACGGTCCGCACGACGAACGGCAAACCGATGAACGTCAGCGCCACCAGCACGCCCGCGGGGGTGAACGCGATCTTGATGCCGAGCGGCTCCAGATACTGCCCGATCCAGCCGTTGCCCGCGTACACCGCGGCGAGCGAAATGCCGGCCACGGACGTGGGCAACGCGAACGGCATATCGACCACCGCGTCGGCGATCCGTTTGAACGGAAACGTGTAGCGCACCAGCACCCACGCCACCAGAAAGCCGAACACCGCATTGATGAGCGCCCCGCCGAGCGCCGAGAAAAACGTCAGCCGGTAGTACGACGCGAGCACGCGCGGCGAACTCACCGCGCGCACGAACTGCTCCCAGTCGAGCGTGGTGGTCTTGAGGAAGGTCGCCGCAAGCGGAATCAGCACCACGAGGCTCAGATACGCCACTGTAATGCCGAGTTTCAGGCCGAAACCGGGCAACGTGCTCGGCTTCCGGAAGGTCAACGTCGTCATGCTGGATACTCTTTCAGGTTGATGCTCATGTTGCGGCCGCCGTCCCGATCGGCCAAAAGCGCGTCCGAGGGCGCGCTCCAGAATGACGCTCGACGTGTCGTCGTGCGATGTCCGCCAAGGCACCGCTCGTTGCTGCTACTACTGCTACTACTGTTACTGCGGCTGGTAGATCGAATCGAACACGCCGCCGTCGGCAAAGTGCGTCTTCTGCGCATTCGTCCAGCCGCCGAACGAATCGTCCACCGTGTACAGCTTCAGCTTCGGAAACTTCGCGATCAGCTCGGCCGGCACCTTGTTCGAACGCGGACGGTAGAAATTCTTCGCCGCGATTTCCTGGCCTTCCTGGCTGTACAGGAAGTTCAGATACGCCTCCGCCACCTTGCGCGTGCCGTGCTTGTCGACCACCTTGTCGACCACCGCGACCGGCGGCTCGGCCAGAATGCTCACCGACGGCACGACGATCTCGAACTTGTCTGCGCCGAATTCCTTCTGCGACAGGAACGCCTCGTTTTCCCAGGCGATCAGCACATCGCCAATCCCGCGCTGCACGAAGCTCGTGGTCGCGCCGCGCGCACCCGAATCCAGCACGCCCGCGTTCTTATAGAGCTTGCTGACGAATTCCTTCGCCTTTTGCGCGTTGCCGCCCGGCTGGTGCTCGGCGTAAGCCCACGCAGCCAGGTAGTTCCAGCGCGCGCCGCCCGAGGTCTTCGGATTCGGCGTGACGATCGACACGCCGGGCTTGATCAGATCGTCCCAATCCTTGATGTGCTTCGGGTTGCCCTTGCGCACCAGAAACACGATCGTCGACGTGTATGGCGATGCGTTATCCGGCAGACGCTTCTGCCAGTTCTTGTCGACGAGGCCCTTGTTGGCGAGCGCGTCGATGTCGTAGGCAAGCGCCAGCGTCACGACGTCCGCCTGCAGGCCGTCAAGCACCGAGCGGGCCTGTGCGCCCGAGCCGCCGTGCGACTGCTTGAACGTGATGGTCTCGCTGGTTTTGGCCTTCCATTCCTTGCCGAAGGCCACGTTTTCGTCCTGATACAGCTCGCGTGTCGGATCGTAGGACACGTTCAACAACGTCGTGTCAGCCGCCTGTGCCTGCGTCAACGCGCCGAGCGCGCCGGCCGCGCCGAATGCGAGTGCCACGACCAGTTTCTTCGTCCTGCTTGCCAACCCCGTATTCCGATAGTTCATATCAACTTTCTCCGCGTTGTAGTGCGCTTGAACAGCGTGTGGTGCGTTTTGCGGCGCGGTTCACGTGCACATGAGCGCCAACCCGAGGAGCAGTCTATCGAACGGCTTTTATCATTAAAAAATAATATTTCTTCATTTTTTAATACGTAAAAGTGGTAACGACAGCCGAATGCGGCGTTCGGGCGCGAAAACGGACGTGACAACACCCGTCAACCGGCGCCACAGCGATACACGGAAGCACGAACTTAAAGTAATGCTTGAATTACGCGAGATGCTATATAAAAATACAGTCACCTGTTCATACATACAGTGACGTCATGACCAACCTCACCGCACGACAGCAGCAGGTTTTCGATCTGATCCACCGGGCCATCGAACGTACCGGCTTTCCGCCCACGCGCGCCGAGATCGCAGCCGAACTGGGTTTCAGTTCAGCCAACTCGGCAGAAGAACATTTGCGCGCTCTTGCGCGAAAGGGCGTGATCGAACTCGCCGCCGGCGCGTCGCGTGGCATTCGCCTCCTGAGCGCGCCGGACGAGGCGCCGCATCAGTTCACGCTGCCGCACGCGAGCATCATGCAGTTGTCGCTGCCGCTCATCGGCCGTGTGGCGGCAGGCAGCCCGATCTTCGCGCAGGAACATATCTCACAGTACTACGCGTGCGACCCGGCGCTCTTCTCGAGCCGGCCAGACTATCTGTTGAAGGTGCGCGGCCTGTCCATGCGCGACACCGGCATTTTCGACGGCGACCTGCTCGCCGTGCAGAAGAAAAGCGAGGTGAAAGACGGCCAGATCATCATTGCCCGTCTGGGCGACGACGTCACGGTCAAGCGCCTGAAGCGCTGGCCGAACGGTCTCGAGCTGATCGCCGAGAACCCCGATTACGAAAACATCTTCGTGGAAACCGGCAGTGCGGACTTTGCGCTGGAAGGTGTCGCCGTCGGCCTGATTCGCCGCGGCGAGTTCTAAGCCGGCTGTCTTTTTTTGATTCGTCCGCTCTTTTACTGGTTTATCCGTTGCCGGGCCGGTCATCGAACATCACCGCCCCAACGCTGAATCGCTTGGAGAGACTCATGGAACGCCTCGCCCGCCTGCTGCCTTTTCGCCAGTTCGGTCGCTTGTGCCATCTGCGCAAGCTCGTCCCTTGTTCGCTGACCGGAACGTCCGGCGGCTATACGCCGTCGCTGTTCAATTTTCCGGAGGACGAAGCCGGCGATACGCATGCATCGGCGCTTCCGTCAGCGCTTCCGTCGTCTTTGCCCGCGTTTTGCGCGTGTTTCTCTGAACTCCGACCTGAACACGGCTGAACCCACGCGTCGCGTGCCGGTTCGCGCATATCACGGTCCGTCGCGCCTCATCATGGTCGGCACGATGGACGCGGTGTGCCGCATGATCGACCGCTGCATCGCCGAGGAAGCAGGCTCAGGGTGCGGTGGCCGAAGGCTGATACTGGTTTGAGGGGGATACGCGGCACATTTGTAGCCGTGCAGACGTATCGCATGGACTCATCGTGTGGATCGTTTTGGCGTGGCCAAGGTCCACGTTAAATCACATCTCCTGGAGAGTCCCACCCGATGGCAGTTTCAACCCGCAACTCAATGGGCAAATCGCCTAGCAAAAAGCGTGGCACAGCGAAGCCACTCGTCATCACGCTAATCGTGATCGTGGTGATCGCAGCGCTGGGTTTCACGTACGCGACGCCCCGCCAGGCGTGCCCCGATGCGGTGCGCGTGATATCTGCATGGAAATTCCCTATGCAGGTTTCATAGCAAGAAGCCGTACGGCTGCCTGGCGGGTTTGTGGCAGCGCACAAGCGAGATGCGCGCTACGCGGGACAAACCCTCGACATTCGCGTCGATGACCTAGAATAAGCGGCCTTGCCGGCCAATCGTACCGTTTCCAGAGAGTCGCCCGATCCATGTCTGAAGCCGCCATCGAATTCCAGCAGGTCAAGAAGCGCTACGGCGAAAAGACAATTGTCGACGCGGACTGTCGTTTCACGTCAACCAGGGCGAGTGTTTCGGTCTGCTTGGGCCGAACGGCGCAGGCAAGACCACGACGCTGCGCATGCTGCTCGGCATCGCCGCACCGGACGCAGGCACGATCCACCTGTGCGGCGAACCCATTCCGGGCCGCGCGCGAGTTGCACGGGCGCGCGTGGGCGTCGTGCCGCAGTTCGACAATCTCGACCCCGACTTCACCGTACGCGAAAACCTGATGGTATTCGGCCGCTATTTCGGAGTGTTCGCGGCGCAATGCCGGGGCATGGTGCCGTCGCTGCTGGAATTTCGCGCGGCTCGAAAGCAAGGCGGACGCGCGCGTGAGTGAACTTTCCGGCGGCATGAAGCGGCGGCTCACACTGGCGCGCGCTCGTCAACGATCCGGACGTGCTGATCATGGACGAACCGACCACCGGTCTCGACCCGCAAGCGCGTCATCTGATATGAGAACGGCTGCGTTCGCTCATCGCGCGCGGCAAAACCATTCTGCTGACCACGCACTTCATGGAAGAAGCATGAACGACTTTGCCATCGGCTGTGCGTGATCGAGGAAGGCCGCAAGATTGCCGAAGGCACGTCGAACGAATTGATCGCGTCGGAAATCGGTTGCGACGTCATCGAAATTTTTGGACCTGATCCGGTTGCGCTGCGCGACGAACTCGCGCCGCTCGTCGAGCGAACGGAGATCAGCGGCGAGACGCTCTTCTGCTACGTGAACGACGCGCAGCCGGTGCACGCACGGCTCAAGCAGCGTTCCGATCGGTGCTATCTGCATCGGCCGGCCAATCTGGAAGACGTATTTCTGCGGCTCACATGGCGTGAAATGCAGGATTGATGCTGCGACAGCGAGGCCGGAGACAGGCCTCGAGCGTCAGGACGACTCGAAACGCATCGAGACACACGAGACGTAATGCGGAACGCGTAATGCAAGACACGTAGTACGAGACAACAGTCACGTAACACAAGACGCAAGATACGAAACACGAGACACGAACCGCAAGACCGGGACACGCATGGACGCACGTACTTACGACACCTCCGGCAGTACGCCTTCCGCAGAAACGCCTTTCGTCGCGTTGCCCGCGAACGCCGTCAACTGGGTCGCCGTGTGGCGGCGCAACTATCTCGTGTGGAAGAAACTCGCGATCGCCTCGATGTTCGGCAATCTCGCCAATCCGATGATCTATCTGTTCGGGCTCGGCTTTGGACTCGGACTGATGGTCGGCCACGTGGACGGCGTCTCGTATATCGCCTTTCTCGCAGCAGGCACGGTGGCCTCGAACGTGATGATGTCGGCGAGTTTCGAGTCGATGTATTCGGGCTTTTCGTGCATGCACGTACAGCGCACGTGGGAGGCGATCATGCACACGTCGCTCACGCTCGGCGACATCATGCTCGGTGAAGTGATCTGGGCGGGCAGCAAGTCGATGCTGTCGGACGCGGCCATCATGCTGGTGGCGGGCGCGCTCGGCTACGCGAATTTTCCGTCGATGCTGCTCGCGCTGCCCGTTATCGTGCTGACGGGCCTAGCATTCGCGAGTGTGGCGATGGTCGTAACAGCGCTCGCGCCTTCGTACGACTTCTTCATGTTCTATCAGACGCTCGTGCTCACGCCGATGCTGCTGCTCTCCGGCGTGTTCTTTCCGATGTCACAGTTGCCGGCCGCTGCGCGTATCGCGACGCAGTGGTTGCCGCTCTCGCACGCCGTCGATCTGATCCGCCCTGCGATGCTCGGCCGTCCAACAGACAGCGTCGTGCTGCACGTGGCCGTGCTTGCGCTTCACGCCGTGGGCGGGTTCATCGTGTCGGCAATCCTGTTCCGCCGCCAGATGATGAAGCGAGCGTGCAGGCGAGACACCTGCATGCATGATGCGCTTTCTGTTTATGTTTCTGCTTCAGGCAATGTGGGCGTGCGGAGACTTCAGTCCTCGTCGTCCGTCCACGGAATGTCCACGTCGGAAATGAACGCGACGGTCGCGAACGGTCCACCATCCTGACGGCCGATCTTGCCGTCCGCACGCTGCCATTCGACGCGGAAGACAGTGGCCGGGTCGTCCGCGATCAGACGCACGGTGCGCACTTCGTCCGGATCGGCTTCTTCCACTGGACCATCGAGAGAAATTTGCAACTCCTGTGGCCAGAGCCCGTCCGCCGGATCGTAGATCTTGTCGCCATCCTGGATGAGAGTGAAGGCTTCG
Source organism: uncultured Paraburkholderia sp. (assembly GCA_940747215.1). Lineage (GTDB taxonomy): Bacteria > Pseudomonadota > Gammaproteobacteria > Burkholderiales > Burkholderiaceae > Paraburkholderia. The sequence goes on along the minus strand of CALNWS010000031.1, from coordinate 14,602 downwards.
ACACCGATCGTCGACGACGCGTCCACGATAATCTTGGCCAATGCCCGCAGCAGGGCCGTGGCGCGCGCAGAATTCGCCTGACGGATTGCGAGATCACCACGCGTTAGCGCCTGTTCGAGTTTTGGGTTTGTTTTTTGTTGCGCCATTCGATGTCCTGAGTCCTGTCGATTTGTTGTGAGCGGCACGCGTGGCGCCGCACTCCAATTTTCGGGCTGCATCCTACCACCGGTGCGAGCAGGAGCCCTGCCCGCCGCGCATGCCAGCGGGGAGGGGACCGCCCGCCCCGTCCACCACAGTGTAGGTCGTGAATTGAAATCTGGCTGGAGAGATTTGACTCCGCTTCACCTTTCGCTATCTTGCGCAGTGGCAAGCCGGCGTCGAGGCGCGAACGAGCGAAACCCGCGTCGCGTATTGCTTTGACGCGCTTCTGATGACACAGGACCTCGCGAAGCAAAGCTGCGGCACGCACGCTTTATTAACACTTTGATGCAGTCGTTACCGCCGCGAAACGTGGGCTCGTGTGCGGGTCGGTCTGGGCAAGTTCGCAGCATGCGTGCCTTTTTCCGCCTCTATTTCAACGCCCTTTTCCCGCGCGTCTCGGTGCCACGTTTGCTGGAACTTTTGCTGCAACTCTCACCGCACCCTTTCCCACGCGCTTCTCTGCGCCCGCCTCCGCGCCGCCATAGGCACCCTCACCCACATCCGGCTTCGCGCCGCCGATCCGTCCGATCAGATAATCGCGAAACGCTTTCACCGATGGCGGCAGTTCGCGTCCCGCCATCGTCTGCAAATGGATGCTGCACTGGTGTAGTTGCGGATGCGTGAACGGCAACACGACGAAGCCGTCGTTCGCGTAACGGTCGCGCACCGAAAGCAGCCCCGTGAACATGATCGCGCCGGACTTCTGCGCGTAGCGATACATCGCGCCGCTGTTGTTGCAGGTGAGCTCGGGTTCGAGCAGCACACCTTCTAGCCCACAAGTAATGTCGATCAACTGACGAATCGTCGTGCCCGGTTCGGGCAGCACGACCGGATAGCGCTGCAGGTCGGCCAGCGACAGCTTCGCGCGCGACGCCAGCGGATGATCGGTGCGCAGAAGCGCGAGCACGGGCACACGTTCGGTGTGCTCGACGCGCACGCCCTTTTCCGGCGCGAGGCTGAAAGTCAACGCGATGTCGGCGTCGCCGTCGCGCACCTTGCGTGTGGCTTCGTCCGGCGAGACGACCGACAGCGTGAAATCGATGCCCGGATACTGGCCGCGAAAGTCCGCCATCGCCGACGGCAAAAAATCAGCCGCGAAACCTTCGGAACTCGCCACCTTGATCATGCTTCCGTGAAGCGTTTCGAGGCCGCCGATTTCCTTCATCACGTGTTCGGCTTCGAGCAGGCTGCGCTGCGCATACGCAAGCAGCCGCTCGCCGGCCTCGGAGAGCGCCATGCCGCGCGGACGCCGCTCGAACAGCGCCACGCCCAGCTCGCTTTCGAGCCGCGCGACCTAGCGGCTGATGGCCGACACGGCGACGTGCAGCCGCTCCGACGCGTCGCTGAGCGAGCCGATGCGCGCCACCTCGACAAAGTAGCGCAGGGCGAGACCGTGCAGGGAAAGTACCATTGGCGTGACCTCGTCCTTTTTACAGTGAAGTGACCGCGACAGCGCGACCAGGGGCGTGCCGAACTTTGCCTTTTCGGCAACGCAAGCTTCGAAACACGATTATTGTGACAAAAAACGGCCTCCTAGAATCGGTTCGAAGCAATTGGTCTACCGCCACGCCCCGTACTGGAGACAACCCCATGAGCCGCCAACAGGCCATCGACCACGCAACCGGGCATTTCGAATCCGGCGCTTTCCTGAAGACGCTGAACCGCCGTGTCGGCTTTCGCACCGAGAGCCAGGAAAGCAATCGCGCCGAACTGCTGCTGTCGTACCTCACCGACGAGATCACGCCCGAAGCCGAAGAGCTCGGCTTCACGACCCGCATCGTCGCCAACCCGGTGGCCGAATTCGGGCCATTTCTTATCGCGAACCGGCACGAAGGCGATCATCTGCTGACAGTGCTGATCTACGGTCACAGCGACGTTGTGCGCGGCTACGACAGTCAGTGGCGCGCGCCGCTCACGCCGTGGGCCGTCACGATCGAAGGCGAGCGCTGGTACGGCCGCGGCATAGCGGACAACAAAGGCCAGCACAGCATCAACCTTGCCTCGCTTGCGAGCGTGCTCTCTGCGCGCGACGGCAAGCTCGGTTTCAACGCGAAACTGCTGATCGAGATGGGCGAGGAAACGGGTTCGCCGGGGCTCGACGCGATCTGCCGCGCGCATCGCGAAGAACTGGCCGCCAACGTGCTGATCGCCTCCGACGGCCCGCGCCTCGCCGCGCGTCGTCCGACCGTGTTTCTCGGCTCGCGCGGCTCGGTGAATTTCAGGCTCTCGCTGAACCTGCGTGAAGGCGCGCATCACTCCGGCAACTGGGGCGGTCTGCTGCGCAATCCGGCTACGGTGCTGGCCAACGCCCTCGCGAGCCTCGTCGACGCTCGTGGCGTGATCGCCGTGGATGGCCTGCGTCCGCCGCCGATTCCCGAAGCGGTGCGCCGCGCGCTCGCCGACATCACCGTCGGCGGCGGTCCGGGCGATCCGGCCGTCGACGAAAACTGGGGCGAGCCGGGCCTTAGCGCGCCGGAGCGCGTGTTCGGCTGGAACAGTTTCGAAGTGCTCGCGATGAAAGCGGGCAACCCGGAGAATCCGGTGAACGCGATTCCGTCGTCGGCGTTCGCGGTGTGTCAGTTGCGCTTCGTGGTCAGCACCGACTGGGAAAACATCGCGCAGCATCTGCGCACGCATCTGGATGCCAACGGCTTTTCGATGATCGACATCGACGTCGAGCGCGGCGCGTCGGCCACACGTCTGAATCCGGACGATCCGTGGGTGAAATGGGCGATTGCGTCGCTCGAAGAAACCACCGGCAAGAAGACCGCCGTGCTGCCGAATCTCGGCGGGACGCTGCCGAACGAAGTGTTCGCCGACACGCTCGGCCTGCCGACCATCTGGGTGCCGCATTCGTATTCGGCCTGCTCGCAGCACGCGACGAACGAGCATCTGTTCGGGCCGGTCGTGCGTGAAGGTTTGCAGATCATGGCGGGGCTTTTCTGGAACCTCGGCGAGCGCTCGCCGCATGCCGGCGCGAATCGGGGTAAGGGAGACGGTGACGGCCAGCCCAGGCTGATCCTAAGCACACCGCTTTGTCCCTGGCCGAACCGGCAACCAGTCACCACGCTCCACGCAAGGCACGTTCACGATGAACACGTCCACATTGCAAACCCGCGCCGCGCGGCCGTCCGCCGCGAAAGCGCATCGCATCATTCTCGCGGCGTCGATCGGCAATGCGCTCGAATGGTTCGATTTCGTCGTCTACGGCTTTTTCGCGGTGACAATCGCGAAGCTGTCTTTCCGGCGTGCGCCGAAGCGATCTCGCTGATGCTCACGCTCGGCACGTTCGGCATCTCGTATCTGATCCGTCCGCTCGGTGGCTTCGTGCTCGGCTCGCTCGCGGATCGCGCGGGACGTAAGGCAGCTCTACTGCTGTCCATCGCGCTGATGATGATCGGCACGCTCACCATCGCCGTGATGCCGCAGTATGCGGCGATCGGTTTGTGGGTGCCCGCGGGCATCATGCTCTCGCGTCTCGTGCAGGGCTTCTCGGCGGGCGGCGAGTTTGGCGCGTCGACGGCGTTTCTGGTCGAATACGCGCCCGAGCGGCGCGGCTTCATGGGCAGCTGGCAGTTCGCGAGTCAAGGTCTCGCCACCTTGCTCGCGTCCGGCTTCGGCGCGCTGCTGACGGGTCAGTTGAGCGCCGCGCAGATCGAGTCGTGGGGCTGGCGCGTGCCCTTCCTGTTCGGCCTCGCGATCGGTCCGGTCGGCTTCTATATTCGCCGCTATGTCGACGAAGGCACCGAGTTTTACGCCGAACCAAAGGCGCGCACGCTGCTGCGCGATCTGTTCGTCACGCAGAAACTGCGCATGCTGCTGGCAGTCGGCTCGCTCGTCATTTCGCGGCGGCCAACTACATGATCCTCTATATGCCGACGTACGCGATCAAGCAGTTGCATCTGCTGGCGTCCACGGGATTTGCGGCCACGCTTGCGACCGGTATCGTGCTGACGCTGCTCACGCCGTTCGCGGGCCATCTGTCGGACAGCATGGGACGCATGCGAATCATGGCAGTGGCCGCCGTGCTGATGCTCGTCACTGTCTATCCGGCGTTCACGTTCATGAATGCGCATCCGTCGTTCGCAACGATGCTGCTCGCGCTGATCTGGATCGGCGCGTTGAAAGCGATGTATTTCGGCACCCTGCCCGCGTTGATGTCGGAGATTTTCCCGACGCAGACGCGCGCAACCGGACTTTCTGCGAGCTACAACATCGGCGTAACGGTGTTCGGCGGCTTCGCGCCGTTCGTGATTACGTGGCTGATCGACGCGACCGGCAATAAGCTCGCGCCGGGCTTCTATCTGATGTTCTGCGCGGTGATGAGCCTGCTCGCGCTGTATGCGGTGCGCGTGAAGCTGGCGATTCGCTGAGCGTTTTGAAGCCGCGTGGCTTCGATATCGAAGACGCCGCGCGTGTGCGGCCGCTGCAGAGAGCAGGCGAACACGCGCGGCAACCGGCCTGTCAGGACACCGGATTCGGCTGCAGTTCGTGCAGCGCGTCGATTTCGGCGAGGACGTCGTCGGACAGCTTGACGTCCACGCTCGCAATGTTTTCCTTCAACTAGTCGAGCGACGTCGCGCCGATCAGGTTGCTCGTCACGAACGGCCGGCTGTTGATGAACGCGAGTTGCACAGGCGAAAGTCCGTGCTTCTTTGTCAGCGCGACGTAACGCGAAGTGGCTTCGACCGCTTGCGGCTTGCTGTAACGCTTGAAGCGCTCGAAGAGCGAAATACGCGCACCGGCCGGACGTGCGCCGCCTTAATTTGTCGGAAAGCCAGCCGAACGCGAGCGGCGAATACGCGAGCAAACCGATGTTGTCGCGATGCACGTACTCGGAGAGACCCACTTCGTACGTGCGATTGAGCAGGCTGTACGGATTCTGGATACTGACGATGCGCGGCAAGCCGAGCTTTTCCGCCGCGCGCAGAAACTGTGCGACGCCCCACGGCGTTTCGTTCGACACGCCGATGTGACGCACCTTGCCCGCCTTCACGAATTCGGCGAGCATCGTGAGCGTTTCTTCGATCGGCACCGTGTACGCATCGTCGACCCACGGGTAGAACACACGGCCGAACGTCATCGTGCTGCGATCCGGTCAGTGGAGTTGATATACAGGTCGACGTAATCCGTTTGCAGACGCGTGAGGCTATCGTTCAGCGCCTCGGTCAGATTCTTGCGATCGAACTGGTTGCCTTCGCCGCGAATGTGACGCGGATTGTGCGCGACTGACGCGCCGGTCCCGCAATCTTCGTGGCGAGCACGATCTTTTCGCGCGCGCTGCGATGCTGCGCGAGCCATGTGCCGATGTAACGCTCGGTCGAACCTTGCGTTTCCGCGCGCGGCGGCACCAGATACATTTCGGCGGTGTCGATCAGCGTGACACCGTGGTCTAGCGTGTAATCGATCTGCGCGTGCGCTTCCTGCTCGGTGTTCTGCTCGCCCCACGTCATGGTACCGAGGCCGATCAGGCTGACTTTCACATCCGACTCGCCGAGTGTGCGGTATTCTGTTGATTGTGTATTGCGGAAGCCGCCGAACTTACCATGGCGGCGCAATGCTTGCAGCGCAGCTAGAATGCCGCTATTGCATGCATACGCTCCGCTCCCTTCCTGCGCGATGAATTCCGAACACCTCGAACTGCTCGTCATGCGTGTGATGCCTTATGGAAAGTACAAGGGACGTCTGATCGCCGATCTGCCCGGACACTATCTGAACTGGTTCGTGAGCTAGGGCTTCCCGCCGGGCGAAGATCGGCCGTCTGCCTGCGTTGATGCACAAGATCGATCACAACGGTTTGTCGTCGCTGATCGAGCCGCTGCGCAAGCGTTGATTTTTCGCCGAGTCTCGTTGTGCTCGCGGCTCACACCAGCGTGATTTTCGGCAGATGCCAGCCATACGTGACGGCCAGCACGCGCAACACGAAACAGCATGCGCCGCCCAGCAGCGCGGCGGCTGCGCCCGGCATGCCCGCACGCCTTGCGAGCACCACGACCAGCGCGCCCGTGAACGCCGCCTTTGCGTAGATATCGGCATGCAGCACGAGCGGCACGCGCGCCATCAACACGTCGCGCATCGCGCCGCCTCCCACGCCCGTCACCGTGCCCATCAACATCGCGATGAACGGGCGGATGCGAAACAGCATCGCCTTCTCGACGCCCGCGACGGCGAACAGCGCGAGGCTGGCTGCGTCGAGCACCGTGACGAGTTCGACGGGAAAGCGCTGCGCCGTCGCATGAAAAATAAACGTGAGCAGACCGGTGACGAAGGTGAGCGCCGGATAGTGCCAGCGCGAATCGCGTTCGGCGGCGAATCGCCGATCAGCAGATCGCGGATCACACCGCCACCGAGCGCCGCGACGAAGGCGATCACCATGACGCCCAGCAGATCGAGTCCGCCCTGCATGGCGCTTAATGCGCCTTCGATCGCGAACACGACCGTGCCGGCGAGATCGGCCGCAAGCACGAGCGTCCCGATGCCGGGCCGCAGTTTTTGTATCGACGATGACAGCATCGACGCCTTCCCCTTCTGTCCCTCGAGAAGCTGAAACGGTATAGCGAAACGCGGCGCGGCGGGGGAAAAATCTGCGCTCGTGGGTGCTTGCGCTTTAGCGGTCAGCTACTGCCCGATGTGATTCATGCTGGCGAGCTGCACGAACAGAACCTCGACCGCGTCGTCGACACTCACTCTGTCGGAGTGAATTTCGACGTCGAGTCCAACCGGTTCTTCGAACGGTCGCGAGACGCCGGTGAAGTCGGGAATCTCGCCGCGCCGCGCCCGCGCGTACAGCTCTTTGACATCGCGCGCTTCGCACACGGCCAGCGGCGCATTGACGAACACTTCGACGAAGCCGTCGCCGACGATCACGCGTGCCGCCTGCCGATGCCGATGTTCGGGCGAGATCACCGCGGCGATCGCCACGAAACCCTGCTGCCTGAAGAGCGCGGCGACGTGCGCGACGCGGCGCAGATTTTCAGTGTGGTCCTCGGGCGTGAAACCCAGCTCGGCATTCAGGCCGCGACGAAGTTCGTCGCCGTCGAGTATGACCGAGGCGTGCCCCGCCGCGCGCAGACGCTTGTGCAAGGCTTCTGCCAGCGTGGATTTGCCTGCGCCGGAAAGGCCGGTCATCCACAGAACAGCGCCACCTGCCGGCGCTCATGATCGAACGCTCGCGTCTTCGCTATACAGGTTGCGCGCGGCCAATGCCGGACCTAATCCGTCGATGAGCGGTTCGAGCAGCGCCTCGTCCGGCAGCCAGCGACGCACCGATGTCTTGTAGAGCGGGCGGCACACCTGCGCGGCGCTCGCCGTGCCGATTTCACGCGTGGTTTCGTGGAACGACAGACAGCGCGCATCCCAGTCGAGCCCGCAATGTCCGAGCAGACGCCTGACGTTGCTCTCGAAATCTTCGACCAGTTCTTCGTATCTGACCTCGATCATCACACCCTCGAGAAGTACACGTTGCCAGTGCGCCATGAGCGCGTCCGCCATGAGCGCGTCGTAAGCGCGATAGTAGCAGCCCAATTTTCCCAGATCGTAGCCGAATGGCACGTCCTGAAAGATACGCGAAAAATCGATAGACAAGTTTGTAGCTGCGAGCGTGTGCTGTGAATGAAGCGCGCGTTCGGCAGCGCGAGATGAATCAGGCCTATATTAGTGAAGTTGAACGGGTGTATTTGTCGGTGAAGCGCAGTGAAGAGAGGCGTGAGAGTTCCCTGACGCTTTTTGCCGTGCTCCTTGCCACGGTTTTTGCCATACCTGCTGCCCTGCGTCGCGTCGCAGTTCGGGAACCGTGTCGCGCATGCGGCGCAGGTAAGTCGGCACCGAGCGCCGTCAACTGCGTAGCGGTGGCGTTTCCGATCGCCTCGATGTCGATGCGTTGCGCGTCATCGTGCTCGCGATGGATGCTACCGACGAGCGCCTCGCTGAATTCCGTGCGCTCGCCGGTACCGGTCACCTGCGGATGGCTCGCGAGAATCTGCTCGATCAGCGTCGAACCCGAGCGCGGCATGCCGACAATGAAAATTGGCGCCGACGATGGATCGCCGAGACCCCGTTGCTTCGCGAGCACATCCGCGCTGAAGAGTTGCGGCAGGTGCGTGAAGAGACCGAGCGTCTGCGCTTCGTCGTAGCGCACGGCCGAGCGCTGCAGCGCGTTGCCCTTCAGAAAATACCCGAACGATGTCTCGTGGCGGCCCATATCCGCGAGCCCCTGTCCGTACGCAAAGTGGACTTCCGCCTGATCCGCGGACGTGAGCGACGCGGTGTCTGCAACGAGTTTTTCCAGAGCGATGAAAGCGGATCGTCGGCGTTCAGACGGCTCGACTGCACGAAATTGCGGTAGTAAAGCGGCACGCGCGCCGATACGCTTTGCGCGCTTCGTCGAAGAGACTAAGCGACTGCAGACAGTTGCCGAGATTGTTCTGCGAACCGTCGGCCGCAGGATTGATGCGGACGGCTTCGCGATACGCGCGCGCCGCGCATTCGAGCCGATGCATTTGCTCGAATGTCCAGCCAAGACCGTGGTGCAAATCCGCATCGTGCGGATTCAGCGCGATGGCTTCCTGATAGCGCAACCCGACTTCGGGGAAACGCTTGAGCGCCGCGAGCGTGACGGCGAGGCGTTCGAGAGAAACGGCGCAGACCGGATCGAGCGCGTGAGCCTGTTCGAAACAGTGCCGCGCGGCGTTGAGATCGGCGTGCGCAGCGTGGGCGTCGCCCTTGTTGCGCCACGCCAATGCGTCCGCCGACTGTGATTCTTGCCTCATTGACTGCCAGATGGTGAAAGGCACCAAGTCGTGCGCTCTGCGAGATGGGGAGTGATCGTCGGACGGAAAACTATCAGCCGGCCCCTACAGTTGGATTGCGAAAATTTAACCAAGTGTTACCGCGCGGAAGGCGCTGTAGTCGTCTGAAGGTTGACGTAGCGCCAATGGCCACGCTGCTCGGCGCTTTCGCGGCGGCTAACGGCGCACGCGACGCGCTTGAAACGGTAATGCGCGGACACAAATGCGCTGAACTACGACGACGGCGCGATTTCTCACTGTCATATGAGGAAACAGATCGTGGAAAAGCTCAGAGGATCACGGGTGTTATTGAGGACGGTGTCAGTGGCGGCGACGTTGGCCATCGCGGGCGGACTGGCGGGATGCGCGGTTGCGCCGGGTTATGACTACGGCTATGCGCAGCCCTATTACCCGGACTACGGCTATGGATGCGGCGTGCCCTACGCACCAGTGTACGGCTCGGTCGGCATCTGGGGCGGTTGGAGCGGCGGGTACTGCTATTCACGGCGGCCACGGCAACTGGCATGGCGGCGGTGGCGGCTACGGCAGGTATGGCGGATCGCGCGGCGGGAGTTCGTGGAGCGGCGGCGGTGGCCATGGAGGGCGTGGGCGGTGAGGCTGATGGCTCAGTCTGAGCACAGCCTAGATGCGACAGACTTAGGGAAGCGATCCGATCAGTTGAGTATTCGCCGATAGAATCGCTGCCTGTTCAAGGCAGTCACACCGGGCGTTGCGTATGCCATGCATGCCGGTGCCCGGTGGCGTTTACAGGCTTCGTACCAAGAGTTGAGTAGCGGCGTGTTCGAATCCGATACTTAGTTGCTGGAGAAAACCGATTGCGGACCCGTAGTCGCTTCACGTGCGCCCGATTGCGACGACACGTTCTTCACGCCGCCGTAAGCACGGCCTTTTGCGTTGGCGTGTTCAGCTGCAACGGTTTGTGCGTTCAGGTCTTGTTGCGAAGCCGGCGCGCCGACAGCCGGACGATAGAACGATGCCGGGCCGTAGCCGCTAGCAAATGCCGGTGCAGCGATCGAGGTGGAAACAGAAACCAGCAGGGCGGCGATGAGCTTGGTCTTCATGATGTAACTGTAACTCCGATAACGTTTTGACTGCATTTCAGGATGGCGTTGCATTGGCCGATGAGGTGTGTCCGCAATGTCAATGGACGGCAGTGTATACTCCTGCTATCGAAAATTTATGCCGATAATTTTGAAATTACTATTCCCCATACTGGAATAATTAGCGAGCGCTCTGTGCGACAAGGCAGAGCCGTGGTCGGACCCCGAGAACCAAAGGCTTTCCAGTTAAAGAGACCCGTTCGCTGGGGTGGTTATTGAGCGTGAAATCGGGTTTGCAGGGACGTTATCTGTCGGAAGGCACGCGGATTGGACGACGCGCCGAGCCAACACCCGGCGAGCCGGCGCGTTGCGGTAAAATCTCGTTTTGATTCAAGCCTTCACGCTGTCCGATGTCATCCACACCTATTTTCAGCCCGCGCCGCATTTCGGTGGCGCCCATGATGGGCTGGACTGATCGCCACTGCCGCTCGCTGCATCGCATGATTTCCCGCCATACGTGGCTTTATACGGAAATGGTAACGACTGGCGCACTGCTTCACGGCGACGTCCCGCGTCACCTGGCGTTAACGCTGGAGGAAGCGCCCGTCGCGCTGCAACTCGGCGGCAGCGAGCCTGACGATCTGGCGCGCTCGGCAAAACTCGGTGAGCAATGGGGCTACGACGAAATCAATCTGAACTGCGGCTGCCCTTCGGAGCGTGTGCAGCGAGGCGCTTTCGGCGCGTGTCTGATGAACGAGCCGCAACTCGTTGCGGACGGTGTGAAGGCGATGCGCGACGCGGTGTCTATTCCGGTGACGGTGAAGCATCGCATCGGCGTGGACGCGGTCGAAGAATGCGGTTTCGTGCGCGATTTCGTCGGCACGATTGCCGAGGCGGGCTGCGAGGTTTTCATCGTGCATGCGCGCAATGCGATCCTCAAAGGGTTGAGCTCGAAAGAAAATCGCGAGATTCCGCCGCTCAAATACGATTATGCGTATCAGTTGAAGCGCGATTTTCCAAATCTGGAAATCGTCATTAATGGCGGCATCAAAACGCTCGACGAAGTCGAGACGCATCTTCAGCACGTGGATGGCGTGATGCTCGGCCGCGAGGCTTATCACAACCCCTATGTGCTCGCCGACGTCGACGCGCGTTTCTACGGCTCCTCCTCCGCCGCGCTCACGCGCGAAGAGGTCGAAGCGAAGCTGATCGAATACTGCGCCACCGAGATGGCGCGCGGCACGTATCTGGGTGCGATCACGCGTCACGCGCTTGGCCTTTATCGCGGCGAATCGGGTGCGCGGGGCTGGCGTCGCGTGTTGTCGGACAGCAAGCGGCTTGCCGCGAGCGATCTCGCTATCTTCGACGAGGCGCGGCAGCATCTGCGTGAGCCAGTCGAGATTTTTGAATAAAGGACTAGGCAAACGAAATTCTTGTTCGTACAATTTTGTTTCTTCATTGGCGAGTCAGATTTTTTAGGCAAACCAAGCGGATCTCAGTGGTGGCTGTAGCTCAGTTGGTAGAGTCCAGGATTGTGATTCCTGTTGTCGTGGGTTCGAGCCCCATCAGCCACCCCAAAAGAATTAAGCAAAAAGCCCAGCTCTAACCAGTTGGGCTTTTTGTTTTCAACTTTGCTTTTCGACACGAGAATCGCGCGTTTCTGCAATCACCCCGCCTAGCCCCTTCTCCCCACTCCGGCGCTTCACAAAAACGGATGTGATGCGATTTCCGAACGGATCGATCGTCTCCTGCACTTTTCCCCACGGCAGCGTCTCTACGCTTGGTTTTCCATAGCGGTAGTCCTTGGCATGAAGTTCGGCATGAAAGGCATCGATGTCGCGCGTCTGTACGAAAATCGTCGAGCCCGGCTTCGCGTCGCCGTGATGTTCGCTCAGGTGCAGAACGAGGTCCGAGCGGCGCACCTGCGCATAGAGCGGAAAATTGTCGCCGAAACGGTGCTCCCATTCGACGGTAAAGCCGAGGAAATCCACATAAAACTCCCTCGCTTTCTCCTCTGAGAAGATACGGATGATCGGTATGGCACGCGCAATATGCACGACGGTCTCCAGCAAGTCATGGCAGAACCGTCAGCTTAAATGAAACTGGATAGACATCGCGCTGTCGATCCATGTAGCGCCGAGGCACGCGCGTTGCGTGCGCGACATGTGAAAAATACCCGAGATGCACGAGACGCGCCGCAGCGCATGCAAACCGAATGCATCAGCTGCGCACAGCCATAAGCAGACGCACACGGAAACAAGTAGACGCAAGCAAATCCAATCACGCGCAGGCGCAAGCAACGCGAATCAGGCGGAGGACGACATGAAGCGAAGCAGATGGGCAGCAGCAACCGCGGGCATCGCGTTCACGCTGTTTTGCACAGGCGGCGTGACGGCCTTCGCGCAGCAGCCACAAAAGCCGGCGGACGATTCGATGGCGAAGCCGCCTGAAGCCGCATCCGGCTCAAGCGGTTCGAGCAATCCGGACAACATGCCGATCAAGCGGCCGAACAAGCCGACCAACGACCGCATGATGCATCTGCCGCCCGCGAGCGGCGCCAACGCGAAGTAACGGCCAACGCGAAGTAACGATTTACACGAAGTAGACGCCAACGCAGCAAGGCCGGGGCAATCGCGCCCCGCCTCGAACGCAGCACACGCATCAGCCGCCAGCGCCATTTTCAGCAGAGCGAACAAGCGCCCACAACACGGCTAGGGCCGACGCACGTGATCCACCGCCTTACGGCTCATAGACGCGCGATCGACACCTCCGTCGACTTCACCAGCGCCACGACTTCCGAGCCGACTTTCAGATCGAGCTCGTCGACCGAACGCGTCGTGATGACCGAGGTCACGATGCCGAACGGCGTCTCGACGTCGACTTCGGACACCACGGAGCCGCGAATAATCTCTTTCACTCTGCCTTTGAACTGATTGCGTACGTTGATTGCGGAAATGCTCATGTCGTATGACTCTAGGGAAGCGATTTAAAAACAGTCAGACAAAGAAAAACGTCAGATGGCCCAGTGGACCTCTGTCGGCCGCGCGCTGCGGCCTCTTCAAGCACGTCGTACGGACGATGGGCCAGTGCGTCGGTGGCGGCGCCGTTTTCAGCACGCGTTGCAGCACGTGTTCCTCGAGCGCGGCGAAACCCGCCGACGCTCGCGCGCGGACGCGCCAGCGGCACCGGCTGATCGAGCGCGACGGCTTCGTGCACGTCGTGCGTGACGAGCAGCGCCGTGAAGCGATGCTCACGCCACAAACGCTCGATCAGCGCGTGCACATTTTGATACGCGTGAGCGCATCGAACACGCCGAGCGGTTCGTCGAGCAACAGCAGTTGCGGCCGATGCACCAGCGCCCGCGCCAACGCCACACGCTGACACTGACCGCCCGAAAGCTGTGCGAGCCAGTCGTTCGCGCGTTCGAGCAGACCGACTTCGGCGAGCACGGCACGCGCATCGTCGCGCGCACCGCGGCCAAGTCCGGGCATCACGTTCTGCAGCACGGTTTTCCACGGCAACAGGCGTGCGTCCTGAAATATGGATTCGCGTGTCGAGCGCGCCGCCATCCTCGGCGCGCTTTTCGAGCACACCCGATGTCGCCTGTTCGAGCCCGGCGACGAGTCGCAGCAACGTCGATTTACCGCAGCCGCTGCGTCCGACGATCGCAACGAAACTGCCGCGCTCGATCGACAGATCGAAACCCGACAACACCGTGCGCTCGCCGTACTGCTTGCCGACGCCGCGCAGTTGTACCGAGTAATCGGCGGCCTGACGCGTGAGCGGACCATCTGTGTTGTGAGCACGCCGACGGGCACATCAGCATCCGCATCCGCGGCGTGCGCCGCGTCGAAATCGGCGATGTGCAGTTGTGCGAGTTCCGCTTCCAGATCGCTGCCCGCGATGGTGCCGAAAGACGCCGACAAGGTCGTTGCATTCATCATTTCGCTCCTTGTTGATACGCGGGATGCCAGCACGTCGGCGAGCTTACCGAGCGCGGCGTACAGCAGAATGCCGACCACCACTACATCCGTTTGCAGAAACTCACGCGCGTTCCTCGTCATGTAGCCGATGCCCGGTTGCGCGGAGATCGTTTCCGCGACGATCAGCGTGACCCACATCAGCCCGAACGCGAAGCGCACGCAGACCAGAATCGACGACAGTGCGCCCAGCAGAATGACGTGGCGATACAGCGAAAAACCCCTTACGCCATAGCTGCACGCCATCTCAATCAGGTTGGCGTCCACCGAGCGGATGCCGTGAAAGGTGTTGACGTAGATCGGGAAAAACACGCCGAGCACGACGAGAAACACCTTCGCTTCTTCCTCGATGCCAAACCACAGGATCACGAGCGGAATCATCGCGAGCGCGGGAATGTTGCAGATCATCTGCACGGTCGAATCGAGCGCGATCTCGATCGGCTCAATCGTAAGCGATCCAATATCGACGTCTATCCAACAGCACTCTGAGCGAGGGGCATAGGTGTTCACCTATTTGTGAGGTGGACACCTATGGCTGACAAAGACTCGGAGCGAAGAGTAGTTCGGCAAAGAT
>CALNWS010000030.1 GCA_940747215.1 uncultured Paraburkholderia sp. | reverse complement strand
GATCACCCATTTCGGCAAGATGCTCGCTCGCTTCGAAAACCGCTGATCAGCGATCACCTTCAACCGAAAGGACCCGTCACGTTCAACCCGAATCCCCTGATCACGTTCGCCAAAATACGCAGCGTGACGTCGGAATCGAAGGTTTCGTCGTCGGTTTACGCGGTCGAGTCGCCGGCTTCCTTCAGCACGTCGAGCGGCACAATGCGCTTGATCGTGAGCGACGGCGTCAGCACGAACGAGATGCGGTCGTTCCACGTCATCGCGGGGCGCATGCACTGCTTGCCGGCTTTGATATGGCGGCGCATGTCGTCGGCGTCCAGCGTGTGGCCGACGTAGCGCACGGTCGCGTTGCCTTCGGCGGGCGAGCGGAGCTCGATATCCTGATCGAGCGAAAAACCAGCGGGACCTTCGCCCGACAGCAGCCAGTCCGTCATCGCGGCCACCGGCGATTGCGCGACGCGCACCGTGCCGAGCGGCAACTGGTCAATCGACTTGACGAGCAGGCCGCGCACTTCGTTGGCCACCGCCTGCGACGCGGCGTCGATCACGAGCCAGCCGTTGCGGCAATTGATACACACGCGCGTATCGCGGCGAATGCTGAAAGCGCGCGGCAGCAGTTTGTTCTTGGCGCGAAACACCAGCAGCATCTGGCCGTTCAGCGAATACACGAGCGAGTCCGGCGCGTTGTCGCGCGGCGCCGCCCAGCCGTGACTCTGCATCTCGACGCTATGGCCGGGCGCGAGCGCGTGCGACGCGAGCCACTTCTGCATCTGTTCGGGGGTGACGGACCACGGAGCGGGAAGACGGTGAAGCTGAAGGTTTTTGAACCACATGAGCGAGGTCTAGAATGGGCAAAGTGCGACATTCTATCCGACGAAACCGGGCTCGCGGACCGCTGAACCACCCTCTTACATTTTGTGCGGTCCAATCCCATCGTCGCGCGGATTTTCAAACGGGACGAGAGAATCATTTCAACGGCAGACCGATTATCAAACCGCGCGCCGAGCCAGAAAATACGTTCCATCGAAACCCACTTCTCTTCTGGAGCGCATATCATGTCTACTTCGTTTCGTCTTTCGCGTTTCGTTCGTCATGCCGTGGTTGCCGCCAGCGTGGCTGGCGCAAGCCTCGGTGCAACGACCGCCGCTCACGCTGCGCCGGCCGCCGATGCCTTGCCCGTGCCGCATTATCTGGCCGTGTCGGGTTCGTCGGCACAAAGCGCATCGATCGTGCAGACTGCGCGCCGCTATGCTGCGTTCTGGAACACCGGCGACGAGGCGTACGCGAAGCTCGCGCCGCAAGGTCCGCAAGGCCCAGCAGGCATCGAAGGGATTTCGCGCGGCCGTGCCCGACCTGCACGCCGAGATCGTCGATCTCGGCGTTGCTGGCGACCGCGCATCGGTGCATCTGCATTTCACCGGTCACTTCACGGGACAGTTTCAGAACATCAAAAGCAACGGTCAGACAGTCGATTTTCAGGCGTTCGATCTGTACCGTGTGAAGGACGGCCATATCGTCGAAAACTGGCATCTGGAAGACAACCTGACGCTGCTCAAGCAGCTCGGCGCGATCAAGCCGTAATGCTTGCCGTAGCGGTCGGACGGCGCGAGCGAGGTGGAAATCACCTAGACTTTTGAGAAGCACGCAGTCCGTGCCCGACCAAGACGGAGGCGGCCATGGCCAATGAAACCGCACCCTGGCAGACGGTGGAATACGAGGGATTCGAAATACACGTAGCGACGCTCGCGAAGAACCCGCCAGGATAAGCAGGCGCATGGAACCACGCCGCGCCTGTCGAAGAAAGCCGCTACACGTACGCGGGCTACGTCTGCCATCCGGCACACATTCACGGCCACGCGGTACCGTTTCATGCCGACGGCAAAGAAAGTTTCGCGAGCCCTGACGAGGCGCTTTACGAAGGTGTGCACGTGGAACGCAGCATCGTGGAAGGCACGCATCCGGATCTCACGGTGCTGCCGCTCGTCACGGGCGGCGTCTAGCGACCGGAGCACGCGGCGCAGACGGCCGCGTGCGGTTCACTGCGACGTCCCCAAGTCCCGAACCTCGGCGGCAATTTCAGCTAAAAGCGCGCTTGATGTGCGACTTGAGCAGCGCGCGCTTCAGACGTCCAGTCCGCTTAGGATCGCCGACCGCCACGCCGCCCGTCACCGCAGTGCCGCGGCGCAGGAAGTAGCGGTCGAAGGTGGCTTGCGTCATGCCCCACTTATTCAGGAACTGGCGGCGGCCGTCGTTCTTCACGACCTTGCCGGTGCTCTTCTGCTGGAAGTGATAGACGAGACTGTCGCCGACGCCGAGAAACACGCGGCAGCCGGCGTCCCACAGTTTCATCGAAAAATCGTTGTCGCTGCTCATGCCGGGGCCCAGCTCGCTGCTGTAGCCGCCGACCTTGAACCACCAGTCGCGATGCACGAGCATGGGCGGCCATGTCGCGCCGCGCCAGTCCGCGCGCACGAGATCCAGCGCGGCCGCGACCAGTTCGTCCGCGCGGAAATTCTCGACGTCGCGGCCGAAGTTCTTCACCACCACGCACGGATTGCCCGAATCGACCGGTTCGATCATCGTGCCCGACAGCATGAAAAGGCTGTCGGCAGGCATCTGCGCGAGGCGCTTCACGAGCGCGTCGTCCCAGCCGGGGCAGCAATACATGTCGTCGTTCATGTAGACGATGTAGTCCTGCGTGGCGCGCGCCGCCGCGATGTTCACCGCGTGGCAAATGCCGATGTTCCCCGGCGACGCAGTGTGTTCGATGTCCTCGTCGCGCACCCAGGTAAGCGTGCCGTCCGAGCCGTCGTTCACGTGCACGATGATCTGATGCGTATGGGTGGAGTAACGCCGCAGACTCTCGATCACGAGACGCAGGTAAGGCAGATTGTTCCAGGTCGGGATGATGATTGAGAACATCGATTCAGTCCGTTGAGCGCTGCGAACGCGGATGAGCCGCGCCGCAAGCCATGAGTTTGCGGAGGATTGTACCGCCGGCCCCGTTTTCCACGACAAATCCTGCTTTAACCGCAGCAAATTCGCCGTCACACGGCGAGCCATTTCCGAACCGGAATCGTCGCCGCACTCCGCCACTTCGTCACCTTACTGCGTACTGCAGCAAGCATTTCGCAAGGGGGCACGGTTATAATTCGGTTAGTTCTACCGTCTCAAAACATGCCCAATAGTCCGGCCCCAGCAATTCACCACCCGGAACGGTAGTGTTCATAAAAAAGCTGCCCTATGATTTTTGCTCCCAGTCTCGTCTGGCTCAGCACCGTTCTGCTGTTTCTCGCGCCCGCGGTCAATCTCGTCTGGCGCGGCGGCACCGGCTACTGCTTTTTCGCAATTCTCGCGCCGTCTCTCGGAGCGGCCGTCGCCAACCGGCGCATGCCGGGTTACTTTTCCGGCTTACGCACGTACCGCTGGTTCACCGTCGGCATGCTGGCCTTCGTCGTGGCGATCGGCGTCCAGCAGTTGCTGTTCGGTTACTGGCTGCCACGCCAGTTCGACGCGTTATCGCGTTTCGTCTTCGCGTTACCTATCTTCCTGCTGCTGCGGCAATTGCCGTCATGCCATCTGCGGATGATCGGCTGGGGCTGCGCCGCTGGCGCGCTCGCGGTCGGCATCTGGGCGATCGTCGATCAGCCGCCCGGCGGCTGGACCGACGCCAACCGCCTGAACAACTCGTACACGAACGCGATTCCGTTCGGCGACACCGCCCTGCTGCTCGCGTTTCTCTCGGTGTTCACGCTCGGCTGGGACCGGCCGCGCGACTGGCGCGTGCTCGGCGTGCGCATCCTTGCGCTGGTGTCGGGCGGCTACGCGTCGTATCTGTCGGGTACGCGCGGCAGCTGGCTCGCCGTGCCGGTGTTCGTCGTGCTGCTCGGCATGCAGTACCAGTGGTTCGTACACAAGAAGCGCCTGCTCGTTGCCACGCTCGTGATTCTCGTCGTGGCCGGCTCGCTGCTTTCCACGGAGCGGATCCAGAAGCGCATCAGCGAAGCGACGACCGATTTTTCGATGCTGCATCAGGGCGAGGACTACACGTCGGTCGGCTTGCGTTTGCAGTTGTGGAACGCATCGCGGCTCATCTTCGAACATCATCCAGTGTATGGCGTCGGCAAAGGACATCTCGACGAAGAACTCGGCTTGATGGCCAAACGCGGCGAGGTGAAAGCGGAGATCGTCAACGAGCGCGCGCATAGCGATTTCTTCTCGACGCTCGCCGAAATGGGCGCGATCGGCGTGGCTTGCCTGCTGCTCTTCTATTTCGGCAGCGCGGTGTATTTCTGGTGCTACCGGCTTTCTACCGACCCGGCGATTCGCGCGGCGTCGTATGCCGGCCTCGCGGTGGCGACAAGCACCGTGATCTTCGGTCTCACGATCGACGTGCTGGTGCCGATCATGGTCACGGTGCTGCTCGCGCTGCTGATCGCCACGTTCCTCGCGATCATCGATTCGAGAAAGCGCGAGCTGGCCGCCACGCAGCAGCCCGCGATGGCGCGCGCGAGGCGAACGTCAAGGTTTGAGTTTGCCCGTATAACCCCGCGCGGTTGGAGCCGGCGCGACCTGCGCGGCGAGACATCGAACGCCGCGCCGCGCGGAATTTCAGCGTGTAAACAGGCGATAAAGCGCCGCGACGTGCGTGTCGACGCTCGGGTCATAAACGAGACTTTCGACGAGCGGCCGCGCAATACGCGCGTGACCGCTGCGCGCGCGTTCCACGGCCGCCTGAATGGCGCGCTCGAAACTGCCCGCCGACTGCCGCGAAAACCCGATCTTCGCCGCGCCCGTCACCGTCTCCGCAGAGCCGACGTTGTCCGCGATCACGAGCGGCGTGTCGCACATCACCGACTCCACACCCACGAGCCCGAATGGCTCGTAAGCCGACGCGACCACCGTGAAATCGGCCGCCGCGAAGAGCTTCTCGATTTCCTTGCAGTAACCGACGTAACGAATCGTGCCGCCGGTCTTCGGTACCGGCCGTCCCGCCACAACGAGACACACCGGCAGCGTGGTCTGCGCGAAAAATGCTTCGAGCAGCGGATAGCCCTTGCGCTCGTGACTCGTCGACGAGAACACGAAGATCACGCGGTCGTCAGGCAGATCGAACTGACGGCGCACGGCCGCGCGCGCCGCGTCGTCGAGCGGCTTAAAACGCGCCGTGTCCACAGGCGGATACAGCACGTCGATGCGTTCGGCCGGAATGCCGTAAAAGCGCTGCAACTCGCGGCTCATCAACTGCGAATGCGCGACGATCGCATGCGCGTGGCGATATACGCGCCGCTCCAGATCGATCTGCCATTTGTCGCTGCGGCGCGGCGCACGGCCCGACGCTTCGAGCGAGCCGGGATGCGTGCCGCCGCATAGCGCGACGTCCGCGTGCGTGGAGTGATTGATCGAAAACACGCAGGCCGGACGGCGTTGCTTGAAGCGCCGTTTCAGGCACCAGTCGAACGCAAGATTGCGGAGCTTGCGCGGTGCCCAGCGCACGTTGAGCGGCTGCGCGTCGATCCACGACGCCTCGGGCACCGCGCGGTCGATTTCGCGCGCGAACAGCGTGGGACGCAAACCCATCCGGTGAAAACCCGCGATCACGTCACGCGTGTAGCGCTCGGCGCCGCCGCTGTTTTTCAGCGCCTGCGCGGTCAGAGCGATGTCGGTGAACGGAAGTCGGGTAGCGTCGGACAAGGATCGGTCTCGGTGAAGCGCGTGCGTTCTGGGCACGCGCGCGGGGTTAGTGCAAAGGTTGGCTGGGAAGCTGCGGCAATTGTAAAGGAGCCGGCCCGCACCCGACATGACGCGAGGCGGCCGCCACCGATTAAAATCGGACGAACCGCTTCTTCTCCGATTCCATGACCGATAGCTCAACGACCGCGGCTTCCGCCGAAGGCGCGCGCCCGCTCGTCTCCATGCTGCTGATCGCCTACAACCAGGAAAAGCAGATCGTCGACGCGATCAACGGTGCGCTTGCGCAAACTTACGTGCCGCTCGAAATCATCATCTCCGACGACGCCTCCACCGACGGCACCTTCGCCGCCATCGAAGCGGCCGTCGCGAGCTACAGCGGACCGCACCGCGTGCGCACGAACCACAACGCGACGAACCTCGGCATCAGCGCACACCTGTCGCACGTCGCACAAATGGCGGCGGGCGAACTGCTGTTCGTCGCGGCCGGCGACGACATGTCGGTACCCGAGCGCTGCGCGCGCGTGGTCGACTTCTGGCTCGCTCAAGGCCGCCGCCCGGATCTGATCGCCACCGATCTCGCGGACATGGACGAAGCCGGCAATGTGCACGAGCGCATGAGCCCGACGGGGCTCGACACCTACCGGAATTTCGACGACTGGCACGCGCGGCGTCCGTGGCTGATCGGCGCGGCGCATACGTGGTCACGGCGTCTGTTCGATCACTTCGGGCCGATACTGCCCGGCACCGCCGCCGAAGACCAGATCATGGTGCTGCGCGCGATTCTGTCGGGCGGCACCGTCAGTCTGCGCGAGCCGCTCGTGCGTTACCGGCGCGGCGGCCTGTCGCGCAAGCGCCGCTACAAATCCGTCGACGAACTGCTCGCGCGCATGCGCCAGAGCAACCGCTACGGTCTCGCGGAACTGGCGCAACTGCAGTGCGATGCCGACGTCGCCGGCATCGGCGAACGCATGCGTGAAGCGATGGCACCGAAACTCGCGCGCGAGCGCTTCATCCGTTCGATGTTCGAGGCGCGCGGTCTCGGCGAGCGCATTGCGCTGCTTAAGGGAACGAAGGGCGTGAAGCTCGGGCTACGAATCCGGATGTTTATGTACGCGAGCTGTCCGGCGGTGTACGCGCCGGACATCTGGCTCAAACGGATCGTGCGGAAAGGGTGAGGATCGAAAGCGCGGGTGTTGCCGTCCCCGCGCTTTTGTCACGTTTCAGGCAGCCGCATTCATGCGCTACGCGGCGCGCTGCGGTGCCGGCGCAAGCGGCGGCTAAACGTCGGCCGCGGCGCGTCCACGCCGAAGCTCAGCGCGTTTCTGCGCAGACGCCACATCATCTTCAGCACGCGCACGAAGGTTTCGCCAGTGTGGCTGAGCATCACGAATTCGAGCGCGCCGCGCCAGTTTTCGATGCCGCGCGAAAACGCGTTCATGTCGTCGCGTGCGTCGGCGGGCAACTCGGCGCCGAGCGCCGCGCAAACAGCCGGATCTGCTCCGCGATGCCGTCGATCTGACGACACCGACTGTTGCAACGGCGCTCGAATGCCTGCGCCGTGCATTCTTCGCGCACCGGCCGTTCGTTGGTCGCGCTCGCGCCGACCGCATTGCCGTCGTGCTGCCGGTATTTCAGATGCGGCACCGACACGTGACGAATCTCGCCGAACGAAGCGACCACCATCGCGAGCCACCAGTCGTGCATGACGATGCCGGCCGGAAACGGCAATGCGCGATCGAGCGCGGCACGATTGACGAGCATCGTGCAGCCCGGCACATGGTTGCTCAGCAGGAAATCGCGCAGACGCTCGGCATGCCGCAACTTGGCGGTGACATCGAAAATCGATTGGGACAGGCAGCACAAACTCGAGTCCACGAGTTCGACGTCGCAGAAAGCGAGCGCCGGCGTGGCCCGGCCGCGCGCGCTTTCGATGCGTTCAATATCGCGCACCAGATCGCTGACTTTTTCCGACGCCCAGACATCGTCCTGATCGGCAAGCGCCACGTACTCGCCGCGGCACTCCGCGAGCGCGCGCTCGAAATTGCGCGCGTGCCGTCGGTCGAACCGTCGTCCGCAATGACGACTTCGAGGTTCGGCCAGCTTTGCGCTTCCAGTGAAGCGAGCAGGTCGGGCAAATAGGTACAGCCGTTATACGTCGCAAGCGCTATTGAAACCAGCGGCTTGCTGAATTGGTCCTGATGCATGAATGGTCGGCTCTCCGCAGCGCGGGACAGTCTGGCCCGACAGAATGCTTTTAGTATGAGAAATTCACAAACAGAATGCGTCTAAAACACAACATTGTCTCCCAGAAAGCAGGCTAAACGACCGTTTGATAAGGAAAAGAAAGGAGATTTGCCTTCGCGTGTCGCCGTGAATCGGCCGCGTGCAGGCCCGCCGGCAAGTACCGGACTCGATGTGGCCCAGGAAGTGACCTAGAGGTGCGCAATCGGGCCGAACAGCCCGACTGCGCATGCGTGACGACGCCTAGGTCAGGCGGCGCTCTGTTGAAACTGGATGCGATGCAGATGCGCGTACAGCCCGTCCTGCTCCAGCAATTCGCGGTGACTGCCGCGCTCGACGATCCGCCCCGCTTCCATGACGAGGATGCGATTGGCGCGCTCGATTGTGGACAGGCGGTGCGCGATGACGAGCGTCGTGCGGCCCTTCATCAGCGTTTCGAGTGCGGCCTGCACGTGGCGTTCCGATTCGGAGTCGAGCGCGGACGTGGCTTCGTCGAAAATCAGGATCGGCGCGTCCTTGTAGATAGCGCGCGCAATCGCGAGACGCTGGCGTTGGCCGCCCGACAACATCATGCCGTTGTCGCCGACGAGCGTGTCGATTCCGTTCGGCATCGCTTCGACCGTGTCCCACAGGTTCGCCGCGCGCAATGCCGCCTTGACTTTCTCCGGCTCGGCCGTCTGACCGTACGCGACGTTGTTGGCCACCGTGTCGTTGAAGAGCACGACGTCCTGACTCACCATCGCAATCTGGCTGCGCAGTGCGTGCAGGTCGTATTCCGGCAGCGCCACGCCGTCGACGAGAATCGCGCCGCCCGTCGGATCGAAAAAGCGCGGCAGCAGATTGACGAGCGTAGTCTTGCCGCTGCCCGACGGCCCGGCCAGCGCGACCATTTCGCCCGGCGCCACCTTGAACGATACTTCGAGCGTGTGCCGGTTGTGCGTGGCGTTGCTGCCGTAGGTGAACGACACGTCGCGGAACTCCACCTCGCCGCGCGCACGCGCAAGCGGCTTGCCACCGCCTTCGGGTTCGGATGGTTCGTCGATCAGACCGAAAATCAGCTCGCACGCCGTCATGCCGCGTTGTAACGGCTGGTTCACGTCCATCAGGTGCTTGAGCGGCGAGATGATCAGCAGCATCGACGTGACGAACGCGAAGAAACCGCCCACCGTGGTCTGGTCCGACGACGACTGCACCACCGCGATCGTAATCACGACGGCGAGCGCGATGGAGGCGAGAAACTGCGTGAGCGGTTGTGCGAGACCGCCGGAGACGGTCATGCGCATGGCATAGCCGCGCAGACGCTTGCTCATCGACGTGAAACGGTCGATCTCGTACTGCTCGCCGTTATGCACCTTGACGACCTTGTAGCCGCCAACGGTTTCTTCGACGATGTAGGACAGCTCGTTGGTCAGCAGCTGATGCTCGCGGTTCAGCAGGCGCAGACGGCGGTTGATCTTGCCGACCAGCCAGCCGATGCCCGGCAGCAGCACGGCGACGATCAGCGTCAGACACCAGTTCAGATAGAACAGGTAACCGAGCAGGAAGATCACAGTCAACGAGTCGCGCACCAGCGTGACCATCACGCCCAGCAGCACATTGAGAATCTGGTTTACCTCGAAGACGATCGCGTTGATCACTGTGCTCGCCGTTTCGCGCTGGAAGAACGCGACACTCGTGTGGATCATGCGGTTGAACATCTTCAGGCGCAGTTCGAGCAGGATCCTGTTCGACACGTACGCGAGCAGATAACCCGATGCGTATTGGACAATCCCGCGCACGAGCGCGAGCCCGATCACGGCGATCGGCACGAACCACGCGGCCTTGTTGCTCGCGTTCGCGCCGAAGCCCTTGTCCAGCAGCGGCTTGAGCAGCGCGGGAATGGCAGCGTCCGTGCCGGCGCTCGCTGCCATGGCGAGCACCGCGCCAACAACGACCCAGAGCAACGGCTTGATATACGGCCACAGGCGCCGGAAAACGACGGCGGGTGACGATGCTTCACCTAGACCGATGGGTTTGCTTAACGTTGGCTTCGCGCTCAAGGAATCCCCTAGGAAGGCGGAACAGCATCCACGCGATGGACGGCATGCTCATCACGCGGAGTTTTGAAAAGAAGCATTGTAAACGCTCGCGGACGGCGCCCGCCTCGCTGCGAATGGGCTGCGGCTTTCAGGCGATTACAGCTTGACGCGCGAGCTCACTGCTGCGCGCACGAGACGTGGTGGACAGGCGCTGTGTATACTTGCCTTGCGCGACCCTGCTTGCGCGGCCTCCGCGCACTACTCGTCCGCCCAACCGCTTCCATCACGCATTTGTTGCCATTCCGTATGCAAGAAACCACCTTCTCGATTCTTACCGCGCATCGCGACGGCGCCGATCTCTTCACGACCGACGAGCGCTTCAAGCTGCTGTCGTTCACGGGATCGCCGGCTGTCGGCTGTCGGCTGTCGGCTGGAACCTGAAGAGCCGTGCCGGCAAGAAGAAGGTGATCCTCGAACTCGGCGGCAATGCGGCGGCGATCGTCGACGGCGATCAGGGCGGCAAGCTCGATTACGTGGGATTACGTGGTCGATCGGCTCGCGTCCGGCACATTCTCATTCTATCAGTCGGGACAAAGCTGTATCGGCGTGCAGCGGATTCTGGTTCACGCAAGGCGTGTACGACGCGTTGCGCGAGAAACTGATCGCCAAAACGCACTCGCTCGTAATGGGCGATCCGAAAGACGAAAAGACTTTTGTCGGACCGATGATCTCCGAGTCGGAATCGAAACGTCTCGCCGGCTGGATGGACAGCGCGGTGGCGGTGGGCGCAAAGACCGTCGCGGGCGGCAAGGTGGACGGTACGATGTTCGAGGCCACGTTGCTCGAAGGCGTGAAGCGCGACACCGACCTGTACCGCAAGGAAGCCTTCGGTCCGGTCGCGATTCTTGAGCGTTTCGACGATTTCGACGCGGTGCTCGCCACCGTCAACGACAGCGATTTCGGCCTGCAGGCGGGCGTATTCACCGATTCGCTCGCGCATGCGCATCGCGCGTGGGACGAACTCGACGTCGGCGGCGTGGTGATCAACGACGTGCCGTCGTTCCGCGTCGACAACATGCCGTACGGCGGCGTGAAGGACTCGGGCCTCGGCCGCGAAGGCGTGCGCTACGCGATCGAAGACATGACCGAACCGCGGCTCATGGTGATGCACGAAACGTGGTGAGCGGTCGTGAGCGGTGGTGAGTACGAAGCTCGCGGCGGCGGCTGTCACGCAACTGTCGTGTGCGCGCACTCCGCTGCGAGCGAAGCATTCCCGGCCGGTGGCGCGCAAAGGCGCGCCGGCGCGAGCCTTGCGGCAAAGGTGGTGAAGATGGAAAGGGGGCGCGGCAGCCGGCCGGCTTTCGCCCGTGTAACCAGAAAGCCGGCACATGCGCCATGAGTGTTTTTGCTGAAGTGCTATAATATCGCTCTTTCCGGCGGGTGTTTCCGCTGGCCGGAGCCGGTCGCATAATCCCGCAACACGAACGGGTCTCGTGCGGAACGCCGTGGCTCCGCCTTCATCCTATCCTGATGCCTTATGTGGTTCCGACCGCTGCCGCGCGCACCGCACCGACGCATTTTTAGCGAAAGCCACCATGTCCGACACAGCCGTCACGCCCAGCACTGCGACTTTTGACCAATTCGGTCTTGCGCCTGACATCCTGAAAGCGGTCAGGGAATCGGGCTACACCACGCCCACGCCGATCCAGACGCAGGCGATTCCCGTCGTGCTGGCCGGCCGTGACGTGATGGGCGCCGCGCAAACCGGCACCGGCAAGACGGCGAGCTTTTCGCTGCCGATCATCCAGCGTCTGCTGCCGCAGGCGAATACGAGCGCTTCGCCGGCCCGCCATCCGGTGCGCGCGTTGATCCTCACGCCCACGCGCGAACTGGCCGACCAGGTTGCTGCGAACGTGCAGTCGTACGCGAAGCACACGGCGCTGCGCAGCGCCGTGGTGTTCGGCGGTGTCGACATGAATCCGCAATCCGAGCAGTTGCGCCGCGGCGTCGAAGTCCTGATTGCCACGCCGGGACGTCTGCTCGACCACGTGCAGCAGAAAACGGCGAATCTCGGCCAGGTGCAGATGCTCGTGCTCGACGAAGCCGACCGCATGCTCGACATGGGCTTCCTGCCCGACCTGCAGCGCATTCTGAATCTGCTGCCGAAAGAGCGTCAAACGCTGCTGTTTTCGGCCACGTTCTCCGGCGAAATCAAGAAGCTGGCCGCAACATATTTGCGTAATCCGCAAACCATCGAAGTGGCGCGCAGCAATTCGACCGCGACGAACGTCACGCAGATCGTCTACGAAGTGGCCGAGGGCGATAAAACCGGCGCCGTCGTCCAACTGATTCGCGAGCGCAACCTGAAGCAGGTCATCGTGTTCTGCAACAGCAAGATCGGCGCGAGCCGTCTTGCGCGTAGCTTGGAACGCGACGGCGTGGTGGCCACGGCGATTCACGGTGACCGCTCGCAGAACGAACGTATGCAGGCGCTCGAAGCATTCAAGCGCGGCGAAATCGAAGCGCTGGTGGCCACCGACGTGGCCGCGCGCGGTCTCGACATTGCCGAACTGCCGGCCGTGATCAACTTCGACCTGCCGTTCAACGCGGAAGATTACGTGCACCGTATTGGCCGTACGGGCCGCGCTGGTGCGTCGGGCAACGCGCTGTCGCTTTACAGCCCGAACGAAAAGAAGCAGCTTGCCGACATCGAGAAGCTCATCAAGCGTCCGCTCGACGTGCATCGCCTGACCGTGGATGCGCCGGTGCGCCATCATCACGAAGACCGTCCGCCGCGCCGCGAGTGCAACGAGTCGCGTGAAGAACGGGGCAGCCGCCGCTCGGGCGCGTCGCCTTCGGGCTCGTTCGACCGTCCGCATCATCACCGCTCGCAACCGGTGGACGATTTCTTCCTGAAGCCTTATGAGCCGTCGCCTTCGTCGGTGCGCAAGGTCGAGGAGAGCGCGTCGAATTCGGTCGCGCCGCAGAAGTCGTCGTCGAAGCAGCCGCTCGCGGCTCTGTTGGGCGGTTTTGGTATGCCGCGCAAGATGTCTTCGTCGTCCTGATTCGTCGATCGGCGCGGAATGGATGGTGTGTCGGGGCGCCGGTTGGTGAGATGAGTCGCGCCCGAGGGGTTGTTACAGCTCGCGACTCGCGGCTTGCAAATGTCCCCGGTTTTTCTCCAGTGGTTCCCCAGTAGCTTCGAGCGAAACATCCGATAGCAGCATGTCTTGCCGCTACGTCTCCCTCCCGGAGCGTCACGCCCATCTTCGCGGCCCACGCGGCCGTTGCAGCCGTATAAAACTCTTTCATTGACGCATGCATCCCGCTGCTCAGATCCAGCCCGAGATGCAGCGCCGCCGCGTGTAGTTCCGCTAACGGTTCGTCGCTATTGAGCGCCGTTGCGCCAGTCTGCTTGCTGAGCTTGTCGCCGTCTTCATTCGTCACCACAGGCACCGTGCAGATACGTGGGCGCCGGCACGTCCAGACACTGCTGAAGGTAGATTTGCCGCGCCGTGGAATCCAGCAGATCCGCGCCGCCCACGATGTGCGTGATGCCCGCGTCCGCGTCATCCACGACGACGGCCAATTGATACGCCCACTGATTGTCCGCGCGCTTCAGCACGAAATCGTCCACCTTGGTGGCAAGGTTTTGCGTCTGTTCGCCCTGCCAGCGGTCATAAAAACGGATCACCGCCGTCTCGCCGTCGGGCACGTGCGCGCGCGGGCTTGCTGTGCAGGCCGTTGCGGCAGGTGCCGGGGGGATACGCGAGCGTGGTATTGCGCGCGTGTGCGCGCAGCAGCGAATCGAAAATTTCCTTGCGCGTGCTTTGCCAGACCGGCGGTTCGTCGGCTTGCATGGCCGAAGCGTTCGAGCGTGGCGAGGATGTCTTCGGCCGCGTAAAGCACGGTGCACGGGCCGTCGATATCTTCAATCCGAACGAGCCACGCGTCGCGATGCGCACGCGCGTCGAGCAGGCTTGCGAGCGCGCTGACGAGCGAGTCGAAATGCAGCGGGCCGGTGGGCGATGGCGCAAAACGGCCGCGATAGGGCATACCGCGCGACACGGCGTGGCTCGCCGCGTAAGACGCGCTGTGCGTCGCGCCGCCGGACATCCCGCGCGTGCCCGCCGGCATCAGGCGGCGCGTACCGCCTTGCCGTCCGGATGGCATTCCGGACAGGTCTTTCCGGCGACATACAGCGGCGATGGCTGCGCCTCGGGCGGCACAACCGCGCGGCAGCCGAAACACTGTCTCGTTGCCGTGGGTTCGAGTTGCGGATTGAGCGCCGTGCGATAGTCGAACACGAAGCAGTCGCCGTGGTAATGGGTGCCTCCCCCACTTCCTCGAAGTACTTGAGAATGCCGCCTTCGAGCTGGTAGACGTTCTAGATGCCCACGTCCTTCATGTGGATCGCCGCCTTTTCGCAGCGGATGCCGCCCGTGCAGAACAACACGACGGTCTTGCCCTCCAGATCCGCGCGATTCTGTTCGATCACATCCGGAAACTCGCTGAATTTCGTAATGCGGTAGTCGAGCGCGTTGTCGAACGTGCCGACGTCGACCTCGAACGCATTACGCGTATCGAGCATGACGACCGGTCGGCCTTCGTCGTCGTGACTGCGATCGGGCCAGCTTTTCAGCGTGGGTGCGTCGACGAAAGGCGCACGGCCGAGTTCCGGACGGATCGCCGGCTTTTTCATCGTGATGATTTCACGCTTGAGCTTCACCAGCATACGCGTGAACGGCTGATTGTCCGACACGCTTTCCTTGAATTGCAGGTTCGCGAACTTGCCTTCGAACAGCGGGTCGTGGCGGATGTAGTGCATGAACTCGTCCACGGCGGCGCGCGTACCGGCCACGAACAGGTTGATGCCTTCCGGCGCGAGCAGAATGGTGCCGCGCAAGCCGAGCGCGTTGCAGCGTTCGGTGACGAGCGCGGGCACCAAGCGGCGGTGTCTTCGATAGTCGCAAATTGCTACGATGAGAGGTTGACGATACTCATGGGTGTCCAGCGGTGTTAATGGCCGGCGCCGCGAATAAATAAATGGGGCGCGTTGGGCGGCCCGTGACGGAGCGCATTCGCAGCGGTTCGACGCTGCTTTCAAATGCTCGAGGTTCCCGCGGCGCGGCCAAGCCGAATTTGGCGAAACTACTATTATCCCTCAACCCGGCGCTTTTCCCGACTCGGCCGAATGGCTAAGTGTTTGACGCAGCGCAAATCGCCCGCGCGACGGGCGTGTCAGGCATGACGACGGCCGTGACGTCCTAAGCCGAATGGCTAACGCGAGGTTTTCACCGGAAATCTCCGAGGGAGCGGAGTTACAATGTCGCCCATGTCAGATCCCCGCTTCGTTCATCTTCGCGTCCACTCCGAATTCTCGATTGCCGACGGCATCGTGCGCCTTGACGACATCGTCAAGGCGGCGGCCAAAGACGGCCAGGGCGCGCTCGCCCTTACCGATCTCGGCAACGCATTCGGCCTCGTCCGTTTCTACAAGGAAGCCCGCGGCAAAGGGGTCAAACCCATTGCCGGCTGCGACGTCTGGATCACCAATCCCGACGACCGCGAAAAGCCGTCGCGGCTTTTGCTGCTGGTCAAAGACCGGCGCGGCTACCTGAATCTGTGCGAACTGCTCAGCAAGGCGTCGCTCACGAACCAGTATCTCGGTCGCGCCGAAGTCGAGGCGAGCTGGCTGGAATCGGGTCTGGCCGAAGGTCTGCTCGCGCTGTCCGGCGCACAGCAGGGCAACGTCGGCCTTGCGCTGGCGGCGGGCAATGAAGAAGCGGCGAAGCGCAACGCGCAGCGCTGGGCGAAAGTGTTCCCCAACGCGTTTTATATCGAGTTGCAGCGGTGCGGGCAGCCCGGCGGCGAACCGTACGTGCAGCAGGCGGTGGCGCTTGCTGCCGCGCTGAAATTGCCGGTGGTGGCCACGCACCCCATGCAGTTTATGACGCCCGAAGACTTCACCGCGCACGAAGCGCGCGTGTGCATTTCCGAGGGCGACATTCTGGCGAACCCGCGTCGTTCCAAGCGGTTCACGTCGGAGCAGTATTTCCGCACGCAGGAAGAAATGGCCGCGCTCTTCGCGGACATTCCGTCGGCGCTCGTCAACTCGGTTGAAATCGCCAAACGCTGCAATCTCACGCTTGAACTCGGCAAGCCCAAGCTGCCGTTCTTTCCGACGCCCAATGGCATGTCGCTTGACGACTACCTAGTGCAGTTGTCGAAAGAAGGTCTGGAGAAGCGTCTCGAACAGTTGTATCCCGATGCGGCGGAACGTGACACGCAGCGCGAAACGTACTACAAGCGTCTCGATTTCGAGTGCGGCACTATCATCAATATGGGCTTCCCGGGCTACTTCCTGATCGTTGCGGACTTCATCAACTGGGCGAAGAACAACGGCGTGCCGGTGGGTCCGGGCCGCGGCTCCGGTGCGGGTTCGCTCGTCGCGTACGCGCTCGGCGTGACCGACCTCGATCCGCTGCGCTACAACCTGCTGTTCGAACGTTTCCTGAATCCGAAGCGGGTGTCCATGCCCGACTTCGACATCGACTTCTGCCAGCACGGCCGCGATCGCGTGATCCAGTACGTGAAGGAGAAGTACGGTGCGGACGCCGTGTCGCAGATCGCCACGTTCGGCACGATGGCGGCGAAGGCGGCGGTGCGCGACATCGGCCGCGTGCTCGATCTCGGCTACATGTTCACGGACGGCATCGCCAAGCTGATTCCGTTCAAGCCCGGCAAGCACGTCACGATTGCCGACGCGATGAAGGAAGAGCCGCTCCTGCAGGAGCGCTTCGACAACGAAGACGAAGTGCACCAGTTGCTCGAACTCGCGCAGCGCGTGGAAGGGCTCACGCGTAACGTCGGCATGCACGCAGGCGGCGTGCTGATCGCGCCGGGCAAGCTGACGGACTTCTGTCCACTCTACACGCAGGGCGACGAAAGCGGTGTGGTGAGCCAGTACGACAAGGACGACGTGGAAGCCGTCGGCCTCGTGAAGTTCGACTTTCTGGGTCTCACTACGCTGACCATTCTCGACTGGGCCGAGCGCTACATCCGCCGTCTCGATCCGTCGAAGCAGGACTGGTCGCTTGCGCAGGTCCCGCTCGACGACCCCGCGTCGTTCACGATTCTCAAGAAAGCGAATACGGTCGCCGTGTTCCAGCTTGAAAGCCGCGGCATGCAAGGCATGCTGAAAGACGCGCAGCCTGACCGCTTCGAGGACATCATCGCGCTCGTCGCGTTGTACCGCCCGGGCCCAATGGACCTGATCCCGAGCTTCTGTGCGCGTAAGCATGGCCGCGAAGTGGTGGAGTATCCCGATCCGCGCATCGAACCCGTTCTGAAAGAGACCTACGGCATCATGGTCTACCAGGAGCAGGTGATGCAGATGGCGCAGATCATCGGCGGCTATTCGCTCGGCGGTGCCGACTTGCTGCGTCGCGCGATGGGTAAGAAGAAGGCCGAGGAAATGGCGCAGCACCGCGAGATTTTCGCGGAAGGCGCGGCGAAAAACGGCCTTACGCGCGACAAGTCGGACGAGATTTTCGACCTGATGGAGAAGTTCGCGGGCTACGGCTTCAACAAGTCGCACGCGGCGGCGTATGCGCTGCTCGCGTACTACACAGCGTGGCTGAAGGCGCACCATCCGGCGGAATTCATGGCGGCGAATATGTCGCTTGCCATGGACGACACCGACAAGGTCAAGATCCTGTTCGAAGACTGCTTGACGAACAGGATGGCCGTGCTGCCGCCGGATATCAACCTGTCGGCGTATCGCTTCGAGCCGGTTGCGGAGTCGGACGGCAAGCGCTCGAAAACTATTCGCTACGGTCTCGGTGCAATCAAGGGCAGCGGCCAGAACGCGATCGAAGAAATCCTGCGTGCGCGCGAAGAAGGTCCGTTCATCGACATCTTCGATTTCTGCAACCGCATCGATCGCCGCGTCATCAATCGTCGCGCGGTGGAAGCGTTGATCCGCGCGGGCGCGTTCGACACGCTGCATGCGAATCGCGCGCAGCTCATCGCGTCGGTCTCGCTCGCGATGGAAGCCGCCGAACAGGCGAGCGCCAACGCGATGCAGGCGGGTCTGTTCGATATGGGCGACGCGCCGTCGCAAGGTCACGAACTGGTCGACGAGCCGGAATGGCCGGAGAAGAAAAAGCTTCAAGAAGAGAAGGCCGCGCTTGGCTTCTATCTGTCGGGCCACCTGTTCGATGCGTACAAGGACGAAGTGCGCCGCTTCGTGCGCCAAAAGATCGGCGAACTGAAGGAAG
This sequence comes from uncultured Paraburkholderia sp., assembly GCA_940747215.1. Taxonomy (GTDB): domain Bacteria; phylum Pseudomonadota; class Gammaproteobacteria; order Burkholderiales; family Burkholderiaceae; genus Paraburkholderia. Next base: position 32,515 of record CALNWS010000030.1, on the reverse strand, counting down.
GGCGCGACAAGCTGGTGGCGGGCGTGATCGCGTCGCTGCGCACGCAGATGACCCAGCGCGGCAAGATGCTGATCGCGCTGCTCGACGACGGCACCGGCCAATGCGAAGTCACCGTATTCAACGAAACGTTCGAGGCGCACAAACAGCTCTTCAAGGAAGACGAACTGCTGGTGGTGCAAGGGCAGGCGCGTAACGACGCGTTCACCGGCGGCATCCGTTTCACAGTCGACACCGTCATGGATCTCGGCCGCGCGCGCTGTCGTTATGCGGAGGCCGTCAAGGTGCAGATGAATGGCAACGCAGACGCACTGGCGCTGCGCCGCGTGCTCGAAGCGCACAGCGCGGGCAAGGACGAGCCGGCTGCAACGCCGGCGCCCGCGGCATCGTCACGCAACGGCAACGGAAATGGCGGCGGTCAGGGCCAGGCCGTGCAGATTCCGAACGGACTCGCGGTGCAGGTCGTGTATCGTAGCGAGAACGCGCAAGGCGAGATGCGTCTTGGCGACGCATGGCGCGTGAAGCCGACCGACGAACTGCTGGCGGCATTGCGTGGCGAGTTCGCCGGCAGCTCGATCGAAATCGTTTATTGACGATGCATGGCGGCGCGCGGTGTCGTTGCTAACGACGCTCGCCGCGCCGCGTCCCGGCAACTTACCGCGTAGCTGAACCGCGCAATGCCTCAGCGGCGCGCATCCTCACCAAGTCGCGCGAGCTTCAGAAAACGGTAGTACACGGTTTCCGCGTTGAACACGGCAATCATGAAGCCGGCGCGGCCGTCCAGAAAACCGCGGCGCAACACATACGTCCGCACGAACGCCCACGCTCCGCGTCCGAGCGTCTTGCCGAAGCTGCCGCGCTTGCCCATGGCGTGCCACTGCAACGCGCCCGCCGTCGAATACGTATCGAGCTTGCGCAGCACGCCTTCGAAGTCCTCGTATGAGTAGTGCATCAGCTTGCCGCTCAGGCGTTTAGCCGGCGTGTCGAACACGAGGCGTTCGTGAACGAGGTCGTCGGAAAAACGGGCGGTGCCGCTTTTGAACAGACGCGGAATCCAGTCCGGATACCAGCCGCTGTGATGGATCCAGTGCCCGCAAAAACTCGAGAGACGATCGACCGCGTAGACATCGGCGTCGGGCGCGGCGAGCGTCGCGCGAATCGACGCGGCGAGTTCCGGCGAGACGATTTCGTCGGCGTCTATCGAGAGAATCCAGCTCGTGGTGAGCGCGTCCACCGCGCGGTTCTTTTGCGGGCCGAAACCCGGCCAGTCGATCTGTTCGATAACCCGTGCGCCATGTGCGCGGGCGATTTCCGCGGTGCCGTCCGTGCTGCCGCCGTCTATCACGACGATCCGGTCGGCGAACGCCAGCGCCTGCAGGCACTCTGCTAGGCGCTTCGCCGCATTCTTCGTGATGATGGCGACACCGAGCGTGCCTTTAGGCAGGTCCGTCTCCGCCAGAATCTCGCCCATGATCAGCGCGCCGACCGGCGAGCGGTTCGCCGGCTTCAGCACGAACGGCACGCCCGCGGCGATAGCCGGCGCAACCTTGTGCGCAGTGAGATTCAGCGGAAAATTGAACGGTGAAATAAACGAGCACGGGCCGATTGGCACGCGCTTCACGTAGCCGTGATAACCCTTCGCGCGCGGCGAAATTTCCAGATTGATGATCTCGCCGTCGATGCGCACCGATTCCTCGGCCGCCACCTTGAACGTGTCGATCAGACGCGTGACTTCGCCGCGCGAATCGTTGATCGGCTTGCCCGCCTCGATGCACAGCGCGAGCGCCAGTTCGTCGTAACGCTCGCGAAAGCGCTTCACGCAGTGTTCTAGCACCGCCTGGCGCTTGAACGGCGGAAAGACGCGCAGCGCACGCATTGCGTCGACCGCGTAGCCGATCGCCTTGTCGATCGCGGCGGCGTCGGCCATCGCCACGCGCGTGGCGACTTCGCCGCTGAATTTGTCGGTGACTTCGAGATCGGTGTTCGCCGCCACCGCTTCGTTGGCGAGGTAGTACGGGTAAGTCTTCTGCAACATGACACGTTCTCCTTGATCCTTGACTCTGATCCAGTTCGCGAACTCGTCGCGATGTCTCAGCAAGCTTTACGCCCTTGTTACACGACTCAAAGTTGCGCGCTCAGCCGCTTGATTTCGCGATTGAGCACGCGCTCGTTGTCCGAATAGTCGACGGGCACGTCGATCACGCCCTTGCCCATTTGCGTCGTGAAAAACGGAATGCCGGTCTGATCGACGAATTCGCGCAGCATCCGCGTCGTGGTCTTGCGGTTGCCGCCCGCGCCGATCATCAATAGAGGATGTTTGTTTGGCCTTCGTGATCGCGGCGACCGCGTACGCCACCACTTTTTCTTCGGCAACCGGACGGCGGCTGTAGCTTTTCGGGCCCTCTTCGTGCGCGACGTCTTTCCGGCAGTTCGAGGTGCGTCGCGCCCGGACGCTCTTCTTCCGACTGACGCACCGCTTCCCGCACGGCCGCCGGAATGTTACCGATCTACACGATCTGCCGCGTGTATTTGGTGAGCAGCTCCATCATGCGAACCACGTCGATGATCTGGAAATGCCCCTGCTTGCTCGACTTGATCGGCTTCTGCCCGTTGACTATCAGCATCGGCATGCCGCCGAGCTGCGCGTAAGCCGCGGCCGTCACGAAGTTGGTGGCGCCCGGACCGAGCGTGGCGATACAGACGCCGGTGCGGCCGGTCAGACGTCCGTAGGTGGCGGCCATGAAACCGGCCGCCTATTCATGACGCGTGAGAATGAGGCGGATTTTCGAGCGGCGGAGTGACTCGAGCAAATCGAGATTTTTCTTCGCCGGGAATACCGAACGCATACTCGACACCTTCGGCTTTCAGCGATTTGACGAACAGGTCCGATGCTTTCATGGAGGGTCTCGCTTGATGAGCGGACGCGGGCACCACACCCCGTCCGGTAATGATCGAAGACGACGACAACCACGCCGGTTTGCCCGGGACGATGCACGACGGCAGCGCGTGACAGCAGTACCCGGAAATACGCGGCAACGAGCCGCCAACAAGCGGTGATGCGCAATGCGATGAAGCGGAGTGCGACGGCAAAGCGGAAACGATGCGGGACAGCTTACTACTCGAACGGAAAAGCTGTTGGCTCGGTGCTGGTGTGAATGCAGGCTGGCTTGGCTTGAATTTGGCCTGCGTTGGTCTGACTCTGGCCTGATCGTGAATGGAGGGTGGCAGCGCGCGCCTTTCAACGCTGGGACGTCAGCGGTTGATGATGAAGCAGTCGGACAACATGGGCGGCGCGTTTTCGCCGTTCATTGCGTCGTACAAGATCGGCGCGCGGACCTTTGGTCCACCACGTGTAGCTGCCGGCCTGATACTTCGCGCCCGAAGCGGCAATCGTGTTCACGAACAGAAGTTGCTGCCCTTTGACGGGCACGAACGCAAAACTCTGGCCGTTCGCCGTGTTCCAGTAAGTGACTTGTAGAATCTTGCCAGTGGCGCCGCACGTGTACTTGTGCGTCTGACGGTTCTTCGCCGGCATCTGCGCGAAGCTCGACGATGCGGCCCATGCGTTGCCAGTGAATGCAGCGGAAAACGCAACGAAACACGAAACGAAATACGCCGTGAAACCTGCTGCCGCGACGATTGCTACCAGCCGTTTCTTCATGGAAAGCCTTGACGTTAAATTTCGCGCATGCCGTGGTGTGTGCCCGACAGTGCAAGTTCGGTGCACGCTCAGTTCCCGCTCAGTGCACACCCGCCTAGTCAAGCCAAGCCAACGCCGGCGAAGCGTTACGATATCATGGATCGATTACGTCGGCGCAAGCGTCCGTGGGCGCGGCGGCCACGTAACCGACCACCGACACGATCTTCAGTCCCGCCGACGCCACCCCCGGCACGGCGCGGCCGCGAGGCCGCAGCCGCTCAAACCCACGCACACACGAGCGACGCGAAGAGCACGCCGACTGCGCCACGTACACCACGTGAATGGCGCGGCCATGTTGCGTCTGACTGCCGTTTTCGCGTGCCCTATCGTGTGTCATAAGCACCTCTATCCCTGTTTCGCCGACACCGGCTGCACGGCTGCCGCAGCCTGTTTCGCGCGCGAACGCGCGCTTCGTCGAAATTTTCGTCGGTGGCCGTCGGTGGCAAGCGCCACGCTCATGCCGCGCTTGACGAAGCTTTCCGGCTTGCCGAAAAGCCGCAGGTCCGCATCGGGCACCGCCAGCGCTGCCGCCACACCTTCGAACGCGATGCCGGCTTCGTCCAGACCGCCGTAAATCACGGCCGACGCACCCGGCGCATTCAGCAACGTATCGACCGGCAAACCGAGGATGGCGCGCGCGTGCAGTTCGAACTCGAAGAAGCGCTGCGAGCACAGCGTAACGAGCCCCGTGTCGTGCGGACGTGGACTCACTTCCGAAAACCATATGTCATCACCACGCACGAAAAGTTCCACGCCGAAGAGACCGCGGCCGCCGAGCGCCTCCGTGACTTTGTGCGAGATTTCACGCGAGCGCTCGCAACCAGGCTCATGGGCTGCGGCTGCCAAGATTCGACGTAATCGCCCGCCACCTGCACGTGGCCGATCGGATCGCAAAAATACGTGCTGACTTTTCCGCTGACGGGGTTGATTGCGCGCACCGTGAGCTGCGTAATTTCGTATTCGAAGTCGACAAAGCCTTCAACGATCACGCCGGCCGTGATTCACGCGACCGCCTGCCATTGCGTATTGCCATGCGGGTTCCACGTCCGCATCGCTTTTCAGCACCGACTGCCCCTTGCCCGACGACGACATGACCGGCTTCACCACGCACGGATAGCCCACTTTGGCGATGCTCGCGCGCAGTTCCTCAAGCGAGTCGGCGAATGCGTACGGCGACGTGGGAAGACCGAGCTCCTCGGCTGCGAGACGGCGGATGCCCTCGCGATTCATGCATGGTGAGCTGCGTGGCGCGCACCGTGGGAATGACCTCGGCGAGACCGTCGGTTTCGATGAACGCGAGCGCGTCTGTCGCGATGGCTTCGATTTCGGGGACGATGAGGTGCGGGCGTTCCTGCTCGACCAGCGCGCGCAACGCGGCGTGGTCGGTCATGTCGATGACATGGAAGCAATGCGCGACCTAGTGGCCCGGCGCATTCGGATAACGATCGACAGCGATCACTTCCACGCTCAGCCGCTGCAGCGCGATGATCACTTCCTTGCCGAGCTCGCCGGCGCCGAGCAGCATGACGCGCGTGGCGGATTCTGAAAGCGGCGTGCCGATCCGTTGGCCGATCTGCATGGGGTCTCCAGATAAAAGTCGGATGAGGGTGGAATTGGGTAGAACACAATTAACATGCTGGTCCCTCGCCGCGCCTTGCCCGCGGTGGCCGCTGTGGCCGTATTTTCATCTTTGCGCGTAGGGGAGAACAGAAGCGGGTGACAAACGCGGACGACGGACGCGATCTCCTGCCGGCGCGAACCGCGAAAGCGCACATTGCACCCGCTACGCCGCGAGGCTCGCGTGCGCGGTGCCTCGTGCGTTACCCTTACGCCTTCGCCAGTCAGAAGAGGAACGACGCCATGCTTCAAAGCGCCTCCGCGCGATATGTTGCGCGCATCACCCCGTTTGTGCGCCAGGCCTTCGCCGCGCTGAGCGTCGCAGCGCTGCTCGGCGCCTGCGCAATTCCGAAACACCCCGATTCCGAAGCCGCGGCACCCGATCCGTTCAACTCCGCCGCCACGCAACTGCTCGACGACACGAGTTGGGTCCTCACCGGCTGGAAGCAGGCCGACGGCACGGCGCGCGCCGTGCTCTCCGCCGATCAGGGTTCGCCGATCACGCTCACGCTCTCCACGGCCACGGGCCAGCGTCACACGAGCGGTTATTCCGGCTGCAACCGCTACATGGGTTCGTACGCGCTGAAAGACGGCAAGCTCGGCTTCGGCGCACTCGGCGGCACACGCATGGCCTGCGCGACGCCGGGCGGACAGCTCGAAAGCGCCTATCTGAACGCGCTCAATCACATCGACCGCACCGGCGTGCAGATGCGCGCGCCGCAACAGATGCAGCTCGTGCTCGATAACGGCGACACGCTGACGTTCGACCGCAGCACGAAGTGACGTTTGGCGAGAAAGATGCGTCGGCTCATGCGGGGATTTTGCGCAAGCGCGCGAATCGCTGTGTTGAGAATCGCAGCACTGCGCTCCGATGTGCGTTGATAAGCTTCTGCCGCTTCGGCGGGCAGCGCACCCGCCCGCCACGTTTGTAAGGCACACCGCCTCGCGCGCCGGCCTGCTTTCTTTCTGGATGCAAGCTTATTTGCGTTTGCCTTCGGAGCATCGGGCTTCGCCGGTTTAAACTTGATGGGTTGCGTTAGCGCGCGTCCGTCATTCGTTGATGTCTAGCATGCACACGGTAGTTTTCGGCTGGTTCGGCGGGTCGGCCGTCTGGTTCATTCCTCTCTTCTAGCGGCTCGTCGAGGCGGCGCTGCCCGGCAGCGCCGCCCCAGCACGATCCGGCTGTGGCTCGGCTTCGTCTGCGTGATGGTGGCGAGCAGCACGCTGGAGGCGTCGCTCATCAACATGGTCGGCGAGAACGGTCTCGGGCATGCGCTCGCGTCGGGTTTCGGGCATTTTCTCGGCCACATCGGCACACCGCTCGTGGCGCTCGCACTCTTCCCCTTGTCAGCCTGCCATGGCTGATCGATTTCCGCTGGCGCGATTTCCTCGCCTAGGCCGACGGCGCGTTCGGCCTAGGCCTCTCGCGGCGGCCTCGCCAAATGTGATGAGGACGCACGCCGTCATCGCACTGTCGACGACGGTCTGCCGCAACACGTCTCCCCTTCCACCACACGATGGCACTGCGCAGCAACGGGCGCTACGCGCGCCCTACCGTCTGGCGTCCGCCTTCGAGCGGGCGTGCGGGAGCGTCGTCTTCGTCGGCCTCCCCCGGCGGCGGCGAATTCGAACGCGGCGACCGGCTCCGGTTACGCGCCGCTCATTCGCAGACAACCAACACAAATATAACAGCACGAACCACAGATAACAGCACGAACCACAGCGCAAACAAGCAGCGCGGACAGCGGCATGGACAGGGCGGGCTGGATTCCGACCGAGCCGGTCGCGCCCGCCGGCTGGCTGCGCGACACGTCGGCGCGTGAGGCGACGGCGACGGCGGCCGCTTCGGCGGGAGCGAAAGCGGCATCGGCGTCCCCATCGGCGTCGCGGGTTGCGGGACGGCCGGATGGCGCGGCCGGCGCAGCGTCTGGCTCGATCAGCGCGCCGGGTCGCGAAGGCATGTTAGGCACGTCGCAGGTTGGTCGCCGTATGGCGGGTGAGCAGCGGCAAGCGGGCTCGCTCGCAGGTGCCGGTGCGGTGATGGCCGGTGCGGCAGGTTTTTCAAATGCGGCTGCGGCAACTGCGGCGGCGAGTGCCCATGCAGCGGCTGCATCGGCGGCCGCAACCGGAATGGCCGGGCGCCCGCTTTCGGGCGGTGCCCATCCTTCGTCGATGAATACGGCAGGCGCGACACCCGGCGTTGGCCGGTCCGCAGCGGTTCAGCGTGCTTCGGGTCCAGCTCCGGTCGCCAAGCAAGCCACGTCTGCACGCCAGCCGTTCTCAGGAACACAGTGTGCCGGTCAGACGACCGCGCAACCTGTTGCACAATCGGTGCGCCGCACACCCACGCCGGCACCGACCTACACGCGTCCGATGGCAACGGCGCAGAAAGTGACGCCGCCCGCGAGCGTGCAGGAAACGCTGTGCAGCATCGCGGAAATGCCGCACGCTGTACCGACATTGCCGACGTCAGCCTCGCGCGCAGCACCCTGCGAATGGCGGACTGGACGCAGTGAAGATGACGCCGCCGCCTGAATCGGGTCCGGTTACATCGGCGCATCGGCGCATCGGGACGTGACGCAGCCCCCGGCTACCGATCCAGGCTGGGTCGCGCTTGAATACGTACATCGTACATCGTGTCGCTCAACTGATTGCCGACGATGAGCCATTTGCCCGTCGGGTCGATTGCGAACTCACGCGGCGATTTGCCGAGACTCGATTGATGACCGATCTTCTTCAGATGACCATTGGTCGGGTCGACCGAGAAGATCACGATATCGTTCGCGTCGCCGCGATTGGACGCGTAGAGAAAGCGTCCGTCCGGCGACAGATGGATGGCCGAGCCGCCCACCGCACCTTTGAAACCCGGCTCGACGAGCGGTATGGTTTGCACCTGCGTGAGCTTGCCGTCGTTGTAATCGAATGTGCTGACCGTGCCGGCGAGTTCGCTCGTCAGATAGGCGTGCTTGCCGTCCGCGCCGAACACCAGGTGACGCGGACCCGTACCCGCTTTCTCCTGCGTGTAGCGCCAGTCGGTCGGGCCGAACAGGCCGCGGCTGCCGTCGGGCGTGTGGCGATACGAGTAGAGCTTGTCGGTGCCGAGGTCCTGCGCAAACAGATAGTGACCATCCGGCGAGAACACCGTGGAATGCAGGTGCGAATTGTCCTGACGTCCTTTCACCGGACCGCCACCTTCGTGATGCACGGTCAGCACCGATGCGCCCACCTGGCCGTCATCCTGCAACGGGAATACGGCGAAGCTGCCGCCGGGGTCGGCCGCGACCGAGTAGTTCGCGGTCAGCAGATATTTGCCGTCCGGCGAAATGCTCAGGTAGCACGGGTCGTTGCCATCCGATGACACCTTGTTGAGAAACGTAAGCTGTCCGCTCGCCGCGTCGAAACGGAACGCGCTGATGCCACCGCGCTGCGTGGCCGGACCGTTGTCGCCCGGCAACTCGTTGACCGCATAGACGAAGCGGCGATCGCGGCTCACCACGAGATACGACGGGTTCACGGTCTGCGCCACCGAGACGCGCGTCGCATCGCCCGTCTTCGTATCGAAGCGATAGACGTGCACACCTCCGCTCTTGCCGCCGGTGTAGGTGCCCACTTGCATGTCGTAGACGCCATCAGCGGGAGCCGGGCCGGAATCTTGCGCGAACGCGTGCGTAGCAACAATCGAGACCATGAGCGCGAAACCTTTTATGATCGAGCGAGCGGAGAGCAACGCAGTGGGACGCGCCATGCGCCGCGAGCTGGATTGCGGATGGGATGATGAAGCGGATGCTGATTCAGCAGCACACGACACAGAAGACAAGCACGCAGAAGGAAAACAGATATTCGAAGCGGCATGCACCGCGGCCCGCAAACGACGAAGCATAGGACCTCCTGACATCGGTTATTGGGTTGATGCGTTTGTAATCATGTCTTTGGTCTGCCGCGCGATGGGTCAAGCGTTGTTCTTATCGAAACAAGTATAAAAGCGTTGTGCTGGATCATGCAGCGAAACCGGCCGCCTATTTTACTGCGAACGACGGACGCGCGGGTTGCGTTGCATCGGTAGCAATTGTCCTGCCTGACGGGACGTTTCGTTTTTTCAATCGCGTCTGACGCGTCACACACCACGGAGTCTTCATGAACGTCACACTCAGTCTGGGCCCGCTTGTTTCGCTGATCGCCGGCATCCTGATCCTTGTCATGCCGCGCCTCCTGAACTACATCGTCGCGCTCTATCTGATCATCATAGGCATCATTGGGATTTTCGGCGTGGGCTCGTCGCACTTCTGAACGAACTGCAGGCGGTGCCGCGATGTGCGTCGCCGCCTGCAGTTCGTCTCCGTCATGGCGCATACGCGCACACACGCTTCGCGGGTGCGTTTGTACACGTGCACGAGTACGGACGAATGTCCTGATTGAAGGGTTTGAAGCGCTACGTTGAGCAGCAAAAAGGTGGCAGCAAGTGAACCTGTCAGTCCGGTATCAGCGGGCTTACAGATTGCAGATCGCAATGAATGAGCGGGCGCGGATCAACGCCTTTTCAATGCTTTGCCAGCGCCCTTTCGAAGCCCTAGCCGTTGGCCAGCTGTTCGAGAGACGCAACCGCCCATGCAGGGATAACGTGTCGACGGCATAATGGCCGTCACCTCCTTGGTAGTCGCGGAAGCACGCCCGTTCGATCAAAAACGCCGCGGCGGCGAACATACCGTTGCGGGTGAGGCCGAGACGGCCATGATCGAGTGACAACATCGAATCGTCGGCAAGTTCGCTGGCGGCCGAGAGAATCGTGATGCAATCGGATTTCGACGGGTTCAGCATGGCTTTCATCCTCGGAAACGGCGGCTGCGCGCGCCATGGACGTGGCCGACTGTTGATCCGGAGAACTCCGGACATCGGCTTGAAATCCGATTGTAGGCAAGCGTTGGACAGATTACCAACTCGCATTTGGCCGCATTGTGCGCTGAACCAAAACACATTGAGCGAGTCCGGTATTAGCAACAACCTCAAATCGCTGCGCCCCGCGCCCCGCTTCACCCTGACACGCTTCCCATGCCCAAATTCATCGAAGACTATGTTCTCATCGGCGACGGCCACACGGCCGCGCTCGTCTCCCGCGAAGGTTCCGTCGACTGGCTCTGCTGGCCGCGTTTCGACTCCGGTGCCTGCTTCGCCGCGCTGCTTGGCACGCTGGAAAACGGCCGCTGGCTGATTTCGCCGGTCTCCGACACGCCGCCCAAGGTGACGCGCCGCTATCGCAGCGAAACGCTAATCCTCGAAACCGATTTCGAAACGCCCGAGGGCACCGTCACGTTGATCGATTTCATGCCGCCCGGCAACGGCTGGTCGGAAATGGTGCGCATCGTCGTTGGCCGGTGCGGCACCGTGCGCATGCAGATGGAACTGGTTTTACGCTTCGACTACGGTTTTTCGGTGCCTTGGGTGGACCGCCTCAAGCACGACAGTGGCATCAAGGCGATTGCCGGCCCCGACACCGCCGTGCTGCGCACGCCCGTCGATCTGCACGGCGAAAACATGAAAACCGTCGCCGAATTCACGGTGATCGAGGGCGAGCGCGTGCCATTCTCGCTCGCCTACGCGGCTTCGCATCTGAACATTCCGCCGGCGCGTGATCCGCATACGTCGCTCGCGCGCACCGAGAATCACTGGCTCGAATGGTCCTCGCGCAGCACCGTCGAAGGACGGTGGGCCGAGCCGATCCGCCGCTCGCTGATCACGCTGAAGGCGCTCGCCTACGAGCCGACGGGCGGCATCGTCGCCGCGCCCACCACGTCGCTGCCGGAACAACTGGGCGGCACGCGTAACTGGGACTACCGCTACTGCTGGCTGCGCGACGCCACCATCACGTTGCTCGCGATGATGCGCGGCGGCTATTACGACGAGGCCCGCGCATGGCGAAGCTGGCTCGGCCGCGTGATGGCGGGTTCGCCCGAGCAACTGCAGATCATGTACGGCATCGCGGGCGAACGGCGTCTGCCGGAGTTCGAGATCGACTGGCTGCCGGGCTATCAGGACGCGAAGCCGGTGCGCATCGGCAATAACGCCGTCGGCCAACGTCAGCTCGACGTCTACGGCGAGGTGATGAACGCGCTGCATCTGGCGCGCGTGGGCGGCCTGCAGGCGGACGACACCGCGTGGAACGTGCAGCGCGCGCTGCTCAAGCATCTGGACACGATTTGGCAGGAGCCCGACGAAGGCATCTGGGAAACGCGCGGCGGCCGCCAGCACTTCACGTTTTCCAAGATCATGGCGTGGGTCGCATACGACCGCGCGATCCAGTCGGCGGAACTGTTCCAGCTCGAAGGCCCGCTCGACAGTTGGCGCGCCACGCGCGACAAAATCCACGCCGAGGTCTGCGAAAAGGCGTGGAATCCGCAACTCAATGCGTTTGCGCAGTCGTACGGCAGCGATCAGCTCGACGCGAGCGTGCTGCTGTTGCCGATGGTTGGCTTCCTGCCGCCCGAAGATCCGCACGTGGTGGGTACCGTGGCCGCGATCGAACGCGATCTGATGCACGACTGTTTCGTCCTGCGCTACCGCACCACGGAATTCGACGACGGCCTGCCGCCCGGGGAAGGCACTTTCCTTGCGTGCTCGTTCTGGATGGTCGACAGCCTCGCGATGCAGAAACGTTTCGACGAGGCCATCGCCATGTACGAGCGGCTGCTTGCGCTGTGCAACGACGTTGGCCTCCTCGCCGAGGAATACGATTCTGCCGCGGGGCGTCAGGTCGGCAACTTCCCGCAGGCGTTTTCACACGTTGCGCTGGTGCACACTGGGCTGAATCTGATGAAACACGAGCAGGCGATGGCGGAGGCCACGGGACAGCCGCCCCATAACGGCAGCAACGAGGCGGAGCTTGAGGCTGCGGCAGCTCCGGATAGCGGCGCAGCAGCATCGCCAATAGCATGATTTAATGGCGGTTTCGTGCTAACCGCACGTAAATTACTCCATTGCACAAATAAGCTTTGTTCGATATGATCGATCAGACTGTTGGCCGAAAATCAACGTGCCTACAACCAATATGGCCTGACGCAACGCCACACGTGTGTTTGCTGAGACCCTTGCGAACCGCTTAAAAACGGAGCACCCATGCTCTACCAACTGCACGAATTTCAACGGGCTCTGCTGAGCCCGCTCACTGCTTGGGCCTAGGCTACCTCGAAATCTTTCGCCAATCCCGCCAGTCCTCTGGCCTACGTGCCGGGTACCACGCCGCCTGTCCGCCGGCTATGAACTGCTCTACCGGCTGGGTAAGGATTACGAAAAGCCCGAGTTCAATCGTACCAGATCGTGAAGGATGGCCACAACATCCCGATCGTCGAGCAGACCATCATTGAAAAGCCGGTTCTGCCGCCTGATGCGCTCTTCAAGCGTTTCGCCGACGACAGCGACGCCGTAACCCAACTGAAAGACGAGCCGGTGGTGCTGGTGTGCACACCGTTGTCCCCGGCCACCACGCCACGCTGCTGCAGGACCACAAGGTCTATATATCACCAACTGGATCGACGCGCGTAAGAGCCCCACGTCGGTCAATTCGCTCGTCACGCAGCACTCGTACGAATGGTTCGAGAACAACGTGATCTTCACGGTGCCACCGAACTATCCGGGCATGGACCGCAAGGTTTATCCGGGCTTCTTGCAACACACCGGCTTCGTTGCGATGAATCCCGAGCGTCATGCGGCGTCGCACTGGGATTACTACCAGAGCCTCCTGCGCGGCGACGAAGACGACGCGGAAGCGCATCGCCGCTTCTACGACGAGTACAACGCCGTGCTCGACATGGACGCCGACTATTACCTCGAAACCATCCACGTGGTGTTCCTGGATTTCTGTCTGGCCGAAGGCACATGGGACGTGTCCTGCGAGCGCGTGCGCACGCAGGACATCAAGACCACCGCCCTCTTCACGATCGAAGGCGAGCTGGACGACATTTCCGGCGACGGTCAGACGTATGCCGCGCAAGATCTGTGCACCGGCATTCCCGCGAAAGACAAGCGTCACTTCACGGCGGAAAGTGCGGCCACTACGGCATTTTCTCCGGCTGCCGCTGGCGCACCATCATCTATCCGCAGTTGCGCAACTTCATCCTCGAGCACAACAAGGCGCCGAAGGTGGTGAAGGAAAAAGCGGAAGCTTAAGCTGCGCTTGCGCGCAAGCCACCACAACGGCCTCTTCGGAGGCCGTTGTTTTTGCAGCGCGTGGTTCGACTACTTTCGCAGCAGATAAGCGAGCAGCAGCTCGGTGTTCATCTGGATGACTTCGCTGCGTTCGCCCGCGCGGCTGAAATCGCGGCCGAGCGTGGCTTCGAGCGTGAAGCGGTTCGACACGATGTAGTAGCCCATGCCCGAGAGCGTTACGTAAAAACGCAGCGGGTCGATGTTGGTGCGAAACAGCCCTGCGCGCTGACCGCGTTCGAGAATGCTGCCGAGCGTAGAGACAATCGGCGAGATCATTTCGCGGATGCGCGTCGACTTCTGCATGTAGCGAGCTTCATGCAGATTCTCGTTGTTGATGAGACGCAGCAGCTCCGGATGATCGCGGTAGTAATCCCAGACAAGATGCGCTAGACGTGTGACCGCCTCGACGGGCGCGATACCGTTCAATTCGAGCGTGCGTTCCGCTTCGTTGAGCGCGCTGAACGCGTGCTCGAGCACTGCCGTGAAAAGCTGCTCTTTGCTACCGAAGTAGTAATAGAGCATGCGTTCATTGGTTTCCGCTCGGCGGGCAATCTGATCGACGCGCGCGCCGAATAGCCCACCATTTGCAAACTCCTCGGCCGCCGCAAGCAGAATGCGGCGCCTCGTGCCTTCAGGATCTCTTTTGGTTTTCGGCTGATTCATGGTGACATCGTCTTCGTGAGCCGCGTTATCCGGATCGCGCCGCCGGCCTCTCCTCGGCCAACACCGACAGCGTTGAACGGACGCGCCATGGTTGGGGGACACCCTTCTGCGGTCTTTCGAAAAAGCGTTTTGATTATGGCACATGGATTGCGTATGGCAATTGGGGAAATCGGCGATAATGTGCTATTTAGTTCAAGCAGTTCGGCGGCAAGCTAGCCCCCGCGTCGTGACCGTGACAGACAATAAAACACTCGCAGATCGCCTCGAAGATCTGCTTCCCCAGACTCAATGCACGAAGTGCGGTTACCCCGCATGTCGTCCCTATGCCGAGGCCGTTGCCAACGGCGAGGCCAACTACAACCAGTGCCCACCCGGCGGCGCCGAAGGCATCGCGCGTCTTGCGGCCGTGCTCGGCAAGCCGGTGATTCCGCTCAATTCCGCCAACGGCGTGGAACGGCCGCGTCCGGTGGCGGTTATAGACGAACACGTTTGCATCGGCTGTACGTTGTGTATGCAGGCGTGTCCCGTCGATGCAATAGTTGGCGCACCGAAACAGATGCACACGGTTATCGCCGAGCGCTGCACGGGCTGCGATCTGTGCGTGCCGCCGTGTCCGGTCGACTGCATTTCGATGCCATCCGTCACCGGCAATGCAACCGGTTGGGACGCGTGGAGCCAGAGCGAAGCGGACGCGGCACGCGAGCGGCACGATCGCCGCGAAGCGCGCCTTGCGCGCGAACGCGAAGCCACGGAGGCGCGTGCTGCAGAGCGGCGAGCCGGCAGTGCGACAGCGCATTCCACCGATACCGTTGCCAGCGCAAGCAATGAAGCACAGGCCACGTCAGCGCCCGCCGCGGACGACGCCGAAGCGAAGAAACGCGCGATCATTCAGGCCGTACTCGAACGCGCGCGCAAGAAGAAGGAAGAGCTGGCAGCAAAGGGACAAGGTCCGCTGAACACGGACCACGTCAGCGCCGACGTCCAGGCGCAGATCGACGCCGCCGAAGCGCGCTGTCGCCGGCTCGGTCTGGCGACGGATTCCGATACGCCGTTCGTCAAGCGCTAGCCTATTTTCAGGCTACATCGCTTCAGGCTACATCGCGCGCGCACGCTAACCGTACCTGCACATGGAACAGGCAAGCTCCACATGAACGCGAACAAACGCCGCTCCATCTACGAAACGCTCCAGAGCCTCAACCCGCATCCCACGACCGAGCTCGAATACACTACGCCGTTCGAACTGCTGATCGCCGTGCTGCTGTCGGCGCAGGCCACGGATGTGTCCGTGAACAAGGCGATGCGCAAGATGTTTCCGGTCGCCAACACAACGCAGAAAGTGTTCGATCTCGGCGAAGAAGGCGTGACCGGCTACATCAAGACGATCGGGCTCTATCGCACGAAGGCGAAGAACGTGATCGCCACGTGCCGCATTCTGCTCGACCAGTACGGCGGCGAGGTGCCCGAGGATCGTGAGGCGCTGGAGAGTCTGCCCGGTGTCGGACGGAAAACGGCAAACGTGATTCTGAACACGGCGTTCGGTCATCCGACCATCGCGGTGGATACGCACATCTTTCGGGTTGCGAATCGAACGGGCCTTGCGCCCGGCAAGGACGTGCGCGCGGTCGAAGCCGCGCTCGAGAAGTTCACACCGCGTGAGTTCCTTCAGGACGCGCACCACTGGCTGATTCTCCATGGCCGGTATGTGTGCAAGGCGCGCCGCCCGGAATGCTGGCACTGCACGATCGAGCCGTTGTGCGAGTACAAACCTAAAACGCCGCCGCCCGATCTTTGAACGCGCGCTTACGCGGAGAAACGCACCTTTCATGCGATCGGAGGCCGCCAGCGAACGCACGCACCGAGGCGTAAAATGATATTTTGCAGTGTTTCTGCCTTGCAGCGCACGCTAGTCAGCGCACCCACACTAACAACACCGGTCCCACGATGTTCAATCCCAGCCGCGACGAAGTTCGCCAATTTTTCACCGACACCTGGCGCAAGCAGCGCAAGGGCGAGATTCTGACGCCGCTCGAGGCCATCGCCGTCGACTGGATCGTCGAACATCCCGAGTATCACGCCGACCTCGCCGACAAAGATGCGGCGCAGGCGCAGGACTATTCGCCCGAGCGCGGCCAGACCAACCCGTTCCTGCATCTGTCGATGCATCTCGCGATCTCCGAGCAGTTGTTGATCGACCAACCACCGGGCATCCGCGCGGCGCACGAGCGGCTTGCGGCGCGTCTCGGCTCGACGCACGACGCGCAGCACGCGATCATGGAATGTCTTGGCGAAACGATCTGGGAAGCGCAGCGCACCGGCACGCCGCCCGATACTGACGCCTGCCTGCAGCGTATCGAGCGGCGCGCCACGCGCGACTGAGCGCCGCGCCGGCTTGGCCCGCTCCGCTCCGGCACGAGCAACGGCAGCCGCGAAATCAACCGCCCAAAAGCAAACACCCCGCCAGAGCTGGGTGTTTTTTTCATTTAAAGCCGGATCGACGATATACGCTTACTTCTTCTGCACCAGATCGCCGTTCAGCGATTCGACGTAAGCGGCGATGTCTTTCATGTCGCTTTGCGAGAGGCTTTGCACCTGCGCCTGCATGATCGCGTTGTTGCGGCCGAGGTGCGGATTGCCGTTGCCCATCTGATACTGGCGCAGCGCCCAATAGATGTAATCCGCATGCTGACCCGCGAGCTTCGGATATTCCGGGCTCACCGGCTTGTTCAGGTTCGGGCCATGGCAGGCCGCGCAGTTGTGGCTTTCAGCCAGCACCTTGCCGTTGCCGGCGTCGGCGGCGTGCGCGAGGTTCGCTGCAGCCAAACCGATCACTGCCGCCGACGCGCATGCAGCCTTGAACACCGTGTGGAGTGCCTGTTGGGGCTTATTCATGAATTCCCCTATCCCGCGGAATTATTAGCAAAGTGACTGGATGGATAACCGCAGCCGATCACTTGTCGGGATTGCTTTTCGAAGAGGAATTTTGCGCCGCGTAGTAGGCAGCGATGTCGGCGATGTCTTGATCGGACAGCGAAGCGGTGATGGCATGCATGGTTTCGAAGTGGCGATCGCCCTTGTAGCCATGCAACGCGTTTTCGAGGTATTGCTGATTCTGGCCGCCCAGCATGGGCACGCGATACACCTCAGGGTAAACCGTACGATATTCAGGAATGCCGTGGCAGCCAATACACATCGCGACCTTGCCCTGGCCCGCCTTCGCGTTGCCGACGACATCCGCTGCCTGCGCACCGGCCGTGTAGCCCGCGAGCACCGACAACGCAGCGATCACGACGTTTTTGCCAACGAATTTATTCATAGCATGTAACCTAGCTTGAGAGGAAACGGGTGCCAGAACAGGCGACAGCCCGCGCCGTTCTTCTTGTAGGGTAACCACGCGGCCAAAAAATCAAGCTAATTATACCGCGACGCCGCGCAGAATGTCCACAGAGGGGGTGTTAGCGCCGGCCGCATTTCACGGCATCGCCAAGGGCGAAAAATGCTGCGCCGCACCCAGTGCGCCGGGCGTTGCGCAAAGGCAAGCAGCGCTCTCCGACGGTCGCCGCACGCGAACCCGTTGCGCACTGCGACATCGCGGATGACATCATACGCGAGCCCGTTTCAGGCCAACAGGGCTTCTGACTTATTCTGACTTATACTGGATTTTTCCAGAACAAGGGCATTTTGCCATGCGTTTCGAAGGCTCATCGCAATACGTCGCCACCGACGACCTCAAGCTCGCGGTCAACGCCGCGATGACGCTCAAGCGCCCGCTGCTCATCAAGGGTGAACCCGGCACTGGCAAGACGATGCTCGCCGAAGAAGTCGCGGCCGCGCTCGGCATGCCGCTTTTGCAGTGGCACATCAAGTCCACCACCAAGGCCTAGGGGCTGTACGAATACGACGCGGTTTCGCGTCTGCGCGACTCGCAGCTCGGCGACGAGCGCGTGAAGGACATCCGCAACTACATCGTGAAAGGCGTGCTGTGGCAGGCGTTCGAGTCGGATCAGCAAACGGTGCTGCTGATCGACGAGATCGAATTCCCAAACGACCTGCTGCGCAAACTCGACCGCATGGAGTTCTACGTGTACGAAACCCGCGAGTTGATCCGCGCGAAGCAGCGCCCGCTCGTCATCATCACGTCGAACAACGAGAAAGAACTGCCGGACGCGTTCCTGCGCCGCTGTTTTTTCCACTACATCAAATTCCCCGATCCGGTGACGATGCAGCAGATCGTCGAAGTGCACTATCCGGGCATCAAGAATGAGCTGCTCGCGGCCGCCATGCAGAACTTCTTCGAGCTGCGTAACGTCGCGGGCCTGAAGAAGCCGCCCACGTCGGAACTGCTCGACTGGCTGAAGCTGCTGCTCGCCGAGCGCCCGAAGCGCTGCGCTCGTCCGACCAGAAGCAGATCATCCCGCCGCTGCACGGCGCGCTTCTGAAAAACGAACAGGACGTGAGCCTGTTCGAGCGGCTCATTTTCATGAACCGCAACAACCGCCAAGTCCATCGTCAACCGTCAGGACGGCCATGGCGCGCCCGCGCATGCACACACGCAGGGCGCCCGCCGCCGGGGAAAAAACCGCATGCTGATCGATTTCTTTTACTCGCTGCGCGCTGCGAAACTTCCCATGTCGGTGAAGGAATTTCGGGCGGCAACCGCACCGCGGTGAAAGTGTGGGAAGCGCGCGCCTATCGCGATTACGACGACCAGGTGGAAATCGGCACGCGCAACATCAAGGTCACGCTGCGCCGCTTCGCGCGCGAAGGCGCGGCGGAAGAGCTCGATCTGCCCGACACGATCCGCAGCACGGCCGCTAACGCCGGCTGGCTCGACCTGAAGATGGTGCCCGAGCGCCACAACAAGGTGAAGGTGCTGATGCTGCTCAACGTGGGCGGTTCGATGGACGACCACATCAAGCGCACCGAAGAGTTTTTCTCCGCCGCGAATTCTACTATTTCCACAACTGCGTGTACGACCTCCTGTGAAAAACAACCGTCGCCATGCGGAACGCATGCCGACGTGGGACGTGCTCCACAAATTCACGCCCGACTACAAGCTGATCTTCGTCGGCGACGCGACCATGAGCCCGTACGAAGTGTTGTAGCCGGGCGGCTCCGTCGAATACAACAACGCCGAAGCTGGCGCGGTTTGGCTGCGCCGTCTCCCCGACCATTTCCCGCACCACGCATGGCTCAATCCCGAACCGGAGGGCTGTGGGCGTACCGGCAGTCGGTGAGCGCAATCCGCGAAGTGCTCGGCCATCGCATGTACCGCTCACGCTCGCCGGACTCGAAACCGCCATGCGCGTGCAGAGCAAGTAGGCCGTTCGCGTTTTTACTTCAACTACAAGAAAGTCTTTGCATGAGTCCGTCCTCTACGCCCGAATTGTCCACCGCCACCACGCACACCGGGCCGCTCAAACCGTTCGCCGACACCTTCGCTCCCGCCATCGTCTCGGGCGTCGTCGCGATGATGACGGGCTACACCAGTTCGCTCGTGCTGATGTTTCAGGCCGGCCAAGCCGCACACCTCATCGACGCGCAGATTTCTTCGTGGATCTGGGCCCTGTCGATCGGCATGGCCGCGTGCACCATCGGCCTGTCGCTGCGTTTTCGCGCGCCGATCGTCATTGCATGGTCGACGCCCGGCACCGCGCTCCTCGTTTCGTCTTTGCAGCACGTTGCGTACGCGGAGGCGATCGGCGCGTTCGTCGTCTGCGCGGTGCTGCTTACGCTGGTCGGGTTGACCGGCTGGTTCGACACGATCATGAACGGACTCGCGAACGCGATGCACGACGTGGAGCAGCGGGAAGCCGCGCTCGTCACGTTCATGGTGACGGCCTCGGGCCTGACGCTGCTGTCCATCGGCTCCGCATTCTGGGGACTGGTGACGGGCGTGCTGGCCGTGCGCCGCCGGTGAAAGCGTCGGCGGCACGAGAGGCGGCCAATACCGCCAGCCATTTAGCCGAACGCCGCCAGACCGGCCACGAAGTGACCATCTGCGCGCAGTTTGAACGGATCGCCGATGGCAAGTGTCAATACTGCATCAGGCGATCCGCCATAGAATAGAAGCATTCGGCAGCGCTTTGCGTCAAACTGCCCCGGCATCATGACGGGAAGCGCTGCAGCGTGACCCGCGGCCGCCGGTCTGTTTTTCGGTGGCGACCTCATTCTCCTGAACCACGGCGCGCATGCGCCCTGAAGGCTCGAACATGACAACCGTACTCGATCAACTCAAGCAGTTCACCACCGTCGTGGCCGATACCGGCGACTTCCAGCAGCTTGCCCAGTACAAGCCGCAAGACGCGACCACCAACCCGTCGCTCATTCTGAAAGCGGTGCGGAAAGACGACTACAAGCCCTTGCTCGAAAAGACCGTGAAGGCGCACGCGTCGAAGCCGGTTGGCGCGATCATCGACCAGTTGCTGATTGCTTTCGGCACAGAAATTCTCAAGATCATTCCGGGCCGCGTCTCGACGGAAGTCGACGCGCGCCTCTCGTTCGACACCGAAGGCTCCATCGCCAAGGGCCGCGAACTGATCGAACTGTACAAGGACCACGGCATCGCCCGCGACCGCGTGCTGATCAAGCTCGCGTCCACGTGGGAAGGCATCCGCGCCGCCGAAGTGCTGCAGAAGGAAGGCATCCATTGCAACATGACGCTGCTGTTCTCGCTCGCGCAGGCCGCAGCCTGCGCCGAAGCGGGCGCGCAACTCATCTCGCCGTTCGTCGGCCGCATCTACGACTGGTACAAGAAGAACGCCGGCAGCGCATGGGACGAAGCGAAAGACGGCGGCGCGAACGATCCGGGCGTGAAGTCGGTGCGCCGCATCTACGCATACTACAAGAAGTTCGGCTACAAGACCGAGGTGATGGGCGCGAGCTTCCGCACCACGAGCCAGATTCTCGAACTCGCCGGCTGCGATCTGCTGACCATCAGCCCGGATCTGCTGCAGAAGCTGCACGAGAGCACCGAGAAGGTGGAACGCAAGCTGTCGCCGGAAAGCTCGAAAGACGCGGACATCGAACGCGTGCCGGTCGACGAATCCTCGTTCCGTTTCCTCGTGAACGACGAAGCGATGGCAACGGAAAAGCTCGCCGAAGGCATCCGCGCATTTGCCGCCGACGCCGTCAAGCTCGAAAAGCTGATCGAAGCGCTGCGTTAAAACTGTGTTTTTTGAGCGCTGACCGCGAGCAGCTTTAGCTTGAATGCGTGGCCCTGAACCGGGCAGGTTCAGGGCCACGTTTCGTTTACGCCTCGGTTCTCTTACGGGAGCCCGTAGTGCGTTCGCGCACTACGACAGATAGTAACAATTGCCCCTCATACCGGCGACTACAATCGTCTCCATGCGCACTGGCCTCTGCCTTGTCAACCGCTTGAACGAGCACGCCGCCGCTGCGCCCATCTACATTTCCGGGAGACGATCATGCAGCTTAGCCTTACGTATTTTTCAACGGCCGGTGCGAAGAAGCGCTCACGTATTACCGTGAGAAGCTCGACGCCGAAGTCACTTTCATGATGCGCCTCAAGGAAGCGCCGCCCGATGCGCAGCACGCGCCGCGGCTTGGTGCCGAAGAGAAGATCATGCACGCCGCCAACATCCAGCTCTGGTCGAGTCAGTGGATGGCATCGGACGGCAATTGCGACGAAGGCGGAGCGCCCGCGCCGGGTGGCTTAAGCCTGTCGCTGACGGTGGAAGACGCAGCGAAAGCGCAGCAGTATTTCAACGCACTCGCCGACGGCGGCCAGGTGGTGATGCCGTGGGGCGAAACCTTCTGGAGCAAAGGTTTCGGTATGGCCGTAGACCGCCTCGGCATCATGTGGATGGTGATGGTGACGCTGCCGCCGCAAGTCTGAGCACGCATCTTGTGCTGACCGTGCGCGGTAGTCTACGCTCTTACGTCTTCACGAAGTTCCGCGCATGGTTTTCGATGTTCCAATTCGGCTCGATTTCGAGCAACAGTTCGCGCAGTCGGTCCACCTGCTCCGCAAGCTGACCGACCCAGTACGGCCCCTGCAGATCGGGCGGCAGCTTGCGCGCCGCTTCCTCGCCATTCGCTTCAGCGAGCAGCGACTCCACCGGAATACCGAATTGCGTCGCGCCGCCAAAACGCAATGCGCGCGCCATCGCCATCAGAAGGCCGCGCACTACTCTCACCTGAACGCCGCATTCGCGTGCGTAGGCGAGACGCTCGTCGGCGTCCGCGCGCATCAGCGGCCCGTTCGCCAGCAGCTCGAGCGCGCTCAGCACCGAGCGGTGCAGCCGCTGGATCTCTTCCAGGCGGGCTTGCGGCACGTCGATTTCCTTTGCAACCGAAGGCATCAGCGAGCGCAATTGCACGAGCCGCTTGTTGATCGCGAGAAAGCGCTGTACCTGTTCTTCGTCGCTTAGCGTCTCGCCCTGAATCATCCGCGTGTAGATGCGCGCGCATTCGCGCAGATTGGTGGCGAGTCCATAGCGCCACGAATAGGTGGCGTGCAGCGGCAGCGCGAACGAAAACGCCAGCGCGATCACGATACCGATCAGCACGTTCAGTGTGCGCTACAGGCCGACGTCGATCAGGTTGTCACCGTGGCCGGCGACGATGCACATCGTGATGGCCGTGAGCAGGCCGATATAACCCAACGAACCGATCGCGAACCACGCGCAGATGCCCGCGACGATCGACATCAGCACATACGTGAGGGGCAACGAGCCGTTAAAACTCTGCAGCACGATCAGCAGCAACCCGCCGATCACCACCAGCATTGTGACGGACGACCAGATGCCGTGCGGAATGTCGATGCCGGTGGTCGCGAGTATCGACACGAGCATCGCCAGACCGACGCGCAGGCTGTGCAGCACCTTGGCGTGCCGGTAGCGGTAATACGGCGACGTGACCCGCTCGGATCATCCGGCTCAAGGCCGAGCGGTGAACGATCACGGTATGCGAATCGGTAGAAGCCATGGCGGCGCGTGGAACGCATCAAAGGGCAGTGCCTCTATCCTGCCTTAGTCTGCCCATAAAAGCCAAATGCCCGCCAACTCTCACTGGCGGGCGTCTTTTGATCGGGCATCCGCTTTGTCAGCGTGCCCGGATGCTTCGATCAGCTTTCAACGGCATCCAGATAGTCTTCCGGACGCGTGCGGTCTTCGGCGCGCTGCATGCCGGTCATGCGCACGAGCAGGCTTACCACTACCGACACCACTAGGTTCACGATCAGCGACCACACCGCCGCATAACCCGGAATCGCCATGCCTAACAGGTGAATCACGAAGATCGAACCGGCGAGCTTCAGCAAAATCGCCATCCATGTGCCGGTGGCGATGCCGATTGCCCAGCCGATCAGCAGGCCACGGTAGTCGAGCACGCGCGTGAGAGACCCAGCACGATGGCCGGCAGCGTCTGGACGATCCAGATACCGCCGAGGAGCTGCAACTGGATTCACATAAGTGTGAGTGAGCGGCAGACCCAGAATGAACGCCACGGCGTGAACGCCACGGCGCCGACCTTGACGATCAGCGAAACCAGCTTCGCGACGTTGGTTTCCTGCTCGTGCGTCATGTTGCGATTGACGAACTCCTTATGGATGTTGCGCGTGTACAGGTTCGCAGCCGCAATCGACATGATCGCCGCAGGCACCAGCGCGCCAATGCCGATCACCGCGAACGCCACGCCGACGAACCACGACGGGAAGAAGTACAGGAACAGCACCGGCACGGCGAAGTTCGAACCGAACGCCTTGAAGTACGGGGCGAATTCCGGCATGTCCTTCACGCCCGAAGCCAGCGCTATGAAGCCGAGCACCAGCGAGTAGGCCGGCAGCATTGCCATGTTGCAGCGGATCGTGTTACCCGATTTCGACGACAGCACCGCCGTGATCGAGTGTGGATACAGGAAGAGCGCAAGCGCCGAACCCACCACGAGCGTGGCGTAGGCGCTATAGCCGTTCAGGCTCGATACGTTCGGCACTTTCAAGAGCAGCTTGGCCGGCGGCACGACGCCGAAGATGTGCGCGAAGCCGCCCAGTTGCGGCGGAATCACGATGATCGCGGCGAAGATCGTGATGTAGATCAGGATGTCCTTCACCACGGCGATCATGCCGGTGCGCGCAGACCCGACACGTGTATGCCGCGAGAATCGCGAACGCGATGATGAACGGCAGGTCGCCGACAAAGCCCTTCGTGTCGAAACCGAGCGCGCCGATCACCACTTCGATACCGACGAGTTGCAGCGCGATGTACGGCATCGTCGCGACGATGCCGGTCACGGCGATCGCGAGAGCGAGCATACGGCTACCATAGCGTGCCGACACGAAGTCCGCCGACGTCACGTAGCCCTGACGTTTCGCGATACTCCACAGTTTCGGGAACACGACGAACGCGAACGGATAGATCAGGATCGAGTACGGCAGCGCGAAGAAACCCGTTGCGCCCCCACCGAATACCAGCGCCGGCACGGCGATGAACGTGTAAGCCGTGCACAGGTCGCCGCCCAGCAGGAACCACGTGACGATGGTGCCGAAGCACCGTCCGCCGAGACCCCACCCTTCCAGATGGGCCAGATCGCCGCGCCGCCAGTGGGCCGCGATGAAGCCGAGAATCGTGACGCCGATGAAAAACAGAACGAATACGAAAGTTGCGGTGGCGTTCATTATCGTGCGCCCCCTTGCGAGCGGCCCGTGGGGCGAGTCTTGGTCTTGAAGTACACGAGCGCCGTGATGGCCGCGCTGATCAGCACCCAGAGGAGCTGGTACCAGTAGAAAACGGAAAATCGAACAGTTGCGGTTCAACCTTGTTGTACGACGGCACCCAGATCATGGCGATCCAAGGCAACAGCAGCAACCACAGCCAGTGCTTGCTGGCCTTGTTTGCGTCGGCGTCTTGAGCCATGACGTCTCCTCTTCCCTTTTATTGAATTGTTGTCCCGTGAGTGACGGGTGGTGCAACCCGCAGCAGGGGGCGCCCTGCCGACGGCCGCCCCGCAGGTGCCCACGGGCACCCCGAAAACTTCGAAAGAGTATAGGAGTTGCAAACGCGCGGTCAAGCAGGGTGGAACAGAGGCGCACAGCGCTTTTCGGGTGCGCATTCTGGTGCATGTGGGGGCGCGGATGAGCGCGGTTGGCGAGGCTCTAATAGACCTCGGCGGACGCGGTGCCGGTCGCCCGTGCTCATTGCGGTGCGGGTCGGCCTGCGTGTGTGAGTCTGGCTGCTTGCCGGATGGCGACGCAATGAGGAGGGGCTGACTCGATGCGGCGTGCATCGGGAAAAGGAAGCGTCACGTGGACGCAACGGCGTTGGCCTAGGCGGCCCACCATTCGGGCCTATCGGACCGCGGTTTAGGCCGCTATGTGGACCGCAGCGGACCGAACTAAATCGATCCGACCGCGCGTCCGCTCGACGAACGATCAGATCGAGAACGACTCGCCGTTCTGTCCGGTCGACTCCTGCAAGCCCTTAATCCAGCTGCGCGCCGGCAGACCGAGCTGCGTTTCGATCAGCTTCGCGCGCTCCTGCAGCGCCGGACCTGAGAATGCGATGCAATGCGGTTGCCGTCGTGCACTTCCGGCAGCGCGACGACGCGGCCGTCGAACGCTTCCTTCAGGCGCTTCATGTTGCGCACGAGCAGATGATCGCCGAACAGATTGACCGTGACCACGCCCGCGTCGGTTAGGCACGCGCGCACCGCGCGATAGAAACTCACGCTGTCGAGCACCGGGCCGCGCGTCGTGGCGTCGTACACGTCGATCTGCAGCGCGCCGATCGTGCCGTGATTCGCGCGGTCGTTGACGAAGTCCCACGCGTCGGTTTCGTGCACGGTCAGACGCGCGTCGTCGTGCGGCAACTCGAACATCGTGCGCGCGGCCACCACCACGGCCGGGTTCACTTCCACCGCCTCAACCTTCGCGCGCTTCAGGAAGCGGTGCGCGAACTTGGTGAGCGCAGCCGCGCCGAGACCGAGCTGAACAATACGTTCAGGCGTTTCGATGAAGAGCAGCCACGCCATCATCTGCTGCGCGTATTCGAGTTCGATGTGATCCTGCTTGCGCAGACACATCGCGCCCTGCACCCATTCCGTGCCGAAGTGCAGGAAGCGCACGCCGCCCTCTTCCGAAACGTGACGGGCGCAAAACGCGGCTTGCGCGGCGCTTCGATTTGCGGCGCGCGTGCAGATCGTCGTCTTGCGACAGGGGCTTGTTGCTGCGCGTGGCTTTCCGTTTTCCGCCGACGCCTTGCGCGTCCTGGTTGCGGAAAGCGTGTTTCGGCGGAAGCGCGCCTGATCAGTTTCGTCATGTGAGAATGTCGCGCCACAGGCGCAATTTTTGCTCGAACGAGAGCATAGCATTCGCCGGACTCGACGAAGGCAATACGAGGGTGACGTAGCTTGCTTCGCCGATCACCGGCGCAAAGTGGCCCGCCGTCTTGCCGTTGAAGCAGACCTTGGCTAGGTGCGGCGCGTGCTCACGTAGCGTCGCGAAATCGTTGGGACGCGCGTTGCGAATCGCGACATCGAGACTGTCCTCGCGCGTGCACGCGGCAAGCACATCCCACACGCCGATGCCGTGTGCGAGCACGCGGCGCAAGCGCTCTTCGTAGGCAAGGCCGGCAAGCGGCTCGCCGATCACTTCGCCAAGCAGCCGCCAGAACTGGTTACGCGGATGCGCGTAGTACTGGGTCGCGGCGAGCGACGCTTCGCCGGGAAAGCTGCCGAGAATGAGCGTGTGTGTGTCCGCCGCGACGACGGGTGGAAAGCCGCGCAGCATCAGCAGCTCCAGTCGTGTGGCGCACGCGCCGCGGTGTGCGCACGCGATGCGGTGTGATCGAGTGGCCGCCCGTGTTTGCGTGTGCGCGGAGGCGAGGTGTCGGCGGTGAAATCGTTCGTCGAAGCAAGACGCGCCCACAGCGTGGGCAGCATGCATTCGGTCACCATCAGTGGAGCGCCGTAGCGCTCGAACACCGAGCGGCGCGCGACGAGCGCGTGCGACGGCACGCCTTCAATCTCACGTCGAACCAATGCATAAAGCGGATGCCGTGCCGTCAGCCGACGGCTCACGAGCGCCGCGCGCGACACGCTGCTGTCGCTATACAGCAGCTCGGCAAGCGGATGCGTACGCAAACGGCGCATCGCCTGCCACACGCCGACGCTCGCCGCGAGCGGCGCGACGCTGTGTGCGGCGACGAAAGGCACGCCGTCCACGGACAACACCACTTCGCGCACCCACACCGGCGAGCGCGAAGAAAGCGCTAGCGCAGCGTACTCGTCGGACCAAGGCAACGCCACGCTTTCACGCGTGACGCGAACCGTCACCACGCCAAGCGTGCGCAGGTGCGCGGTGAGCGACCCGCCGCGCGTGAGCCAGTCTTTTTGCGCGGCGCTCAGGCCGGGACGGGGCGCGATGCGCCAATGGGCGTCGCAGGCATCGAAACGAATGGACATGGTGTCGGATTATAGCGGCGCACCTGTCGGATTACCTTTCAGGCCGACGCGTACTTATGTCGGCGGATTCCGGTAAAAACAGAAGTCAATTGACCTAGTTCACGCGAGCGCCCGATTTCAGACAGTTCTGATTCTCCCGTCACAACTCGACACAATAAAAACTCCGTGCTTTTCGCAAAGACGGCAGTTCCGAAGCTCCGAAAGCGGATTACGCGGATTGAGCGGACTTCCTTGATGGGTCAAACATAGAGAGTGGGAGAAAAAAGATGAAAACCTGTTTGCGCGCGATGGTTTGCGCAATGACCGTTCTGTTCGTGACCGGCTGCGCGTCGACGCTGAATTGCGATACGGAAACTTCGTTGAACAAGGCCGTGGGCATTGAAGTCTCGCCGACCGCCGACGGCGTTGCCGTCAACCTGCCCGAAACGGCGCTGTTCAATTTCGGCAAGTCCGAGATTCGCAGCGACGCCAATGGCGTGCTCAACCGTTCGGCCGTGCTGCTCAAGCGCAGCGCGAAGCCGGTGCTCGTCGAAGGCTATACGGACAACATCGGCACGCTCGACTACAACCAGCATCTGTCGGAAGCACGAGCGGTGGCCGTGGGTTATGCGCTGGTCTCGCGTGGCGTGACGACCGAGCGTATTCGCACCAAGGGCAACGCGTACAACAATCCGGTCGCGAGCAACGACACGCCCGAAGGCCGCGCGCTGAATCGCCGCACGGAGATCATCGTGCGCGGCGAGACGATGGATACGCTGATGGGCAAGAAATAAGCGTGTGTCGTACTGAAAATGTGAACAAGGGGCGTGCAATCGGCACGCCCCTTGTTCATGCGGCGCGCAGCGCGTTGACCACATCGGCGAGCACGGCCTCCTAGTTGCCCAGTTTGCGCTGTCTGAAAAGACGCGCCGACGGATACCACGGGCTATCTTCACGATCCTCCATCCAGCGCCAGTCCGTGAACGTGTAGGCACGAGAATCCACACCGGCGTGCCGCACGCGCCGGCAAGATGCGCGACGGCAGTGTCGACGGAAATCACGAGATCGAGCGACTGAATGATCGCGAGCGTGTCGCTGAAGTTGTGAATCTCCGGCCCGAGCATGTTGATGCTCAAGCGCGTGCTCATGCTCACGTCGGCGAGCGCATGCGCTTCGTGTTCGGCATCACCCTTTGCAGCGAAAACCAGTCGATGCCGCTTTGTTGCAGCAGCGGCCGCCGCGCCTCGAGCGGAATCGAACGATAACGATCGAGGCTATATGCCGGGTTACCGGTCCACACAATGCCGACACGCTTGTTTTTCGCGCCGTGTGAGGACGGGCCTGAAGACACGCTCGAACACGACGATGCAAGCGCTTCGAGCCTTCCATTCCAGCGCTCCCGCACAGTTGGCGGCGCAGCTAGATAAGACGACGACAGCGGCAACATCGGCAGCATCAGATTCATACGCGCGGGCATTCTGAACATCCTGCACCAGTAATCGTAGGGACCGGGCGGCAGGATGGTCCATGCCGCATACACGCCCGCCGCGCCGTACGCGATATCGCCGAGTGCAGGCAGGACCCAAACGTCGACCGTGGTGCCGCGCCGGTGCAGCCAGTCCGCCATCCGCAGAAACTGGATCTGATCGCCCAGACCCTGTTCGCCGACGAGCAGAAACCGGCTGCCCTTCACCGGCTCGCCTTGCCATTGCGGGTAATCGGGCCGAACGAGATCGTGGTTCTCCGGCAATGCATCGTGCCATTCGTATTGCTTCCAGCCGTGCTCGAAGTCGCCCGCGCGCAATTGCGCGGCGGCGAGGTTGAATTTTGCATCAGCGGATTGCCGGGCAGAAGACGCGCCGTTTCGGCGGTGTGCCGGTACATCCCGACAAAATCGCCGCGCATGTTCAGCGCAAACGACGCGTTGTGATGCAACCACGCGTTGTACGGATCGACGACGATGCCTTGCGCAGCAACGCTCGCCGCGTCGGCAAAACGCTGCGCGCCGTTCAACGCGAACGCGAGTTGATGGAGCGCGGCGGTGTTATCGGCGAACTGTGAGCGCAGTAGCGGCAAAAGCGCATCGATCTGCGCGCACCGCTCCGCCTTGCCGAGTGCGGCAACGAGCTCGGGCAAGTCGTCTACGTTGCTCGAATCGAGGGACTAGGCGCACAGCCAGAAGTCCGTGGCCTCGGCATGATCGCCTCTTTCCGTGCCGATTCGCGCGAGCGCACGAGCCGCGTGATGCAGCGACGGTTCGAGTTCGAGCGCTTTCAGATAGTAGTCGCAGTAGTCGCGCGCTTCCACCAGACGCGCCGACAGCTTCAGCAAATCGGCCAGATTGCGATACACGCTCGCCGCACGATCATTGAGCACGAGCGCGCGATGATAGAAAGCCTCCGCGGCGACCCGATCGCCCTCGAACGCGGCGATGAGTCCGCGATGCTCCCAGATGTCGTAACGATCCGGCGCGCAGACAAGCGCCCGATCGAGATACGCGCGCGACCGCTCCGGCTGCTCCACACGAAACGATGCGAGCCCGAGACGATGCAGCGCGTGAACGTCATCCGGATGTTATTCCAGCACACGCCGATATGAGGCGATTGCTTCGTGATGGTGTCCGCTCGCAAAGCAGGCGTCGGCGTGCTCAGTGAGTGCTTCTGCTTGCGCTTCGTTCTGCGCCTCTTCGTTCGCTAGTGGCATCGCTTCATTCATGCGTTCACGTCGGACCGCAGCATATTTTCGATACGCACCACCCGCTCAACGACCTCGCCCCATGCGGCCGGACGCCGCTGCCTGATGAGGTGAACCGAGTCGTACCACGCTTGCGCTTCTTCTTCGCCCCACGCCCAATGCGACACATGATCGAGCAGCGCGATAACCGGCAAGCCGAGCGCGCCTCCGAGATGCAAGGGCGCGCTGTCGATCGTGACCAGCAGATCGAACGAGGCAAGCAACGCGGCGACGTCGTCGAAACCGGTTTCGAAGTGCGCGGTGAGCTCGAACACGCACTGCCCGCTTCGGCCCGCTGTCGCGTTCAGCGCGGCAACGTCTCCGTGACGTCCCGGCGTGAGTGGATAAAACGCAACGCCATTCAGCGCGAGCAACGGCTTCAACGCGGCAAGCGGGATGGAGCGATTCGCATCGCGCCGATGCGTCGGGCTCCCGCACCACACGATGCCCACGCGCAATCTGGCGTCAGACGCGCAGTCGGCAACGTGCTTGCGCCATGCGACGATACGCGCTGCCCGTGACGGTTTCAGGCTGCAGGTTCAGCACGAGCGGTACGCTGGCTAACGGAAGCGCGTAGGGCGGCGTGCCGAGCGGACCGTCTTCGATGTAAACGCAATCGCTGTAAAACCGCGCGAAAAGCGGTTGCAACGCGCGACGCACGGCAAGCACCAGGGCCCGCCTTCCGCCTGCGCGCGGCGAGTTGCGGCACGAAGCGGACCATCTGGATGTCGTCGCCGCACCCTGCTCGCTATGTACGATCAGCATTTTGTCCGCCAGCGCGGCCATGCGCCGCGCCGCAACTCCAGATCCGCGAGATCGACGGAAGCTCCCCGTTCGACGGATCCATCGCCAACGCCACACGCAGCATGGCTTCGCTCTCTTCGTAGCGCGCCTGCTCGTTCAGATACATGCCGATTGCGGCAAGCACCTGCGGGTTGCCGGGCGCGACATGATCGACGGCGCGCATGGCGGCTTCGGCCGCGGCGGCATCGTTGCATTGCCAGTGCGCGTGACTGAGCTGCCACGCCATTTCGGCGTTGTGTGGTTCGCGCGCGAGCTTTTCCGAACACACGCGCTTGACCGTGGGCCAGTCGCCGATTTCACGAAACGCGAGCGCGAGTTGCAGCGGCAAGGCAGAGTCGACCGAAGAATCGAGCGCATAGGCGCGCAGCAAAGCGTCGCGGCGTTCGGCCCGCCACGCATCGGCATCGGCAGACGCGTCGACCGACTCCACGAGCGACGGCAACGCAACCGCCAGCCACCATGGCGCACGCGGATCAAGCGGCGCCTGCCGCTCGTACGCGCGCAGCAGGTGGGCCGCTGCCGAATGCGCGCCCGCCTCGTTAATGTACCAGACGATCCATTCGACGGTCTGCCGATGCGATTGCGCGCGCACCGCCTGCTCGCTATAGCGGCCGCGACCTCCATATAACCGGCCGCGTCGGCGAAAAGTGCAAGGCGAGCAGTTGCGGCTCGACACCGCCGGAGACCAGTTCCGTGGCGCGCTGAAAAGCGGCATCGGAACCCTCCGAACGCAGAATCGACCACACGAGATGCGAGGCTTCTTCAGTCGAAATTTCGACGACTAAGCGGGTGGATGCGGCGGATGCATCTGCACCGGCTGATGCGGATAGAGACATTGAATAACCGGAAACGTGAGCTGACGCGCGACGAATGAGAGACACGGCCAATAGCATTCAACGCAAGGCGCTCGGGAATGCCCCGAGCAGAAATCTAGAAAAAGGAAAGCGGCTTAAAGAACCGGCGTAATTCTCTAAGCCTCCGAAATTAAAGCACGCGTGCTTAAGACAATGCCGCGCCTTTACATCTCATTAACCAATCTCGATTTAATGTCGTTGATTAGTTTTAGTTAGTTAACCATAATTTAAATCGATCGCGATCGAGAAACGTCCCAATCATCAATCAGATAGGCAACAAACAGGGAGGCCTGCTTGGCTACGTTCAACCCAAAGGAAACGTCCGACCGGATTGCGCATCTCGCATCGGTTATATTGAAGCGCGTAAGCGCCACGCATCTGGAAAAGGAACTTGCCGGCTCGGCGCTCGCGCAGCATCACACTGTGAAGCAGAGGTAGCCCTGTTCGTTCGGACAGTTTTCTGAGATTTTCAAGTGGAACGTCCGGGGCGATCATGCTGCCGATCTGATCGCAGGCAGCGTTGCGAAGTATGCCTCATCCGGCATCCGGTCTGCCA
>CALNWS010000029.1 GCA_940747215.1 uncultured Paraburkholderia sp. | reverse complement strand
TTCGGTTCGCTGATCACCCATTCCGGGAACGTGATCACCCATTTCGGCAAGATGCTCGCTCGCTTCGAAAACCGCTGATCAGCGATCACCTTCAACCGAAAGGACCCGTCACGTTCAACCCGAATCCGCATCGGGTTAAAAAAGCACCCCGCAAAACAGAAAAGCCCGCTTTATCAGCGTGGTGCCCTGCTTCGCGAGATTACCGAACGCGTTCACGTATTGTTCGGTCACCTTCAGAGGCCGCGATCAGCGCGCGTTTTTCACGTTCGGCAGTGATCTGCGCCTGCATAGCGTACAGAATTCCCTTCGGCGGCGTCAGATCCTTGATCTCGTAGCGTAGTACTTTCACGCCCCAGTTCGCGGCAGCCTCATCCAGCGACGACACGATGCTGTTGGTTGATGAAATCGCACTCTTCGAAGGTCTTGTCGAGTTCGAGCTTGCCGATCACCGAGCACAGCGTGGTCTGCGACAACTGCGTGATCGCGAAGACGAAATTGCTCGATCCATACGACGCCTTCATCGGATCCGTAGCCTGAAAGTACAGCACGCCGTCCGTCCACCTGCAATTGTGTGTTGTCGCGCGTAATGTAGACTTGGCTCGGTACTTCGAGAGGAATTTCCTTGAGCACGTGCTTGTTACGCGATCCAGTCGACGAACAGAAACGCGAAGCTCAATCCCGGCGTGAGCGTACAGTGTAGCGGCCGAGCCGCTCCAGCACCCACGCATGCTGCTGCGGCACGATCACGATGATCAGCAGCACTGCCCCGACGATGATGGAATCCATGACTGCGGTCCTCTTCGAAAGTTGTGCGTCTGGTTATGTTTAGAGCGACTTCAAGCGATCTACTCGGCGGCAACGGCGTTCAGGCTGCCGTTGCACCTGCACGCGAATGCTGGCTCGCCACGACGACGAGGCAACTGCCGCGCATCTCGGTGATTTCATAGAGACGCGCATCTTCCGGCTCACCGGCCGCCAGTTCCACGTCCCACGCCGCGCCGCGCGATAGTTGGCGCGCACCCGGCGCTCGTGCCACGCGGGCACCGTGAGCGTCTGGCCGATGTCCAGATTGACGTCCGGGTTGCGCGACGCCTCCTTGCGCGTTCTGCGCCCGAAACGCGAGCGCCTGAGCAGCAGCACCGCGACAAGCGCGACAGCGGCAGCGACGACGAATTGCACGTCGGCCGCAGCGCCCGCAATGTGTGCGATCGCGGCGGCCACGCAGCCCAACGCGATCATCAACAGATAAAAGGTGCCGCTCAACAACTCCAGCACGATCAGCACGCCTGCCCCGATCCACCAGAACAATCCCCTGGCGTCACGACGACCTCCACAAAGCAAAACACCCCGGATGTACTGGGGTGTTTATAGCACGAAGCTGCTACGTTTCAGATCAACAGACCACCTTACTTCGCCGTTTTCGCGAGCTGCTGCCACGTTTCGATGATCGTGTCAGGGTTCAGCGAGATCGACTTGATTCCTTCGTCCGTAAGCCATTGCGCGAAGTCTGGATGATCCCGACGGGCCCTGACCACAGATGCCGACGTACTTGTCGAGACGCAGACACGTTTCGATCGCGTGCTTCAGCATGAACTTGACCGCCGGGTCGCATTCGTCGAAATCGACAGCCAGCAGTTCCATGCCCGAGTCGCGGTCGAGGCCGAGCGTGAGCTGCGTCAGGTCGTTCGAGCCGATCGAGAAACCGTCGAAGTACTGCAGGAACTCTTCGGCGAGAATCGCGTTGGACGGCACTTCGCACATCATGATGAGGCACAGGCCGTGTTCGCCGCGCTTCAGGCCGAACTTCTCCAGCAGACCGACCACGCGCTCCGCCTGCTTCAGCGTGCGCACGAACGGCACCATGATCTCGACGTTGTCGAGGCCCATTTCTTCGCGCACCTTCTTCAGCGCGACGCATTCCATCTGGAACGCTTCGGCGAAGTCTTCAGCGATGTAACGCGAAGCGCCGCGGAAACCCAGCATCGGGTTTTCTTCGTCCGGCTCGTAGCGCGAACCCCCGATCAGCTTCTTGTACTCGTTCGACTTGAAGTCGGACATACGCACGATGACGGGCTTCGGATAGAACGCCGCCGCGATCGTGGCGATGCCTTCCGTGAGCTTATCGACGTAGAACGCACGCGGCGATGCATGGCCACGTGCCACGCTTTCCACGGCCTTCTTCAGGTCCTGATCGACGTTCGGGTACTCGAGAATCGCCTTCGGGTGCACGCCGATGTTGTTGTTGATGATGAACTCGAGACGCGCGAGACCCACGCCTGCGTTCGGCAGTTGCGAGAAGTCGAACGCCAGTTGCGGGTTGCCCACGTTCATCATGATCTTCACCGGAATCGGCGGCAGTTCGCCGCGCTGCACTTCGGTGACTTCGGTTTCGAGCAGGCCGTCGTAGATCTTGCCTTCGTCGCCTTCCGCGCACGACACGGTGACGAGCGCGCCGTCCTTCAGCACGTCGGTCGCGTCGCCGCAGCCCACCACAGCCGGCACGCCCAGCTCACGCGCGATGATCGCCGCGTGGCAGGTCCGGCCGCCGCGGTTCGTGACGATTGCGGATGCACGCTTCATGACCGGTTCCCAGTTCGGATCGGTCATGTCGGCGACCAACACGTTGCCCGGCTGCACACGGTCCATTTCCGACGGATCGTGAATCACGCGCACCGGACCCGCGCCGATCTTCTGACCGATCGCACGGCCGGTTGCCAGCACGTTCGATTGACCCTTCCGCTTGAAGCGCTGCTCTGCCTTGCCGCCTGCCTGGCTTTTCACCGTTTCCGGACGCGCCTGCAGAATGAAGATCTTGCCGTCGCGGCCGTCCTTGCCCCACTCGATGTCCATCGGACGCTCGTAGTGTTTTTCGATGATGACGGCGTATTTCGCGAGTTCGATCACGTCTTCGTCGGTGATCGAGAAGCGGTTGCGTTGCTCGTGCGGCACGTCGACGGTCTTCACGCGGCCTTTTTCGCCGGCCTTCGTGAACTCCATCTTGATGAGCTTCGAGCCGATCGAACGGCGGATGATCTCGAGTACTTGCCTTGAGCGAGCGTGGTCTTGAAGACGCAGAACTCGTCCGGATTCACGGTGCCCTGCACGACGGTTTCGCCGAGACCGTAGCTCGACGTGATGAACACCGCGTCCTTGAAGCCCGATTCCGTATCGAGCGAGAACATCACGCCCGCTGCGCCGACGTCCGAACGCACCATGCGCTGCACGCCCGCCGACAACGCGACTTCAGCGTGCGTAAAGCTCTTGTGGACGCGATAGGAAATAGCGCGGTCGTTGTACAACGACGCGAACACGTGCTTCATGCGATCGAGCACGTCTTCGATGCCGACCACGTTGAGGTAGCTTTCCTGCTGACCCGCGAACGATGCGTCCGGCAAGTCTTCCGCCGTTGCCGACGAACGAACGGCAAACGACAACTCTTCAGGCGGGCTGTTTTGAAGCGTGTCGAAGCCTGCACGAATGTCGGCTTCGA
The DNA here is from genome assembly GCA_940747215.1 of uncultured Paraburkholderia sp. Lineage (GTDB taxonomy): Bacteria > Pseudomonadota > Gammaproteobacteria > Burkholderiales > Burkholderiaceae > Paraburkholderia. The sequence goes on along the minus strand of CALNWS010000029.1, from coordinate 49,407 downwards.
GTTGCGGTTGCAGCGGCGCGTCGACGATCCATTGACGGATCTCTTTTCCCGTTTCGGCAAGCGCCTTCACGTCGTCGACGTCGAGCGTCTCGAAACGTTTGGCGATGCGTTCAGTCAGATTATTGTGATGCAGGAAGTCGCGAAATGCCAGCGCCGTCGTGGCGAAACCGGTGGGAACACGCACTCCTGCTCCAGCGAGTTGACTGATCATCTCCCCTAGCGACGCGTTCTTGCCACCGACAATTTCCACGTCGGTCATGCGCAACTGCTCAAACGGAACTACATACGCCTTGTCCTTTGCAACGGTAACTGCGTTAGTCATACAAGCCCCTAAGTGTGAAAGAAATTCACGGCTGTACAGTGGGCTTGAACACGAGGCGCTCATTGGAAGCGTGAACTCGCGTCTTGCATAACCTGTTGGAGAAACAATCGTTAGTTGGCCGCCATGTGATCGTGGCTCAGCAAGGCTGCCACGACGATGCATGCGGATGGACGATTTTACCGGTCAATCCCAACCTCGCCGTAAGTTACCGACAGATACGATGACGTTGACCGACCGTTCACGGCAAGTTAGCCGCCAATCGCCTGCAATTGCTTATCCAACAGGTTGCTCCTATAACAGGTTGTTCCTATTCTACCGTGCCGACTTCCAAAAATATGGCAGTCGGACGAGAATTGCGCATCGAATCGCGCCACCGACCGGCGCACGGGCTTTTGCGAGGCCCGCCGCCAGCCGGGCGCAGTTGCGGTGCCCACGGCGCGCTGAACCGACGCCGCTGCATCATCCGGTTAACCACCGGCCGGTTAGCCACCGGGCAGCGAGGTCGACGCAGCGATGTTTCTTTTGAGCGAATTTTTGCGCTCACGTTCCCCAGCCCCACTGATGCCGCCCACCGTATTCATCGTCTCCGACGGTACCGGGATCACTGCCGGAACCTTCGCGCATTCGATCCTCTCCCAGTTCGACCAGAAATTCCGCCTGGTTCGCGTGCCTTTTGTCGATTCCACGGAAAAAGCCTACGCCATGCTCGAGAAAATCAACGAAGCGATCCAGCAGGACGGCCGCCGTCTGATCGTCTTCACCACGCTCGTAGACAGCGCGTCGAACCAGATCGTCAAAGGCTCGAATGCGCTGGTGCTGGACATGTTCCAGACCTTCGTCGAACCGCTCGAGCAGGAGCTGGAACTGAAGTCGAGTCATGCGATGGGTCGTGGTCACCAGAATGCGGACACCGAGGAGTACAAGAACCGGATCGAGGCGATCAATTTTTCGCTCGCGCATGACGACGGTCAGTCGAACCGCAATCTCGCCGATGCCGACGTGATTCTGGTCGGCGTCTCGCGCAGCGGCAAGACGCCGACAAGCCTGTATCTGGCGATGCAGTACGGCGTGAAAGCGGCGAACCATCCGCTGATTCCTGAAGACTTCGAACGCGGCAAACTGCCCACGCCGCTGCTTGCGCATCGGCAGAAGATGTTCGGTTTGTCGATCGATCCGCAGCGGCTGTCGGAAATCCGCAATGAGCGCCGGCCTGGCAGCAAGTACGCGGCGCCGGAAAATTGCCGCTATGAGATCAACGAAGCGGAAACGATGATGCAGCGCGAGGACATCAAGTGGTTGTCGTCGACGCACAAGTCGATTGAAGAAATCGCGACCACGATCCTGCAGGAAATCAAGCTGGACCGGCCGTCTTACTGAGTAAATGTGTTGGATGCCGCGCACATTAGAAGCGAAGCGCGCGGCGGCGTTTGCTGTGCAGTGCGTGTTTTCGCGCGCGGTCGTGAATGCGGTTTTTGCGCGCATATCTGCGTGCGCTGTCGCACTCTTAGCTGCTGTGACTCTGTGACTCTGTGACTGCGGCTGCCGGTCGAGGCGCGAGACGATTGCATCAGGTCGGGCGCGCCACGCCCTCGCTGAACACTTCAAAAATCTCGAGCGTTACTTCCTTGCCGCCGCGCCCCGTTGCTGACGGCATTGCTCGAATACGCAAACGGCCGCAGCCGCCGCCACATTCAGCGATTCCATTCCGCCCGGCTGCGGGATCGTCACGCGCATCGACACGGCGTCGCGCCATATCTGCGATACACCCACCCCTTCGTTGCCGAACACCCAGGCAAGCGGCCGGTTCAGGTCGCAATCGTAGATCGCTTCGGCACCGTGCGAATCCGTAATGACGACCGGCACCTGCAGGCGCTCGATCAACGTCTGCGCCTCCACGTCCTTGTGGATCTGCAGCAGGAAATGCGCGCCCATGCCCGAGCGCAATACCTTCGACGACCACGCGTACGCCGTACCCGGCGCACAGAACACGTACTGGATGCCGGCCGCGGCCGCGCTGCGCAGAATCGAACCGACGTTGCCGGCGTCCTGCACGCCGTCGAGCACCAGACAGCTTTGACTCACCGTTTCTGGCAACGCCATATCGAGTTTGTCGACCAGCAGCAGAATGCCGATGCCATGCACGACGTTCGAAAGTTGCCCGAACAGCGCATCCGGCAGCGTGACGATTCGCTGTTCTTCGATACGAGAGACGATCGCCTGCGCCTCGTCGTGACGCAGCGCGCCTTCGGTCACGACGCACAACTCCGGGTGCCCGGCAACGTCGAGATACGCGCTCGCGAGATGAAAGCCTTCGAGCAGCGCCTGAGCGCTGCGCCGCTGCTGATGCGTCGAACCGGCCAGCGCTTTCAGGCGTTTGTAGAGCGGATTGTCCCGCGAGGTGATGGCTTTCACAGGCAGCGGCGAAAACGGTGAGAAGGAAGGAAAAACGGTGAAGCGGGCGCGCCGATGTGCTCAGGCGCTCGCGCGTTCGCCGAACGCATCGTCGTCGAGCATGGTGTCAGACGAACCCGGCACGACGATCACATCGACGGGCAACGCGCCGCCCGTGCCGAAGCGCAGATGCGCCTCACGCACCGGCGCGAACGAACACCGGTGATGCTCGCACGGCCCATGCTCGCGCAGCGCCGCGAGGTGCTGAGGCGTGCCGTAGCCGGCATGCGCGTTGAAGCCGTACACCGGAAAAATTTGATGCAATTCGAGTAGCATCCGGTCGCGCGTCACCTTGGCAAGAATCGAGGCGGCCGAAATGCTTTTGACGAGCGCATCGCCGCCAATCACGGCTTCGCTTCGAATGCTGAGCGTCGGGCAGCGATTGCCGTCCACTTTCACGAGCGTGGGCGCGACCGGGAGGCCTTCCACCGCGCGCTTCATGGCCAGCATGGTGGCGTGCAGGATATTGAGCGTATCGATTTCTTCGACGCTTGCGGACGCGATGCAGTAAGCAAGCGCACGGTCGACGATCTTGTCGTACAGTTCGTCGCGCTTTTTCGCGGTAAGCGCCTTGGAGTCGTCGAGACTGCGGATCATTGGCTTCGACGGATCGAAAATCACCGCTGCCGCCACGACCGGCCCTGCGAGCGGCCCGCGCCCGGCTTCGTCCACGCCGCAGACGATGTCGTCCGGCGTCTCGAAGTTGAGGCCAACCTGCTGCGCGGCCGCTCCCGCTACGGTCGCGGCCTTGCGCGGTGCGCGTGAACGTGCGCCTGTCACGCCCGCCCCTTGCGCTTTTCGATGACGGCCGCCACGGCTTCCGCCGCACGCTGCGCGGTGTTCTGCTTCAGCACGTGATGCATCTCCGTGAAAACTTCCGTCAGCGTGCGCCGGTTCGCTTCGTCGCGCAACTGTTTCAGCGTGGCTTCGGCAAGTGCCTGCGGCGTCACGAATTGCTGCAGGATTTCCGGCACGACGAAGCGGCCAGCTAGAATATTCGGCAAACCCACGTAGGGCAGATATCCCTGACGACGCATGATCTGGCCAGTCAGCCAAGGCACCTTGTAGGAAATCACCATCGGCTTTTTCAGCAGCGCGGCTTCGAGCGTGACCGTGCCGCTTTTCACCAGAATCGCGTCGGCGGCGGTCATGGCGGTTTTCGCCTGACCATCGGTAATCGTGAGCGCGAGGCCCGAATGCGAATCGACGAGCGGGCGCAGCATCTCGCGCAATGCAGGCGTGGCCGCCGGCATCACGAAGCGCAGCGACGGTTCCTGATGCTGCATCATTTCCATCGCGGCGAAGAACGTCGGGCCGATCAGATCGATCTCGGAGCGGCGGCTGCCGGGCAGCACCGCGATGATCGGCCCATTTTCGGCGAGACCGAGCGTGCGGCGCGCGCCGAGCGTGTCGGGCACGAGCGGAATCTCGTCGGCGAGCGGATGGCCGACGTACGTGGCCGTAACGCCCGCTTTCTCGAGCAGCGCGGTTTCGAACGGAAACACGCATAGCATGTGGTCGACCGCTTTGGCGATCTTCTTGATACGCCCGCCGCGCCACGCCCAGATGGACGGGCACACGAAGTGAATAGTCGGGATGCCGGCATCGCGCAGCCGATGCTCGAGGCCGAAATTGAAATCGGGCGCATCGACGCCGACGAACACTGACGGCGGTTCCACCAACAGTTGACGCCTCAGTTCGTTGCGAATGCCGAGAATGCCGGGAATGTGTTTAAGCGCCTCGACATAGCCACGCACCGAGAGCTTTTCCATCGGAAAGTGGGCGTCGAAACCGGTGGCGATCATGCGCGGACCGCCGATCCCATAGTACTGGATACCGGCAGGCAAACGGCTCGTGAAACCCTCGAGCAGCGACGTGGCCAGCAGATCGCCCGAAGGCTCGCCGGCCACCATCGCCACGCGCAATGGGCTGGGTTGAAAGACCATCGGTTAGCGGATGATGCCGCGTTGCGACGTTTCGACGAACGCGAGCAGCGTTTGCACCGCCGCATCGCCGTCGCCGCCCGCCGTGGCCAGTTCGCGCAACTGCACCTTCGCCTCTTCGAGCGACAGGCCATTCTTGTACAACATGCGATACGCCGAGCGCAGCGCCGAAATGGCGTCGGCCGAGAAGCCGCGGCGGCGCAAGCCTTCGACATTGATGCCGTGCGGCTCGGCCTTGTTGCCTGCCGCGATCACGTACGGCGGAATGTCCTGCACGAGCGCCGAAGCGCCGCCCAGCATCGAATGCGCGCCGATGCGCACGAACTGGTGCACGCCCGACATGCCGCCGACGATCGCATGGTCGCCGATCGTGACGTGGCCGGCCATCTGTACGTTGCTCGACAGGATGACGTTATTGCCGACGTGGCAATCGTGGCCAATGTGCACGTACGCCATGATCCAGTTGTCGTCGCCGAGCGTGGTGACGCCCGCGTCCTGGGTCGTGCCGGTGTGGATCGTGGTGAATTCGCGGATGGTGTTGCGGTTACCGATGACGAGCCGCGTGGATTCGTCCTTGTACTTCATATCCTGCGGACGGCCGCCGACCGATGCAAAGTGGCCGATCCGGTTGTCTTCGCCGAGAGTCGTGTGGCCTTCGATCACGCTGTGCGAACCGACCGTGGTTCGCGCGCCGAGCGTGACATGTGCGCAAATGACGGCGTAGGGGCCGATCTCGACGGTCTCGTCGAGCTGTGCGCCGAGTTCGACGATCGCAGTGGGATGAATCCTGCTCATGCGTCCTCGCTTCTGATTCTGTTGCGTTGTCTGGATGGCCGCGCGCAATGCGCGGCTGCTGCGACTGCCGGGACCACGAGGACCAACGGTCGTGGCCACAAGCAGTGTGACCTCGCCCCGTGTGCCCACGATCACGTCGCAGCCGCTTGCCGCCCGGCGTCGCCAGTTACACGGCGACGCGCGGCGGCCGCTGACTCACGCGTCCTTATCCGTGTGCCGCACCGCGCACATCAGGTCGGCTTCAGCTGCTACGACGCCATCCACTTCAGCGCGTGCCTTGAACTTCCAGATGCCGCGCATGTGACGCTCGAACGTGCAGTTCAGCATCAACTGGTCGCCCGGCTCCACGACGCGCTTGAAGCGCGCATTGTCGATACCGACGAACAGATACAGCGTGTTCGACGGATCGCTCGGCTCTTCCGAGAACGTGAGCAGCGCGGCCGTCTGCGCAAGCGCTTCGAGAATCAGCACGCCGGGCATCACGGGACGCGTCGGGAAGTGACCCTGAAAATAAGGCTCATTGATCGACACGTTCTTCAACGCTTTGATGCTCTTGTGCGGCTCGAGTTCGAGCACCCGGTCGACCAGCAGGATCGGGTAACGATGCGGCAGAAGCGTGAGAATCTTATGAATTTCGAGATTGATTTTTTTGGTGCTCATGGTGTTTCTGCTCACGCATTGACTGCGCGATGACGACTGCGAATGCTGGTGCAGGCGGGTTGTTCAAGCGTGCTGCCGTTTTTCGCCGTGACCGGCGGCATTGCCATCCGGTCGCGGCAACCGGCTGTGATAGCCGGCGGTGTTGCTTGCTACATGTTTGCTGTGCTTGTTTGCTGCGTTCGTTACGGCTGATTGCTGGGTTCTGCCTGTACGCTATTTTACGCGGTGGCCGCGCGTTGCCCGGCCAATGCTGCGCGAAATGCGTTGCCGCCTCAGGCTTTGTCGCCTGCCGAGTTGCTTTTGGCGCCTGACGACGCTTGCGCGCCTTCGTTTTCAAGCGCCTTGATGCGATCGCGCAGCTTGTCGATGTTACGCAGCAAGGCGGCGCTCTTGTTCCAGTCCGCGTGATTCACGGCCGGGAACGCACTGGTGTACATGCCGGGCTTCAGCAGCGACTTAGAGACGCCCGACTTCGCCGTGACGATCACGTAGTCGGCAAGTGTAACGTGCCCCGCAATGCCCACCGCGCCGCCGATCATGCAGTGGCGGCCGATGGTCGTGCTGCCCGCGATACCCGCGCAACCGGCGATCACCGTATAGGCGCCGACTTTGCAGTTGTGACCGATCTGCACGAGATTATCGATCTTCACGCACTCTTCGATGATCGTGTCGGCCATTGCGCCACGGTCGATCGTGGTATTAGCGCCGATTTCGACGTCGGCCGCAATCGACACCCCCCCTACTTGCGGAATCTTGACCCAGCTGCCCGTGCGCGCATCGCCTTCGCCGACGAAGTCCGGTGCGAAGCCGAAGCCGTCCGAGCCGATCACGGTGCCCGCCTGAACGATGACGCGCTCGGCGAGCTTGCAGCCGTGATACATGGTGACGTTGGGATACAGATGCGTGCCGTCGCCCACGCGTGTGCCGCGCCCGACGAACACACCGGCGTCGAGCCGCACGTTTTCGCCGATCACCGCGCCTGCCTCGACCGTGACGCGCGGACCGATCACCGCGCTGGCGGCGACTTTCGCGCTCGGGTCGACGGTTGCGCTCACATGGACGCCGGGAACCAGCTTCGGTGCGGCCATGTCTATGAAGGTCTGGGTGACGCGCGCGAAGTAAGCGTACGGATTCGGCGTGACGATGAAGTTACGACCATCGCGCGATGTGAGCTTGTCGAGGTCGTCGGAATTGATCAACACCGCGCCTGCGCGGGTCGTTTCGACCTGCGCGAGGTATTTCGGGTTGGCGAGGAACGCCAGTTGATCCGGGCCTGCCTGGTCGAGCGGCGCGAGACTGCCGACACGCTGCGAACCATTGCCGACTACTTGACCGCCGAATCGTTGGACGATGTCCTCGAGCGTAAAAGCCATACCAGTACTGTCTCCTTTGTCGATCGGAGTAGGCGCTGAAGCGCCTACTCCGATCCCATGCAACTCCTGCAACCCGACCGAAGCCAGCGCTCCTGACGCCCGCTCCGATTCGCAATTCAGTCCATCTTGTTGATTCGAAAATCCAGCAACGCGCGCCCGCTCACGCCCGGTGCGGTCATTTCAGGCACTCAGTTACCCGAAGCGGCCAACGCCTTGAGCACCTGATCCGTAATGTCGATGCGCGGGCTCACGTACACCGCTTCCTGCACGATCAGGTCGTAATGCTGCTGCTCGGCGATCTGCTTGATCATCTTGTTCGCGCGGTCGAGCACTGCGGCCAGTTCTTCGTTACGACGCTGGTTCAGATCTTCCCGAAACTCGCGCTGCTTGCGCTGGAAGTCCGTGTCGAGTTGCGACAGGTCGCGCTGCTTCTGCGCGCGATCGGCCGGCGACATCGAAGCGCCGTTCTTATCGAGCGAATCGGACATGGACTTCAGCTTCTGCGCCATGTCTGCGAGGTCTTTGTCACGCTTGGCGAACTCGGCCTCGAGCTTGACCTGCGCAGCCTTCGCCGCTGCGGATTCCCGCAGGATACGGTCCGAATTCACCGCGGCTATCTTGGCTTCCTGCGCGTGCGCGACCCCGACGCCGAGCGTCATTGCCAGCGCCACCGCACGCGCCACACGTTTCGAAAACATACCGGTTAGCAAGGTCATCCTCTCGATACTGTTGTTTGGCTGGCGGACCTGCGAAGGGCCGCCAGCCGCCAGATCAGAACGCTGTACCGATCTGGAACTGGAACTTCTGATACTGGTCGCCAGTGTGCTTCACAAGCGGGAAGCCCAAGCTCAGCTTGAGCGGGCCGATCGGCGAGATCCACGCGAGACCGACACCGTAGCCATAGCGCAGGCCGTTCGCACCGACCGAGTTGGCCGCGGAGCTTGCGTCTGCCCAGACGTTACCCGCATCCAAGAACGTGAAGACGCGCAGCGTGCGATCGTAACCCGTGCCGGGCAGCGGGAACGTCAGCTCGATGTTGCCGACGAGCAGCTTCGAGCCGCCGATCGGGTCATTCGTAGTCTTGTCACGCGGACCCAGCGAACTCGGCTCGTAGCCACGCACCGAACCGATACCGCCCCCATAGTAGTTCTTGAAGATCGGATAAGGCTTGCCGCCGAGGCCGTTACCGTAACCGCCCTGGAAGTTGAAGCCCAACACGAAGCCGCGCGCAAACGAGTAATAGTACTGTGCGTTGATGTTGGCCTTGTAGTACTGTGTGCCGCCGATCGGCGTGCCGTATTCGGCGTTTGCCTGCGTGAAGTAACCGCGGCTCGGCACCAGCGCGCTGTCACGCGCATCGCGCGACCAGCCCACAGTGATCGGCACGTTGTTCGATACGCGACCAAAGTCCTGCACGTACTGCTTGTACGACGCCGGCGTATTCGCGTCGATATCCAGCTGGTTCTGCTCGAGGCCTGCACCGAAGTACACGGTGTCGACTTCGGAGAACGGAATACCGAACTTGAGGTCGCCACCCACGGTCACGATCTTGAAGCTCGAGTCCGTGGAGTAATAGAGCGGCTGATACGTGCGGTAGTAGACGTCGGTAATACGCTTGATGCCATCGACCGTGAAGTACGGATCGACCTGCGTGACCGTCAACGTACGGTACGTCTTCGCGGTGTTGACGTTCACCGAAAGGCTCGTACCCGAACCGAACACGTTGTCCTGCGAGACACCTGCCGAGAGCACCACCTTGTCGGTCGACGAGAAGCCCGCACCCAGCGTGATCGCGCCCGTCGGCTTTTCTGCCACCTTCACGTCGACGTCCACCTGATCCGGTGTGCCTTCCACCGGCACCGTGGTCACGTCCACGTCGGTGAAGTAGCCGAGACGGTTGATACGGTCTTTCGACAACGCGAGGCGGTTCGAATCGAACCACGAGCTTTCGAGCTGGCGCATTTCACGACGCACTACTTCGTCACGCGTACGGGTGTTGCCCACGACGTTGATGCGGCGCACGTACACGCGGCGGCTCGGATCGACCTGCAGCGTGAGGTCGACCTTGTGATGTTCCTGATCGATCTGCGGCTGCGCGTTGACGGTGGCGAATGCGTAGCCATATTCGCCGAGCTTGTCGACGATAGCCTTGGTGGTGAACTGCAGCTTTTCAGCCGAGAAACGGTCACCCGGTTTGATCTTGATGAGCTTGGCGAGCTCCGGCTCGCGATCGAGCAGATTGCCCGCCAGCTTGATACTGTTGATCGTGTACGGCTCGCCTTCGTGCAGCGTCACCGTGAGGTACATGTCCTTCTTGTCCGGCGTGATCGACACCTGGGTCGATTCGATGCTGAACTCGAGATAGCCGCGATTCAGGTAATACGAGCGGATGTTTTCGAGGTCGCCGGTGAGCTTGTCTTTCGCGTACAGGTCATTCTTCGTGTACCACGAGAACCAGTTCGGCGTGGACAGTTGCATTTCATCGCGCAGCGTGCCGGTGCTGAACGCCTTATTGCCGATGAAGTTGATCTGGCGGATCTTCGCGCTCGGACCTTCTGCCACCGAGAACAGCACCGAGACGCGGTTGCGGTCGATCGGCGTAATGGTGGTGGTGACTTCGGCCGCATAGTAACCGCGCGTGAGGTACTGACGCTTCAGTTCCTGTTCGGCCTTGTCGACAAGCGCCTTGTCGTAATAACGGCCTTGCGACAAACCGACCGCGCGCAGCGCCTTAGTCAGATTGTCCTTGTCGAATTCGTGAATGCCTGCGAAGTCGATCGTGCCGATAGCAGGACGTTCCAGCACCTGCACGATGACGACATTGCCTTCGGTCGCGATCTTAACGTCGTTGAAAAAGCCCGTGGCATAGAGTGCACGGATAGCTTCGGATGCCTTGTCGTCTGAGAAGGTATCGCCTTGCTTGATGGACAGGTACGCGAACACGGTACCTGGTTCGACGCGTTGCAATCCCTCGATCCGGATGTCTTGCACCACAAAAGGCGTCGTTGCGTGAGCAGCCAGCCCATGCGCGGCGAAGGCCGCGGCTATAACCGTCTTTGGAACAAAGCGATGAGGTTTAAACAACGTGCTTCCCCAGTGTGTATAGCTGCATCAGGTCAGACGGTCGCCATCGTGAACGCCGCCAGACACTTTAAAAATGGATTAAACGAGCCAGATCATTGAACAGCGCAATCGCCGACAATGCAACGATGCAGGCGAGACCCGCCCTCTGAAAAACGAGTTGCCAGCGATCGGAGACAACTTTACCGGTCACGGCTTCAACCGAATAATATAACAGATGACCCCCGTCCAATACCGGAATCGGTAGCAGGTTCAGTACGCCGAGGCTAATACTGACAAGGGCTAGGAACGACAAAAACGCAGAAGGACCTAGACGTGCGCTCTTTCCTGCATAATCGGCAATCGTTACGGGACCCGAAAGATTTTTCAGCGAAGCCTCGCCGACGATCATCCGCCCGAACATGCGCACCGAATACACCGCGAGTTCCCACGTGCGATGCGCACCGAGCCGCAGGCTTTCGATCGGACCGTAGCGCACATCTATAGACGGCACCTGCGTGGCGAGTTCCGCACCGACGCGGCCGATCTGCTTACCGCTCGTTTCATCGCGCTGCGATTGCGGCACGATGCGGAGGTCTTCGAGACGGCCGCCGTCCTGCGCAGCGCCTTGTGCTTGCGCTTGTGGTTGACCCTGCGTCTGGCCTTGCGCGCCCTTCACTGCGCGCTCGACCCGCAACGTGACCGGCTGCCCCGCATGCGACTTCACGTACGCAATGAATGCGGTCGCGCTATCCGTCGGAATGCCGTCGACCGCACGCAGACGATCGCCCGCGGCGAGCCCCGCTTTCTGCGCCGCGCTGCCCGGCTGCATGCCCGCGACGATCAGCTTGCCGCCGCCCGGTTCGAAACCGAGGCGCGACATGAAGTCGTCGTCGACATCTTTTTCCGTGAAGCCACGCAGATCGAGCTGGAAGTCGGACGTGCCGTGCGCGTCTTTCGCGCTCAACGTCACACGCTTGTGATCGAACGCCGCGCCAAGCAGCTTCCAGCGCAGATCGGACCACGAACGCACCGGCTCGGACTCGCCCGTGTCGGACGTACGCGCGGCCACGATCGTTTCGCCGCCGTCGAAGCCCGCGAGTGCGGCCGCCGTATTCGGTGCGGGCGCGGCGACGATCGCCACCGGCTCCGTCACGCCCGTAGCGAACACGAGTCCGAACAGCACAATGGCAAGCAGGAAGTTGGCGACCGGTCCGGCCGCGACGATTGCAAAGCGCTGCCATACGGACTTGCTATTGAACGCCTGCGACAGGTCTTCGGCACGAATCGGCTCACCGCCCGTTTCGCGCTCGTCCAGCATCTTGACGTAGCCGCCGAGCGGCAACGCGGCAACGGTCCATTCGGTGCCCGTTTTCGGACTCGCCCACTGGAACAGCGGCTTCCCGAAGCCGATCGAAAAGCGCAGCACCTTCACGCCGCATAGGCGCGCCATGCTGTAATGCCCGTATTCGTGGACGACCACGAGCACGCCAATCGCCACCGCGAAAGCGAGCACTTCGATCAGCAGATTCATAGGCGCCTCACTGGACGGCGCGTTCCATGCGACGAGCGACGTCGGGCAGACGCGCGATGATTTCGGCAGCGGCGCGACGCGCGGCGGCATCCGCTTCGATCACGTCGTCGAGCGCGTGCGCGCTGCGATTCGGCAACGCATTGAGTACGGAGTCGACAACCTGCGCAATCGCCATGAAGCCGATGCGGTGCGTCAAAAATGCGTCGACCGCGACTTCGTTTGCGGCATTCAGCGCCGCGCTGGCGATGACGCCCTCGGCGAGCGCCTTCATGGCGAGCGCGAGACACGGGAAACGCGTGTAATCCGGCTTCTCGAACGAGAGCGACGCGACCTGCAGCAGGTCCAACTGTGCGACGCCGGAATCGACGCGATCCGGGAACGCCAGCGCATGCGCGATTGGCGTGCGCATATCGGGGTTGCCGAGTTGCGCGAGCACCGAGCCGTCCGCGTACGAGACCATCGAATGGATCACGCTTTGTGGGTGAATCAGCACGTCGATACGCTCACCCGGCAGATTGAACAGCCAATGCGCCTCGATTACCTCGAGGCCTTTGTTCATCATCGTGGCGGAGTCGACGGAAATCTTGCGGCCCATCACCCAGTTCGGATGCTTGCACGCTTCGTCCGGCGTGACGTCGACGAGCGTGGCCGGTTCGCGCGTGCGGAACGGGCCGCCCGAAGCGGTCAGGATGATCTTGGAAACGCCGCCGTGCAGCGCGGCTTCGCGCGGCAGGCATTGGAAAATCGCGTTGTGTTCGCTGTCGACCGGCAGGAGCACGGCGCCGTTGTCGCGCACCGCGTCCATGAAGATCGCGCCGGACATGACGAGCGCTTCCTTGTTCGCGAGCAGGATGCGCTTGCTGGCGCGCGCGGCGGCCAAGCTCGGCGCAAGACCCGCCGCACCGACGATCGCGGCCACGATCGTGTCGCAACCTTCGCTCTTCGATACGTCGACGAGCGCTTCCTGCCCGTACGTCACTTCCGTTTTGCAGCCCGCGGCGCGCAGGCTCGCGGCGACGCGCGCCGCCGTGTCGGCGTCGCCGACTACCGCCACTTTGGGCCGAAAGCGCAGGCATTGCTCGACGAGCTTGTCGCCGTTGCGATGCGCGGTGAGCGCGTAGACCGAGAAGCGCTCGGGATGACGCGCGACGACGTCGAGCGTGCTGTCTCCTATCGAGCCCGTGGAACCGAGCAATGTCAGACGTTTTTGCATATCTCTTTCTCTAGCCGAGCAGCAGCATGGCAAGCGGCAGCACCGGCAACAATGCGTCGATGCGGTCGAGCACGCCACCGTGCCCCGGCAACAGGCCACTTGAATCTTTTACGCCGGCCTGGCGTTTCATCATCGATTCGAACAGGTCGCCCACCACGCTGAACACCACCAGCAACGTCAGTGCGAGCAGCGTGCGGACAGCGCCCCATTGCGCCAGCAGCGCAGAATACAGGGTCGGCTCGAACGCATGCAAAAAGACCGCCGCAGCCGCGACGATCATGACCAGCAACCCACCGCCGATCGCGCCCTCCCAAGTTTTATCCGGACTGATGGCAGGCACCAGCTTATGTTTTCCGAATGCTTTTCCGGAGAAGTATGCACCGATATCGGCCAACCATACCAATAGCAGCAGCGACAGCACGAACGGCACGCCCTGCATGCGAGCGGCGACGAGAGCATGCCAGCACGCGACGAATACCATAATTCCGGCAAAAAACAGAAAGGTACGCCATGCGCCCTGTGCGAGCGTCGGCTTGCGCAGCAGCACGTACGGACCGGCAATCAGCCAGAATATGGCGGCCGCCTGAAAGAGCGGCCGAGGCTCGACGACGCCCGTTCCAAGGCGCGTGCTCGCGACCAGCGCGACCGCTGCCACGAGCGCATAGACGACGGGGCCGGCGCCGCCCAGTTTCAGGAGCCGCGCCCATTCCCACGCGGCAAACACGACGACGAAAGCAATCAGCGCGCCGAACGCGCCCACCGGCGCGAACAGCGTGACAGGCAGGAACACTGCTAGAAGGACGATCACCGTGATAACACGGGTTTTTAGCATGGAAGCGAATCGACGTTTTGCGATTGCGGCTCGAGCTGAGCACTGGTGCGGCCGAAGCGGCGTTCGCGCTCGGCGTAGGATGCGATGGCGAGACCGAGCGCGTCGGCGTCGAAGTCAGGCCAGAAAGTGTCGGTGAAATAGAACTCAGTATACGCGAGCTGCCACAGCAGGAAGTTGCTGACGCGGCGCTCGCCGCCCGTGCGGATGAAGAGATCCGGCTCCGGCGCGTAGGCCATGGACAGATGTTCGGCGAACGATTCCTCGCTCACCTCGACTGCCTTGCCCGCCTGCGCCGACTGTTCCGCGAGCTTGCGGGTGGCCTGCATGATGTCCCAGCGGCCACCGTAATTGGCGGCAATGGTGAGCGTGAGACGAGTATTGCGCGCCGTTTTGGTTTCGGCGCGTTTGATCAGATCGCGAATGCGGGTGTCGAATTTGTCAAGATCGCCGACCACGCGCAGACGGATGCCGTTCGCGTGCAATTTGCCAATCTCGCGTTCGAGCGCGCTGACGAACAGGCGCATGAGGAACGACACTTCCTCGTTCGGACGGCGCCAGTTTTCCGAGCTGAATGCGAACAGCGTCAGATATTCGACGTCGCGGCGGGCGCATGCCTCGACGGCCGCACGCACCGCGTCGACGCCGCGCGTGTGGCCCGCCACACGCGGCAGACGCCGTTGAGTGGCCCAACGGCCATTGCCGTCCATGATAATCGCGATATGTCGCGGCACCGCGGCGACATCTGGCACGCGCACGGTTGAGCTGGTGTAGGTCATGGCCGTTGGGACTGTGACTGCAAGTGAGAAATGGAAACCGTGAAGGTACTGCGTGCCGGCCGGCCTCAGACCGTCATGATCTCAGCTTCTTTCGTCACGACGAGCTTGTCGATTTCGGCGACGAACTTGTCCGTCAGCTTCTGAACGTCGTCACCTGCACGACGCTCGTCGTCTTCCGAAATTTCTTTGTCTTTCACGAGCTTCTTCAGTTGCTCGTTCGCGTCGCGGCGCAGGTTGCGCACGGCGACCTTCGCCGTTTCCGCTTCGCTCTTGACCACTTTGGTCAGTTCGCGACGGCGCTCTTCGGTCAACGCGGGCATCGGCACGCGAATCACGTCGCCTTGCGTGGCCGGGTTCAGACCAAGGTCCGATTCACGGATCGCCTTTTCGACGACCTGAACCATCTTCTTTTCCCACGGCTGCACGCCGATCGTGCGGGCGTCGATCAGCGTCAGATTCGCGACCTGCGAAATGGGCACCGGCGAACCGTAGTAGTCGCACTGAATGTGATCGAGCAGGCCCGTGTGCGCACGACCCGTGCGGATCTTCGACAGCTCGTTATTGAACGCGTCGATGGAGCGCTGCATCTTTTGTTCAGCGCCCTTCCTGATATCAGCCACAGACATTTTTAAACCTCCGAACCTTCAAAACGGTGCGAGCCGGCCGGCGCGCGTGATGCGGCGGCCCAAGCTCGCGCTAAAGCCCACGTCCACGTTAATGAACGAAAGTTTACACGTGGACGAGCGTACCTTCGTCCTCGCCTTGTACGATGCGTTTGAGCGCGCCCGGCTTGACGATCGAAAACACGCGGATCGGCAGCTTCTGGTCGCGGCACAGCGCGAAGGCGGTGGCGTCCATGACCTGCAGATTGCGGCCAATGGCTTCGTCGAAGCTGACCGTCGTGTAGCGCGTCGCGCGCGGGTCTTTTTTCGGAT
Source organism: uncultured Paraburkholderia sp. (assembly GCA_940747215.1). Taxonomy (GTDB): domain Bacteria; phylum Pseudomonadota; class Gammaproteobacteria; order Burkholderiales; family Burkholderiaceae; genus Paraburkholderia. Next base: position 33,513 of record CALNWS010000029.1, on the reverse strand, counting down.
CGGCGGAATAGACGCCGTCCACCTTGGTTGCCTTCAGCACGACTTCCGCACCGACTTCCGAGCCGCGCAGCGCGGCTGCCGTGTCGGTGGTGAAGAACGGGTTGCCGGTACCGGCCGCGAAGATCACGACTTTGCCTTCTTCGAGCTGGCGAATCGCGCGAGGCCGGATGTATGACTCGACCACCTGATCCATACGCAGTGCGGATTGCACTCGCGCCTCGATGCCTGCATGACGCATAGCGTCCTGCAGGGCGAGTGCGTTCATCATGGTGGCCAGCATGCCCATGTAGTCGGCCGTGGCGCGGTCCATACCCGCCGCACCGCCTGCGACACCGCGGAAGATATTGCCGCCGCCGATCACCACGGCCAGTTGCGTTCCGAGACGGACCACTTCGGCCACGTCCGCTACCATTCGTTCGATGGTGGCGCGATTAATGCCGAAGGCATCGTTGCCCATCAGAGCTTCACCGGAGAGTTTGAGCAGGACGCGTTTGTAGGCTGTGGGCATAGAGGTATCCAGATCTCACGGAATAGGGCAACAACAAGGGATTAATGTAGGGGTGAAATGCTGATTCGGGCAAGCGTCGCCAAATATTTGACCGGCCCTGAGGCCTCTGCCAGAGGCGGCTCGCGTGGCGGAGGTCTACCCGCGCGCGGCCTTGCGGCGCTGCCGACCGCGGCAGGGTCTTGCCCCGCCGAGGGTCAAACGGTACTACGGCTTACTTAAACGAAGCTTATTGTTGCTTTGCAGCAGCGACCTGCGCAGCCACTTCAGCCGCGAAGTCGTCCTGCTTCTTCTCGATGCCTTCGCCAACCACGAACAGCGCGAACTTCTGCACGCTTGCGTTGCCTGCCTTTAGCATCTGTTCGATCGTCTGCTTGTCGTTCTTAACGAACGTCTGGTTCAGCAGCGACACTTCCTTCAGGTGCTTCTGCACGCTGCCGTCGACCATCTTCGCGACGATTTCAGCCGGCTTGCCCGATTCGGCAGCCTTCTGTTCAGCGATGCTGCGTTCCTTGGCGATCAGGTCTGCCGGAACGTCGTCCGACGACAGCGAAACCGGCTTCATTGCGGCGATGTGCATTGCCACGTCCTTGCCGACCTGCTCGTCTGCGCCCGTGTACTCGACCAGCACGCCGATGCGCGTGCCGTGCAGGTACGCTGCCAGCTTGTTCGACGTTTCGAAACGCACGAAACGGCGGATCGACAGGTTTTCACCGATCTTGCCGACCAGCGCGAGGCGCACTGCGTCGACCGTCGAGCCGTCCAGCGACAGAGCCGACAGCGCAGCGACGTCAGCCGGGTTTTGCGTAGCGACCAGCTCGGCGATCTTCTTCGAGAATGCCAGGAAGTCGTCGTTCTTCGAAACGAAGTCGGTTTCGCAGTTCAGTTCGACCAGCGAACCCGCGTTGCCGCCGATGAACGATGCGACCACGCCTTCAGCCGTGACGCGCGATGCAGCCTTGCTGGCCTTGTTGCCCAGCTTGACGCGCAGCAGTTCTTCAGCGCGGGCCAAGTCGCCGTCGGCTTTCGTCAGCGCCTTCTTGCATTCCATCATCGGCGCGTCGGTCTTTGCGCGCAGTTCTGCAACCATGCTTGCGGTAATTGCCGCCATCATTTGCTCCTTGAGTTCCGTCTGTCACACGCCGCCCGGATTCGATACCGGCGGCAAGAATTCGTTTCAGCGTTGCGCGTATTTTTTACGGACCACGCTCGGGCACCGCGTTGCTCACTGCTAACGGCGCCCCACTACACATAGTCGCGACTAAAAAAGGCCTATGGAAAGCCCCCTTTTTTGTCTGACACCGGGCAGCTTTACGCTTCCGCGTTGACCTCGACGAACTCGTCGCCGTCGCCGCCACGTGCAGCCTGCGCCACCACTTCGTTGACCGCGTTTGCACGGCCTTCGACGATCGCGTCAGCTACGCCAGCCGTGTACAGAGCGACAGCCTTCGAGGCGTCGTCGTTACCCGGGATGACGTAGTCGATGCCTTCCGGCGAGTGGTTCGTATCGACCACGGCGATGACCGGAATGCCCAGCTTGTTGGCTTCGATCATGGCAATCTTGTGGTAGCCGACGTCGACCACGAAGATCGCGTCCGGAATGCCGCCCATGTCCTTCACACCGCCGATCGACTTCTGCAGCTTGGCCATTTCGCGTTCGAACAGGAGCGCTTCTTTCTTGCTCATGCGTTCGGTTTCGCCGGCTTCCAGCGCTGCTTCCATGTCCTTCAGGCGCTTGATCGAAACCTTCAGCGTCTTGAAGTTGGTCAGCATGCCGCCGAGCCAGCGTGCGTTGACGTACGGCATGCCAGCGCGCTGCGCTTCTTCAGCGATCGTGTCGCGCGATTGACGCTTCGTGCCAACAAACAGGATCGTGCCGCGGTTCGCTGCTAGTTGACGCGCGTACTTCAGCGCGTCGTTGTACATCGGCAGCGTCTTTTCGAGGTTAATAATGTGAATCTTGTTGCGATGACCGAAAATGAAGGGGGCCATCTTGGGGTTCCAGAAGCGCGTTTGGTGACCGAAGTGGACACCGGCTTCCAGCATCTGACGCATGGTAACTACCATGAAAATCTCCGCGAGGGTTGGATCTTAAGCCGGCTGCCGTATCGGCTGCGTCCACCATTTTCTTAGGCTGGAGCGCAACGAACACCCTAGGTGCGCCGGCTTGCGAATGTGCTGCCTGATCTGCTATGAAACGCGTTGAAAACAACGTATCTCGACTTCCCGGCATCATCATGGCGCAAGCAACGGGCGCCATGACTTTCCAGATAACTGATTTTCTCCATTTTTCTCGCTTACTACCTTACTTAAAGCCTGAAAAAGCCTGAAAATCAGGACATAGACCGACTTAACTGAAAAGTATAGCATGCGATTATTGCACGACTCAACCTGCGCGGTAGCTCCCCTACGCCAAGCGTGTTGCACCGCGCAGGCCGGCGGCACCCTTGCAAAAGACTGCGACGGCCGGAATATGGTGCAATAATCTAGCAATAATCGCAATTTAGGCCCGACTCATGGCTATTACGCTCAAAAACGACCACGATATCGCGCAAATGCGCGTCGCCTGCAAACTCGCAAGCGAAGTGCTCGATTACATCACGCCTTTCGTGACAGCCGGCATCACTACCGGCGAACTCGATCGCCTGTGTCACGAATACATGCTGAAGGAACAGGGCACTGTTCCGGCGCCGCTGAACTACCAGCCGCCCGGCTATCCGCCCTATCCCAAGGCCACCTGCATTTCCGTGAACGACGTGATCTGCCACGGCATTCCCGGCGACAAGACGCTCAAGAACGGCGACGCACTGAATATCGACATCACCGTCATCAAGGAAGGCTATTTCGGCGACACGAGCCGCATGTTCATCGTCGGCGAAGGTTCGATCTTGGCAAAACGCCTCGTGCAGACCACGTTCGAATGCATGTGGCTCGGCATCGACCAGGTACGTCCCGGCGCGCATCTCGGCGACATCGGTCACGCCATCCAGAAACATGCCGAAGCGCAAAGCTACAGCGTGGTGCGCGAATATTGCGGTCACGGTATCGGCACCGTTTTCCACGAAGACCCACAAATCCTGCACTATGGCCGCCTAGGCACCGGGCTCGAACTGCAGGCCGGCATGATCTTCACGGTCGAGCCGATGATCAACGCTGGCCGCCGCGACATCCGCACCATGCCTGACCAGTGGACCGTCAAGACCAAGGACCGCAGCCTGTCGGCGCAGTGGGAACACACCGTGCTCGTCACCGAAACCGGCTACGACGTCCTCACCGTTTCCGCCGGCACGCCGGCACGTCCGCCGGTCGTCGCGGCCACGGGCCTGACGCATCCACGACCACCGACCTCACCGCCAGCTTGCCAATGAGTAGCGTTCCAGCCGTCGCCCCCTCCCACGCCACGTCGCTCAAGGCGGGCTACAAAATGGCCAAAGCCCGTTTGCTGGAACGCTTCAGGACCGCCACCAACGTCGATGCATTGATGGCGTCCCTCGCGCGCGCCACAGACGAATCGCTGCGCGCCGCTTGGAACATCTGCGAATTGCCGCCAAAACTGGCCCTAGTCGCGGTCGGCGGCTACGGGCGCGGCGAACTCGCGCCGCATTCGGACATCGACATTCTGGTGCTGCTTCCCGATTCGCCGATCGAGCATCTCGAAGCGCGCATCGAGCGGTTCATCAGCCTCGCGTGGGACCTTGGGCTGGAGTTGAGCAGCAGCGTACGCAGCGTCTCGCAGTGTCTCGAAGAAGCCGCGAACGACGTCACCGTGCGCACGTCGCTGCTGGAAGCGCGCCGCATCACGGGCAGCACTGAGCTGTTCGACGATTTCGCGAAGCGCTACCGCGAGGCGCTCGACTCGAAAGCATTCTTCCAGGCCAAGGTGCTGGAAATGCGTCAGCGTCACGCCAAATTCCAGGACACGCCCTACTCGCTCGAACCGAACGTGAAGGAAAGTCCCGGCGGCCTGCGCGATCTGCAGCTCATTCTCTGGATCACGCAGGCGGCGGAATTCGGCAGCAGCTGGCGCGAACTCGAGGCGCGCGGCCTGATTACGGAACGCGAAGCGAGCGAACTGCGTCGTAACGAGAGCTTCCTGAAGGCGCTGCGCGCGCGTCTGCACGTAATCGCCAGGCGTCGGCAGGACATTCTGGTGTTCGATCTACAAACGCCGGTGGCCGAAAGTTTCGGCTACAAGCCCACCGCCACGAAGCGCGCGAGCGAACAGCTCATGCGCCACTACTACTGGGCGGCGAAGGCCGTCACGCAGTTGGTCACGATTCTGATCCAAAACATCGAGGCGCAGCTTTTCCCGAGCACGAACGGCATTACGCGCGTGCTGTCGGACCGTTTCGTCGAAAAGCAGGGCATGCTGGAAATCGCCAGCGACGACGTCTTCCAGAACGAGCCGAACGCCATTCTCGAAGCCTTCCTGCTGTACGAGCAGACGCCCGGCGTGAAGGGCTTCTCGGCGCGCACGCTGCGCGCGATCTACAACGCGCGCGAAGTGATGGACCAGCACTGGCGGCGCGATCCCGAGAACCGGCGCCTCTTCATGGAAATCCTAAAGCAGCCTGCCGGCATCACGCACGCACTGCGTCTGATGAACCAGACAAGCGTGCTCGGACGTTATCTGCTGAATTTCAGACGGATCGTCGGTCAGATGCAGCACGATCTGTATCACGTCTACACCGTCGACCAGCATATTCTGATGGTGCTGCGCAATCTACGCCGTTTTGCCGTAGCGGAACACACGCACGAATATCCGTTCTGCAGCCAGCTGATCGTGAACTTCGACCGGCCTTGGGTGCTGTACGTGGCGGCGCTTTTCCATGACATCGCGAAGGGCCGGGATGGCGATCACTCCACGCTCGGCATGACCGACGCGCGGCGTTTCTGCCGCACGCACGGCATCGAGGGCGAAGACGCGGAACTGGTGGTCTGGCTCGTGCAGCAGCATCTGACGATGAGCCAGGTCGCGCAGAAGCAGGACACGAGCGACCCGGAAGTCATCAAACGTTTTGCCGAGCTGGTCGGCACCGAGCGGCTTCTCACGGCGCTGTATCTGCTGACGGTCGCCGACATTCGCGGCACGAGCCCGAAGGTCTGGAATACATGGAAAGGCAAGCTGCTCGAAGACCTCTATCGGGCCACGCTCGCCGTGCTAGGCGGCGCGCGGCCGGACGAGCATTCGGAACTGAAGTCGCGTCAGGAAGAGGCGCTCGCGCTGCTGCGTCTCGAAACCGTACCAGAAGGCGCGCAAAAAGCGCTGTGGGACAAGCTCGACGTCGGCTATTTCCTGCGCCACGACGCAGCGGACATCGCGTGGCAAACCCGCGTGCTGTATCGCCACGTCGAGACGCCCACGCCGATCGTGCGTGCGCGTCCGTCGCCGATTGGCGAAGCGCTGCAGGTGCTCGTCTACGTGAAAGACCAGCCGGACCTTTTTGCCGGCATCTGCGCGTATTTCGACCGCAACGGGCTGTCCGTGCTGGATGCGCGGGTGAGCACGACCCGCCACGGCTACGCGCTCGATAATTTCCTCGTCGCACATACCGAGGAAGACGTGCATTATCGCGATATTGCGAATCTGGTCGAACAGGAACTGACCGCCCGCCTGACCGGCGACGGCATGTTGCTTCCCGGTCCGTCGAAAGGCCGCCTGTCGCGGCTGTCGCGGACCTTCCCTGTCACGCCGCGCGTCGACCTTCGGGCCGACGAACGCGGCCAGTACTACATCCTGTCCGTGTCGGCGAACGACCGGCCGGGCCTTCTTTATTCGATCGCGCGCGTGCTGGCCGAGCATCGGGTCGGCGTCGCTTCGGCGCGGATCAACACGCTTGGCGAACGCGTCGAAGACGTGTTCCTGCTTGACGGATGTGGCCTGTCTGACAGCCGTCTGCAAATTCAGGTCGAGACCGAACTGCTGCGCGCGATTGCAGTGTGAGATTTCAGCGAGTTAAATTAACAGCCAAGCACCCGCGGCCGGCTTCGTCCGAACGCGCCCTGTCCGTACCGGAAGTCCGTCGGCACGCAAGCCGACGCGTCCTACGGAACAGAAGCCGTCGCCCTTGCCGGCTGCCGGTTCGGAAAGTTCGGGCGCTGCGTGCGGAGAGCGGGCTGGGTCCGCCTCGGCGGTGGAATCAGGTGGCCGGCTGCTGCTGGTAAGCCGGCGGGAGCCGGTGCCGGGACGCGCGCACCGCGCGCAGAAGGTTCGTTTTCACGTGACCGCGCGACGGGTTCGGCCGGCGCAGCGGGAAGATGGTGAGCGTGGTCCGCACCGATTTGAAGGCGGTGGTGAGCGGGGCGAACGTGCGCCGCGTCGGTTTGAAGGCAGCGGCGACCGCTCGGATCGCACCGACCGCCCCACCCGCCCCAGCTTCGACAAATCCCTGCCGGCCGCAACCCGCCGCTTCAGCGACGACCGCCCGCCGCCCGCGCACACCGCGAGACGGAGTCGGACGACCTGCCGCGCACGCCGCGCCGCGACTGCGAAGACGCGCCGGGTACGCTGCGTCTGTCGAAACTCATGTCGGAACTCGGCCTGTGCTCGCGCCGTGAAGCGGACGAGTGGATCGAGAAAGGCTGAGTGCTGGTGGACGGCGAACGCGTCGATATGCTCGGCACCAAGGTTCGGCCGGACCAGAAGATTGAGATCGATCCCGCCGCCGAAGCCGCGCAAGCGAGCTAGGTGACGGTGCTGATCCACAGGACGGTCGGCTTCGTGTCCGGTCAGGCGGAAAACGGCTATCAGCCGGCCATCACGCTCGTGACGTCGGAAAACCGCTGGGAAAGCGACCGTTCGGACATCTGCTTCTCCGTCGCGCATCTGTGGCAGCTCACGCCAGCCGGTCGTCTGGACATCGACTCCACGGGCCTGCTCGTGCTGGCGCAGGACGGCCGCATCGCCAAGCAGCTGATCGGCGGTCACTCGGAAATCGACAAGGAATACTGGTGCGCGTCGCGTACGGCGAGCATACCGTCGACGTGGAAGGCCACTTCCCGAAGGAAAGCCTCGCCGCTGCTGCGCCACGGACTCTCGCTCGACGACGTGCCGCTCAAGCCCGCACAAGTCAGCTGGCAGAACGGCGAGCAGTTGCGCTTCATGTTGCGTGAAGGCAAGAAGCGGCAAATCCGTCGTATGTGCGAATTGGTCGATCTCGAAGTGATCGGCCTGAAGCGTGTGCGCATGGGCCGCGTCATGCTCGGCGCGCTGTCGCCGGGACAGTGGCGTTACCTGTCGCTGGACGAAACGTTCTAAGCGCCAGCAACCCGCGGCGCTTTGCCTCTGCATCTGCAACTGGCCAATAAAAAGCCCACGCCTCGGCGTGGGCTTTGTTCGTAACGCAAGAGTTCAGTCGTCGCTGTTCGGATCCATGTCCGGAAACAGCACTTCGGTGAAGCCGAACTTCGCGAAATCGTTGATCCGCATGGGATACAACTTGCCGATCAGGTGATCGCACTCGTGCTGCACGACCCGCGCGTGAAAGCCCTCGGCGACGCGGTCGATCGGATTGCCGAACTGGTCGAAGCCGTGATAGCGGATCATCGAAAAGCGGTTCACCGCGCCGCGCAGACCGGGTACGGACAGGCAGCCTTCCCAGCCTTCTTCCATATCTTGCGAAACCGGCGTGATGGTCGGATTGATCAGCACCGTTTCCGGCACCGGCGGCGCGTCCGGATAACGCTCGTTACTGCCGAAACCGAAAATCACCACCTGCAGATTGACGCCGATCTGCGGTGCCGCGAGCCCCGCGCCATTCGCGTCGTGCATGGTTTCGAACATGTCCTTGATGAGCTCGTGGAGCTCGGGCGTGTCGAAGTGATCGACCGGATCGGCAATGCGCAGCAGGCGCGGATCGCCCATCTTAAGAATTTCGCGAATCATAACTGCCCCTCCAGGAGCTTACGCATACCATCTTCGTCGAGAACGGGGATGCCAAGTTCCTCAGCTTTCGCTAGCTTGCTGCCTGCTTCAGCCCCCGCGACCACATAATCCGTTTTCTTCGACACCGAACCGGCCACTTTCGCGCCCGCCGCCTCAAGCATTTCCTTCGCCTCTTCGCGCGCGAGCGACGGCAGCGCGCCGGTCAGGACGACCGTCTTGCCCGCGAGCAAGCCCTGCAGCGCCCTGGGCGCAGGCGGCCCCTCCGGCCACGTGACCTTGCCAGGCGCGCGCAACTGCTCGATCACCGTGCGGTTGTGATCTTCCGCGAAAAACTGGTGAATCGACTCGGCCACCACCGGCCCGACGTCGTTCACTTCGAGGAGTGCCTCAACCGACGTGTCCATGATCGGATCGAGCGAACCGAAATGCCTAGCTAGATCTTTCGCGGTGGACTCGCCCACGTGACGAATGCCCAATGCATAGATAAAGCGGGCGAGCGTGGTGTGCTTGGCTTTTTCGAGCGAATCCAGCAGATTCTGGGCGGATTTTTCCGCGAAGCGATCGAGTTCGGCGAGCGTCGAAAAGCCGAGGTTGAACAGGTCTGCGGGCGTGCGCACCAGATTCAGCTCCACCAGCTGGTCGATGATCTTCTCGCCCAACCCGTCGATATCGAGCGCGCGCCGCTGCGCGAAGTGCCACATCGCCTGTTTGCGTTGCGCCGGGCAGAACAGCCCACCGGTACAGCGCGCAATGGCCTCGTCCGGCAGCCGCTCGATGCTCGAACTGCACACCGGGCATTGCGTCGGCATAACGAACTCGCGCGCGTCGTCGGGGCGGCGATCCAGCAGCGCGCTGACCACTTCGGGGATCACGTCGCCGGCACGCCGCACGATGACCGTGTCGCCGATGCGGATGTCTTTGCGGCGCACCTCGTCTTCGTTGTGCAGCGTCGCATTCGTGACCGTCGCGCCGCCGACGAACACCGGCTCCAGCCGCGCCACCGGCGTGATCGCGCCGGTGCGGCCCACCTGCACGTCGACCGCGACGAGTTTGGTGAGCGCTTCCTGTGCGGGAAATTTGTGAGCCAAAGCGAAGCGCGGCGCGCGCGACACGAAGCCAAGCGCTTCCTGCTCGTCGCGGCGGTTCACTTTATAAACCACGCCGTCGATATCATACGGCAGCTTGTCGCGCTTCTCGCCAATCGCGTGGAAAAATCCGAGCAGCCCCTCGGTGCCTTGCACCACTGCGCGCTCGGCGTTCACCGGCAAGCCGAGTTCCTTGTACCAGTCGAGCAGTTCGCTATGCGTAGCCGACATTTCGATACCGTCCAGCACACCGATGCCATACGCGAAAAACGACAGCGGCCGCTGCGCCGTGATCTTCGAATCGAGCTGACGCAAACTGCCCGCGGTCGCGTTACGCGGATTGGCGAACTCCTTCTGTTCCGAGGCCCGCTGACGTTCGTTCAGACGTTCGAAATCGCGCTTGAACATCAGCACTTCGCCGCGCACGTCGAGCACGTGCGGCACGCGTTTGCCTTTGAGCTTGAGCGGGATGGAGCGGATCGTGCGCACGTTTTCCGTGACGTTTTCGCCCGTGGTGCCGTCGCCGCGCGTGGACGCCTGCGTGAAGACGCCGTCGACGTAACGCAGCGAGATGGCGAGCCCGTCGAATTTGAGTTCCGCAGCATAATCCACCGGGACCGGCGGCTCGGCCGTATTCTTGCCGAGCGCGTCGGCCACGCGTTTGTCGAACGCGACGATGTCTTCGTCCGCGAAACCGTTATTGAGCGACATCATGGGCTGGTCGTGCACGACCAGCTCGAAGCCGCTCGCCGCCTCGCCGCCTACGCGCTGCGTGGGCGAGTCGGGCACGACCAGATCGGGATGTTCCGACTCGATGCGCTCCAACTCCTTGAAAAGCTTGTCGTATTCCGCGTCCGGCAGATCCGGCTGGTCGAGCACGTAGTACGCGTAGTTGGCGCGTTCGAGTTCCGCGCGCAGCCACGCGGCACGCTCTGCCGGAGCGCTGGTTGCAGAAGGGGAAGCGGAAGTTCGGGCCATGCTGTCAGAAAGTTATGCAGTGGGATTCGGATATTGGATTATCGCAGGAAGCGTGCCCCTTTACATCGGCCGAACGGGCAGTTTCTGGCCACGCTCGCATGGGGCCCGCGTCCGTCACGACCGACGCGAAACGCGCTGCCCGAACGCACGCATGACACTGCGAACCCAACGAAAAACGGCCGCACAGTTGTGCGGCCGTCGATCCTGCGAATGCGATTGAAAACCGCCGCAAGCCTTACTGGCTGAAGAGACGCCGCGTAGCCGGCGAGCCCGCCGGAATGCCCGCCTGTTCGAGCTTTGCGTAGAGCGTCATCAACTGCTTTTCGATGGCGAGCAGCGCGCTTTCCGGCAGCGGGCGGCGGCCGTCATCCACCACCCGGCCGCCGATGCGCTCGGCCAACGATTTTGCGTAGTCGCACATCAGGCGGAACGGCAGGATGTCTTCGTCGGCCACCGGCACGTCGAGCACCAGCGTGATCATCTGGCCACCCTTGTACGTGAGGTCGTCGCACAGGAAGTTGGTGTCTCCGAATTGCAGCATGAACACCGGGCTCTGCCTCGCGTCCAGCTTGACGAAGCGCGTGCCGTCGCGCGAGAGCAGCAGGCCGTCTTGCGAGGCCACCGCCTGCACGTAATTCGCCGACCACGGCGCGCCGTCGGACAGCACGTTGATCGACAGTTGCGCGTCGCACTGAGCGGCGAAACCGTCGAGCTCGCGCGCCATGGCCACCGTTTCCAGCATGTCGGGGAATTCCGGCGAGGCGTCGAGCGCGTCCGTGAAATGCTGCACGCCGGTCACGAATTCGGAGAACTCGAGTTCGTTCAGCGCGCCGCTGCGATTGGCGAGCTGCGCCGCCGCACGCAGCTCTTCATAACGCGCGCCTTTCTGCAGCAGTTCCCATGCGCCGCCTTCGAGCTTGCCTTCGATATGCACCGGCTTGCTGCCCGCGCGGCGCAGACGCTGCGCGAGCGGAATCACCTTGTCGCCTGCCACCGGACCGTTCAGACGGATCGGCACGATACAGTCGATGCGCCGGTCGACGATCGCGGACGGTACCGACGAAATGGTCGTGGCGGCAGGCAGGATCGGCTCGATGGGTTCGTCCGCTTTCGGCTGGACGGGTTTGGCGCTCTGACCCGTCTCGGCTTTTTCTGCCTCGGCTAAGCCTTCCGCTTCGGCGAGACCATTCGGCGTGGTGGTTTCGGTCTGAATATCGGCGGGCGTATCGAGCGGTGCGGCAGCCACGCCGAAGGTCGGCTCGACGCGTGCCGACACCGTGTCGGCCACCGACTCGGCGCCGACGACCGGTTCGCGGCGCGTGGTAGGCTGCGCCGGTTCGATGAACGGGCTGTGTTCCTGCTGATCGTCCTGCGCGAAATTCTCGGCGGCTTCGGCCGGCATGGGCCGCGGCATCTTGCGACGCACCTTGGCTCCCTGCCACGCGTTGTACACAACCACGCCACCGACCACCACGGCACCCGCGCCGATCAAACCGGGTGTCAACTCGTCCATGCATGCTCCAGCAATTCTTTATCTGCGCGGCTCTACGCCCGCTCCACGCTTTCGCGCGGCCGATGGCCGCTGCGCTGAACGCGGGCGCCCGCGATGTTCAATCAGTTCAAACGAAACTCAAACGATATTCTGGGCGAAACCCGCTGCTGTTTCCATGTCAACCGCAACGATCCGCGAGACGCCCTGCTCCTGCATCGTCACGCCGATCAACTGTTGCGCCATTTCCATCGCGATCTTGTTGTGCGAAATGAAAAGGAACTGGGTTTTGTCCGACATCGCGCGCACGAGGTTCGCGAAACGCTCGGTGTTGGCATCGTCGAGCGACGCGTCCACTTCGTCTAGCAGACAGAACGGCGCCGGATTCAGCTGGAACATCGCAAACACCAGTGCCGTGGCGGTGAGCGCTTTTTCGCCACCGGACAGCAGGTGAATGGTCGAGTTCTTCTTGCCCGGCGGCTGCGCCATGACCTGCACGCCGGCGTCGAGAATTTCGTCGCCGGTCATGATGAGCCGTGCCTGACCGCCACCAAAGAGACGCGGGAACAGGTCGCCGAAATGCTGGTTCACCTGGTCGAACGTGCCTTGCAGCAGCGTGCGCGTTTCGGCGTCGATCTTGCGGATCGCGTCTTCGAGCGTTTCGATCGCGCTCGTCAGGTCGGTCGATTGCGCGTCGAGGAACGTCTTGCGCTCCATGGCCGCCTTGAGTTCGTTGAGCGCGGCCATGTTGACCGGGCCGAGCGCCGTGATCGCATTGTTGATGCGCGTGACTTCGCCCTGCAGGTACGACGGCTTCATGTCCGACGTGAACTTGGCCTGCAGCTCGGCTTCGTCGACGCCGGCTGCGGCCAGTTGTTCGATGAACTGCTCGCCGTTCAGCCGCGCGGCCTGTTCCTTCAGTTGCAATTCGTTGATGCGGTCACGCAGCGGCTGCAATGCGCGTTCGGCCGTGAGACGGGTTTCGTCGGCCACACGCAGTTTTGCCGTGAGGTCGTCGAGTTCGAGACGCGCGGCATGCAGCGCCTCTTCCTTGACCGAACGGATATCGAGCGCGTCCTGTAAACTGGTGTGCGCCGTCTGTTCGTTGATCGTTTCGAGTTCGGCGCGGGCGTCTTCCAGCGATTCGGTCACGCGTTCGCTCTGCTCGTGCGCGACCTGAATGCTGCGCTTCAATTCGTCGATACGGTTCGACATGCTGCGCGCGGCGAAACGCGCGTCGGTGGCGGCCCGGTCGAGATCGCGCGACTGGCCGCGCGCGCCGGTGAGCTCTTCGTCGAGCGCTTCGAACGCGAGCTGGTGGTCTTCGAAGCGCGCCTGCAACTCGGCGAGTTCGCCGTCGTGACGCTCGAAGTTCGCTTCCAATTCGGCGCGCATCGCACGCTGCTCTTCGATCTGCGCGTTGAGCTCTTCGAGCTCTTCGCGAATCTGCGTGCTGCGCTGCGTGTAGCGTTCGTGCGCCTGCGTGAGCTTGAGTACGTCGAGCTGCAACTCGTGCACGCGCTGCGTGGCGCGTTCGGCCTGCTGACGCACGTCGGTCAGTGCCTGAGCGGTCTGCGTGTGCTGCGCTTCGGCGCGGATTGCGGCGGATTTGGATTCGTCGGCGAGCAATGCTTGCGCGCGCACCTGACGGCCGAGATTCTCGATTTCCTGCTGACGGGCCAGCATGCCGGCCTGCTCCGAATCGGCTGCGTACAGCTGCAAGCCTACACGCGTCACCACGTGCCCCGACTTCACGACGAACGAGCCGCCGTCTGGCAACTGCGCGCGCATCGCGAGCGCCTGCTGCAAATCGTCGGCAACGAACGAGAGACCGAGCCAGTCGTTCAGCACCGCGCGGCCGGTGTCGTCGATACGGACGAGCGACAGGAGCGGGCGCAATGCGGGCGGCGTGACAACCGCCTGACCGGCCGCCGGCGGCGCGTAGAACGCGAGCTTGGCGGGCGGCGCGTCGGTGGCAAACGTCTTGACCCAGTCGAGATTCGACACTTCCAGCGCGGCGAGCCGTTCGCGCAGCACCGCTTCGAGCGCGGTTTCCCAACCGGCTTCGACATGCAGATTCTTCCACAGACGCGGCAGGCTGCCCAGTTCGTGCTTCTCGAGCCACGGCTGGATCTTGCCTTCGGTCTGGACGTTTTCCTGCAGTTGACGAAGCGCGGCAAGTCGTGCGTCGAGCTGATGAATCTGTGCGCTTTCCGCTTGCACGCGCTCCTGCGCGGCACGGCGTTCGCCGTCCAGACGCGGCAGCGTTTCCTGCACGTCGGCAAGACGTGCCTGCGCGTCCGAGAGAATTTCCTCGTGCTCGGCGAGTTGCATGCGCAGTTCTTCGAGCTGCGCTTCGTCGGGTGCGTCGAGACCGCCCGCTTCCGACTTCAGGCGCTCATGACGCTGCTGAAGTTGCTGCAACTGCTGGTCGGCATTGCGCTGATGCGCGGCTTCGAGCTTGAGTGCCTGTTCCGTCTGCGCGATACCGCCGCGCTCCGCGTTCAGTTCCGCCTGCGCGTCGCGCCAGCGCGCTTCGAGCGCAGGCATTGCGTCGTGCTTCGCCGCGGCTTCCTCTTCGGCGATTACGGCCTTTTCTTCGGTGACGGCGAGTTGCTTTTCGGCGTCTTCGAGATCGCCTTGCGCCTTCTGCGCCTGCGATTGCCACTGTTCGCGCTGCGCGGTGAGCGCCGTGATCTGCGCCTGCACGCGGTTACGCGATTCGACGATGAAGCGCATTTCCGCCTCGAGCCGGCTCACTTCGGCGTTTGCTTCGTACAGCGCACCTTGGGCGCCCTGCATGGCGTCGCTCGCCGAGTAGTGCGCGACACGCAGCGTTTCGAGTTGCGCTTCGATTTCGCGCAGCTTCGCAGTGTGCGCTTCGAGGTCGATCTGCGCCTGTTCGATGGCGCGCTTCTGACGTTCCTGCTCGGTACCCGCCTCGTTCTTGCGCAGGAGCCAGAGGAGACGCTGCTTCTCTTCGCCATCCGTTTGCAGTTCGCGATAGCGTGTAGCGACTACCGCTTGCGCTTCGAGCTTCTCGAGATTCGTGCTGAGTTCGCGAACGATGTCTTCGACGCGCGTCAGATTTTCGCACGTGTCGTGTAGACGGTTCTCGGTTTCGCGGCGGCGTTCCTTGTACTTGGACACGCCCGCGGCCTCTTCGAGGAACACGCGCAGCTCTTCCGGCTTCGCCTCGATCAGGCGCGCGATCATGCCTTGCCCAATGATCGCGTAGGCGCGCGGCCCGAGGCCGGTGCCGAGGAAGATGTCCTGAATGTCGCGGCGGCGCGCCGGCAGATTGTTGATGTAGTAGCTCGAGGTGCCGTCGCGCGTGAGCACGCGCCTGACGGCGATTTCGGCATACTGCCCCCACTGGCCGGCGGCGCGGCCGGCGGCGTTGTCGAACACGAGTTCGACGCTGGCGCGGCTACCCGGCTTGCGCGCGGTCGAGCCGTTGAAGATCACGTCCTGCATCGACTCGCCGCGCAGCTCGGAGGCGCGCGATTCGCCGAGCACCCAGCGCACGGCGTCGATGATGTTGGACTTGCCGCACCCGTTCGGTCCGACCACGCCGACGAGCTGGCCCGGAACTTGGAAATGCGTGGGATCGACGAATGACTTGAAGCCAGCGAGTTTGATCGAGGTCAGACGCACGGCGATTTCGCTGTTTGAAAAGGGAAATTAACAGGTGGCTCGTGAAGGCCGCGCGCGTGCAGTGCAGCGCCGATGCTGCCTGCTTCGTGAAGCGAAGCAAACCGGCCTGCGAATGAGCGCGATTCCCCACGACGGGGCGCCGACTGCGCTCGGTGAAACGCGCGTCTGGCTAATGAGGGGCAATCATACCATCGCGCGTGGACGGTTCTTACCGTCCTTTCGCTCGGGATTGCCTGCAGTGCTGTCGGTGTTGCCGCTTATTGTGTTGCCAGGTGTGTCGACGTCTGCATCATGAGCGATGTCGTCGCTCGCCGCATCAGGCGGCAGCGTCTTCGTCCAATGCACCCAGCTCGACAATGCCGACGCTAGCACGATGCACGCGCCGCCCGCCCATTCGCGCGGACCGGGCACCTCGCCCGCGAAGAGCCACGCGGACAACGCGGTTACCACCAGCTCGAACAACATGATGATCGACGCCCGGTTGGCCGGCACACGCGCGAGCCCGTACTGCACGAGCATGTTGTTCGACGCAAGCAGGAAGCCGAGACTGAACACCAGCCACGCCGCCGTGTTCAGATGCGCGCCGGTGGGCGGCGCGGGCATCGTTTCGAAGAACGACGCACACGCGCTGAAGATCGCCGCGCCGCCGAATATCGTGGCCGTGCGCATTTCCGGCTTCATGTCGGGCAATACGCGGCTCGTCTTCAGAATCAGCACGTTGCTCATCGCGAAGCCCATGCCGCCCGCAAGCCCGGCCCACTCGGCGAGATTGCCCGGCACCGGAATGCCGAGCTGCGGCGACCAAAGCATCGTCATCGCACCCGTGAGCGACAGCGCGGCAAGCGCCACGCCCGACCACGTCAAGCATTCATGCAGGACGAAATGCGCGAAGAGCGCGGTCCATGCGGGGTGAGATAGAACAGCAGCACGCGCATCACCTGCCCGTGAATAGAACCCCACACGAAGCCGAGATTGGTGACGCCCGCGGCCAGCGCGAGCGCGGGCAGCAGCCAGTGCCAGCGCACCGTTTTGAGCGCGCGATGACGCACGAGCAGCACGAACAGACACCCCGCCGCGCTCGTCAGCGCGCTCGCTGCCGTACCGGTCACGCCGAGCGCGGCAAGCATGCGCAACAGATACCAGATCATTCAACGGATACCAGATCATTCCCCAGACCGATGCGCCCAGCATGATCGCGAGCGTCGGCCAGCCGGTGCGAAGCCAGTTGCCAGTTCGTCATGATGCGCGGCTCCGGGCGGCGTTGATGTGCCGGGGGTGCGCCGGCGCTGTGCCCTGTGGTGGCGGTGACCGTGGTTTTCATCGCCGCTTTTCCGTCGTGACAGGCCATGAATCCGGCCAATCGGGTGATGAATGGCGGCGGCATGGCGCGCGCTCATTTTCATGCCGGATGCCGGCGTCTGCGTTGCTGCCAGATACATTGCTGCTCCTGCTATTTGCGCGAACCGTGCGCGGTGCGCGGCGTGCCACGTTATTCGTTAGCCGCAGGGTCCGCCGTAGCGTCCGTCGCAACGATCGCTGGCATGGCGGCCCATTCCGAACCGTCCGCACCTCATCTTCGATCAGGCTCGATTCACACAGTGAACCCGCTACTCGATTCCCTTCAGTCCTATTCGTTCGAAAAGCTGCGCGGCCTGTTCAAGGACGTCACGCCACCGGCCGGCCTTTCGCATGCATATCAGCTTCGGCATCGGCGAGCCGAAACATCCTACGCCGGCGCTCATTCTCGCGACGCCGTGGTGGCGCCGCTCGGCGGCCTTGCCGCGTATCCGGCCACGCAGGTGCTGCCGGTGTCGGGTTCGCGCGAGGCGCTTTTTGCGCTCGCATAAACGGTGATTGACCCGAAGCAGGACACGGACAAAGGCGCGGACGGCGAGCCTGCGCTCGTACTCTGTCCAAACCCTTTCTACCAAATCTACGAAGGCGCGGCGATCCTCGCGGGCGCGCAACCTTATTTAGTCAATAGCGACCCAGCGCGTAACTTCGCCTGCGACTATTCCACGGTCCCCGCCGACATCTGGGTGCGCACGCAACTGCTCTATGTATGCTCGCCGGGCAACCCAACGGGCGCAGTGCTCACGCTCGACGACTGGCGCGAGCTGTTCGCGCTCTCCGACAAACGCGGTTTCGTGATCGCCTCCGACGAGTGCTACTCGGAAATCTATTTCGACAAAGCCAATCCGCCTCTCGGCGGCCTCGAAGCGGCGCACAAGCTCGGTCGCGGGTTCGAGCGCCTCATCATCATGCTTTCGAGCCTCTCGAAGCGCTCGAACGTGCCGGGCATGCGTTCGGGTTTCGTGGCGAGCGACGCCGCGATCCTGAAGGATTTCCTGCTATACCGGACATACCACCACGGCGCGGCCTGGAACGACGAGGCGCACGTGCGCGAGAACCGCGCGAAGTACGTGCAAAAGTTTTCCACCGTCACGCAGATGCTCGCGGACGTACTCGACGTGCGGCCTGCCCGACGCCACCTTCTACCTGTGGGCGGACGTCTCGCGCACGGGCCTCTCCGACACGGAGTTCGCCCAGCGCCTGTATGCCGACTATAATGTAACGATATGCCCGGCTCGTTCCTCGTGCGCACCGCGCACGACGTGAACCCCGGTCGCAATTTCGTGCGTCTCGCATTCGTCGCCGACGTAAACGATGCACGCAGGGCGCACAGCGCATCGTCGATTTTTGCCGCGCGCTCGCAGGCTGATTTTTTATAACCGGCCGCGCACCGCATCCTCTTCTTCAGACTTCAACTCTTCAGAAAAGCACGCATATGTCGCAACAACTTCAGCAGATCATCGACACCGCCTGGGAAAACCGTGCCGAGCTGTCGCCGAAAGCCGCTCCGGCCGACGTGCGCGAAGCCGTCGCCCACGCCATCGAGCAACTCGACAAGGGCGCGCTGCGCGTGGCAGAGAAGAAAGACGGCGACTGGGTCGTCAATCAGTGGCTGAAGAAAGCCGTGCTGCTGTCGTTCCGCCTAGAAGACAACGCGCCGATGCCGGCAGGCGGCTACTCGCAGTTCTACGACAAGGTGCTCTCGAAGTTCGCGAGCTACACTGCTGAAGACTTCGCCGCCGGCGGCTTCCGTGTCGTGCCGCCCGCCATAGCGCGCCGCGGCTCGTTCATCGCGAAGAACGTCGTGTTGATGCCGTCGTACACCAACATCGGCGCTTACGTCGACGAAAGCACAATGGTCGACACGTGGTCCACCGTCGGTTCGTGCGCGCAGATCGGCAAGAACGTACACCTGTCGGGCGGCGTGGGCATCGGCGGCGTGCTGGAGCCGCTGCAGGCGAACCCGGTCATCATCGAAGACAACTGCTTCATCGGCGCACGTTCGGAAGTCGTGGAAGGCGTGATCGTCGAAGAAAACTCCGTGATCTCGATGGGCGTGTATCTCGGCCAGAGCACCAAGATTTACGACCGCGAAACCGGCGAAGTGTCGTACGGCCGCATTCCGGCGGGCTCGGTGGTGGTGGCGGGCAACCTGCTGTCGAAGGACGGCACGCACAGCCTCTATTGCGCCGTGATCGTTAAGAAGGTGGACGCCAAGACGCGCGCGAAGGTCGGCCTGAACGAGTTGCTGCGAGGCGACTGATGGCGCGCGGCACGAAAACCGCCGTCTACGGCATTCCGAACTGCGACACCGTGAAGAAGGCCCGCGTGTGGCTGGAAGAGCACGGCGTCGAGTTCGAGTTTCACGACTTCAAGAAGCATGGCGTGACCGAACCGCTCGTGCAGGACTGGCTGAAAGACGTAAAGCTCGACGCGCTGCTGAACCGCCGCGGCACCACGTGGCGCGCGCTGTCCGACGACATGAAGGCGGCTGCGGATACCCAGTCGGGCGCGATTGCACTGATGATCCACAAACCGTCGGTCATCAAGCGGCCGGTGCTGGTGGTGAACGGCCGCGTCAAGTCGCTCGGCTTTTCCGCGGACGACTACTCGGCGCTGTTTGCGTAAATTTTTTGCGCCATGTGAAGCGAGCGGCTGAAACCGGCTCGTTTCACGATAGGTCGCAAAAAACAGGCAATTCACGCGGCCTCGCCGCGTTGCTTCAAAAGCTGTTGCCGGCTGCGGTGCCGCACCGCCAGCCGGCATTTTTCATTTCAAAGTGGCTTGTACTGAATCCATGTCCGGCACCCTCGCCCTTACCGAAGCACTGATCGCGTGCGCGTCCGTCACGCCCGACGATCAGCATTGCCAGCGTCTCCTGATCGAACGTCTCGCCGCGCTCGGCTTCGAGCACGAAACGATCGAATCGAACGGCGTCACCAACCTGTGGGCCGTGAAACGCGGCGTCGACGGCACGAACGGCAAGCTGCTCGCGTTCGCCGGCCATACCGACGTGGTGCCGACCGGTCCGCTGGAACAATGGCACTCGGTGCCGTTCGAACCGACGCAGCGCGACGGCAAACTGTACGGGCGCGGCGCGGCAGACATGAAGGCGTCGATCGCGGGTTTCGTGGTGGCGAGCGAGGAGTTCGCCGTGAAGCATCCGGCGCATCGCGGCTCGATCGCGTTCCTCATTACGAGCGACGAAGAAGGCCCCGCCACCGACGGCACCGTGAAGGTCGTCGAAGCATTGCAGGCGCGCGGCGAGCGCATGGACTACTGCGTGGTCGGCGAGCCGACGTCGAGCCAGCAGTTCGGCGACATGGTGAAGAACGGTCGGCGCGGTTCGATGTCGGGCAAGCTGATCGTCAAGGGAGTGCAAGGCCATATCGCCTATCCACACCTCGCAAAAAATCCGGTGCATCTGCTTGCGCCCGCGCTCGCGGAACTCGTGGCCGAACGCTGGGACGACGGCAACGAATATTTCCTGCCCACCACGTGGCAGGTGTCGAACATTCACGCGGGCACCGGTGCGACCAACGTGATCGCGAGCCACGCCGACGTGATGTTCAACTTCCGCTTCTCCACGGCGAGCACGGTGGAAGGTCTGCAGGCGCGCGTGCACGCAATCCTCGACAAGCACGGCCTCGAATACGATCTGCAATGGACCGTGAGCGGCCTGCCGTTTCTCACGCCGCGCGGCGATCTGTCGAACGCGCTCGCGAAAGCGATCAAGGACGAAACCGGCGTCACCACGGAACTGTCCACCACGGGCGGCACGTCGGACGGTCGCTTCATCGCGCGTATCTGTGGCCAGGTGGTGGAGTTCGGTCCGCTGAATGCCAGCATCCACAAGATTGACGAACATATCGAACTCGCACACATCGAGCCGCTGAAGAACGTGTACCGCCGCGTGCTCGAACAACTGATCGCCTGACCGAGGAACGACCGCGATGACGCTTCCCTTCTCCACTGTCCGCGACCTGCTGCGTTTTGCGGTGTCGCGTTTCAACCAGGCCGAGCTTTCGTTCGGCCATGGCTCCGCCAACGCGTACGACGAAGCCGCCTATCTCGTGCTGCACACGCTGCATCTGCCGCTCGATCTGCTCGATCCGTTTCTCGACGCGAAACTGACCATGGCCGAAATCGACGCCGTGCTGAACGTGATCGAACGCCGCGCCACCGAACGCGTGCCGGCCGCGTACATCACGCAGGAAGCGTGGATGCACGGCTTTCGCTTTCATGTGGACGAGCGCGTGATCGTGCCGCGTTCTTTCATCGGCGAGCTGTTGCAGGACGGCTTGCAGCCGTACGTGGAAGACCCCGAGCAGGTCAGCGCCGTGCTCGAACTGTGCACCGGCTCCGGCTGCCTCGCGATTCTCGCGGCGCACGCCTTCCCGAACGCAGACATCGACGCGGTGGACCTCTCCGCGCCCGCGTTCGAAGTGGCGACGCGCAACGTGGCCGATTACCACCTCGAAGACCGCGTCGCGCTGTTCGAAGGCGACCTGTACGCGCCGCTCGCCGAGCGCCGCTATGACGTGATCATCAGCAATCCGCCGTACGTGAACGCAACGGCCACGCAGGCGCTGCCGGCCGAATACAAACACGAGCCCGACATGGCGCTCGCGGGCGGCGAAGACGGCATGGACATCGTGCGCCACATCATCGGGCAGGCGCGTAACTGGCTTACCGACAAAGGCGTACTCGTCATCGAAATCGGCAACGAACGCGAGCACGTGGAAGCAGCATTCGGCGGCCTCGATCTGGTGTGGCTCTCCACCAGCGCGGGCAACGACAACGCGTTCCTGATCCAGGCCGCGGATCTGCCGGCCGCTACCTGACCTGAGCGATTCACCCGGCACGGCCACGCCTGAACGGTTCGAACCATTCGTATCGTTCTTACTATCAGGCGTCCGCGCGTTCGGTAAGATGGGCGCGGTTCGCGGCAATCAGTTTCAGACAGGTTCAAACAGGTTTTGCTCACTGCTAGCGCCGCCTCGCTCACCCTTTTTTGCCTATGCAATTCGACCTGCTTCACGTCGGCCCGCTGGTCGCCCTCGCCCATATTCTCGGCGTGGTGGCGGCGTGTCACGCGATCCTGAACACCCGCACTTCGCAAGGCGCGATTGCGTGGGCTGTGTCGCTGGTCGCCATACCTTATCTCACGCTCGTGCCGTATCTGTTCCTCGGCCGCAGCAAATTCGCCGGTTACGCAGACGCACGCCGTGTGGAAAACGAACTGCTGCGCACGCGCGCGCATCCGCCGGAATGGGATGCACAGGCTTCGTCGGGCGGCTTGCCCACCCAGCGGCTCGGCGCGCGGCTCGTGCATTCGCTCACGAGTCTGGGCGGCATGCCGTTTCTGCCGGGCAATGCCGTGCGCACGCTCGTGAACGGCGCGGCCACGTTCGAGGCGATCTTCGAGGCTATCGAAGGCGCGCGACGCTACGTGATCGTGCAGTTTTTCATCGTGCGCGACGATGCGCTCGGCGAAATGCTCAAAGACGCGCTGATCGCGAAAGCGAAGCAAGGCGTGTGCGTCTATTTCCTTTACGACAGCATCGGCAGCTTCGATCTGCCGCACCGATACGTGGCGGCGTTGCGCGCGGCTGGCGTCGAGACGCATCCGTTCGCGACGAACCGCCGTTTCGTGAACCGACTGCAGCTCAACTTCCGCAATCACCGCAAGATCGTTTCGGTGGACGGCGAGCGCGCGTTCGTCGGCGGACATAACGTCGGCGTCGAATACCTCGGCGGCAAACCACCGCTCTCGCCGTGGCGCGACACGCATATTGAAGTGCGCGGACCGGCGGTTGCAAGCATCCAGTTCGTCTTCACCGAAGACTGGCACTGGGCGACGCAAAAACTGCCCGAGTTCGACATGCCGCAGACACCGGTGCCCGAAGAGACTTCCGGTCAGGGCATGCACTGTCTCGTGGTGCCGAGCGGCCCGGCGGACAAGCAGGAAACCTGCTCGCTCTTTTTCGTCGAAGCGATCAACGCGGCACGCGAACGCGTGTGGATCACCACGCCCTATCTCGTGCCCGACGAAGCCGTGTTCGCCGCGCTTCGTCTTGCCGTACTGCGCGGCGTCGACGTGCGGATTCTGATTCCAAGCCGGCACGATCACCGCGTGGTGTTCTCCGCGTCGAAGCTGTACGCGTACGATTCACTGCGCGCCGGCGTACGCATCTTCCGTTATCAGCCGGGTTTTCTTCATCAGAAAGTGGTGCTGATCGACAGCGTGGCCGCCGCGATCGGCAGCGCGAATCTCGACAACCGCTCGTTCCGGCTCAACTTCGAGATCATGGTGCTGACCGTCGATCCCGGCTTCGCCGCGGAAGTCGAAACGATGCTGCTGAACGACTTCGCGCGGTCGCTGGAAATCGATCGCAACGAGTATCGTCAGGCGAGCGCGCTGCGGCGCGTCCTGATGCACGTCGCGCGGCTCTTCGCGCCGGTGCTTTAGGCGGGCTCAAGCCTCCGCGGTCCGCTCGCTGCCGATGCCTGCAGCGCCTGTTTTCGCAGCACAACTCGGCGCGCCGTTACAGCAGCTTCTCGATATCCTCGGCGATCGCTTCCGGCTTGGTGAGCGGCGCGTAGCGCTTCACCACGTTGCCGTCGCGGCCGATCAGGAACTTCGTGAAATTCCACTTGATCGCCTCGAGCCCCAGCAGTCCCGGTGCCTTGCCCGTCAGATAGCGGAAAAGCGGATGCGCGTTCGCGCCGTTCACGTCGACCTTGTCGAACATCGGAAACGTGACGCCGTAGTTCTTCTCACAGAAACTGCCGATCTGCGCGGCGTCGCCCGGCTCCTGCTTGCCGAACTGGTTGCACGGAAACCCGAGCACCGCGAGGCCGCGTGCCGCATAGCTGTCGTACAGCTTCTGCAAGCTTGCGTATTGCGGCGTGAATCCGCATTCGCTTGCCGTGTTGACGATCAGCATGACCTTGCCCTCGTACTGCCCGAGACTCACGTCCTCGTTGCCGCCGAGCTTACGTGCCGAAAACGAATAGATCGATGTCATGTGCTCTCCCCGTGAAAGCCGTCAGTCTATGCCAAAAGCCGGGCCGATACAGTCGGCCGGATGGCCGATGGCGCTTGAGCGCCCTGTGCACCGCCCGGCAGTCTAAAATAGCGTTTTTCTTCAGCCGGCCTCGTCGTGATCCGCTTCAACCAGTTCAGCCTAGCGCGCGACACCAAGCCGCTCTTCGAAAACACCACGTTCACCCTCAATCCGGGCGAAAAGGCCGGCCTCGTGAGTGCGAACGGCGCGGGCAAGTCCACGCTGTTTGCCGTGCTGCTCGGCCAACTCCATGCGGACGGCGGCGATTTCTCTATTCCGCCCACCTGGCAGATCGCGCACGTCGCGCAGGAAACGCCCACCGCGGACAAGACGGCGCTCGCCTACACGCCCGACGGCAACGCGGCTCTGCGTGCGATCGAAGCGCATGCCGCTTTCGCCGATGCCGACGGCTACACCGCGCCCGCCCGCGCCGAAGCGTTACTGCTTGGTCTCGGCTTCACGCTGGAACAAACGCGCGAACCCGTCAGCAGTTTTTCCGGCGGCTGGCGCATGCGCCTGAATCTCGCGCAAGCGCTTATGTGCTGTTCCGACCTGCTGATGCTCGACGAGCCGACCAACCACCTGGATCTGGAAACGCGTCACGCGTTGACGATGGCGCTCGCGCAGTTCGAAGGCACGCTGATTCTGATGCCGCACGACCGGCATCTGCTGAGCGCCACGACCGACCAGTTCATGCTGGTCGCTAAACATCGTCTGCAGGAATTCGATGGCGATGTCGTCCATGAAATCCGCCGAGGTAGTGTCCGCATCAGAGCCGCCTGCCTTGCAGGGGCTGCGTGTGCTCGATCGATCTCACGCGTCTGTTGCCAGGTCCTGTCGCGGCGTTGCGCCTCGCCGAACTCGGCGCGGACGTTCTGAAAATCAAAGCGCCGGGCGCGGGCGATCCCACCCCCACGATGATGCATTCATCGAGCGATCGCGTGGCTGGACGGCCGGGCGCGTTCTACCGGCTCGTGAATCGCGGCAAGCGCGAAACGCGGCTCGACCTCAAATCGGAAGCCGGCCGTAACGTGCTGCGCGCGCTCGCGGCAGAAGCCGACGTGCTGATCGAAAGTTTCTGTCCCGGTGTGATAGAGCGCCTCGGTCTCAGCGACGAAACCCTGCGTGCGGCCAATCCGCGGCTCGTGTATTGCGCGATCAGCAGCTACTACGGGGCGAACAGGCCTTTCGTGGATCACGCGGGTCACGATCTGAACTACATCGGCTACGCGGGCGTGCTCGATCAACTGGCGGGCCGCGACGGCGCGCCAATCCTGTCGAACTTCCAGATCGCCGATCTGCTTGGCGGCGCGAGCCACTTCGTCGACGTCTCGATGACGTACGTCACGCACGCGCATAACGTCGTGGCGCAGGTCGCCTTCGCGAACGACGGCGAAGCGCCGGCCGTGGGCTAGGGTCTGCTGAATGGCGGCGTGCCCTGCTACAACCTCTATCGCAAGCTCAATCAGCGCTGACTCGCCGTCGGCGCGCTGGAACTGAAGTTCTGGGAAACGCTGTGTATGGCGCTGGACCGGCCCGAATGGGCCACGCGTCACTGGAGTCTTGGTCAGGCGATCGGCGGCCCGGATGCAACCGCGCTCACGCAGGAACTCGCGGAGATCATCGCGAAGCAGCCGCTGGAGGAATGGGTGCTGCTGGAGCCGCTCGACTGCTGCGTGTCGCCGGTGCGACGGTTGCCGAAGCGGCGCGGCATCCGCTCTTCAATCTCGAGGCGTATCAAGGGATGAGCGACACAGGCGACGCCGGCACGCATTAAACGCCACTCGATCCGCCAGTCGCCATCAAGCGGCGCCGCCCTTCTCTCAACGGCGCATAGCCGTCTGCCGCGGTAAGGTCTGACGCGGCGTTTTCTCATCATCGTAAAGCACATGCTTGCGGCCTTCCACGTGACGGCTGATGGTGGCGCGCACGTCGGCGGCGGTGGCGTCTTCTGCCACTACGCGGCGCGAAATCTGGCCAGTCGTGTCGATCCATTCGACGATCCGGCAGGCGTCGCCCCAAGGCTGGCGAATGGGCGCGGAGACGCGGCAGCCGCGCACCTGTATCGGCCGGCCACTCAGCGATGATTTCGTGTGACTGTTTCAAGGCGCGATCCTTTTTCGAGCATGATCCGGGCATCTCAACGGATGCAGATCCATGCAGCTTAGGAAAAAGTAGGGACGGTCAGGTTACAACCCATATGGAGATATTTACCGACCATTACGGCTTGCCGACGCCGCTTCGCGCCCGACCTCGCGCGAAGCCTGATTATTCAAGCGTCCGCACGCGGTCGATAGCCTGTTCGATCCGTTCCACCGCAACGACCTGTAAGCCTTCGATCAGCTGCTTCGGCGCGTTTGCCTTCGGAATCACGGCAACCGGGAAGCCCAGCTTCGCGGCCTCCTTCAAGCGCTCCTGCCCGCGTGGCGACGGGCGGATCTCGCCGGCGAGGCCCACTTCGCCGAATACGACGAGGCCTTTCGGCAGCGGCTTGTTGCGCATCGACGAATGGATCGCGAGCAGCACGGCGAGGTCGGCGGCAGGCTCCGTGATCTTCACGCCGCCCACGGCATTCAAAAACACGTCCTGATCGAAACACGCGATGCCCGCATGCCGGTGCAGCACGGCGAGCAGCATCGCGAGCCGGTTCTGCTCCAGACCCACGGCGAGACGACGCGGATTCGGCGCGTTCGCGGAATCCACGAGCGCCTGCACTTCGACGAGCAACGGGCGCGTGCCTTCCTGCGTGACGAGCACACACGAACCCGGCACCGATTGCTCATGCTGCGACAGAAACAGCGCCGACGGATTCGCGACGCCGCGCAAACCGCGCTCGGTCATTGCGAACACGCCGAGTTCGTTGACCGCGCCGAAGCGGTTCTTGATCGCGCGCACGAGGCGATACGACGAATGCGTGTCGCCTTCGAAATACAGCACCGTGTCGACGATGTGTTCGAGCAAGCGCGGTCCGGCGAGCGCGCCCTCTTTTGTGACGTGGCCGACCATGATGATCGTCGTGCCCGACTGCTTCGCGATACGCGTAAGCTGCGCCGCGCACTCGCGCACCTGCGCGACCGAACCGGGCGCGGACGTCAACGCATCGGAGTAGACGGTCTGGATCGAGTCGATCACGGCGACATCTGGCTGCTGGTCGGCGATCGTCGCCTGAATTTTTTCGAGCTGGATTTCCGCGAGCAATTGCAACTCGCTCGCCTTCGAGCCGGGTTCGAGCAGCGAAAGCCGTTGCGCGCGCAAAGCGATCTGCGCAGCCGATTCTTCGCCGCTGATATAGAGCGCGCGTTTGTCCGCCGCGATTTCCGCGAGCGATTGCAGCAGCAGCGTAGATTTGCCGATGCCCGGATCGCCGCCGATCAGGACCACGCCGCCCGGCACGAGGCCGCCGCCGAGCACGCGGTCGAATTCGCTGACGCCGGTGGAAAAACGCGGCACGTCGGAGGCTTCGATATCGGCGAGACGCCGCATGGGCACGCTCTTCGCGAGCGACTGGAAACGGTGCGTGGACAGCGCCTCGGCAACCGATTCGACAAGCGTATTCCACGCATGACACGAAGGGCACTGCCCGGCCCATTTCGGCGACTGTCCGCCGCATTCACTGCAGATGTACAACGTTTTTGCTTTTGCCACGCGCGAGTGCCTGAATTGCTGAAGTTTGAGTTAAATGTTCTGGAAGTACTTCTCTGGAACACGGCGACGCCTGCAAGACGCGCCGCGCTATTCGGCGCGTATCGGCACGCGCGGCGCCACCGCGCACATCAGCTCGTAGCCGATCGTGCCGCAGGCCTGCGCGACGTCGTCGACGGGCAGCGCCGTGCCCCACAGTTCGACGCGCGAGCCGACGTTGGCCGTGGGCACCGGCGTCAGATCGACGGTGAGCATGTCCATCAACACCCGTCCGACGATGCGCGTGCGCACGCCGTCGATGATCACCGGCGTGCCTTCGGGCGCGACACGCGGATAGCCGTCCGCGTAACCGCACGCCACCACGCCGATACGCATCGGACCGTGCGCCTTGAACGACGAGCCGTAGCCCACCGTGTTGCCTTCCGTGAGCGTCTGTAAGGCGATGATTTCGGAGGCGAGCGTCATGGCCGGCTGGAGGCCCGCGCTGCCGATCGCGGCCGTCACGCCGGGGCGACGCACCGTACAGGATGATGCCCGGGTGCACCCAGTCGAAATGCGCTTCCGGATGCCACAACGTGGGCGCCGAATTCGCGAGACTGCGCGCGCCCACAATGCCTTGCGCGCCGTGCTCGAATGCTTCCATCTGGTAGCTCACGCCGCGCTCGCCGTCGGCATCCGAAAATGGGTCATCAGCCTGATCTGGCCGACGCCCTGACACGCACGCGCGCGTTTCCACACCGTGCGGAATTTCTCCGGCGTATAACCGAGGCGATTCATGCCGGTTTTCATCTTCAACTGGATATTGACCGGTTTTGACAGGCGCGCCATTTCCAGCATGCGCAATTGCTCGTCTGAATGCAGCGCCGTAGTCAGACTATATCGATCAAGTATATCGATACCGGTCGGACGAAAAAAGCCTTCGAGCAAAAGAATTGGCCCGGCCCATCCCAATTCACGCAACTTCACTGCTTCTTCCAGGTCCAGCAACCCAAAGCCGTCCGTTGCACGCAAACCCGGAAAAGCGCGCGCAAGCCCGTGCCCGTAAGCGTTTGCCTTGACGACGGCCCAGATTTTGGATTTTTGCGCATAGCGTCGCGCAACGCCGAGATTATTGGCAAGCGCGGAGGTGTGAATCGTGGCTGAAAGGGGGCGCGGCATGGGAAATTTTCGTAAAGACGCTTGCGAATCAGCGACTTACAGGGCGTTTTCAACGCTCCGCAGCCCACTGGGCGGTGCGATCAAGGATTCTGCTAGTCCGAATTCAGCTATTTTCGTGATATAAAGCCGTGCGCACAACCCATTCCGAACGGCATAAGCCCGGACGCTTTGCACACGGCCGGGGCGGACAGACCGCAGCGAGGACAACATCGCATCAGATGAAAAAAGGTTTTTACACCATCATGGCCGCGCAGTTTTTTTCGTCGCTGGCTGACAATGCGCTTCTGATCGCTGCTATCGCACTGCTGAAAGATCTTCACGCCCCGAACTGGATGACGCCGCTGCTCAAACTGTTCTTCGTGCTGTCGTACATCGTTCTTGCCGCCTTCGTCGGTGCCTTCGCCGATTCCCGCCCGAAAGGCCATGTGATGTTCGTCACGAACACCATCAAGGTGGTCGGCTGCATCACGATGCTGGTGGGCGCACATCCGCTGATTGCGTACGGCATCGTGGGCTTCGGCGCGGCCACCTATTCGCCCGCCAAATACGGCATTCTCACTGAACTGCTGCCGCCTGACCGGCTCGTCGCCGCGAACGGCTGGATCGAAGGCACCACGGTCAGCTCGATCATTCTCGGCACCGTGCTTGGCGGTGCGCTGATCAGTCCGCACATCGCCGCGCCGATCCTCAGGCAGCACATTCCCACCGTCAACACGCCGGCCGAAGCGGCCATGCTGGTCATCATGGCGATCTACATCTTCGCCGCGCTTTTCAATCTGCGTATTCCGGACACCGGCGCGCGTTATCCGAAACAGGAACGCGGCCCGATCAAACTCGTCACCGACTTCGCCGACTGTTTTCTCGTGTTGTGGCACGACAAGCTCAGTCAGATTTCGCTTGCGGTCACCACGCTCTTCTGGGGCGCCGGCGCGACGCTGCAATTCATCGTGCTGAAGTGGGCGGAAGTCTCGCTCAACATGTCGCTTTCCGAAGCGGCGATCCTGCAGGCAGTGGTCGCCGTGGGCGTGGCGGCGGGCGCAATTTTCGCGGCCTCGCGCGTGCCGCTGAAGAAGTCGCTTTCGGTGCTGCCGGTCGGCATCATGATGGGCATCGCCGTCATGCTGATGGCGTTCTACACGCGCGACCTCTTCCCCGCGCATTGGGGCCTGCACATGGGCCGCATGAGCGTGCCCGGCTATCTGATTGTCGCGTACATTTTCCTGATGGTGGTGGGCGGCCTGTCGGGCTTTTTCGTCGTGCCGATGAACGCGCTGCTGCAACATCGCGGGCACGTGTTGCTGTCGGCGGGTCACTCGATCGCCGTGCAGAACTTCAACGAAAATCTTTCCGTGCTCGTAATGCTGTGCCTGTACGCCGTGCTGGTGTGGCTCGACGTCCCGGTTACCGCAGTGATCGTGCTGTTCGGCACGTTCGTCTGCCTGATGATGTGGTTCGTCATGCGTCGCTACCAGGCGAATCAGCGCGCCTTCGATTCCGTCGCGCTGATTGGGGAAGTGAAGCACTGAAGCGCTTCGCCTGACGGGCTGCTTCATGCGTTGGCGTTGTGCGCGTAGTTGAGCGACGTTGTGCGCGGTGCCGTGTGCGAGGCCGTTTGCCGCGTTGCGCGCATCACACGAGGCTCACGCGCCATCTGACCGCTCTTTCCCGCGCCGTGCACGTCGCCGCTCCGCGTTGCAGACGGTCCGCGTATTTTGCGTGCCTCGCGCGCTTCCTTCTATTCCGCTTTGCCATGACTCAACCGATTCCCAACGTACTCACGATCGCCGGTTCCGATTCCGGCGGCGGCGCCGGCATTCAGGCCGCTCTGAAGGCGTTTTCGGCACTCGGCGTATACGGCGCGAGCGTGATCACGGCGCTCACCGCGCAGAACACGCGCGGCGTGACGGCGATTCACGCGCCGGACCCCGGCTTCATCACGGCACAACTCGATGCCGTATTCGACGACATCCGCATCGACGCCGTCAAGATCGGCATGCTCGCCAACGTGCCGATCGCGCGCGCGGTGGCCGACGCGCTGCGCCGTCACAAGCCGACATGCATCGTGCTCGACACGGTGATGATCTCGAAGAGCAATCACGCGCTGCTGTTGCCGGACGCCGTGGCCGTGGTGCGCGATGAACTGCTGCCGCTCGCCGATCTGCTCACGCCGAATCTGCCGGAAGCGGCGGCGTTGCTCGGCGTTGCAGTGGTCGACGACGAAGCCGGCATGATAGAACAGGGCGAAGCGCTGCGGGCGCTCGGCGCGCGCGCGGTGCTGATGAAAGGCGGCCACCTGAGTGCTGCGGACAGCCCCGACTGGCTCGTGCAGGAAAGCGGTACGCTGCGTCTGGGCGGCCCGCGTGTGCCCGTTAAAAATACGCATGGTACGGGTTGCACGTTGTCGTCGGCGATCGCGGCGCTCGTGCCGCAGCGCGCCGATCTGGCGGGTGCTGTCGCGGACGCCAAGGCGTATCTCACAGGCGCCTTGCAGGCGAGCGACCGGCTGGAAGTCGGCAGCGGCGTCGGGCCGGTGCATCATTTTTATCGGTGGTGGTGAGCGCGGGGTTTTTCCGCGCTTTTGTGCTGCGTTCGTGAATCGCGGTCTGCGATTCGATCATTCCCGCGCGAACGCAAATGCCTGCTGCGGCCAGTCGTCCGGCACGATGAAGCCGCGCGATCGTTCCACCCAATCTCCACTCGCATCCTGCGCGAATTCGCCGACCATCGCCGGCCCGTGTTGATCGCCCGTCTGCTCAGCGAGGCTCGCTGAATCGACGAACGTGATGGGCGGCTCGGGCACGTCGGTCATGCCGTGCAGCCACGGCCTTCTATCGACGCTTCCATCGCGCCGCGGCGCAAGCCATTCAAGCCGCGTCAGCACCCGCCAATGTGACGCGTGCTCCATCGCAAAGATTGACCATTCGGCACGCGTCACCCACCAGCCGCGATTGTGCGACGGGTCGAGTTCGACGGCATCCGCGGGTACGTCGTCCTGCAGAAAATCGTGGCGATAGAAAAGTCAGCCCTTGATCAGCATGTGCGGCGTCCACGGCCCTGCGAAACCGAGCGCGGCGAACTCCGCGCGCGAACTCAACGGCAGTTGATGCTTCAGCACATGCGCGAGCTTCAGATCGAAACGATCCTTCAGATTCGGGCCGACGTAATCCGCGAGATTCGAGCGCGCCCTGTCCGCGCCCAAGCCCGCGTGCAGATAGCACTTCGTTGCCAGTTCCCAATGCAGGCGATCACCCTCTTCCGTCTGAACGAGAAAATCCCATTCGCCGAGCGTGACGCCGGCGTGCCGCACCTGCACGCCGGCCGCGACGAGCCGCGCCGCCGTCCCCTGTTGCAGAAACCAGCGGAGAAAATTGCTTGCGGCAAGCAGGCCCTCCGACGAACCGAGAGGCTCGGCGAGCATGCCGACCGGTGGTTGCGGGCGCAACAGATCGGCACTCAGAAGCAGCCACGCGAGATCGCGCACGGCGGGATCTCGCAGGTCGTTCAGAAGCGTGTCGAGCGACGCGGCGCGCAGGCCTGCCGCATCATGCGACGGAATGCGATCGAGCAGTCCGTGCAGGATTGTTCGCTGCACCTCGCGCAACCGCGATTTGGGAATTTCGATGACGCGGCAACGGCCGTCGCGCTTCTCGATCACCTTGTATGATGAGTAGTGATGAAGCGGCGATGAAGCGGCGTTCCGGCCTGCTGCGCCGGCACGCGCCAGCGATCGGCGTACCAGCCGAGTTCGTCGGCATCGAGATTAAGCCACGCGGCGAGATCGCTGAGCGTCGGCAATTGCGGCAAGACTGCACCATGCATCCACGGTGGTGCGGGCTTTTGAACCGGCGGACGGGGCAACATGCGAAGCACGCGCGGCGGAGCGTCGCTTCGCCGCGCGGCGACAAAGTCCGCTGCTTCCGCGAGAAGTCTTGCTATCGTCTCGCGCTCGATGTCGGCCCAACGCTTGCCGAAACGCCGCACCATCCGCTTTGCGAATGGCGACATCCAATCCAGTCCGCCTGCGCGCCGAGCACGAACGTCATCCGCCCGACCATCTTCGCGGGCTCGGGCGGGCCGCAGAGCATCGCATCGGCGAGCGTCGTACAGGTGACGAACTGTAGTGAAGTGAAGATTGCGACATAGAAAAGGGGCGGGCCGGCCAGTCAACGCGTCTTGTGCTGCGTGAGCGTGCTTGCGCAACGCGCACCTGCGGCTCATGCGACGTACTGCGGAATCATTCGGATCCACGGGGTATCCCCGTAGTGCCTGAAACGTCGACTGACCATTTCCCGGCAAGCTTGATCAGCCGTCCCGCGTCGCGACGCTAAGCGAGCGGCACGCTGGCTGTCAACGCATCTAGCGTCGATTAGACGTTCTGCAAAAGCTGTCCGCGCGGCGATCATTGACGTAAACCGCCGCGGACTTATCCACAGCATCGTCTAGACAACCGCTGTACAACCCACCTGATACGTTGTGGGCGAAACCTTGATAAGAGCACGCGTCAATCCGGCGGCAAAAAAGTTGTCCCTAGCTTCGAGCGACTGTTCGCGTGAGCCGAGCACGGTTATAGAGGTGGCCCTGTTCGTTCGGACAGTTTTCTGAGATTTTCAAGTGGAACGTCCGGGGCGATCATGCTGCCGATCTGATCGCAGGCAGCGTTGCGAAGTATGCCTCATCCGGCATCCGGTCTG
>CALNWS010000028.1 GCA_940747215.1 uncultured Paraburkholderia sp. | reverse complement strand
ATCGGGCGCCGCCGCGTGCGCACGCTCATGACAGTCTGGCAGACCGGATGCCGGATGAGGCATACTTCGCAACGCTGCCTGCGATCAGATCGGCAGCATGATCGCCCCGGACGTTCCACTTGAAAATAACGGGTCAGCACATCGAGCTCGAAATCGAACCTGCGTGGCAGGAAATTCACGGCGGCAAGCTGAGCAACATTCCGGCACACGACATCGAAGCGGCCTTTCTCGGCGTGTTCGACGGCATCGTGCCGGAGAGCACGCGTTTTCTCGACGGCGAAACCATCGGCGAACTGTTCGATCGCGTGCTGCCCGCGGTCGCGGCACTGCGCGAGGACACGTCGTGGGACATCGTGCTGCTCGTGCTTCACGGCGGCGTGAATCGCGCGATTCTTTCGCATGCGCTCACGGCCGGCGGCCGCACGTTCTTCGGTCATCTGGCGCAGGCAACGGGCTGCATCAATGCGCTCGACGTCAGAGCAGCACCGCGCACTGGATATTACGCACGATAACTTTTCGCTGCCGTCGCCGTTGCATCGCGACGTGCGCAACACCACGATGGAAATGCTTTACGCACAATTCATTCAATACAGGCGTAGCTGAACCCGAACTGGAGGAGACAAATGGTGCAAGCCACACAGGCCGGCGAGCAGAACGACGAACAAAGCGGAAAACGCATCGGAGAACAAAGCGGCAAGCCCGATTACTCCGCGTTCGAAGGAACGCTTCCGGTCAACGAGCGGCAACGTTTCGATACCGACGCGCTCGCCTCGTGGCTCGCGACGCATGTCGAAGGTTTCGCCGGTCTGTTGAGCGTTGAGCAGTTTGCCGGCGGCCAATCTAATTCCACGTTCAAACTCGTCACGCCCTCGCGCGCGTACGTCATACGCGCGAAACCCGGTCCGGCAGCGAAGCTGCTGCCGTCGGCACATGCCGTCGAACGCGAATATCGCGTGATGCATGCGCTCGCCGATACCGACGTGCCTGTCGCCCGCATGGTTGCGCTATGCGAAGACGGCGTGATCGGCCGCGCGTTCCATGTGATGGAGTTCGTCGAAGGCCGCGTGCTGTGGGACCAGTCGCTGCCCGGCATGTCGACGCAGGAACGCGCGGCCATTTACGACGAGATGAATCGCGTCATTGCCGCGTTTCATCGTGTCGACGTGCAAGCCGCCGGTCTCGCCGACTACGGCAAGCCGGGCAACTACTTCGCACGTCAGATCGGCCGTTGGAGCAAACAGTACGTTACGTCGGAAACCGAGCCGATCGACGCGATGCATAAGCTGATCGACTGGCTTCCGCAGCACATGCCGGCGGAAACGGACGCGAAGGTTTCCGTCGTGCATGGCGACTACCGGCTCGACAATCTCATCTTCTATCCCACCGAGCCGAACGTGCTTGCCGTGCTCGACTGGGAACTGTCCACGCTCGGCGATCCGCTCGCCGACTTCGCTTATCACTGCATGGCGTGGCACGTCGATCCGGCGCAATTTCACGGCATCGCGGGGTTCGACTGGGCCGCGCTCGGCATTCCGGACGAAGCGCATTACGTCGAACAGCCGGAACGGCTGCTAGCGCGCAGGCGCTCGACGCCGGACGGCGCGCGAAACCGATGGCCGAACTCGCCTGGCATTATGCGCAGAAAGTGCGCTAGGACCACGCCTTATCTCTTTGCATCGCGTTCGGTGTCGCGCGCCACGACGAAGAGCGCGATCTCACCACCGAGGCGTGCCGGCACGATCCAGAAATCAGCTTGCGCGCCGTGCTGTACGACCGACTTGATCCCGTTCAGCACGGGACGCTCGGCACCGTCGCTCGCGGTGGTTTTGACCTCGAACAGATCGTAGCGTACGTGCGGTTCGTGAAACGCCACCGACAACTTGATCTCCCCTTGCGCCGCCCTTTCGAGTAGCTTGCTGTCTTCGCTCTGGTTGCTGCCGGCAAGGCGCAGCGCCTCGATGCCAACAGCCGTCGCCCAGTAAAAGTAAAGTTCGACGACCAGCGCGCGGCCAAGCTGCTGCATGACCACCAGCATGTCGATCGGGCCGCCGTTGAAACCGCCCTGAGCTTCCGGCACCGGCAGTGCCGTCAAGCCCAGTTCGGTGAATGCGCTCCAATACGTCTCGGACACGCCAGACTCGGATTGCACGATTGCTTGGCGCGCTTCAAAGCCGTAGTTCTTGTTGAGATAGCGGCGCAGCGCGTCGGCAAATTGCTGTTGTTCGTCGTTGAAAGTGAAGTCCATGCGCCGCTCCTCAAGGTCCCAGAATCATCTGCGCGATGATGTTCTTTTGAATTTCGTTCGAGCCGCCATAAATCGACGTCTTGCGGAAATTGAAGTAGTACGCGGCGAGTGGCGCTGTGTCGTCATCTCCAGCAACGCTATGCTCGCGCTCGCCTTCGAGGAAGGGCACGGCGAATGGCCCGACCGCTTCGAACATCAATTCGGTGAGCGCCTGCTGAACTTCCGTACCTTTGATTTTCAGCATGGACGCTTTTCCGGCCCCAGCCCACGGCCGCCCGCTTCGTTCGCAACGACGCGCTGTACCGTGACTTCGAGCGCCATCAGTTCGATTTCGAGACTGGCGACCTTCGCGGCGAACACGGGATCGTGCAACAGCGGCTTGCCGTTTTTCGTTTGATCCAGCGCGAGACGCTTGAGGAACACGAGTTCACGTTTCGACTGGCCGACGCGCGCGATGCCTGTACGTTCGTGGCCAAGCAGATACTTCGCATATGTCCAGCCGCGACTCTCTTCGCCGACGAAATTCTCGACCGGCACCTTCACGTCTTCAAAAAAGACTTCGTTGACTTCGTGATCTTCGTCGAGCGTGATGATCGGGCGCACGGTAATGCCCGGCGTTTTCATGTCGATCAGCAGAAACGAAATGCCTTCCTGTTTCTTCGCGCCCGTGTCGGTACGCACGAGGCAAAACATCATGTCGGCGTGCTGGCCGAGCGTGGTCCACGTTTTCTGACCATTGACAACGTAATGATCGCCGATGCGTTCCGCACGCATACGCAGCGACGCGAGATCCGAACTGGAACCGGGCTCGGAGTAGCCTTGGCACCACCAGTCGGTTCCGTCGAGAATGCGCGGCAAATAATGACGCTTCTGTGCCTCGTTGCCGTGTTTCATCAGAACCGGCGCGACCATCGATACGCCGAATGGCAACACCGACGGTGCGCCGACGCGTGCGCACTCTTCTTCCCAGATATGCCGCTCAGTCGCGTTCCAACCGGGGCCGCCGTATTCTTTCTGCCATGCGATAACGGACCAGCCGCGTGTGCCGAGCAGCTTGTGTCAGCCTGCGAAATCTTCGCGGCTGAGACGTTTGTGATTGAGTACTTTGTGGCTCAACTCGCGAGGAAGATTCGCTTCGAGCCAAGAGCGGATTTCAGCGCGAAAAGCGTTGTCCGCAGGGGAATAGTCCAGATTCATGCGTAGTGTCTCTTGGCCGCTACCGCTCGCCGCCAGAAGCCACTTGCGCTATTGCAGCGGTTCCTTCAACGCAACTGGGACCGGCAGCGGCATCACTTCGATGCCTTCTTCGACCAAAGCGCGCGCGTTTTCACGTGTGGTGACACCGCGAATTAATTACTGCGTGCCGGCGGCTTCGTTGTAGTGAATGCGCCGTGCCTCCTCGGCGAAGCGGTCGCCCACGTTCTCCGTCTTCTCCAGTACCTCGCGCATTGCACGCATAGCTTTCGCCTGCATCTGCTCCGCCTTTGCCGGCGCCTTTGTTTGCGTCGCGCCCGACAGATTCAGACGCGGCGCCGACGGCAGACGGCTGACTTCGTTTGCACCGCAAATTGGGCATTCGACGAGCTTGCGGGACTGCTGCGACTCAAAGCCTTCAGCCGAAGCGAACCACCCTTCGAACCGATGGCCATGCGGACACTGTAATCGAGGACCTTCATGTGGAATAAGGGGCTTGCGTACTAGTTTAGCACAAAATGCAATTTTTTGCACGGTCGTTCGTAAAATTTTACGGACGACTCGCCTAGTACAGGACGTCACCAATAAATCGGACGCGATGGACAATTTTAACGCTTTGCGCAAAGGACTACCGACACCCGGCAGACGAGCTTCCAGTTGCCTGCGTTTCGACGTGACGCCCCGATCACCGCCCAATCCCGTTTCGCCGAAAAGTGCGCCTGAGCGAGCGCGGACAATTCATAATTTACGACTCGTTACCCGTGACTCATGACTGGCAACTTACGCCACCAGACATTCCAGTTGCCGATTGAACCCGGGCTCGAGTTCACGAACTTCCTTGGCGAGATTCACCTGCTTCGCCGACCGCGCAACCTCCGAAATGTTCGCTCCGATGTCGTAGCCGCCGCGCGCGTTGAGCCAGTCGAGCACGTCCGACAGATGCCACACCGATGCGCTCCCTTCATGCACAGGTGCCGGAAAGTCGATCGCGCGAATGAGCATGAGCTTGCGCATGTTTTGACGCGAGACACCTGCCACGTCGGCGACGTCGGTTAATCCGACAAAGTCTGGGCCGGCTTCACCCAGTCGCTCGACAATGGCTTCGAGATCGCAGTCTTCTGCGACAAGCCGATACTTAAGCGTAAATTCGTATTCCATACTGTTCTCCTGCTTCCAGTCTTGCCGGCCTTTCAACCCGCCATGCTTTACTGCGGGCGTGCCGTGCAGTTGTCTACAACACGGCGCAACTGTTTCGCGTTATTGCCAGAATTTCTGGACGTGCTCCAGACACTCGAAATGGCATTCCGCCTCGTTGTAAGGGCAATACATTCGCCCCCCACGCATGACCTTTGCCGCCGCCGCCCTGAACTGAACACGCCAGCCTCTCGACTCCGCATATACGAGCGCTGCCTCAATTTCTTTCTTGGCGTGTGTTGCGCGAACCATCAATGCCCTCCACTCTAGGGTGTGGCGGCATGGTTGTCACTTGACAACCATGCCGCCACACAATCGAAATTCAGTAACTCGAAAAACTTCGCCATCCCAAATAAATAGCTGGAACAACGACCGCCTGAACATCGATACTAGAATGATAGCGTCCGCTCGACGAGCCGGCCAGATGGCATAAGACAATCCCAGACAACGCGGTCGACCATCAGACATGAAAACACGAGAGCCATGAAAAAAACCCTCGCCAAGCATCCGCCGACGAGAGTTTTAAAGTTCCAGCGAAACAGAAGGCGCGTCCCGCGCGCCTCGAACTCAAACTAGACTCAACCGAATGCCGTTATTCCGGCTTGGCCATCGGCCACGCGCCGGACAGCACTTTTTCCAACCAGAACGTACCGATCACCGTCTTCACGTCCGTAATCTTGCCGGTGCGAATCCATTCTGACACCTCCGGCACCGTCGCCGTGAAGAGCTCGAGGAATTCGCCTTCATCGAGTTTGCGCTCGCCCGCGGTCAAACCACGCGCCAGATAAAGGTCGATGAACTCGGTCGAATAGGAAATGATCGGGTGAATGCGCGTCAGATAGACATACTCTCGCGCGGTGTAACCGGTCTCTTCACGCAGCTCGCGGATTGCACAAGCCAGCGCGCCTTCGTTCGGATCCAGCTTGCCGGCCGGATATTCGAACATGACCTTGCCCATCGGATAGCGATACTGGCTTTCCAGCAGCACGCGGCCGTCGTCGAATAATGGAATGACCATCACCGCGCCCGGATGCTGCACGTATTCGCGCGTGGCGTGTTTGCCGTCGGGAAGACTCACTATGTCGCAGTTGAGCGTCAGAAACGGACCTTGATGAAGGGTCCTGCTTTCGATACAGGTCTCGGTAAGCGCAGCGTCGTGATTGGGAAGTTCAGCCATATGCGGACCTTAGGACAGCTTGGTGCGCGACGGCGAGACGCCGTCAGCGGCGTTTGACGAGATACTGGAAGGTGAAGCCGGGAAATGCGAACACGACGAACAGAGCGAACGTGATCGCGTAAAACTGCCAGCCTTGCTCGAAGCGATTACCCGCGCGTGCTTCGAGCAGGAAACCGAGCGCGCCGACCACGAAGTACAGCACGATCAGCTCGGCAATGCGAATCCATGCGCTTTTCTTCGCCGCCTTCAGCGGGACGGCGGCGAAGAGACGTTGATTCAGGAACGGCAGGTTGGCGCCGGCCAGCGCCAACAACACGATAAACCAGCCTGCTGCGGACATTAGAGCAGCAGAGTGTGCTGGATTGCCTGCAGACAGGCCTTCAACAGCGGATCCGGCACGATGCCGAGCACCAGCACGGCAACACCGTTGAGCGCGAGCAGCGCGAGCATGCTCGTGTCCGCGAGGATCGGCGACTTGTCTTGCGGCTCGTCGAAGTACATCAGCTTGACGATACGCAGGTAGTAGAACGCGCCGAACAGCGACGTGATCACGGCCAGCACGGACAGCCAGGTCAGGCCAGCGTTCATCGTGGCTTGCAGCACGGCAAGCTTCGCGTAGAAGCCGACGGCCGGCGGAATGCCTGCCAGCGAGAACATCATGACCATCATCACGAACGCGAACATCGGGCTGCGCTGGTTGAGGCCCTTGAAGTCTTCGAGCGTGTCGGCTTCGAAATCGCGGCGAGCCAGCAGCATGACGACGCCGAACGTGCCCATCGTCGTGATCAGGTAGACGATGCTGTAGTACATCGCCGAGCCGTACGCGTTAGCCGCACCCGACGTCTTGTGGTCGACCACGCCGGCCAGCAGACCGAGCAGCACGAAGCCCATGTTCGAGATCGCCGAGTAAGCGAGCATCCGCTTCACGTTGCGCTGAACGATACCGGTGATGTTGCCGACGATCAGCGACAGCGCCGTCAGAATTACCAGC
The DNA here is from genome assembly GCA_940747215.1 of uncultured Paraburkholderia sp. Lineage (GTDB taxonomy): Bacteria > Pseudomonadota > Gammaproteobacteria > Burkholderiales > Burkholderiaceae > Paraburkholderia. The sequence goes on along the minus strand of CALNWS010000028.1, from coordinate 48,186 downwards.
ATTTCCTGCCATTCAACCGCCAGCGGCAGCAGACCCATGACGAGGAAGCGCAGACCCCACGCGAAAGCCGCGACCTTCGGGCCACCGCCGACGAGCAGCGTCATTGCCGTAGGCGCGCCCTGATAGACGTCCGGCACCCACATGTGGAACGGCACCGCACCCATCTTGAATGCCACGCCGGCCACGATGAAGATCACGCCGAACAGCAACACGCTCGGATCGTAGTGGCTCGTGCCGATCGCCTTGAACACTTCGTTTAGGTCGAGCGAACCGGTCGCGCCGTATAGCATCGAGATGCCGTACAGCAGGAAGCCGGAAGCCAGCGCGCCGAGCACGTAGTACTTCATCGCAGCTTCGTTCGACGGTGCCGCGTCGCGACGCAGCGCGATCGCGCCATACAGCGACAGCGACATCAGTTCCAGACCGAGGTACAGCGTCAGGAAGTTATTGCCCGAGATCATGACGAGCTGGCCGAGCAGCGAGAACATGCCCAGCAGGAAGAACTCGCCGCGGAACAGGCCGCGGTCTTCGAGGTAGCGTCGCGAGTAGACGATCGACACGGCGTAGCCGAGCGTCACCACCGCTTTCATCACACTCGCGAACGAATCGACCACGTACATGTGGCCGAAGTAGTAGCGCACTTGCGGATCGAACGCGTTCATCGCGAACCAGATGCCGGTGACCAGCGTCGAGGTGAACGCGATGAAATAGGTGATGTGGCGACCAGCCTGGCCGACGAACGTGTCGTTGAGCCACGCGACGACAACGGCGAGCATCACCAGTGCGTCGGGCAACAGAGCAGTCATAGGGGCGTTTTGCATGGTCTTTAATTCCTCCGCTCTCTCGTTACTGTGGCAACAGCAGCTTCGACTGCGCAACGTGGGAGAGGAGGTTTTCCACGGATACGTGCATCACATCGGTAAAGGGCTTGGGATACAGGCCCATGAACAGCGTTAGTGCAGCAAGCACTGCCAGCATGAAAAATTCGCGGCGGTTGATGTCGAGCAGGCTCTTCACGTGATCGTTGGCGATCGCGCCGAAGTACACCCGTTTGTACATCCACAGCGTGTAGGCCGCGCCGAGAATCAGCGTGACCGCGGCACCGCCCGCGATCCAGAAGTTGTACTGGACAGCCGCGAGGATCACCATGAATTCGCCGACGAAACCGGAGGTGCCCGGCAAACCGCAGTTGGCCATGGAGAACAGCATCGCGAACGCCGCGAACTTCGGCATGACGTTCACCACACCGCCGTAATCGGCGATCTGGCGCGAGTGCATACGGTCGCACAGCACGCCGATTGCAAGGAACATGGCACCGGACACGAAACCGTGCGAGATCATCTGCACGATCGCGCCTTCCATGCCCAGTTGATTGAAGATGAAGAAACCGAGCGTGACGAAGCCCATGTGCGCGATCGACGAATACGCGACCAGCTTCTTCATGTTCGCCTGCACCATCGCCACGAGGCCGATGTAGATCACGGCGACGAGCGACAGCGTGATGACGACGGGCGCGAGGAAGTGGCTTGCGTCCGGCGCGATGGGCAGCGAGAAACGCAGGAAACTGTACGCGCCGAGCTTCAGCATGATCGTGGCCAGCACGACCGAACCGCCCGTTGGCGCCTCCACGTGGGCGTCAGGCAACCACGTGTGAACCGGCCACATCGGCACCTTCACGGCAAACGCCATGAAGAACGCTATGAAGAGTAACACCTGCGGCGTCATTGCGATCTGCGCATGCTGCCACGTCGCGAGGTCGAACGTGCCCGTTTCGATGTACAGATAGATCAGCGCGACCAGCATCAGCAGCGAGCCCATCAGCGTGTACAGGAAGAACTTGAACGCCGCATACACGCGGTTCGCCCCGCCCCACACGCCGATGATGATGTACATCGGGATCAGCGTGGCTTCGAAGAACACGTAGAACAGCATGCCGTCGGCGGCGCTGAACACGCCCACCATGATGCCCGATAGGATCAGGAACGCAGCCAGGTATTGCGCAACGTTCTTCGTGATGACTTCCCACGCGGCGATCACGACGATCACCGTAATCAGTGCCGTCAACACCACGAACCACATGGAGATGCCATCGACACCGAGGTGGTACGAGATGTTGAAGCGCTCGATCCAGTTCGCCTTCTCGACGAACTGCAAATCGGCCGTGCTCGAATCAAAACCCGTAATCAGCGGGATCGTCACGAGGAAGCTGACGACCGAACCGATCAGTGCAATCCAGCGAGCCGGAGCGGGATTGCGGTCCGAACCGATAGCCAGAACCAGCAGGCCGACGAGGATCGGTAACCAGATTGCGATACTGAGAATCGGATAAGCGTGCATTAGTGTCCCTTGCCTTATTTGCCGCCGAGCGTTACAAACAGGGTCAGGAGCCCCAGCATGCCGATGATCATAGCAAACGCGTAATGATAGATGTAGCCAGACTGCAGGAAGCGGATCACGCTCGCGAACCAGCCGATGAAACGCGCGCTACCGTTGACGATGCCGTCGATCACGACGACGTCGCCTTCCTTCCAGAGACCACGGCCAATGGCCACCGCACCGCGGGCAAACACGACTTCGTTGATCTTGTCCATGTAGTACTTGTTATCAAGCAACGTGTAGATCGGGCCAAACGCACGCTTGATGACAGCCGGCAGATCCGGACGAACCAGATACAGGAACCACGCCACCACCACGCCGGCCAGTGCCAGCCACACCGGCAGACCTGCAACCGAGTGCAGACCCATCGACGCCCAGCCCTGGAATTCTTCGGCCATTTCATGCAGCGCCGGATGGTTTTCGCCGATGAAGACCACCTTGTCGAACGCCACGCCGTGCTGGAAGAAATCGCCGAACAGCATCGGACCAATGCCGATCGCACCAATGACAACCGACGGAATCGCCAGCAGCACGAGCGGCAGCCACACCACCCACGGCGTTTCGTGCGGCTCGTGAGCGTGGTCGTCGTGACCGTGGCCATGGCCGTGTGCGTCATGCGCATGCGCTGCGGCTTCGATGCCCATCGGCGATTCCGGATGCTTCGGATCGCGGAAGCGCTCCTTGCCGTGGAACACCATGAAGTACATACGGAACGAGTACAGCGCAGTAACGAACACGCTCGCCACCACCGCGAAGTACGCGAAGCCCGAACCCGGCAGATGCGACAGCTTCACCGCGTCGATGATCGAGTCTTTCGAATAGAAGCCCGAGAAAAACGGCGTGCCGATCAGCGCTAGAGAACCGATCAGCGACGTGATCCACGTGATTGGCATGTACTTGCGCAGGCCGCCCATGTTGCGCATGTCCTGATCGTGGTGCATGCTGATGATCACCGAACCCGCGCCGAGGAACAGCAGCGCCTTGAAGAACGCGTGCGTCATCAGGTGGAACACGGCGACCGGATATGCGGACACGCCGAGCGCGACCGTCATGTAGCCGAGCTGCGACAGCGTGGAGTAAGCGACCACACGCTTGATGTCGTTCTGGATGATGCCGAGGAAACCCATGAACAGCGCGGTAATCGCGCCGATGATCGTGACGAACGACAGCACCGTATCCGACAGTTCGAACAGCGGCGACATGCGCGTGACCATGAAGATACCGGCCGTCACCATGGTTGCCGCGTGAATCAGTGCGGAGATCGGCGTCGGGCCTTCCATCGAATCCGGCAGCCAGACGTGCAGCGGGAACTGCGCCGACTTACCCATTGCGCCGATGAAGAGGCAAATACACGCGACCGTCAGCAGACCCCAGTCGGTACCCGGGAACGTGAGCGCCGCGAGTTCAGTGCGCTTCGCGAACACGTCGCCGTAGTTCATCGAACCAGCAAACGCGAACAGCAGACCGATACCCAGCAGGAAGCCGAAGTCACCTACGCGGTACACGAGGAACGCCTTCATGTTGGCGTAGATCGCCGTGGGACGCGTGAAGTAGAAACCGATCAGCAGGTACGAGACCAGACCCACTGCTTCCCAGCCGAAGAACAGTTGCAGGAAGTTGTTGCTCATCACGAGCATCAACATCGAGAACGTGAACAGCGAGATGTACGAGAAGAAGCGCTGGTAGCCGTCGTCGTCGGCCATGTAGCCGATCGTGTAGATATGCACCATCAGCGACACGAAGGTCACGACGCACATCATCATCGCGATGAGCGAATCGACGAGGAAGCCAACTTCGAAGTCCGTCTTGCCGATCGTCATCCAGTGGTAGACGGTGGCGTTGAAGCTCGCACCGTCCATGACCTGGACGAAGACGATGGAGGACAGCAGGAACGAAATCGCGACGCCGAGGATCGTGATGGAATGCGCGCCCGCGCGCCCCACCGCTTTTCCGAACAGCCCTGCAATCAGGGAACTGGCCAGCGGTGCCAGCGGGATCGCTAGCAGCAGGTTTTCATTGAGTGTCGTCATAACCGCTTTTACTGAAATTAACCTTTGAGCTGATCCAGATCCTCGACGTTGATCGTGTCGAGGCTACGGAACAGGGTCACTAGAATCGCGAGGCCGATCGCCGCTTCGGCTGCCGCAACCGTCAGCACGAAGAACACGAAGATCTGGCCATGCACGTCGCCGAGGTAATGCGAGAACGCGACGAAATTGGTATTCACCGCCAGCAGCACCAGTTCGATCGCCATCAAGATGATGATGACGTTGCGACGGTTCAGGAAAATGCCCACGACGCTGATCGCAAAGAGGATCGCACCAAGGGCGAGGTAATGAGCAAGGGTCAACATGATTTCTATCTCCTGTCCGCTCAGCTGTTCTTGGCTGCTGCCGCCGCGACGGTTGCCGCGGTTTTTTCCGAAGGCATCTTCACGACGCGCACACGGTCTGACGCGCGTACCTTGACCTGCTCGCTGACGCGCTGGCGCTTGCTGTCTTTCTTGTGGCTGGTGGTCAGCGCGATAGCCGCGATGATCGCCACCAGCAGCACGAGACCGGCCACTTCGAACGCGAAGATGTAATCCGTGTAGATGACCTTACCGATGAGACGCGTGTTCGACCAGTCGCCCATACCGTTCGCCGCAGCCGTGGTGTCGCGCAGCGCCGTGGCCGTCGCGCCGTAGCCGTGCCACAGGATCAGCGCCGTTTCGATCACGATGATCGCGCCGACCACCGTGGCCATAGACACGAATTTCTTGAAGTCTTTGCGCAGCACGTCGATGTTGATGTCCAGCATCATCACGACGAACAGGAAGAGCACCATCACCGCGCCCACGTACACCAGCACGAGCAGAATCCCGAGGAACTCGGCCTGCAGCAGCATCCAGATCGCGGCTGCATTGAAGAACGCCAGCACCAGAAACAGGGCGGACAACACCGGGTTGCGCGAGGTGATCACCTTCAGTCCTGAAACCACCAGGAGCAGCGCGAAGATGTAGAACAGTACGGTCGTGAATTCCATGATCACCGGTTCATCGTTAGGCCATCGTCAGGCATTTTTCTTGGCATGTGCGGCCAGCGGACAAAACGCCAGAACTACCGCACAGGTGCCGTGCCACGGCATTCGGACCGTGGTGTCTGGCCCGACAACAGGCCGTATTACTGCATTGACTGCCGCTTGCTAATGCGCACTCGTTGCACGCTTGTTGCACCCGATTGCGCAACTACTGCATCAACGGAAAGACAAAAACGCTTCAACGATACGGTGCGTCGGCTGCCTTGTTCGCCACGATGTCCGCTTCGTAGCGGTCGCCGACGGCCAGCAGCATGTCTTTCGTGAAGTACAGATCGCCGCGCTTCTCCCCGTGATACTCGAGAATGTGCGTTTCGACGATCGAATCGACCGGGCAGCTTTCTTCGCAGAAACCGCAGAAGATGCACTTGGTCAGGTCGATGTCATAGCGCGTGGTACGACGCGTGTTGTCTGCACGCGCGTCCGATTCGATGGTGATAGCCAGCGCCGGGCACACCGCTTCGCACAGCTTGCAGGCGATGCAGCGCTCTTCGCCGTTTTCGTAGCGACGCAACGCATGCAGACCGCGAAAACGCGGCGAGATCGGGGTCTTCTCTTCCGGGAACTGCACGGTCACCTTGCGCTGGAACGTATAACGTCCGGTCAATGCGAGGCCCTTCAGCAGTTCCGTGAGGAAGAAGGTCTTGAAAAAGTTTTGAATTGCGGTCATGAGTTCGTCCGCCCTTTATTTCCATATGTTCAACGGCGACATGATCCAGACGCCGACCACCACCAGCCACACTACGCAGACCGGAATGAACACTTTCCAGCCCAGACGCATGATCTGGTCATAGCGGTAGCGCGGGAACGTGGCACGCGCCCAGATGAACACCGACAGCAGCAAGAAAACCTTCAGCACGAGCCAGAAGATGCCCGGAATGAACGACAGGAAGCCGAACGGCGCGCTCCAGCCGCCAAGGAAAAGCGTTGCAGCCAGTGCCGAGATCACGATCATGTTGATGTACTCGGCGAGGAAGAACAGCGCGAACGCCATACCCGAGTAATCAATCATGTGGCCCGCGACGATTTCCGATTCGCCTTCCACCACGTCGAACGGGTGACGGTTCGTTTCGGCGATGCCCGAGATGAAGTACACGACGAACATGGGCAGCAGCGGCAGCCAGTTCCACGACAGGAACGTGATGCCGTGCGACGCAAAGAAGCCATGTTCCTGCGAACCGACGATACCCGACAGATTCAGCGTACCCGCGGTCATCAGCACGACGACGAGCGCGAAGCCCATCGAGATTTCGTACGACACCATCTGCGCCGCGGCGCGCATTGCGCCGAGGAATGCGTACTTCGAGTTCGACGCCCAGCCGGCCAGAATCACGCCGTACACACCGATTGACGAAATCGCCATCGCGTACAGCAGACCCGCGTTGATGTCGCCGAGCACCGCGCCCGCCTGGAACGGAATCACCGCCCACACGGCGAACGCCGGCACCACGACCATGATCGGCGCGATCATATAAATCCAGCTGCTTGCCTGCGCCGGCTGAATCACTTCTTTCAGCAGCAGCTTCAGCACGTCGGCGATCGGCTGCAGCAAACCTGCAGGACCGACGCGGTTCGGGCCGAGACGCACGTGCATCCAGCCGATCAGCTTACGTTCCCACAGAATCAGGTAAGCCACGCACAGCAGGATCACGACGGCCACCACCAGGATGCGCACCAGTGCCCACACCGTGGGCCATGCCACACCGAGAAGCTGGGTGCCACCCGAGTTGATCGTATCGAACAAGCTCATTTACGCCTTCTCCACCACCAGTTCACCGAACAGGCTGCCCAGCGCTGCACCGGCAGGCGTAGCCGCCGACACGCGGACGACCGTCTCCGCAAGATTTGCGTCGCGCACGGCCGGCAACTGCACCGATTGCTCGCCCTGACGCACGCGTACTGCATCGCCCTCTTTCAAACCCAGCTTGTCGAACAGCGCGGCAGGCAGACTCACCGTGTTCGCCGCGCGCGCCGCTGCGGTGAGATGCAGCGATTCCGCACGACGCACGAGCGCGTCGGCGTGGTAAATCGGCACGTTGGCCATGCGCTCGAACTTGCCTTCGGCAGCCTTCACGGCCTTGCCGTGTGCGACCGCGACGCCGGTCTTGCTCGACAGACGTGACGTAAGTTCGCCGTCGCCCAGCGCGGCCTTGCGCACTCCTTCAGCTGTGTCGTATTCGAAGCCCGGCACGCCGAGCAGGCTGCCCAGCACGCGCAACACTTTCCACGCCGGACGCGTGTCGCCGAGCGGACGCACGACGCCGTTGAACGTCTGCACCGTGCCTTCTGCGTTGACGAACGTACCGGTGGTTTCCGTGAACGGCGCGACCGGCAGCAGCACGTCGGCGTATTCAGCACCGATCTGGAACGGCGACAGCACGACGACCATTTCAGCCTGCTTCAGCGCGGCGAGCGCCTGCGCCGGATTGGCAGTATCGAATTCCGGTTCGACGTTCAGCAACACATAACCCTTGCGCGGCTGTTCGAACACTTCGCGTGCATTGAGGCCGCCTTCGCCCGGCAATGCGTCGACGAGATGCGCACCCACCGTGTTCGCCGATTCCGTGAGGAAACCGAGCGTTGCACCGGTGGTGTCTGCGATCCATTGCGCCGCCGCGTGAATGACCGCGAAGTCCGGGTGACGAACTGCGCCGTTGCCGAGCAGCACGAGGTGGCTCTGGCCATTGACCAGCGACTTCGCGATGTCCTTGTTCGATTCGGTGGGCTGTTGGCCGCCGAACGCTTCCGGCAGTGCCACGCCCTTCGCTTCCGACACGGCGCCGGCGATGCCGGCCAGCGCTTCGAGCCACGCTGACGGCGCAGCGACGACACATTGGGCTTGCGGGATCAGCGCGTCGTCGTTCGTGGCTTGCACGAACGTCAGCTTGGCGCCGCCCTTGGCAGCCTGACGCAGACGCGCGGCAAAAAGCGGATGGTCACGGCGCAGGTCCGAGCCGATCACGAGCGCTGCGTCGACGTTCGACAGTTCAGCGATCGCGGTGCCGAGCCACGGCGCGCCGTTGGCGTTTGCCGAGAAATCCGACTGACGCAGACGAAAGTCGACGTTTGGCGTACCGACCGCGCTTGCCAGTTGCTTCAGCAAAAACAGTTCTTCCACAGTGCTGTGAGCGGTACCGAGCGCGGCCAGCGCGTTCGCGCCGTGATCGCCCTTGATACCCTTCAAACCCTTGACTACATAGTCGAGCGCGGTTTGCCAGTCGGTTTCGACCCACTTGCCACCCTGCTTCAACATGGGTTGCGTGAGACGTTCCGGGCTGTTCAGGCCTTCGTACGAGAAGCGGTCCTTATCCGAAATCCAGCATTCGTTGATGGCTTCGTTTTCGAACGGCAGCACGCGCATGACGCGGTTGTTCTTGACCTGCACCACGAGGTTCGCGCCGACGGAATCGTGCGGACTCACCGACTTGCGGCGCGACAGTTCCCACGTACGCGCGCTGTAACGGAACGGCTTGCTCGTGAGCGCGCCGACCGGGCACAGGTCGATCATGTTGCCCGACATTTCCGAGTCGACCGTCTTGCCGACGAACGACGTGATTTCCGAGTGCTCGCCGCGGCCCAGCATGCCGAGTTCCATCACACCGGCCACTTCCTGGCCGAAACGGATGCAACGCGTGCAGTGGATGCAACGCGACATTTCCTCCATCGAGATCAGCGGGCCGACGTTCTTGTGGAACACCACGCGCTTTTCTTCGCTGTAACGCGACGACGACTTGCCGTAACCCACGGCCAAGTCCTGCAGCTGACATTCGCCGCCTTGGTCGCAGATCGGGCAATCGAGCGGGTGGTTAATCAGCAGGAATTCCATCACGGCTTGCTGGCCCTTCATCGCTTTCTCGGACTTCGTGCACACGATCATGCCCGCCGACACCGGCGTTGCGCATGCGGGCACCGCCTTCGGCATCTTCTCGACATCGACCAGACACATCCGGCAGTTGGCCGCAATCGACAGCTTCTTGTGATAGCAGAAGTGAGGAATGTACGTGTCGACCTTATGCGCAGCCTGGATCACCATGCTGCCTTCGGGCACCTCTACCTTCTTGCCGTCTATTTCAAGTTCAACCATGATGGTCAATCTTCCTTAACCTGTTACCGCTCAATCGTTCGCCTGTTCATCGCCTCTTGCCGGCAATGAAATCCGCGTTGACGTGTTCCGATGCATGCCATGTTCAGCGTGCGCAACCCGCGCACCCGGCAAGCCACCCATGCTGCCCAATAGCAGCTATCAGGCCACTACCGTTTCCGAATGCGCTGCATGACCCGCGTGCCTGCCGACGAGGCAATGTTTGTGTGCGACGTGGTACTCGAACTCGTCCCAGTAATGCTTGAGCATGCCGCGAACCGGCATGGCCGCTGCATCGCCGAGCGCGCAAATCGTGCGACCCATGATGTTCTCAGCAACCGAGTTCAACAGATCCAGATCTTCCGGACGACCCTGTCCGTGTTCGATACGATGCACGACGCGATACAGCCAGCCTGTGCCTTCGCGGCACGGCGTGCACTGACCGCACGACTCTTCGTAATAAAAGTACGACAGACGCAGCAGCGAGCGCACCATGCAGCGCGTCTCGTCCATCACGATGACCGCGCCGGAACCGAGCATCGAGCCGGCCTTGGCGATCGAATCGTAGTCCATGTCGGTTTGCATCATGATGTCGCCCGGAATGACCGGAGCCGACGAACCGCCAGGAATCACCGCCTTGATCTTCTTGCCGCCACGAATGCCGCCTGCCAGTTCCATCAGCGTGGAGAACGGCGTGCCGAGCGGAATCTCGTAGTTGCCCGGACGTTCCACGTCGCCCGACACCGAGAAAATCTTCGTGCCGCCGTTGTTCGGCTTACCGATTTCCAGGTAATTCTGCGGACCGACTGCGAGCAGGAACGGCACGGCCGCGAAGGTTTCGGTGTTGTTGATCGTGGTGGGCTTGCCGTACACGCCGAAGCTCGCCGGGAAAGGCGGCTTGAAGCGCGGCTGGCCCTTCTTGCCTTCGAGCGATTCAAGCAGCGCCGTTTCTTCGCCGCAGATGTACGCGCCATAACCGTGGTGCGAATGCAGCTCGAACGAAAATCCCGAACCCATGATGTTTTCGCCGAGGAAACCGGCGCGGCGCGCTTCTTCCAGCGCCGTTTCAAAGCGCCAGTAGACCTCGAAGATTTCGCCGTGAATATAGTTGTACCCGACCGTGATGGCCATCGCGTACGCGCCGATGGCCATGCCTTCGATCAGCGAATGCGGATTGAAGCGCAGGATGTCGCGGTCTTTGAACGTACCCGGCTCACCTTCGTCCGAGTTGCAGACGAGGTACTTCTGGCTAGGGAACTGACGCGGCATGAAGCTCCACTTCAAGCCCGTCGGGAAGCCTGCACCGCCACGGCCGCGCAGACCCGACGCCTTGACATCGGCGATGACCTGCTCGGTCGGAATCTTTTCTTTCAGAATGCGGCGCAGTTGGGCGTAACCGCCGCGCGCCACGTAGTCTTCGAGATGCCAGTTGTCGCCGTTCAGACCGGCGAGAATCAGCGGTTTGATGTGACGATCGTGTAAAGACGTCATTTCGAAAGTTCCTCGAGCAGCTGGTCGATCTTCTCGCGGCTCATGAAGCTGCACATGCGATGGTTGTTCACCAGCATCACCGGCGCGTCGCCGCACGAACCCATGCACTCACCTTCTTTCAAGGTGAATTTGCCGTCGGCCGTGGTTTCGCCGAAGTCGATGCCGAGCTTCTGCTTCAGATAGTCAGCCGCACCTTCCGCGCCGCCGTCCGGGCCGAGCTGGCACGGCAGATTCGTGCAGAGCGTGATCTTGTATTTGCCGACCGGCGAGGTCTCGAACATCGTGTAGAAGGTCGCGACCTCCTGCACGGCGACCGCCGGCATGCCGAGATAGTCAGCCACGAACTGCATGAGGTCGGGCGTAAGCCAGCCATGCTCTTCCTGGCCGACGGCCAACGCAGCCATCACGGCGGACTGTTTCTGATCGGCGGGATACTTTGCGATCGCGCGATCGATTTCTTTCAGGCCTTCAACTGAGATCATTTTCAGACACGACTCTTTCAATTCCTACCGAACGAAAACCTGTCGCTCACTTCGTGCTGCGACAGACCCGGCGTTCCTTTGCTTGACGCGCGCTTCGTCACAAGCTGAAGCCGCGCGCCGATGATTATGTCCTAGCGATCCACTTCGCCGAACACGATGTCCTGCGTGCCGATGATCGTCACGGCGTCGGCGATCATGTGGCCGCGCGCCATTTCGTCCAGCGTGGACAGATGCGCATAGCCAGGCGTGCGAATTTTCAGGCGATACGGCTTGTTGGCGCCGTCCGAGATCAGATAGATGCCGAACTCGCCCTTCGGATGCTCGACTGCGGCATACGCTTCGCCTTCCGGCACATGGAAGCCTTCCGTGAAGAGCTTGAAGTGGTGAATCAGGTCTTCCATGTTCGACTTCATGCCCACCCGCGACGGCGGTGCAACCTTATGATTGTCCGTCATCACAGGGCCGGGATTCTTGCGCAACCACTCAACGCACTGTTTCACGATGCGTGTGGATTGACGCATTTCTTCGACGCGAACCAGATAACGATCATAGCAGTCGCCGTTGATGCCGACCGGAATGTCGAAATCGAGCTTGTCGTAGACTTCGTACGGCTGCTTCTTGCGCAGATCCCACTCGATGCCCGAGCCGCGCAGCATGGCGCCGGTCATGCCGAGTTGCAATGCGCGCTCAGGGCTCACCACGCCGATGCCCACGAGACGTTGCTTCCAGATCCGGTTGTCCGTGAGGAGCGTTTCGTATTCGTCGACGCACTTCGGAAAGCGCGTGAAGAAGTCGTCGATAAAGTCGAGCAGCGAACCTTGACGGTTCTCGTTCATCTTCGACAACGCCTTCGCATTGCGAATTTTCGATGCCTTGTATTGCGGCATGGCGTCGGGCAGATCGCGATAGACGCCGCCCGGACGATAGTAGGCCGCGTGCATGCGCGCACCGGACACCGCTTCGTACACGTCCATCAGGTCTTCGCGTTCACGGAACGCGTAGAGGAACACGGCCATCGCGCCCACGTCGAGTGCGTGTGCGCCGATCCACATCAAGTGATTCAGCACGCGCGTGACTTCGTCGAACATCACGCGGATGTATTGCGCGCGCAGCGGCACTTCGATGCCGAGCAGTTTCTCGATCGCCATCACATAGCCGTGCTCGTTGACCATCATCGACACGTAGTCGAGACGGTCCATGTACGGCACCGACTGGATGAACGTTTTCGTTTCCGCGAGCTTTTCCGTTGCGCGGTGAAGCAGACCGATGTGCGGATCGGCGCGCTGGATCACTTCGCCGTCGAGTTCGAGCACGAGGCGCAGCACACCGTGCGCTGCCGGGTGCTGAGGACCGAAGTTGAGCGTGTAGTTCTTGATCTCTGCCATGGCGTTCTCTTAGTGTTTCAGACCGCCATAGCGATCTTCGCGAATCACGCGCGGCGTGATTTCCCGCGGCTCGATCGTTACCGGCTGATAGACGACGCGCTTCTCTTCCGGGTCGTAACGCATTTCGACGTAACCGGAGATCGGGAAATCTTTACGGAACGGGTAACCGATGAAACCGTAGTCAGTCAGGATACGGCGCAGGTCGGGGTGGCCTTCGAAAACGATGCCATACAGATCGAAAGCTTCGCGCTCGTACCAGTTGGCCGAATTCCAGACGTCGACGACGGAAGGCACGATAGGCATATCGTCGTCCGGCGCGAACACACGCACGCGCAGACGCCAGTTGTTCTGCACCGACAGCAGATGCAGAACGGCCGCAAAACGCGGACCGTCGTAAGCGCCGTCTGCGTATGTCTGATAGTCAACGCCACACAGGTCGACGAGCTGCTCGAAACCGAGCGAGCGGTCGTCGCGCAGACGCGTTGCCACGCTGATGTAGTCGCTTGCTTTCACGACGATCGTCAACTCACCGATCGCTGCAGTGGTGCTCAACAGGAGGAGGCCGCCAAAGGCCGCTTCGAGGTTCGCTTTCAGGGTCTCGAGTTTGCTTGCCATATGTAGGGGAGGCGTTGCCTTATTGACGGGCGATTGTGTTGGTGCGGCGAATCTTGGCCTGCAACTGGATCACGCCGTACACCAGCGCTTCAGCAGTGGGCGGACAGCCCGGTACGTACACGTCGACCGGCACGATACGATCACAGCCGCGCACCACCGAATACGAGTAGTGGTAATAGCCGCCGCCGTTCGCGCACGAACCCATGGAAATCACCCAGCGCGGCTCGGCCATCTGGTCGTAGACCTTGCGCAGAGCGGGCGCCATCTTGTTGCACAGCGTGCCGGCGACGATCATCACGTCCGACTGACGTGGACTGGGACGAAACACCACACCGAAGCGGTCGAGGTCATAACGGGCAGCGCCCGCATGCATCATCTCGACCGCACAGCACGCAAGACCGAACGTCATCGGCCACAACGAGCCGGTACGCGTCCAGTTGATCAGTTTGTCAGCCGTCGTGGTGACAAACCCTTCCTTCAAGACCACTTCGATACTCATTTGCTTTCCACTCCAGACGAGGTGGCAAGCTTTGGCCACCTACGCAAACCGGCGATTAATCCATCATTCCCAGTCGAGGCCGCCCTTATTCCAGATATAGGCGAAGCCCAGCAGGAATTCGAGCAGGAAAATCATCATCGCCATGAAGCCTGGCCAGCCGATGTCGCGCAGGGCAACACCCCATGGGAACAAGAACGCGGTTTCAAGATCGAAAATGATGAAGATAATGGCGACGAGGTAATAGCGCACGTCAAACTTCATGCGCGCATCTTCGAATGCTTCGAAGCCGCACTCGTACGGTGCGTTTTTCTCGGTATCAGGTTTGTTGGGACCGAGGATCTTGCCGATACTGACCAGTGCTACGCCTAAACCGGTGCCCACAATGAGGAACAACAAGACGGGAAAATAAGCTGCGAGGTTCAAGACAGTCCTCAATCGGTTGGTTCTGAGTGCCGCCAAGAGCATAGCACTCCTGACGCGAAATCACTTCCGAAACGCACAAGTCGCAAGCCCAACCCAAAACTGCGCGCCAAAAGCGAAAAATGCCAGCCGAAGCGAAGCAAGCGGCTGACATTTAGATAACATTTGGTGCCGACGGCGAGGCTCGAACTCGCACAGCTTTCGCCACTACCCCCTCAAGATAGCGTGTCTACCAATTTCACCACGTCGGCACTAACTGCAATCCGGGAAAACAACTTGTAAAACCCGCGAATCGCTTCAAGAATTGAATTATAATTGGGTTAAACAGTTTGTTCAACGCACCAAGGCATTTTGGGCGAAAATTTATTTCGGCACATCTGTAGCTGGCACGGAAGCAGCCGAAGCGGCCAGAGCAGCCGATGCATTCGATGCAGCAACCGGTGTGGATGCAGGAGACACACCCGAAGTAGCAGAAACGGGAGCCGTAGCCGCCGCGCCCAGCACGCCTGCAGAGGGCTTCGAACGATAGGCGCCGAGATACGTGAGCGTTAGCGTGGTCACGAAAAACACCGCTGCAAGCACCGCCGTCGTACGCGACAGAAAGTTTGCGGAGCCCGTTGCACCGAACAGGCTACCCGATGCGCCACTACCAAAAGCCGCGCCCATGTCGGCGCCTTTACCGTGTTGCAACAACACTAGGCCGATAACGCCGAGCGCCGACAACAGCTGAACGACGATAATCAAAGTTTTCAAATACAGCATCACACTCACCTGAGTCTTCGTTTAACCGCGCCACACACTCCGTGCCGCGCGGGATTGAGCCATCCTAGGTAGGGCGCTTGCTTAGCCGGCGACGCTGATCGTGCCCGCCGCCTTGCAGATCACCAGAAAATCCTGGGCTTTCAACGACGCGCCGCCAATCAGGCTGCCGTCGATATCCGTTTGACGGAACAACTCTTCGGCATTCTCCGGCTTCACGCTGCCGCCATACAGCAACGACACGTTCGCCACCGCCGCGCCCTTTGCCGCCTGACGCGAACGCAAAAATGCGTGAACCGCTTGTGCCTGTTCGCACGTCGCGCTCTTGCCCGTGCCGATTGCCCAAACCGGCTCGTATGCCACGACGATACGCACCGCTTCTTCTTCGGACAGTTTCGCGAGCACTTCATCCAGCTGCGCGCCGACGACCTGTTCGGTTGAACCGGCTTCGCGCTCTTCGAGCGTTTCGCCGACGCAGACGATAGGCGTCAAACCTGCCTCGAGCGCACGCTGTGTTTTCACAGCGACCAGCTCGGCGCTCTCGCGATGATAGGCACGACGTTCCGAGTGCCCAACGATTGCAAGCGTAGCGCCGAAGTCCGCCACCATAGGCGCGGCAACCTCACCCGTATATGCACCGTGCGTGAATGCGGACACGTCCTGCGAACCCCACACCACACGGCTGCCTTCCAGCGACGCCTGAGTTTGCGCGAGATAGGGACTCGGCACACACACGCCGACGCGTACGTCAGCGGGCAATTCACCTGCACCTTGCGCCACAGCCTGCAACAGCGTTGCATTCTCGGCGAGGCGCCCGTGCATTTTCCAGTTCCCGACTACCAGTTTGGCTCGTTGTTTCGGCATCGTCCCGTCTCGTCTTGTCTTGGCGTTGACGGCGGACTTGGGCCAAGCGCTGATTTGCGCTGACAGTCCGCCTTTCGGATTCATGCGGTACGCGCAAAACGCCAATTTTACTGCGTGGGGTGGATCGGGTCAAACCGACCGTGTCAAGCGTCCTGTCCCCATGTCAATACGATCTTTCCGACATGCGTGCTGCTCTCCATCAGGGCATGCGCTTCGGCTGCCTGCGCCGCCGGAAACACGCGAAATACCACCGGCTTGATGCGGCCATCTTCGAGATACGGCCACACGCGCTCTTTCAGTTGCGCGGCGATCTTCGCCTTGAATTCCACCGACCGCGGACGCAACGTCGAACCCGTTACCGTCAGACGACGACGCAGCACGTCGTTCAGATTCAGTTCCGCCTTCGCGCCGCCGAGCAACGCGATCACGACGATGCGGCCACCATCGGCGAGCGTAGTCAGTTCGCGCGGCACGTAGTTGCCTGTCACCATATCGAGGATCACGTCGACGCCACGATCGTTCGTGAGCGCCTTGATCACTTCAACGAAATCTTCAGTCTTGTAATTGATCGCACGCTCGGCACCGAGCGCCTCGCACGCGCGGCACTTTTCGTCCGTGCCCGCGGTGACGAACACGCGAAAACCCAACGCATGCGCGATCTGGATCGCCGTGACGCCGATGCCGCTCGAACCGCCCTGCACCAACAGCGTTTCGTTGGGTGCGCCTTCACCGTTGCCGAGTTGCGCGCGATCGAACACGTTGCTCCACACGGTGAAAAACGTCTCGGGCAGCGAAGCGACCTCGACGTCCGTCAAACCCGTGGGCACCGGCAGACATTGCAGCAGCGGCGCGGCCGCGTATTGCGCGTAACCGCCGCCCGCGAGCAACGCGCAAACGCGGTCGCCGATTTTCAGGCCGAACGGGTTGTTCTTCTCGTCGATAGTGCCGCCGACAATTTCACCCGCCACTTCCAGCCCCGGCAAATCAGACGCGCCCGGCGGCGGCGCATAGCCACCCTTGCGCTGAAACACGTCCGGACGATTGACTCCGGCTGCCGCCACCTTGATGAGTACCTCGCCCGCTTTCAGTTGTGGCGTGGGCCGCTCTGCCAGCTTGAGGACTTCCGGCGCTCCGAATTCGCTGATCTCGATCGCTTTCATCTGCGTCTACTCCAAGATTGGATTGCGCTGCATACCGGCATTGCGCGGAAAGCCTTGCGGACAACTCCGCAAACAGTCTCGCGAATACGTGATTAAGCACATGAATCGTCCGAACCGCGACAAACTCGCGCTGACAAACAGAATACCTGTTTGCAGCGCAATCCACTCTGCACTTCTCATAAACAACGGCCGGCGCGCATTCGCGCTGCCGGCCGTTGTTCCGCTACCGCATTACTGCGGCGTCGGCTCGCCTTGCGGCGCGCCGTTTGCGCCTTCATTCAGCAACGCCTTGGCCGACAGACGCACGCGATCCTTCTCGTCCGTCTGGATGACCTTGACCTTCACCTGCTGACCGTCCTTCAGGTAGTCGTTGATGTCCTTGATACGCTCGTTAGCGATCTCGGAAATGTGCAGCAGACCGTCCTTGCCCGGCAGGATGTTCACGATCGCACCGAAGTCCAGCAGCTTGAGGACCGTACCTTCGTACACTTGGCCCACTTCCACTTCGAGCGTGATGTTCTCGATACGCTTCTTCGCTTCGGCCATACCTTCGCTGCTCGTGCTAGCGATGGTGACGACGCCGTCGTCCGAAATATCGATCGTCGTGCCCGTTTCTTCGGTCAGCGCGCGGATCACCAAACCGCCCTTGCCGATCACGTCGCGAATCTTTTCCGGGTTGATCTTGATGGTGATCATGCGCGGTGCGTAGTCCGACAGCACAGTGTTCGCGCCCGACACGGCCGTGGTCATCTTGCCGAGGATGTGCATACGGCCTTCCTTCGCTTGCGCGAGGGCGACCTGCATGATTTCCTTCGTGATGCCCTTGATCTTGATGTCCATCTGCAGTGCGGTCACGCCCTGTTCCGTACCCGCCACCTTGAAGTCCATGTCGCCGAGGTGATCTTCGTCGCCGAGGATGTCGGTCAGCACCGCGAACTTGTTGTCTTCGAGGATCAGGCCCATTGCAATGCCGGCGACGTGCGCCTTCATCGGCACACCGGCGTCCATCAGCGCGAGGCAGCCGCCGCACACCGAAGCCATCGACGAGGAACCGTTCGATTCCGTGATTTCCGACACGACGCGAATCGAGTAGCCGAATTCGTCGGCGCTCGGCAGGCATGCGGCCAGCGCGCGCTTTGCGAGACAGCCGTGACCGATTTCACGGCGCTTCGGCGAACCCACGCGGCCCGTTTCGCCGGTTGCGAACGGAGGCATGTTGTAGTGGAGCATGAAGCGCTCGCGATATTCGCCTTCGAGCGCGTCGATGTTCTGTTCGTCGCCCTTCGTGCCGAGCGTTGCGACCACCATGGCCTGCGTTTCGCCACGCGTGAACAGTGCCGAACCGTGCGTACGCGGCAGTACGCCGGTACGGATTTCGATCGGGCGCACGGTGCGCGTGTCGCGGCCGTCAATACGCGGTTCGCCGTTCAGGATCTGCGTACGGACGATCTTCGCTTCGATGTCGAACAGCACGTTGCCGACGCTTGCCTTGTCGGCCGCAACCGTGCCGGCTGCCGCAGCTTCTTCTTCCAGTTTCGCCGACACTGCTGCGTAGACTTCCTTCAGCTTGGTCGAACGTGCCTGCTTGTCGCGGATCTGGTATGCGGCGAGCAGGTCGGCTTGCGCCAGTTCCGCGACGCGTGCGATCAGCGGCTCGTTCTTCGCCGCTGCCTGCCAGTCCCATTCCGGCTTGCCGTCTTCGCGGACCAGCTCATGGATCGCGTCGATCGCGATCTGCATCTGTTCATGGCCGAACACCACGGCGCCGAGCATCACTTCTTCGCTCAGTTGCTGCGCTTCCGATTCCACCATCAGCACTGCGCGTTCCGTACCGGCGACCACGAGGTCGAGCGCCGATTCCTTCATTTGTGGACGCGTCGGATTCAGCACGTATTCGTTGTTGATGTACGCCACACGAGCCGCGCCGACCGGGCCGTTGAACGGCAGACCGGACACGGCGAGCGCCGCCGACGCGCCGATCAGCGCGGGAATGTCAGCGGGGATTTCGGGGTTCAGCGACAAGACGTGGATCACGACCTGGATTTCGTTGTAGAAGCCTTCCGGGAAGAGCGGACGCAGCGGACGGTCGATCAGGCGCGAAATCAGCGTTTCGCCTTCCGACGGACGGCCTTCACGGCGGAAGAAGCCGCCCGGGATCTTGCCGGCGGCGTAGGTCTTTTCGAGGTAGTCGACGGTCAGCGGGAAAAAGTCCTGACCCGCCTTCGCTGTCTTGGCGCCGACAACGGTAGCCAGCACGACGGTGTCTTCGACGTCGACGATCACGGCACCGCTCGCCTGACGGGCGATTTCACCCGTTTCGAGGCGAGCGTTATGCTGACCCCACTTAAATTCTTTGACGATCTTGTTGAACATAGTCATTGCTTTTCCTCTTCATTATGCCGCGCGGACCAGAAGCGGCGCGGCAACGCTAGGACCGGCGCCGCATGGAAGAGTAGTGTTATGCCATTCCAGAGAATCACGCGATACGCGCGACGTGATGCGCTGGAATGACACAAAGCTCTGCCCTTAAGCCCGGCCGTATTTCTTTGCTGCTCTACCTTTGCTTACTGCCGTGTTTGCCTGCTGTGTACGACAGCCTGCCACCCACTTTTCCAGCACCGGCGCCGCACGAACCGTCGTGCCTCTGAGCCGGCCGCGCGGCGCGCCTCCCATGAAGCGCACCGCGCAAAAACAAAATGCCTGTATCAGCGGAACTGACACAGGCATCTTGCTGAACGACTGGCCGATTATTACTTACGCAGACCCAGCTTCTCGATCAGAGCGCGGTAACGGTCCGCGTCCTTACCTTTCAGGTAATCGAGCAGCTTACGACGGCGGCTCACCATGCGCAGCAGACCGCGGCGGCTGTGGTGATCTTTCGTGTGTGCCTTGAAGTGAAGGGTCAGTTCATTGATGCGGGTCGTGAGCAGCGCGACCTGAACTTCGGGGGAGCCCGTGTCGTTAGCTGCGCGTGCGAATTGCGCGACGACTTCGGATTTCTTGCTTGTTTCAACTGCGGACATGTCGATTTCCTTGGAAACTTGACTGGCGGTCACGGAAGAAAAGCCGTGCCGTGGATTAATGCATTACTCGTACTTTGCTACGGGTACTGCTCTTGGTTCACTGCTACCCGTTGCACAAACCGACTACTACAAACAACCGGCTACTGCCTTACCTTACAACGGAACGCTTATTGTAGCACAGGCCAATCTCGTCGCGAATCCCGCTGTGCCGGGCGCGATCGGGCCGCAACCGCACGCCGCGCGGGGGGTCTGCATCGACGCACCGGGCGACGCCGAAACTCACGGGCGTTTCATCCTGCATACAGTCGGCGGGATGGTGCGCTCGGCCGGCAGCGCCAGCACGGTCCGGAACCCGTAGCCCGAGCCTTCGTTGTCGAAATGCACGCCGGGCGTGCCGGCCTTGCCCATTTCCATCACGTAAAGCGGCTGGATCAGTTGATGGCCGTCGGCGCGCATCCACGATGCATGGAAGCCGTTGTCGAAACTGATGCCCTCCAGCGCCTTCGCGACGGTCGTCGGGTCCGCACTGCCCGTGCGATTCATGGCGGCGGCGAGCGTCTCGATCATCAACGGCATGCGCAGCACGGGGTAATCGTCCTGCGCCGCCGGGAAACGGGCGCGAAAAACGGCGTACCAAGCGTCGGAAGCCGCGCCGCCGGCGTTCGGATGCCAATCGGCGACGGCGACGACGTGCTTCACGCCCGCGTCGCCCAACGCGGCGGGCGCGCCGAGGCTGTTGCCGTAGAACGTGTAGAACTTCGTGTCGAGCCCCTGCTCGCGCGCCGCCTTCACCAGCAACGTCAGGTCGTTGCCCCAGTTGCCCGTGATCACGGCGTCCGCGCCGTTCGCGCGGATTTTCGCGATGTACGGCGCGAAATCCTTCACGCGACCAATCGGGTGAAACTCGTCGCCGACCACGCTCACGTCCGGCCGCTTGGCCGCCAGTGCCGAGCGCGCGAGCGTGCTCACGTCGTGGCCGAAGCTGTAGTCCTGATTCAGCAGATAGACCTTCTTCACCGACTTGTCGCGCTGGATCACGTCCGCGAGCGCGTCCATGCGCATGCCCGCGTGCGCGTCGAAGTGGAAATGCCAGAAGCTGCAACTGGCGTTGGTGAGCGCGGGGTCGTCGGCGGAATAGTTCAGGAACAGTTCGCGGTTGCCAGGCTCGCGGCTGTTCTGCTTGTCGATCGCGCCGATCAGTGCCGCCGCGACCGCCGAGCTGTTGCCTTGCATGACGTAGCCGATATGGCGGTCGGCGGCTGCGCGCAATTGCGTCAGCGCCTCTTCGGTGCTGCCTTTGCTGTCGAGCACGACGAGTTCGAACGGATGCGTGCCGTTGGCCAGCTTCACGCCGCCGTGCGCGTTCACCTGCTCCACGCCGAAGCGCAGATTGCGCTCGACGGCCGCGCCCGCATTCGCGAACGGCCCGGACATGCCTTCGATCAACGCAAGCTGGATTGGCGCGCCGGTGAATTTCACGGGGGCGTTGGAGCCCGGCGCGGCCGCCGCGCCGTCTCCAGTCGCCGTCGCCGCATTCGCCGCGATTGCGGAAAAAGCCGCGCCCGCCAGAGAAAACACCGCCAACGCCGCCAGCGCCGTCTTACGCCACCTTGCCATCGCCACCATCATTGCCGCCACTCCGCAGAATCGCCGAAGCGTGGATCATAGGGCGTTCGCGGCGGAATAAGCAAGCCGCCACAACCGTTCAGATAGAAAGATCGGCGCTTACTCAGCGATCTCGCGGCCAGCAGAGATTTTTTGTCGAAGCGTGTGTCAAAATAATGCGTCTCGATGATAAAAAACCGCCAATCACATGCCATCGGAGGAATTCATGTTCAACCGACACTCTCTCGCGGCGGCTTCGACCCACGCACCGGCCACCGCCCGTCTGCGTCGCGTGGCGCTGGCAAGCTTCGCCGCTTTGGCGATCGCCGCCGGCTGTGCACAGCCCTGGCAGCAATTCCAGCAAGGCGCGGACGCGTTGTCCATCGTCGCGCGCCTCGGTCCGCCGCGCGAAACCTACGATCTGCCGAACGGCGGCAAGCGCCTGATGTGGCCCACACAGCCGATAGGCGAGACCACCACGGCCGCCGATATCGACGCCTCCGGCAAAGTGTCAACGTGCGCCAAGTGTTGCAGCCCAACGAGTTCTATCGTGCGGAAATCGGCAAATGGACGCGCAGCGACGTGCTCGTGAACTTCGGCCACCCGGAAGAAACGGCGTATTTCCCGTTGATGAAGCGCGACGTCTGGACTTACCGGTATCTCGAAGACAACGTCTGGTACATGCTCTACAGCTTTTATTTCGACGATCAGGGCATTCTGCGCACGACGCAGAAAACGCCCGATCCACTGCACGATCCAGACCGCCGCAGGCTGTTTTAACGTCACAGTCGCTTGCACGCCTTTGGTGCATAACCATCTACAAAGCCGCCGCTTTAGGCGGCTTTTTTATTTATTGCGCATGACGACGAATTTTATTTCGTGCATAGCCAATAAATTTTTTAGAAAGGTAATCGTAAGTATTGACCCGATGTGGATGGTCCACGTCTAGTGAATGCACCCTATTTATGGACCCACCTTCATGAATCGTCCCAAACGCCTGCTGATTGCCAACGTCGCATGGGCACGCGAAACCGCTGCGCGCAATCCCTCGTTCTTCAGCAATCTGGCGCAAGGCCAGAGTCCGCACGTGCTGTGGATCGGTTGCGCCGACAGCCGAGTGCCCACCGAAACCATCACGCATTGCGAACCAGGCGACCTGTTCGTCCACCGCAATATCGCCAACCTCTTTCATCCCGATGACGACAACACCGGCAGCGTGCTCGAATACGCCGTGCGCGTGCTGAAGGTCGGCCACGTGATCGTCTGCGGACACTACGGTTGTGGCGGCGTGCGCGCCTCGCTGATGCCGCCCGATCCGTCGCTGCCGCGCGTGAACCGGCGGATTGCGCCGCTGTGTTCGCTCGCCCGGACGCATCGCGCGGAACTGGACGCGCACACGGACGAGCGGGCGCGCGTCGACCGGCTTGCTGAACTCAAAGTGCTCGACTCCGGCACGAAGCCGACGACACCATGACCTGCGCAACGGCCACCCACATCGCCGCCTGAACGCGCCCCTTCTCGTCTCCGATTCATCCCGCGCCGGACGAGCCCGAGGCAAGTGCTCGCCCGCGGGCTCAACCATTTCTCCATGGACAGGACACCATGAATCTTCGCGACTTCTTTTCCACGTTTCAGCGCGACGTGCTTGCAGGCACCGTCGGCGGTCTTGTCGTTGCGGTGCTGAGCGGCTCGCGGCTGAGCGTGAGCGGCCCAGCGGCGGGTCTCGTTGTGATCGTCGTCGACGGTATTGCGCAGCTCGGCAGCTTCTCCGCCCTCCTGCTGGCCGTGCTGCTTTCCAGCGCCATCCAGTTCGGCTTCGGCATGCTGAAGGCGGGCCGCTTTGCGGCGTACGTGCCGTCGCCGGTGATCAAAGGCACGCTCGCGGCGATCGGCATGCTGCTGATCGTCAAGCAATTCCCGCTCGCGCTGGGTCTCGCGGACGGCAACGCGGCGTCCAGTTCGACGAGTGCGCTCGCCACGCCACTCGGCTCGACCTCACCGACGGCGCTCGCCATCACCGTGCTCTCGCTGGCGATTCTGATGGCGTGGGAAACGAAGCCGATGCGTCGCTTCGCGCTGGTGCGCATCGTGCCCGCGCCGCTGGCCGTGGTACTGCTCGGCATTGGCGTGACGCTACTGCTCAATCTGCTCGCGCCGAGCTTCACGCCGGCCGCCGAACATCGTGTCGCGCTGCCGTCGCTGGAGTCGTTTGCCGCATTGACACTCGCGCTCGAATGGGTCGACTTCGGCCCACATTTCGCGCAACTCGTGAATCCCGACGTGTGGCGCGTGGCAATCACGCTTGCCATCGTCGCGAGCCTCGAGACGCTGCTGAGTCTCGAAGTGGTCGAACAGATCGATCCCGAACGCCGCCGGATCGCGAACTGAAAGCGCAAGGTGTCGGCAACCTGATCGTGGGCGCAATTGGCGGCCGATCACGGCCGTGATCGTGCGTGATCGTGCGCAGCTCGGCCAACGTCAACGCGGGCGCGAAAAGCCGTTTCTCCACGATCGCTCACGGCGTGCTGTTGCTGGTGAGCGTGTTCGCGTTGACGAGCGTGATCAATCTGATTCCGCTCGCGTGTCTGGCGGCGATTCTGATCTTCACCGGCGTGAAGCTCGCGAAGCCGTCGCTGTTCGTCGCGATCGCGAAGCAGGGTTTCGCTCCGTTCGCGCCGTTCATCGTGACGATCGTCGGCGTGCTTGCGACCGATCTTCTGATCGGCATCGTGCTCGGCATTCTGTGCAGCGTGCTGCTCGCGCTCTATGAGCAACTGCGCGGCCCGATCGTGCTCGCGCAACACGGCGATCACTATTTTTGCTGTCGTTCCGCAAGGACGTTTCGTTTCTCGGCAAGGTGCCGCTCAAACACTATCTGCAACAGATTCCGGACGGCGCGACCGTGATCGTCGACGCAACGCGTGCGGACTTCGTCGATCACGACGTGCGCGAGTTGCTCGATGCATTCGTTGCCGATGCACCGCGCCGCGGCATCGCAATCGAAGTGCGGCAACAGGTGCGGACGCAAGCGCGCGCGGCGCGCGGGTGGCCGAATAGCGCATCGCGTTACGTGCGCCTGAACGAACGAAGCGCCGCACCATCAAGCCTTATTCCGAACGCTGCGGATTGAGCTTGTCGACGTTCGAGTACAGCTTGTTGAGCGCCGAGATATACGCTTTCGCCGACGCCGCCACGATATCCGGATCCGTACCCACGCCGTTCACGATGCGCCCGCTCTTCGACAGACGCACCGTCACTTCACCTTGAGCCTGCGTGCCGGTGGTAATTGCGTTCACCGAATACAGCAGCAGTTCCGAACCGCTGCCCACTTCGGTTTCAATCGCGTTGAGCGTCGCGTCGACCGGACCGTTGCCGCGCGCTTCGCCTGTGATCTCCTTGCCCTCGACCGAGAACACGATCTTCGCGTGCGGCTGCTCGCCGGTTTCGGAATGTTGCGACAACGACAGGAACTTGTAGTGCTCCTTTTCCTGCGCTTCGGCCGATTCTTCGGTCACGATCGCGATAATGTCTTCGTCGAAAATCTCCGCTTTGCGGTCGGCCAGTTCCTTGAAGCGTGCGAACGCCGTATTCAGTTCGGCTTCGCTATCCAGCGCGATACCCAGTTCCTGCAAGCGCTGCTTGAATGCATTGCGGCCCGACAGCTTGCCGAGCACGATCTTGTTCGCGCTCCAGCCCACGTCTTCCGCACGCATGATTTCGTACGTGTCGCGTGCCTTCAGCACGCCGTCCTGGTGAATGCCCGACGCATGCGCAAAGGCATTCGCGCCGACCACCGCCTTGTTCGGCTGCACGACGAAACCCGTGATCTGCGAGACGAGTTTCGACGCCGGCACGATCTGCGTGGTGTCGAGGTCGAGGTCGAGGCCAAAATAATCTTTGCGCGTTTTCACCGCCATCACGATTTCTTCGAGCGACGTGTTGCCCGCGCGCTCACCGAGACCGTTGATCGTGCATTCCACCTGACGCGCGCCGCCGATCTGCACGCCGGCGAGCGAGTTCGCCACAGCCATGCCGAGGTCGTTATGGCAATGCACGGAGAACACGGCCTTGTGCGAATTCGGAATGCGTTCGCACAGCGTTTTCACGAGCTGACCATAAAGCTCGGGTACACCGTAGCCGACCGTGTCCGCGATATTGATGGTAGTGGCGCCTTCGGCAATCACGGCTTCGAGCACGCGACACAGAAAGTCCATGTCGGAACGGCTGCCGTCTTCCGGCGAGAACTCCACGTCGTCCGTGAACTTGCGCGCGAAACGCACCGCGAGTTTTGCCTGCTCGAACACCTGGTCGGGCGTCATGCGCAGCTTCTTTTCCATGTGCAGCGGCGACGTGGCGATGAACGTGTGAATGCGGAAACGTTCGGCGGGTTTGAGCGCGTCGGCCGCGCGCTGAATGTCCTTGTCGTTCGCGCGCGCGAGCGAGCAGACCGTGCTTTCCTTGACCATACCCGCAATCGTCTGGATCGCGTCGGAATCGCCGTTCGAACTTGCCGCGAAACCGGCCTCGATCACGTCCACCTTCATCCGCTCGAGCTGTTTGGCGATGCGGATTTTTTCTTCCTTCGTCATCGACGCACCGGGCGATTGCTCGCCATCGCGCAACGTGGTGTCGAATATGATGAGTTTGTCGGACATGTCGGGTCTCCTGAGGAGCGTTCGATGATGGGGATGAGATATTGGAATTCGGATGTTTGCGCTACTGCCGGCGATGGGCGACGCGCCTCGCGCGTTCGGTGCCCGCGCGGTCGACGCCAATGCCATGACCGTCACGGTGATTGCGCCTGGCGGCGCGCTTCGTCACGCGCGGGTCGTCACAATGAAGTGGCCGTGAGCCCATGCATCCAACGACTATAGCGCATTCCCTTTGCCACGCAATGCGCGCCCGGCCTGCCCCGACGCGCCGCTAGGCGGGCTTCTGGCCGAGCTTCGCACTGACAGTACACGATGCGTCGCGCAATGAGAAACGGCGACCCGAAGGCCGCCGTTCTGTCTCGAACTGACTGTTCCGATACCTAGCGGTCGCGCCGCACCGAACGCGCCGGATTCGCTCTGCCACGCAGCGCCTGGTAGCCCCAGAACAAGTAGCCGGACAGGCCGTACAGCACGAACAGACCGAACAGCATCAGCGGCGGATCGGACGACACCAGCACGAACGCCACCACCACGAGCAGGATCACGCCGAACGGCACGCGATGCCGCACATCGAGCGCCTTGCCGCTGTAGAACGGCGCGTTCGAGACCATCGTCACGCCTGCATAGATGGTCAGCACGAAAGCGACCCACGGCAGCCACACGAGCCTGAGCGGCACACGATTGTCGGTGGCGAGCCAGACGAAGCCGGCGATCAGCGCGGCCGCAGCCGGACTCGGCATGCCCTGGAAGAAACGCTTGTCTACCACGCCGATGTTCGTATTGAAACGCGCGAGACGCAGTGCCGCGCCCGAACAGTAGACGAACGCCGCGAGCCAGCCCCAGCGGCCGAGATCCTTCAGGATCCATTCGTACATGACGAGCGCCGGCGCGACGCCGAACGACACCATGTCGGACAGACTGTCGAACTGCTCGCCGAATGCACTTTGCGTATGCGTCATGCGTGCGACGCGACCGTCCATGCCGTCGAGCACCATCGCTATGAAAATCGCGATGGCCGCGATTTCGAAGCGCACGTTCATGGCCTGAACAACGGCGAAGAAGCCGCAGAACAGCGCCGCGGTGGTGAACGCGTTGGGCAGCAGATAGATGCCGCGCTTTCTCAGGAATTGCTGACGCTGCGCACGGCGGCTATCGACTGCCGACTCCGTCACGATCGGCTTTTTACGGCGGAACGGACGCGGCAGCGGTCCACTGTTTCGGGGTCGACGCGGTTTGAATGCGGCCATTCGGAAAACCTCCTTTGTGCCGCTTATAGTTCAGCGAGGATCGTGGACGACGCGGAAACCTTTTCGCCAATCGACACACGCGGACGGCTGCCCACCGGCAGATACACGTCGACGCGTGAGCCAAAACGGATAAACCCGTAACGTTGACCACGCGTGAGCGGCTCACCCGCACGAACGTAACAAAGAATGCGCCGCGCGATCAGACCGGCGATCTGCACCGACGTAACCGTCTGGCCGGTCGCCGTTTCGATCACGACCGCATTGCGTTCGTTCTCGGTGGAAGCCTTGTCCACTGCGGCGTTCAGATACGCGCCGGGGAAATACTCGACCTTCGAGATCGCGCCGTCTACCGGCGAGCGTTGCGAATGGACGTTGAACACGTTCATGAACACGCTGATCTTCAGCGCTTCACGATTGGCATACGGATCGTGCGCGGTTTCGACGGCGACGATGCGGCCGTCGGCCGGACACAGCACGGCGTTTGCCTGAGTCGGGATCGGACGTGCCGGATCGCGGAAAAACTGCACGACGAAGATCAGGATCAGCCAGAACAACCAGGCAATGCCGAACCCCGCGAAGGCGTGAACCAGTAAAGCAACAACGGCTGCGATGGCGATGAACGGCCAGCCTTCTCGCGCGATGATCGGATGAGGGTAATTCATGGATGGCTTCTGTATTTTGTAAAACCGTAGGATAGCAAAAGCCGCCTAGGATTCAGCACCCTTGGGCGGCTTTTTGCATTACCGGCTTGCGCGGCGCATGGAATGCACCGGCTCGAGGCAGTGAATCAGACTGCTTAGTTCTTCGACTGGTCGACCAGCTTGTTCTTCGCGATCCACGGCATCATCGCGCGCAGCTTCGAACCAACCTGTTCGATCTGGTGCTCGGCCGTCAGACGGCGACGCGATTGCAGCGTCGGTGCGCCGGCCTTGTTTTCCATGATGAAGCTCTTTGCGTACTCGCCCGTCTGAATGTCGGTCAGCACGGCTTTCATCGCCTTCTTCGTTTCAGCCGTCACGATACGCGGACCCGTCACGTACTCGCCATATTCGGCGTTGTTCGAGATCGAGTAGTTCATGTTCGCGATGCCACCTTCGTAGATCAGGTCGACGATCAGCTTCAGTTCGTGCAGGCATTCGAAGTACGCCATTTCCGGCGCGTAGCCCGCTTCCACCAGCGTTTCGAAACCGGCCTTGATCAGGTCGACCGTACCGCCGCACAGAACGGCCTGTTCGCCGAACAGGTCGGTTTCCGTTTCTTCGCGGAAGTTCGTTTCGATGATGCCGGCACGGCCGCCGCCGTTTGCCGCTGCGTACGACAGCGCGATGTCACGTGCCGCGCCCGATTTATCTTGTGCGACCGCGATCAGGTGCGGCACGCCGCCGCCTTGCGAGTACGTGCCGCGAACCGTGTGGCCCGGTGCCTTCGGCGCGATCATGATCACGTCGAGGTCGGCACGCGGAATGACCTGGCCGTAGTGAACGTTGAAACCGTGTGCGAATGCGAGTGCCGCGCCTTGCTTGGCGTTGTTGTGCACTTCCTTCGCGTAGACTTCGGCGATCTGCTCGTCCGGCAGCAGCATCATGACGACGCCTGCGCCCTTCACGGCTTCCGCCACTTCCTTCACCTGCAGGCCGGCGTTCTCGGCCTTGCTCCACGATGCGCCGCCCTTGCGCAGACCGACCGTGATGTTCACGCCGCTTTCTTTCAGGTTCAGCGCGTGCGCATGGCCTTGTGAGCCATAGCCGATGATGGTGACTTGCTTGCCTTTGATGAGGGAGAGGTCAGCGTCCTTGTCGTAGAAAACTTTCATGTCGGTTCCTTGGCTAAATTCGATAAAACAGTGAAATTCGGATACTACGAATAGTGTGTTGCTTGGCCGGACGGCTGAAGGCGCTGCCCGGCCCGATCATGCGGGTGGATGACGGCGAGACTGAGCGCGCGCGTCACACCTTCAGAATGCGCTCGCCGCGACCGATGCCCGAGCCGCCCGTGCGGACCGTTTCAAGAATCGCCGTAGCGTCGAGCCCTTCGATGAAGGCGTCGAGCTTGTCGCTCGCGCCCGTCAGTTCGATCGTGTAGGTCTTTTCGGTGACGTCGATGATGCGGCCGCGGAAAATATCCGAAATACGCTTCATCTCTTCACGTTCCTTGCCGACCGCCCTCACCTTGATCAGCATCAGCTCGCGTTCGATGTGGGCGCCCTCGGTAAGGTCGACCACTTTCACCACCTCGATTAGGCGGTTCAGATGCTTCGTGATCTGTTCGATCACGTCGTCCGAGCCAATGGATACGATGGTCATGCGCGACAGCGAACGGTCTTCGGTCGGAGCCACCGTCAAGGTTTCAATGTTGTAGCCGCGTGCTGAGAAGAGACCAACCACGCGTGACAACGCGCCCGGTTCGTTTTCCAGCAGGACGAAAATGATGTGTCTCATGTTTCGCTTCTTCCAGATGTTTTGTCGATGTATGCGAGCAGCTTCGCGCCGCTTCGTCCGCCCGCGCCTTTTTTGAAGACGTGCATGACGAAGCCGGCAGAAACCGTCGTTATAGATCTTCCGAACCCATGAGCATCTCGGTGATGCCCTTGCCGGCCTGAACCATCGGCCAGACGTTTTCGGTCGGGTCGGTCTGGAAGTCGAGAAACACGGTGCGATCTTTCAGGCGCAATGCTTCCTTCAGCGCCGGCTCGACGTCGGCGGTGCGTTCGATACGCATGCCGACATGGCCGAACGCTTCGGCGAGTTTCACGAAGTCGGGCAGCGCATCCATGTACGAATGCGAATAGCGCTTGCTGTATTCGATCTGCTGCCACTGGCGCACCATGCCCAGATAGCGGTTGTTCAGCGAGATGATACTCACCGGCGTGTCGTACTGCTTGCAGGTGGAGAGTTCCTGAATGCACATCTGGATCGAGCCTTCGCCCGTGATACAGAGCACGTCGTCGTCCGGGTGCGCCATCTTCACGCCCATCGCGGCGGGCAGGCCGAAGCCCATCGTGCCGAGACCGCCGGAATTGATCCAGCGGCGCGGCTTGTTGAACTTGTAGAACTGCGCGGCCCACATCTGGTGTTGGCCGACGTCGGAACACACGAAGGCATTGCCGTCGGTCAACTCCCACGCCTTTTCCACCACGTACTGCGGCTTGATGATGTCGCTCTTGCGGTCGAACTTCAGGCAGTCTTTCGCGCGCCAGGCTTCGATGTCCTTCCACCAGTCGGCGCGCGCCGCGGTGTCGGGGTCATGCTCAGCCGTCTGCAACTGCTCGATCAGTCCCTTCAGCACTTCCTTCACGTCGCCGACGATAGGAATATCGACCTTGACGCGCTTCGAGATGGAGGATGGATCGATGTCGATATGAATGATTTTGCGCAGGCGCGACGCGAAGTGCACCGGGTCGCCGATCACGCGGTCGTCGAAGCGCGCGCCGATGGCGATCAGCACGTCGCAGTGCTGCATAGCCATGTTGGCTTCGTACGTACCGTGCATGCCGAGCATACCGAGGAATTTTTTGTCACTCGCGCGGTAGCCGCCCAGACCCATCAGCGTGTTCGTGATGGGATAGCCGAGCAGATCGGCGAACTGGTTCAGTTCGCGCGAGGCGTCCGCGAGAATGATGCCGCCGCCGGTGTAGATGTAAGGACGCTTGGCCGACAGCAACAGCGAAACCGCCTTGCAGATCTGGCCGGAGTGCCCCTTCGTGACCGGGTTATACGAGCGCAGCGAAACGCTCTTGACCGCTTCGTACTGGCACGGCGCCTTCGACACGTCTTTCGGAATGTCGATCAGCACCGGACCGGGACGGCCGGTGCGGGCAATGTAGAAAGCTTTCTTGACGGTAGCGGCGAGATCGCGCACGTCCTTCACGAGGAAGTTGTGCTTCACGCAGGAACGCGTGATGCCGACCGTATCGCACTCCTGAAATGCATCCTGACCGATCGCGGCCGTGGGCACCTGACCGCTGATCACCACCATCGGAATCGAATCCATGTAGGCGGTGGCGATGCCGGTGACGGCGTTGGTGACGCCCGGGCCGGAAGTCACTAGACACACACCGACCTTGCCGGTGGAACGCGCATAGGCGTCGGCGGCGTGGACCGCGGCCTGCTCGTGGCGCACGAGGATGTGCTGGAATTTGTCCTGCTTGTACAGCTCGTCGTAAATGTAGAGTACCGCGCCACCGGGATAGCCCCAGATAAACTCGATGTCTTCGTCGGCCAGTGCCTTCATGAGCACGGTGGCGCCGATAGAGTCAGCTTCCTGATGGGGAGTCGTATCCGACGTGGAGAATTCCGCGCTGGGCATACTTATTCACCTTTCGAAATTTCGGCAAAAATTTGATCGGGTGCTCTCTGCCGGGCTTGTGGCTCGGGTTCAAGCGGCGCGTCCAGTTGACAGGTGAGCTTCTTGGGCCACACCTCAATTGAGACAAATCACTTATAGTTGCGAACTAGCGACGATAGCGGCAGAAACCCGCGCGGTCAAGCAAATCTTGCCCCGGCGCACTGTCGGCTGACGGTTTTCGGGAGAATTCGCCTCATGATCCGAGGTGCGCCCTCCGCGAGACAAGGGCGGAAATCATGGAAACCGGAAACCCGCCGCAGCGATTGCTCTCGGACACGTCGCCCGCAAAAAACCGTCAAACGTTCGAATTAGGTCAAATCCTGTTATCTAGATGCAAGGTGGATCACGTTTTGCCCCAGCCGCGCAAAAGTTTGTTAGCATCCGCGAATTTTACGACATTTTTCGACCGATTACGCGCACGCTCGCTGCGCCGACCCCCAACGGATGGCATCAGACAAGGAACTCACCGATTTTCTGGCGGGCGTCGAAAGGCGCGCATTCAAGCAGACGGTCTACGCCGTGCGGGACGATGACGCCTCGCTCGACATCGTGCAGGACGCGATGATCAAGCTCGCCGAAAAATATGGCGACCGTCCGGCCACCGAATTGCCGCTGCTATTCCAGCGTATTTTGCAGAATGCAATGCACGACTATTTCCGTCGTGCCAAAGTACGCAATACTTGGGTTAGTCTGTTCTCCTCGCTCGGCAATCCGGACGACGACGAGTTCGATCCCCTCGAAACCTTCGAGGCGCAGGCCGGCTCGGCGGGCTCCGAAAGCAACGAGCAGAGGCTCGAACGCGAGCAGGTCCTGCAGTTAATCGACGACGAGATCCAAAAGTTGCCGGCACGTCAACGGGAGGCGTTTCTCTTGCGTTATTGGGAAGATATGGATGTCGCCGAGACTGCTGCCGCCATGGGCTGCTCCGAAGGCAGTGTGAAGACACACTGTTCGCGGGCCACTCACACGCTGGCGCAAGCGCTCAAGGCCAAAGGAATCACGCTATGAGCTCCCTAGAAACAAAAGAACTCGAGTTCGCCCGCCAAGTGCGCCGCGCGCTCGACGAAAACGCTGCCAGTATTGCTCCCGCTACCGTCGACCGGCTTGCTGCCGCTCGTCGTGCCGCCCTGTCGCGCAAGAAGCCCAAAATCGTCAGCGTGCCCGCGTTCGTCCCCGCCTTCACAGGTATGGGAATGGGCGACGGCATGCCGCCGGTCGAACTGCCGCAGCGCCGCCGTTCACCGTTGCGCCGTTTCGCGCTCGCGTGGCCGCTCGTCGCGCTGGTGGTGAGCCTCGTCGGAATCGCGTACTGGGAAGACCAGCAACGCACCGCCGAGCTTGCGGATATCGATGCCGCCATGCTTAGCGACGACCTGCCGCTCAATGCCTATCTCGACTACGGCTTCAAAACGTACCTTTCACGCGCCCACTGAGCGGGAGATTTTTCGAGTGAGTTACAAGCGCGGCCTAGCCGTTGTTTTCGGATGCACGATTGCGGCCCTAGTGTCGTTCGCCGCCACGTATCCGCGCTTTTATCCGGGTCCCTCTCCTGTCAGTGCGCCCATCGCGGGCGGCACGGCCACGACCAAGGCACCCGCGCCGTCGCCTTCTCTCGACCTGCCGAGCCTGCCCGGCAGCAACAGCCCGATCGCATGGTCGCGCCTGGGCGCGGCCGAACGCGTGGCGCTTGCTCCTTTCGAAGCCCAATGGGATTCGTTTAGCGACGAACGCAAGCGCAAATGGATCAAGATCGCGTCGCGTTACCCGAAGATGTCAGTGGAAGCGCAAAAGCGCCTGCACGAACACATGGCCGAATGGGTCCGCATGACGCCCGATCAGTGGCGCGTCGCGCGTGAGAATTATCAGGTGTCGAAAGAGCTGCCGCGCGAAGCCCGGCAGAACGCGTGGAAGGCTTATCAGCAGTTGCCCGAAGAGCAGAAGCAACGGCTTGCCGCCAGCGAACACAAGCGCCGGCCGAGCGTGGTCAGCGCGCCGCCGTCGGGTCGCAACGAGATCAAGGGGCTCGACCGTCTAGTCAACGCGCGCGATCACGGCGCGGCGGCAAGCGCGGCCATCGGCGCGTCGCTGCCGGTGTCGCCAGCCGAGGTGCCATCCATTTTCAACGGCTCCTGATCCGGGCCGCGCCAATGTCCCAGCCGACACAGCCGATCGCGTCCTCACTACCCGCCGCTTCTTCCAGCAACACGCCCACTGCGGCGCCGACTCGCGGCGCTGCTCTACGAAGCCGTGATCCTGTTCGGCGTGGTGTTCATCGCCGGCTATCTGTTCAGCACGCTGACGCAGCAACGCAACGGCCTCTCGCATCACAATCTGCTCGCCGCGTGGATCGGTCTCGTGGTCGGTGTGTATTTCGTGTGGTTCTGGACCCACAGCGGCCAGACATTGCCGATGAAAACCTGGTGCCTGCGCGTCGTCGCCGCGAACGGCCAACCGCTCTCCGCATGGCGCGCAATCGTCCGCTACGCGCTGACGTGGCTCTGGTTCCTGCCGCCGCTCGCGTTGCATCCGCTGTTCAATCTCGTCGTGCCGCAAACCCTTCTGATTGCCGGCGTCTGGTTCGTGCTCTGGGCGGCCACCGGACTCTCCGATCCGCAACGCCAGTTCCTCCACGACCGCCTCGCCGGCACACGCATCGTCGACGTCACGCGCTGACGTTCGCCGCAGTTTCGCCGCACCCGCGCACAGGTCCGCGCCAGTCGCCAGTCTTCTCCCGCCACGCTTCATTCTTTTGCTCCGTAATAAAAAATTCTCGTGAATGTCACGGCGCAGTCACGTGCAGTTGGCCCAATACAGGCACTGCAACTCGACGCGTGAGCCATGGACCCCAAAACGTCCGCGACCTCCCTGTTCCGCCAGACTGGCCCGAGCGTCGACTCCGTCGCGTTCCGCCCGAAATCCATCTCCAGCCACGGTTTGCCGCTGCCGGTCACGGCGCCGCCGGCCGATGTACAGTCCGCCCGCCACGACAACGACCACGACCACGCCGAGCCGCAGCGCTACCGCACCATTTGGCTCTCGGATATCCATCTCGGCTCGAGCGGCTGCCAAGCGCCGTATTTGCTCGATTTTCTGCGTCACAGCGATTCGGAATATCTGTACCTCGTCGGCGACATCATCGACGGCTGGCAACTGAAAAAAGGCTGGTACTGGCCGCAGGCGCATAAAGACGTCGTGCAGAAAGTGCTGCGCAAGGCGCGCAAAGGCACGTAGGTGATCTACGTGCCCGGCAATCACGACGAAGCCGCGCGCCAGTTTTGCGACCTCGCGTTCGGCGACATCCACGTGCGCGGCGAGGCGTTTCACATGACGCTCGCGGGCAAGCGTCTGTGGATCGTGCACGGCGACCTGTTCGACGGCGTGATCCAGCACGCCAAGTGGCTCGCCTATCTCGGCGACACGCTCTACACGATGATCCTGATCCTGAACCACTGGTTCAACCGGATCCGCAGCCGGCTCGGTTTTCCGTACTGGTCGCTGTCGCAATACTTGAGGCATCAGGTGAAGAACGCAGTGAATTTCATCTCTTCTTTCGAACGCGTGATGACCGACGAAGCGCGCCGCCGCGGCTACGACGGCGTGGTCTGCGGACACATCCATAAAGCCGAGATACGCGATATCGACGGCGTGCTGTACTACAATGACGGGGATTGGGTCGAGAGCCTGTCGGCACTCGTCGAGACGTATGAAGGCGAACTCAAGGTAATCTACTGGACCCGTGATGCGCTCCCCGGAAGTGGGCGTGCAGAAGGCCCGGACCGCGTAGCTAATGTCGCAACTTCTATTGGGCCGAAACTGATGAAAATCATGATCGTCACCGACGCATGGGAGCCGCAGGTCAATGGCGTCGTGCGTACTCTGAAAAACACGACACGTGAACTCACCGGGCTCGGCCATCAGGTCGACCTGCTCACGCCGCTCGAATTCAGGACGATTCCGTGCCCGACTTACCCTGAGATCCGTCTCTCGCTGATGCCGCGCCACAAGCTCAACGCGCGCATCGACGCGTTCGCGCCCGACGCGCTGCACATCGCAACCGAAGGCCCGCTCGGCATGGCTGCGCGCGCTTATGCGATTCGCCACAAGCTGCCGTTCACGACCGCCTATCACACGCGCTTTCCTGAGTACGTGCAGGCGCGCTTCGGCATTCCGCTCGCCGCCACGTACAAGTTCCTGCACTGGTTCCATAAGCCGTCGCTCGCCGTGATGGCGCCCACGCCGGTCATCAAAAGCGATCTGGAAGAATTCGGCTTCACGAACGTCGTGCTCTGGACGCGCGGCGTCGATCTCGATATCTTCCAACAGATGGACTCGAAGGTATTGAACACCGCACGGCCGATCTTTCTGTACGTCGGACGTGTCGCGGTTGAAAAGAACGTGGAAGCATTTCTGAAACTCGATCTGCCGGGCTCGAAGTGGGTGGCCGGCGAAGGCCCCGCGCTTGCCGAACTGAAGTCGCGCTATCCGCAAGCGAACTATCTCCGCGTGCTGTCGCAGCCAGAACTCGCGAAGGTGTACGCGGCAGCGGACGTGTTCGTGTTTCCGAGCCGCACCGACACCTTCGGTCTCGTGCTGCTCGAAGCGCTCGCCTGTGGCACGCCGGTCGCGGCGTATCCGGTCACGGGTCCGATCAACGTGCTCGGCGACAGCGGCGCGGGCGCCATGAACGAAGACCTGCGCGAGGCCTGCCTCGAAGTGCTGAAGATCGATCGCAATCATGCGCGCGCGTGGGCCGAACGCTTCTCGTGGGCCGCGGCGTCCGCGCAATTCGCCGCGCACCTGAAGCCGCTGCCGCGCTCGTCGTACCGGGAGGAAAGCGCCGCCGCGTGATGCGGCGTGCGAGACCGTCCATGCGAACCAAACAATCCACTGCGGGACACGTGTCGAACGGCGCGCTGCGCGCCGTCGACAGCAATCACGACACAACGAGCATCGAGCCGTTCGACAAAGTGAGTGAACATCCCGCGGCGAATCATGCGGCTCACGTGCATGCGTTCAATGGCGCCGACGCCGCGAACGGCGTGAACCGCCGCGCGGCGAATGGCTTGAATAACGCCCCCGAGCGCAGCACGGAAAACGGCGCACAGCAGTCGCACGAACCGCTGAGTCCTGACGATCCGCTCGCCCCGCTGCCCTTCAATCCGTACAAGGGCAATCGCGGTCTCACGCGCGCGTGGCACGCGATGAAGAATTCGCTCGCCGGTTTCCGCGTCGCGATCCGCGAAGAAAGCGCGTTCCGCCAGGAACTCACGCTCACCGCCATCCTGATTCCGTGCGGCGTGCTGGTGCCGGTCGAGCCCGTCTCGCGCGTGCTGCTGCTCGGCTCGGTGCTGCTCGTGCTGATCGTCGAGTTGCTGAACTCGAGTGTCGAGGCCGCGATCGACCGCATATCGCTCGAACGTCACGAACTGTCGCGCCGCGCGAAGGACCTCGGCAGCGCGGCCGTCATGGTCGCGCTCGGCATGTGCGTGATGACATGGTCGCTGATCGTCGGACCCATCGTCGTGCGCTGGGTCAAGGCGTGGCTTTGATTTTCTGAACGCGTAGCGCAGCGTTTATCAATGCGGAAACTCAATGCGGAAGCGGCACCGAAGCGCCACTGGAAAACCCTAGTATCGCCTGGCGATAAGAACGCTCGGTTTATAATCGTTCATAATCGTTCGGCAGTCTCACGGTAAAAGCTTATAGTACCGGCTTTTTCCGCCTTTTGACGAGTTCGCCGCGAGACGGATCGGGACGCTCAAAATACCAACCGCGTCCGGGTGGATCACGCAGTGAGCGGCACACCGCTCGGCGCCCAGCCCGGCGTAACCAGGGCCGGACGACATGGAAGCCAAACCTCCCCGCCGCACGCGCGAACGGATTCTCGAACTCTCGTTGAAACTGTTCAACGAAATCGGCGAGCCGAACGTCACGACGACGACGATCGCCGAGGAAATGGAAATCAGTCCAGGCAACCTGTACTACCACTTCCGCAACAAAGACGACATCATCAACAGCATCTTCAGCCAATTCGAGCAGGAGATCGAAAAGCGTCTGCGTTTTCCCGATGACCACCGTGCGACCATCGACGAAATGTGGTCGTACCTGCAGTACATGGTCGATTTCACGTGGCGCTATCGCTTCCTGTATCGCGACCTGAACGATCTGCTCGCGCGTAACCGTACGCTCGAAACGCACTTCAAGCAGATTATCAGCCACAAGGTGCGCTTTGCGAGCCAGTTCTGCGAACAGCTCGTCGCCGACGGCGAAATGGTCGCCACGCCCGCCGAGCTGCAGGTCATTGCCACGAACGTCGGCGTGATCGGCACGTACTGGCTCTCGTATCAGTTCGTCATGAATCCGCGCAAGTACAACGAGCAGGAAGCGATTCGCGAAGAACTGCATCAGGTGAGCGTACAGATCGTGTCGCTGATGGCGCCTTATCTGCGCGGCCGCTCGCGACAGATTTTCGATGACCTCGTGTCGGGCAAGCTGCCCAAGCGCGAGTTTTACGACTACCTGCCGCCCAAGGAAGGCGCCGCGCCCCGCAACGAACCGAAGGACGCGTGAACATGAAGTCGGTGTGTGTATTGCGGCTCCTCGAACGGAGCCAAACCGTTGTATGCAGAGGCTGCGCGCGCATTCGGACGCGCACTCGTCGAAGCGGATCTCGCGCTCGTCTATGGCGGCGGCAAGGTCGGACTGATGGGCGTGATCGCCGATTCGGTGATGACCGCGGGCGGCCGCGCGATCGGCGTGATTCCCGAACTGCTCGTGAACAAGGAAGTCGGGCATAATGGTCTGACGGAATTGCACGTCGTGCCCGACATGCATCATCGCAAGAAGATGATGGCCGACCTGTCCGACGCGTTCGTCGCAATGCCGGGCGGCGCGGGCACGCTCGAAGAGCTGTTCGAAGTGTTCACGTGGGCGCAGCTCGGTTATCACCAGAAGCCGGTGACGCTGTTGAACATCGACGGCTTCTACGACCCGCTCATCAAGATGCTGCAACACACGGTTGAAGAAGGCTTCATGCGGCAAACGTATTTCGACATCCTGCAGGCGGATGCCGATCCCGCCGCGCTGATCGGCAAGCTGCAGCGCTACGAGCCGCCCGCCACCGACAAATGGACCGTGGCGCGTAACGCGGTTTGACGTGATCTGAACCGGCACTCCTTGGAGCGCCGCAAACCACCCGCAAACATCGACGAGGTAGCGATGACGAAAGCCGTCCTGATTACCGGTGGCAGCCGCGGCGTTGGCCGCGCTACCGCGCGTTTGCTTGGGTGGAGAAGGCTGGTCGGTCGGCGTCAATTACGCGAGCCATAGCAACGCCGCCGAAGAAGCCGTCGCCGAAGTGGAACGCGCGGGCGGCCGCGCGCGGGCGATTGCCGGCGATGTCGCGAACGAAGCCGACGTCATCGCGATGTTCGACACGGTGGCCGACACGTTCGGCCGCATCGACGCGCTCGTGAATAACGCCGGCATCGTCGCGCCGTCCATGCCGCTCGCCGAGATGGATCTCGCGCGCCTGCAGCGCATGTTCGACGTCAACGTGCTCGGCGCATATCGACGGATCGCGGCGACGTCGCGCTTCGGTTCGCCCAACGAATACGTCGATTACGCAAGCTCCAAAGGCGCGATCGACACGATGACGCTTGGTCTCGCGAAAGAACTCAGCCCGCGCGGCGTGCGCGTGAATGGGGTGCGCCCCGGTCTGATCGATACCGAAATCCACGCGAGCGGCGGCAAGCCCGAGCGCACCGCGCAACTCGGCGCGTCCACGCCGCTTGGCCGCCCGGGCCGCGCCGACGAAGTCGCACAGAGCATTGTGTGGCTCCTAAGCGACGCCGCGACCTACGTCACGGGTGCCCTGCTCGACGTCGCCGGCGGACGCTGAACGCTTCGCCCTTTCCGCTTCACCCTTTCCCTTCTGCCCTTACTGCGCGCGGCTTTGCGCGCCTTCTCGTTTCTCCGCTCGGGCGAAACATCGTC
Source organism: uncultured Paraburkholderia sp. (assembly GCA_940747215.1). Taxonomy (GTDB): domain Bacteria; phylum Pseudomonadota; class Gammaproteobacteria; order Burkholderiales; family Burkholderiaceae; genus Paraburkholderia. The sequence continues at coordinate 8,113 of CALNWS010000028.1, read as the reverse complement.
CTCTGCGCTCTTAATTGCTGCCCATATTTCCCGTTATTTCCGTAATCGGCAGTAGTAATCTGCGACTACAATCGCTTCAAATTATTGGCCGCAGCCGCGGCCGGGAAACACTCGGCCTATGCCGCCGCGTACGGCGAGAAGAGATCTTCATGCAAGAAAACCCATCGGTGCCCTAGCACACGGGGACTGTCGCGCCCGCGACAGGCACGCCGGCCGGATCGGCGGACGAGGCAAACGCGCCGTAGTCGCCCCATTCGGCGCAAGCGACGCAGATGGCTTCCCGGCACTTCCGCCGACTCCGCGATTGAGACACAGGCCAGTCAGTCGCACAACGCGGCGCCGGTGCGGCCCTCCGTGCCCGCAGGTTCGCAAGAACACGATGCCCAGCAGGGCCTTCGAGGCCGCGGCGCGCAACGCCTGCGCGTGCTCGCCGCCGTGCGTCCGCTGATGTGGCTCGTCGCGATCGCGATTTTGTGCGCATGGCTGCTGCCGGGCACACTCGGCCACGATCCGTGGAAGCAGGACGAAACCTACACGTTCGGCATCATCCAGCACATGCTCGACACGGGCGACCTCGTCGTGCCGACCAATGCGGGCCAGCCGTTCGTCGAAAAGCCGCCGATCTACGACTGGGTCGCCGCTGGCCTCGCATGGATGTTCGGCCGCTATCTGCCGTTGCACGACGCGGCGCGTCTCGCGAGCGCGCTCGGTCTCGCCGCACTGGCCTGCGCGCCGTTAGCGCTGATCTGGCCGATCTACTTCTATCTGCGCTCGGAAGCGCTCTTCAAGGTTGTGGCTGTGGGATAACAACATAGGCCGCTTCTTCGGCTTTTCCGTCGCCGAACTTGGCTCGGAAAACGAGAGCCGGCTCTTCGTGCTGCGCACCGTGCTGAGCGTCGGCTTCCAGGTCGTGCCGCTCGCCGTGGCGGCGCTCGCGGGCGGCGCGTGGCGACGCTGGCGCGATCCGCGCGTGACGCTGCCCGTCATCTTCGCGGGCACCGGTTTCGCCGTGCTGCAAACTTCGGCGACGGTACGCGAACTCTACATCCTGCCGTTCATCGCGCCGCTTGCGCTCGTTGCGATGCAAGGCGTCGAAAAGTTGCCGCGACGCCTGCACGCCGCCTGGGACATGACGAGCCGCGTGCTGTTCGGCAGCATGGCGGCGCTCGCGTGGATCGTCTGGTCGATCATGAGCGACCCGGCGAACACGTATGCGTCGCTGCATCGGCTCGGACGCTGGCTGCCGCTCGACTGGGTGCTGCCGGTGCGCCCCGGCCTGATCGCCGCCGCGCTGCTGATGACCTTCGGCTAGCTGTGGCCTCCTGCCCGTCTTCAGGCACACGGGCAAATGGCGCGGCGTGCTGAGCTTGGTGCGCGGACGCGATCCTCGCGTGGGGACTCGTCAGCACTCTGCTGCTGCCGTGGCTCGATTACGCGAAGAGCTATCGCTCCGTGTTCGAGAATCTCGGCGCGAAGATGAACGTCGAATGGAACGACGGCGACTGCATGGCGAGCACAGGTCTCGGCGAATCCGAGGTGCCGATGCTGTACTACTTCACGGGCATCACGCATCGGCCGGTAACGAACGCGCCGAATACCGAATGCACGTGGCTGATCGACGAAAGCCGCCGCAGCAGTACGCACGCGCCGGCAGGCGACTGGCGTCTCTTCTGGCCGGGCGCACGTCCCGGCGACGACAATGAACTGCTGCGCGTGTTCGTCCGCACTCCGGCGAGTTCATCGTCGGCTGATGACGACGATGAATGAGAAAAGCGGGCGACGTCGCCCGCTTTTTCGTTTCTGAAGCTTCCGACCTGCGCATGCCGCGGCCCGGAACAAACTAGAACGAAGACCCCGGGCTCGAGCAGAAACGCACTTTCTTCCGCTGTCGATTCACGTCCAAGCGCTGCGTTCCGATGCGGGAAACGCCCAAAACGTTCGATCACATGCGCGTACCGCACGGCAAAGCGGTAATACGATTCGCCGCCCACCTCTGCTTGCAGCGCCTTGAAAAGACGCAGCGATTCCCGCTGGCTCGCGAGCGTTTCGTCGTGCTCGAACGGCAGATAGACGAACGCGCGATGATGGGCGCCCGGCAACGCCTGGTCGGTGCCGCTCGCGACCATCTGTGTTGCAACCTGCAGCGCTTTCCGGTCGGCGGCAAACGCGCGCGGCGTATTGCGATGACAGTTGCGCGAGAACTGATCGAGCACGATGACGAGCGCCACTGCGCCGAGCAGCGTAGCCTGCCAGAGCTATCGAGCAGACCTTCGCGCCCTGCATCGATCAACGCACCGAAACGTTCGAGCAGCATCGCGTCGAACGCCTTGTCGCGGCGAAACCAGATTTTGCGTTCGTGGCCATAATCTGCCGCGTCGGGCGCGCCGAACCAGCATGCGAACACATCGCTCGCCTCGGGTGGCAACGTCACGGAAACGGATGACGACGCGCCGCCCGCATCAACCATTGCGGTTGCGCATCCAGTCGGCGGTTTCGAAGCCGAGCAGACATTCCCTGAGCGGCTCGGACAGACCGATGTCTTCCATCGCCCACGCCATGCAACGCAACCACTGGTCGCGCTCGCTCGACGCAATCGCGAACGGCAGATGCCGCGCACGCAAACGCGGATGGCCGAAGCGGCTGATGTAATGGTCCGGACCGCCGAGCCAGCCGCACAGGAACCAGAAGAATTTGTCGCGCGAGCCATCGAGCGACTCGGGATGCAGCGCCCGGATACCGGCGAATTCCGGCTCGAGGTCCATCAGGTCATAAAAACGGTCGATCAGTTCGCGCACGCGCGCTTCGCCGCCAACTAGTTCGAAGGCCGTCGGCTGCGCCGAGGTCACTTCGTTGTCGAGATCACTCACCACCATTCACACAAAACGCAAACAGCAAAAGAAAAATCAGGCGTCCCGCAGCGATTGCAACGCGGGCCGCGCCAGCACATGACGCAAGCTCAGCCACCCGCCAACACCCGCGCACGCCACGCCGGCCGCAATGCCCGCCGGCAGCAGCCACGGATTGAAGCTCAGATAGAACTCGAACACGCGCGTGGCGAGCAGATAACCCACGGCCTGCGCACCGAGCGCAGCGAAGGTGAGCAACGCAGGCGGCGTGACCGCGCGCGCGGCCAGCACGGCGCCGGCCGGAATGCGGATGGACGTGTGAATCGCGTCCCACAGCGAATCGAACGCGGGAATCTTGTCGGCGAGGAATTCGGTGAGCGTCAGCACACCCGCTACGCCAATCACCCACGGCAACGACAGCGCGGACAACGTATCAGGCAGATGAATGAGGCCGAGGCATTCGAACACGCTGGCAAGAAGAACCGTCAGATAGAGGCGCAGGCCGCTACCCATGAGAGCCCCGCAGCGAACGAAAGTGATTCAAGCATGGCCGCCTCCAGGCGCGCTGTGCGTGCCGGGCGCTTCGATGGGCAAAGCCCGGGGGCTGCATTACACCGAAGTCGTCAGACCCGCGCCAAACCGACCGCGCCGACCAAGACGCGGTCAATTTCAGGTTGGATTTGATCTCATTATATAGCCACGTTAATTCGCAGGACGCAGAGTGGCAGACAATTCGGGGCCGGGGCTGACGCGCCGTTGGTACAATTCGCGCGCTGATGCAGAGGAAGTGCAGCAGAAATGGCGGCCTTGCGCCGCCTCGCGCGTGACGCCGTGTGGAAGAGCGTTCAGTGACCGGACGACAGCTTCAGGCCAATCAGCCCGATCGATAAGCGTGGCGCTCGCAACGCGGGCAACGCTCACCGCCTCGCCCATCACCACGATGCCGAAAATGAACGCGCCGACCGCGCCGATGCCCGTCCAGACCGCGTAGGCCGCGTAGGCCGTGCCGAGCGGCAACTGGCGCATGGCCATCGCGAGCAGTGCAAAGCTGCCTAGCGCAGTCACGATGGTGAACACGGACGGCCAGAGGCGCGTGAAACCTTCGGAGGTTTTGAGGCCGGCGGCCCACGCGACTTCGAGCAAACCGGCGATCAGTAGAAGAATCCAGGGCATGAGACAGCTCCATGTTGAGATGGGGCCGTTCCCCGTTCGTCGAATAAAGGCAAAGGCCGTCCTTACGAACTATAAATTGTATCAAATTGCCCCGACGAGCCGGTATCCCACGCCCGTCTCGGTGACGATATGTTCGGGCTGCGCCGGGTCACGCTCCAGCTTGCCGCGCAGATGTGCCATGTAAATACGCAGATAGTGGTGGCTTTCCACGTGCGACGGTCCCCATACGTCGCGCAACAACTGCCGGTGCGTAAGCACGCGCCCCGCATGCCGCACGAGCGTGGCCAGCAGGCGGTATTCGATCGGCGTGAGATGAATGGCCGAACCGAAGCGCGCCTGCGGCGATTCGTTCGCACCGCGCTGATTGCGCCGGTGCATATGCGCGCGAATCCGCGCGAGCAATTCGGACACGCCGAAGGGCTTGGTCAGGTAGTCGTCGGCGCCGGCGTCGAGTGCGACGACCTTCTCGCTTTCCAGCGCCGCCCGCACGAAGCGGCGAATCTGCTTTTCATCTTCGATCAGCACGACGGTGAGGCTCGGGTCACTCATGGGTATCTCGGGACAGCGGGTTGAGTGTGGAGTACGGGTCAGACAAAGGTTCTGCGTCGGCCGCCGCGCGGGTGCGCGCGGCCTTGTCGCCGAGTGCATCGAGCGCTTCCAATGCATCATCGGGCGCATCCGGTGGCGTATCCACGGGCAGCGTGAACCAGAAGCGTGGCCCTCCACGCGACCGTCGGCGGCGACCCGATTGAGCGCGCCGATTGTACCGCCGTGCGCTTCCACGATCGCGCGGCAGATCGCAAGACCGAGGCCGGGCTTCGCCGACTCCTTCTCGCTGCGCGTGAATTTCTCGAACACACGTGCTTCCATGCCGGACGGCAGACCCGGCCCGTCGTCATCGACGCTCACGCGCACGAACGTCTTGCCGTCCATCTCGACGCGTTGCGCGCCGATCGTTAATGGCGTATTCGGCGCCGTGTATTTGGCGGCGTTCTCGAAGAGGTTCGAAAAAAGCCGCTCCATCAGCACGGCGGCCAGATGCAGGAGCGGCAGATCGTCCGCGAGTTTCACCTGCACCGGATGCTGTGCGAGTACGCGTTTGCACGCACGCAGCGCCGCGCCCACGGTTTCTTCGAGCAGCGTCCATTGCTAGTTTAGTTGCAGGCTGCCGGCCTGCAAGCGCGCCATGTCGAGCAGATTCGTGACGATGCCCGTCATGCGCAACGCTTCTTCGTGAATGACGTCGACGAGTTCGCTATCCGGTTGCGCCGCGTTGGTGTTGACATCGGCGTTCGAGTTCTGCGCGCCGCTCGATTGAGCGAGCATCGACGAGAAGCCGACGATCGTCGTCAACGGCGTGCGTAGATCGTGCGAAATGGCGGAGAGCAGCGAATTGCGCAAGCGCTTGGATTACTGTTGACGAGCGCGTCGCGCGCGATCTCGACGTAATGCACACGTTCCAGCGCCAGCGCGATCTGCGCGGCGAAGGCGTCGAGCATGTGCTGCTGTTCGGGCACGTCGGGTTCGTGTTCGTCACGCATCAGCATGGCGAGCACACCGCGCGTGCGCATCGGCACCTTCAGCGGCAGATACAACGCAGCGGCGGCCGGCAGCGTGTCGGTGCCGTGGCCGGCCGGCTTCTGCTGGTCGTAGACCCACTTGGCCGACGTCGCTGTCGAGCATCTCGCCGTCGAGCGTGATCGCCGCGTCCGGATCCTCGATCTTCTGCTTCACCTGATCGGCGCTGTCCGGCAACAGGATCGCGACGCGCGCCGAATACCTCGCTCACGTGACGGCTGCCGGTTCCGACGATCTGTTCGGTCTGAGCGCCGCGGCCAGCTCGCGCGCCATCGCATACATCGCATCCGTGCGCTGTTCGCGGCGCTTCGCGACGCTCGCCTCGCGCCGCAGGCTCAACGCGAGATGGCTGATCACGAGCGACGTGAGCAGCATGCCGATGAACGTGAGCAGATATTGCGTATCGGACACCGAGAGCGACATGCGCGGCGGCACGAAGAAGAAGTCGAACACGGCCACGCTGAGAAACGACAGCACGACGCCCGGTCCACGTCCCAGTTTCATCGGGGTGAAAATCACGCCGAGCAGATACAGCATGACGAGATTGGTGAGATCGATATGGTCGATCAACTGGCTCGCCAGCAACGTAATGCCGGCACAGATCGCGAGCGCGATCGCTACCATCATGTGCCGACGACGCGCGTATCAACGTGAGATCGAGTTCGCCCGCGCGCTCGGCCTGCTGCGGCAAATACACCTTGCCGTCGCGCATCCGGTCGAGCAGTTCCTCGGCGGGCAGATCGACGAGCGTGACTTCGTCGGCGCGGTCGAACACGCGGTCGGGCACCGTCTCCCAGACGCGAATGCCGGTGATTTGACCGACCACGTCATTGAGACTTTCGAGGTGTTGCACGTTGACGGTCGTGTACACGTCGATGCCCGCATCGAGCAATTCGTACACGTCCTGCCAGTGCTTCAGATGCCGCGCGCCCTGTACGTTCGAATGGGCGAGTTCGTCGACGAGAATCAGTTGCGGCTTGCGGGCAGGCACGGCGTCGAGGTCGAACTCGCCGAACTTGCGGCCGCGATATCCGATATGCGCGAGCGGCAGCACGTCGAGGCCTTCGAGCAGCGCGGCGGTTTCGCTGCGGCCATGCGTTTCGGCGATGCCGACCACCACGTCCATTGCCCTCTTCCACGCGTCGCCGCGCGGCTTGCAACATCGCATAGGTTTTCCCGACGTCCGCCGACGCGCCGAAGAAAATCTTGAGCCTGCCGCGCTGACGCTTTTCTTCGTCACGTTGCAGTTTGTCCAGCAGTTCATCGGGATCGGGACGGTTCATGCTCAATCGTTTTGATCATCGGGCGAGCGCAGTGTGTGCATGGTGGCATGGCAAAGCGATAGCCGCAAATAGCGAAGCGCGACACCGGTTGCACGAACCGGTGCCGCCCGCGTCGAATGGAGTGAAGCGTCAGCCGCGCTTCATCGCATCGAGCGCCAGATTCAGTTGCAGCACGTTCACGCGCGGCTCGCCGAGCACGCCGAACTGGCGGCCCGTCGTATAGCGTTCGACCAGCGCTGCAACAGCGTTCGGCGCGAGCCTGCGCGCCTTCGCCACGCGGTCGATCTGATACGCGGCCGCAACCGGGCTGATCTTCGGATCGAGACCGCTGCCCGAGGACGTCACCAGATCCACCGGCACCGGTTTCGGCATGTCGGTGCTGGCCGTCTTGAGCGCGTCGATGCGGCCTTTGACTTCGTCGGTGAGCGCGGGGTTGGTCGGGCCGAAGTTCGAACCACTCGAACCCTGCGCGTTATACGGCATCGGACTCGTGGCCGACAGACGCCCCCAGAAATACTGGGGCGCATCGAACTGCTGGCCGATCAGCTTCGAGCCGACCAGCTTGCCGTCCTATTCGAGCAGACAGAGGTAGCCCTGTTCGTTCGGACAGTTTTCTGAGATTTTCAAGTGGAACGTCCGGGGCGATCATGCTGCCGATCTGATCGCAGGCAGCGTTGCGAAGTATGCCTCATCCGGCATCCGGTCTGCCAGACTGGAATGGGGCCGTTTCCGGTTGTACAGTCCGATGTATTCGGCGATGGAGCGTCGGGCATGGCTGACAGAACCCGTAGGCCTTCAGGTAACACTCCTCGTACTTGATGCTGGATCACGCGAAGCTGCCCCGGCATCACGTCGAGCTGCTCGCTGATCTCCACGCCGAACTCGACGAGCGCGTGACCATCGTTCATGCAGAAGCGTTCGGCTTCGGGCAACTCGTGCCGCACAACGTCGCACGGCAGGTTGGGATCAAGTGGCTTGCGATGGTCCCGCTTCTTGCGCGTATGGGCAGCGACCGTCGATTCTGGAGTATCTTCATGAGCAGGCGTGCTGCTCGCGCCGGGCACCTCGGCTTCATTGAACAAGCTGGGTTGATCCGAATCTCTTGCCTCGCTCTTTGCGCCGAACAACTCGTGACGGTAGGCCCGGAGTCGTTGCTCGGCGAGATCCCGTCCTGCTGTCACGAGCCGCAGGGCGCCGCGTAATGCCTCCTGTTCTTCCCGCAACGCACGAGCG
>CALNWS010000027.1 GCA_940747215.1 uncultured Paraburkholderia sp. | reverse complement strand
TGGCAGACCGGATGCCGGATGAGGCATACTTCGCAACGCTGCCTGCGATCAGATCGGCAGCATGATCGCCCCGGACGTTCCACTTGAAAATCTCAGAAAACTGTCCGAACGAACAGGGCCACCTCTGGGCGAGGGCGGCGTCGATCGTTGCGACCTGTTCCGGCTTCACGCCTTTTTGCGGACCGAAGATGGCCGTGGCGCCGTGGTCGCCCGTCAAAGGATTGGTCCACGTCAGACATGCCGACGAATACCGTCTCCGTGAGCCGCGCGTCCAGTTGCGTTGCGTCGATGCGCACGACGCGCGCGAGCTGTTCGGGCGTGGGCTCGAGTTCGGTTTCCTGCGCGTCGAACAGTTTCAGGCCGAGGCTGACCAGCAGACCTGCGCCGCCGTCGTTCGTGCTGCTGCCGCCGAGCGCAACGTAAAAGCGCCGTACGCCCGCGTCGAGCAGCGTGCTGACCGCTTCGCCCACGCTGCGCGTGCTGCTCTTTTCGACCGGCACGCCCATGCCGACAGGATCCATAATGCCGACGACCTCCCCCGTTTCGATGATCGCGCTGCCGTCGGCTAGGAGGCCGCTAAGCGCTTCGCGCACCGCGCCCGACGCGCCACGTACGCCGAGCTTGCGGCGCTCGCCGCCGTCGGCCATCGGGCAGATGCGCACGGTCGCGTCCGGGCGCGCGCTGCACACCGGTGGCGATCGACTGCGCGACCTGTTCCGCACTAAGCGAGCCTTTAAAAGAATCGGGAGCAATGACAACGACAGGCGAGGACGGCGAATTCGGCATGGTGTCTCTGATTTGGTTGGGATCGTTGCGAACGCGGCGCGGACGAGACCTGCATATGGCGACGTGCGGCGGCATGCAACGGTGGTCAGGCATGGCCGCACGGTAGGCGTATACCCTGAGCTCGTCCGTAAGCTTATCAGCATGAGCGCGCCGACTGAATATGTCGAAAGGCATAGCCGGAATCGTCGCCGGCTGGGTCGGAAAGCGGACGAAACAGCGCGAAAAGAGGCCGGAATCTGCGCCGGAACGGTGGGGAAAAACGCGCGAATCGTCGAATCCCGCTTGAGCGCGCAAATAGTTTGCTAAAATAATAGGTTATTTGGATCCAACCGTGCTGCCGGCGGCCTGCAAACCGCGGCGCAGGCGCGCATCGCTGCTAACGAATGGGGGCAACTTCGAAGCGCAACTTCGCGTTTCACTGGGAAGTTTCGCAGGAAGTTGCGCGTAACGTAGTGCGAGAAGCAGCGCGGAGAAGATAACTGATTCGCTCGAATAATTTTAGGATGATTGAAGCCATGGCTAACGTTGTTGAAAACCTCGGCAAGCTCGAACGTCGCATTACGATTTCCCTGCCGAAGGACGCCGTGCAGAAGGAAGTGGACTCGCGTATCCGCCAACTCGCAAAGAACGTTCGTATGCCGGGCTTCCGCCCGGGCAAGGTGCCTCTCAAGATGGTGACGCAACAGTACTCGGGTCAGGTGGAAGCCGAAGTGCTGAGCGACAAGGTCGGCAAGGAATTCTTCGACATCAGTCGCGCCGAAAATCTGCGCGTCGTCGGCCAGCCGAGCTTCGCGCCAAAGGCCGACGCGACTGAAGGCGACTACGCGTTCGACGCGACGTTCGAGGTGTATCCGGAAGTGAAGCTGGGCGACGTCGCCACGGCTGAAATCGAATGCACCACGACCACCATCAGCGAAGCGGAAATCGACCGCACGCTGGACATCCTGCGCAAGCAGCGTGTGCATGTTCACGCTCGCGGCGAAGCCGGCGAACACGGCAACGGCGGCGCGGATACGGCAGCGAAAGAAGGCGACCGCGTGTCGGTGGACTTCGTCGGCAAAATCGACGGTGAGGTGTTCCAGGGCGGCAGCGCAGACGACTTCGCGTTCGTGCTCGGCGAAGGCCGCATGCTGCCGGAATTCGAAAAGGCAGCCACGGGCCTGAAGGTCGGCGGGTCGAAGGAATTCGACTTGGCTTTCCCCGAGGACTATCACGGCAAGGAAGTCGCCGGCAAGACCGCGCAATTCACGATCACGATGAAGAAGATCGAGTGGCCGCATCTGCCGGAAATCGACGGGGAATTCGCGAAGTCGCTCGGTATCGAAGACGGCGATCTGACCAAGATGCGCGGCGAAATCAAGGACAACCTCGAGCGCGAAGCCAAGCGTCGCACGCAGGCTATCGTCAAGAACCAGGTGATGGACGCGCTCCTGAAGATTTCCGAACTCGACGTGCCGAACGCACTGATCGAACAGGATCAGGAACGCCTCGTCGCAATGGCGCGTCAGGATCTGGAACAGCGCGGCGTGCCGAACGCCAAAGACGCGCCGATTCCGGCTGCGATGTTCAAGGAACAGGCAGAGAGTCGCGTCAAGCTGGGCCTCGTGCTGGCCGAGCTGGTCAAGGCAAACGAACTGCAGGCGAAGCCGGAACAGATCCGCGCTGAAGTGGATGAGTTCGCGAAAAGCTACGAAGACCCGAAGGAAGTCGTCCGCTGGTATTATTCGAACCAGCAACGTCTTGCCAAAATGGAAGCGTACGTCGTTGAAGCCAACGTCGTCGATTTCGTCCTCAGCAAGGCCAAGGTGACGGACAGGGAAGTGAGCTTCGAAGAACTGGCAAGCGCAACGGCGCAAGCGTAAGCGTTGCTGCAACGGCCCGCACGCCATTTTTTTGTGCTGTGAAAGAGCGGTGCGTTTTGCATGAAGGTTTGCATGAGGCATGCATTACGTTCGCGTCCTGGCGAGCACTTGAAGATCGGCTCGCCGGCCACGCCTGTCTACCATCTAAATCCAGAGTATTTCCAGACAAGGATCTCCAGACAAGGATCAATTGCATGACCTTTTGCGCTCAAATGCTGGACACGTTGACCTCCCAGTCGTCCCGGGATCTCGAAGCGCAGGCGCTCGGACTGGTGCCGATCGTCGTAGAAACGAGCGGTCGTGGTGAGCGCTCGTACGACATCTATTCGCGCCTGCTGAAGGAGCGGATCGTGTTTCTGGTCGGCGAAGTGAACGACCAGACGGCCAACCTCGTCATCGCGCAGATGCTGTTCCTCGAAAGCGAAAATCCTGACAAGGACATCAGCTTTTACATCAACAGCCCGGGTGGTTCGGTGTCGGCCGGTATGGCGATTTACGACACGATGCAGTTCATCAAGCCCGACGTTTCCACGCTGTGCATGGGTCTCGCTGCCAGCATGGGTGCGTTCCTGCTGGCATCGGGCGCGAAGGGCAAGCGTTTTGCTCTGCCTAACTCGCGGGTGATGATTCACCAGCCGCTCGGCGGCGCACGCGGCCAGGCATCGGACATCGAAATTCAGGCACGCGAAATCCTGTACCTGAAGGAACGTCTGAACCGGCTGCTCGCGCATCACATCGGTCAGCCGGTCGAGCGTATTGCACGCGACACCGACCGCGACAACTTCATGTCCAGCGATGACGCACAGGCTTACGGTCTCGTCGATCAGGTGGCGCACAAGCGTCCGTGAACCGGCGCGGTTTTGCCCTGAAAAGGGGCAAAACCGCGGCCTGACTGGTTATGAAATAATAAATATTTGTCCGAGCGCCTGTGGCAAACGCTGTGTTCTTGCTCAATAGTCTGGCCGCGCTCAAACTGTGTGGCTCAGGCAAACGACGTATCATGTAATCGAGTGTCCGGAAGCTCACACATTTATGGCGGACAAGAAAGGTTCTGACAGCGAAAAGCTGTTGTATTGCTCGTTTTGCGGCAAGAGCCAGCATGAGGTGAAGAAGCTGATTGCTGGCCCGTCGGTATTCGTCTGCGATGAATGTATCGACCTGTGCAACGAAATCATCCGTGATGAGGCTGCAGGGGCGGGCATCGAGGCGGGCTTGTCCAAGTCCGATCTGCCGAGCCCGCAGGAAATCCGCGAAATCCTCGATCAGTACGTAATCGGGCAGGAACGCGCGAAGAAAATTCTCGCGGTCGCGGTGTACAACCACTACAAGCGCCTCAAGCATCTCGACAAGAAAGACGAAATTGAGCTGTCGAAGAGCAACATTTTGCTGATCGGCCCGACCGGTTCCGGTAAGACCTTGCTCGCGCAAACGCTCGCGCGTCTTCTGAACGTCCCGTTCGTGATTGCCGACGCAACCACGCTGACGGAAGCCGGCTACGTCGGCGAAGACGTCGAGAACATCATTCAGAAGCTGTTGCAAAACTGTAATTACGAAGTGGACAAGGCCCAGCGCGGCATTATCTATATCGACGAAATCGACAAGATCAGCCGCAAGTCCGACAACCCGTCGATCACCCGCGATGTTTCGGGCGAAGGCGTGCAACAGGCCTTGCTCAAGCTGGTGGAAGGCACGATGGCATCGGTGCCGCCGCAGGGCGGCCGTAAGCATCCGAATCAGGACTTCATTCAGGTCGATACCACGAACATTCTGTTCATCTGCGGCGGCGCATTCGACGGCCTCGAAAAGGTGATCGTCGACCGTACCGAGAAAACGGGTATCGGTTTCGGTGCGAGCGTGAAGAGCAAGCAGGATCGCGACGCGGGCGAAGTGCTGCGCGAAGTGGAACCGGAAGATTTGATCAAGTTCGGTCTGATTCCCGAGCTGATCGGCCGTCTGCCGGTGGTGGCCACGCTCGGCAAGCCCGACGAAGCCGCACTAATGAAGATTCTCGTCGAACCGAAGAATGCGCTCGTGAAGCAGTATCACAAGCTGTTCAACATGGAACGCGTCGAGCTCGAAATTCGTCTGGCCGCGTTGCAGGCCGTGGCACGCAAGGCGATCCGTTGCAAGACGGGCGCGCGTGGTCTGCGCTCCATCCTGGAACAGGCGTTGCTTGAAGTCATGTACGACCTGCCACAAATGAAAGGCGTTAGCAAGGTCATCATCGACGACAATGTGATCGACGGCGACGGCAAACCGCTGCTGATCTACGAAGACGCGCCGAAAGTCGCGGGTTCGAACTGATAGGCTTCCGGGTTCAGGAAAAAAGCCGTTCATGGCGACGTGAACGGCTTTTTTCGTTTATCGTGTGGTCAATGAAGCTTGTTTTCACATGGAGTCACTGAACTTTTCCCACACGCGGAGGCTTGCAATCTTTTCTGCCGGCCTCACCTATATTGAACGAACTGATTCCACTCATGGGGAAATGAAATGTCAGGAACCCAACTCCTCCCGCCGGAACGCATTACGCTCCCGCTGCTCCCGCTGCGTGACGTAGTCGTCTTCCCGCACATGGTGATTCCGCTCTTCGTAGGCCGCCCGAAGTCGATCAAGGCTCTCGAGGCAGCGATGGAAGGCGGCAGGCACATCATGCTCGTCGCCCAGAAAACGGCTGCGAAAGACGAGCCGACCGAAAAGGACATGTACGAAGTAGGGTGTGTTGCCAACATCCTGCAAATGCTCAAGTTGCCAGACGGCACCGTGAAGGTGCTCGTCGAAGGTTTGCAGCGCGCGAAAACGCTTTCCATCGAAGAACAGGAAACGCAGTTCTCGTGCGAAGTCATGCCGCTCGAACCCGACCACGCCGACAGCGCTGAAACCGAAGCGCTGCGCCGTGCGATCGTGTCGCAGTTCGATCAGTATGTGAAGTTGAACAAGAAGATTCCACCCGAGATCCTGACGTCGCTGTCTGGCATCGACGAAGCGGGTCGTCTGGCTGACACGATCGCAGCACACCTGCCGCTCAAGCTCGACCAGAAGCAGCATATCCTCGAAATGTTCCCGGTCATCGAGCGCCTTGAGCATCTGCTTGCGCAACTCGAAGCCGAGATCGACATCCTGCAGGTCGAAAAGCGCATCCGTGGGCGTGTGAAGCGCCAGATGGAAAAGAGCCAGCGCGAGTACTACCTGAACGAACAGGTCAAGGCGATCCAGAAGGAACTCGGCGAAGGCGAAGAAGGTGCGGATCTCGAAGAACTCGAGAAGCGCATCACGGCTGCTCGTATGCCGAAGGAAGCGAAGAAGAAGGCCGACGCCGAGCTGAAAAAGCTCAAGCTGATGTCGCCGATGTCGGCTGAAGCGACTGTCGTGCGTAACTATATCGATACGCTGATCGGCTTGCCGTGGCGCAAGAAGAGCAAGGTCAACAACGACCTTTCGAATGCGGAACGCGTGCTCGACGAAGACCACTTCGGTCTCGAGAAAGTGAAGGAACGCATTCTCGAGTATCTCGCGGTCCAGCAACGTGTCGACAAGGTCAAAGCGCCGATCCTGTGCCTCGTTGGGCCTCCGGGTGTCGGTAAGACGTCGCTGGGTCAGTCCATCGCTCGCGCAACGAACCGCAAGTTCGTGCGTATGGCGTTGGGCGGCGTGCGCGACGAGGCCGAGATTCGCGGTCACCGTCGTACGTACATCGGTTCGATGCCCGGCAAGATTCTGCAGAGTCTGACCAAGGTCGGCGTGCGCAATCCGTTCTTCCTGCTCGACGAAGTCGACAAGATGGGCCAGGATTTCCGCGGCGATCCGTCGTCAGCTCTGCTCGAAGTGCTCGATCCGGAACAGAACCATACGTTCGCCGATCACTACGTCGAAGTCGACTTCGATCTGTCGGACGTGATGTTCGTGGCAACGTCGAATTCGCTGAACATTCCGCCGCCGCTGCTCGACCGGATGGAAGTGATCCGTCTGTCGGGTTACACGGAAGACGAGAAGGTCAGTATCGCGCAGCGTTACCTGTTGCCGAAGCAGAAGAAGAATAACGGCCTCAAGGATGGTGAGGTCGATGTGACTGAAACGGCGATTCGCGACATCATTCGCTACTACACGCGTGAAGCGGGCGTGCGTTCGCTCGAGCGTGAAGTGTCGAAGATCTGCCGCAAGGTCATGAAAATGCTTCTGCTGAAGAAGGCGGAGGGCGCGGTGATGAAGGTCGATGGCAGCAACCTCGACACGTTCCTCGGCGTGCGCAAGTACGATTTCGGTCTGGCCGCCAAGGAAAATCAGGTTGGCCAGGTCACGGGTCTCGCGTGGACGGAAGTGGGCGGCGATCTGCTCACGATCGAAGCCGCGGTCATGCCGGGTAAGGGCAACGTCACTCGTACGGGTTCGCTCGGCGATGTGATGAAGGAATCCGTCGAAGCAGCACGCACGGTGGTTCGCTCGCGTTCGCGTCGTCTGGGTGTCAAGGACGAAGCGTTCGAGAAGCAGGACATTCACATTCACGTGCCGGAAGGCGCGACGCCGAAAGACGGTCCGTCCGCTGGTATCGCGATGACCACCGCACTGGTGTCGGTGTTGACCGGTATTCCGGTTCGTGCCGACGTAGCCATGACGGGTGAAATCACGTTGCGTGGCGAAGTTCTGCCGATCGGCGGCCTGAAGGAGAAACTGCTTGCAGCGCATCGCGGCGGTATCAAGCTCGTGCTGATCCCGGAAGAAAACGTCAAGGACCTGACGGAGATTCCGGACAACGTGAAGAACGCAATCGAAATCGTGCCGGTCCGCTGGATCGACAAGGTACTCGAACTGGCGCTCGAACGTGTGCCGTCGCCGTTGCCGGAAGAAGAAGCGAAGCCTGCGCCTGTCGCGGCTGAGCCCGGCAAGGATAGCGGTGCATCGGAAGTGGTGAAGCACTAGGCGTTTGTCGTCTGCACGGTCAGCCTCGCACAGGCTGGCTGCGAAACAAAAACCCGCACTTCGGCTGCGGGTTTTTTGCCTTTGCGCGGAGCACGTCCTTTCTACGGGCGTTCCCATCTATTGAAGCGCGAATATGGGTTGCACGTGGCTGCAAGATTCTGTCATCAGAACGAGCGTAATCAGGTTCAACCCCGCTTGACACAAGGGTTTCGGACAATTCTAATGAGTCGGCCCGGCGTTGCCCGGCAAGCGCGTGATGTAAGGTGCTGATAAGCGCCGTCACGCAGCCATAAACATTCTCTGGGGTAGGAATGAACAAAACGGAATTGATCGATCACATCGCACAGCAAGCCGACATTTCGAAAGCCGCGGCGGGCCGTGCACTGGATACTGTGATCGGTGGCGTCAAAGGCACGTTGAAGAAGGGCGGTTCGGTGACGCTCGTCGGTTTCGGCACGTTTGCAGTCGGCAAGCGCACGGCACGCACGGGTCGCAATTCGCGCACGGGTGCGGCCATCAAGATCAAGGCTGCGAAGGTTCCGAAATTTAGGCCTGGCAAAGCTCTGAAGGATGCGTTAAACTAATATGGTTGTCGTTTGAGGATTGCGACAAAACAGATTTGTTAGTGTTGCAACGTTAGATCAGGTAGCAGAGCAGTAAAAGCAGCAATAAGCATGAAGCACACTGAAGCGTGAAACGGGTGCTTAGCTCAGTTGGTAGAGCGGCGCCCTTACAAGGCGTAGGTCGGGAGTTCGAGCCTCTCAGCACCCACCAGTTCCGGTTCGGTTAAGTGTTTCAGCGCAGTTGGATTGTAAGGAGTGGTAGTTCAGTCGGTTAGAATACCGGCCTGTCACGCCGGGGGTCACGGGTTCGAGTCCCGTCCACTCCGCCAGTATCTTCGAAAGGCGAACTCCGGTTCGCCTTTTTTATTGCCCGCTGTTGTAAAATCGGGCGTTCTGTTTTTGGCAATCCTCACGCATGCTCGATTTTTTCCGTAATCACAAACGCCTGATGATGTTCATGCTCATCCTCGTCATTGTGCCGGGGTTGGGTTTTGTGGGTATTCAAGGGTTTCGTGGTTTCTTCGACGAGAGCGCGAACGTCGCGAGCGTCAACGGTCACAAGATTACTCGTGCAGAGTACGACGACGCGATGCGTCAGCAACTCAACCGTGCACGTCAGATGCTTGGCGCGCAGTTCGATGCGAAGTCGTTCGACACGCCCGAGCGCCGCAGCCAGATGCTCGCCGGTCTGATCGAACAGCGCGTGCTCGCTGACGAAACACAGCGTCTGCATCTCACGGCATCCGACGACGCCGTGCGCCGCGTGCTGCTGAACGACCCGGTCATCTCGTCGCTGAAAAATCCCGACGGCCCGATCGACGTCGAGCGCTACAAGCAACTGCTTGCCATGCAAGGCATGACGCCCGATCAGTACGACGAGCGCATCCGCTACAGCATTGCCACGCAGCAATTGCCGGCTGCGATTCAGGGCAGCGCGTTCATGTCGAAAACGCTCGCGCAGCATCTCACCGAACTGGCTGAACAGCAGCGCGAAGTGCAGGGCATCGCGTTCCATCCGCGCGACTACGCTGCGCAGGTCCAGCCGACCGACGCGCAACTTCAGGCGTATTACGACGCGCATCGCAACGACTTCGCAACGCCGGCCACCGCCACGATTCAATACGTGGTGATGTCGCCCACAACGATCGGCGCGTCCATTCAGCCGAGCGACGCCGATCTGAAGAAGTACTACGACGACAACATCGCGCACTTCCGCACGGAAGGCGAAGTGCGTGCGAGCCATATCCTGATTGCCGCACCGAAAGACGCGAGCGCAGCAGATAAGGCCAAGGCAAAGCAGAAAGCCGAAGACCTGCTCGCGCAGATCAAGACGCATCCGGATCAGTTCGCACGGATCGCACAGCAGAATTCGCAGGATCCGGGTTCGGCGTCGAAGGGCGGCGATCTGGGCTACTTCGGCCGCGGCATGATTGCGGGCGGCAAGGCATTCGACGGCGCCGTCTTCGCGCTGAAGAAAGACGAAGTCAGCGGCATCGTGCAAACGGATTTCGGTTTCCACATCGTCAAGGTGACGGACGTCAAGCCGGCCGTTACCAAGCCGTTCGACGAAGTGAAAGATCAGATCGCGAAGGACGTGAAAACGCAGCAGGTAGGCAAGGCATTGAGCGACGATTCGGAAGGCTTCACGTCGATCTTTTATGAAAAGGCGAAGAGCCTGCAACCCGCAGCGGACAAGTACAAGCTGCAAGTGCAAACGGCTACGGTCACGCCGCAGCCCGACGCAAAACTTCCGCCGGATAGCCCGCTGAATAATCCGAAATTCCTCGCGGCCGTGTTCGCGAACGACTCGGTGACGGCGCGCAACAACACGCAGGCAATCGACGTCGGCGGTAACACGCTGATCGCCGCAAACGTGACGGACTATAAGGCGGCTGCCGTGCCGGCGCTCGACGCAGTGAAGGACGCCGTGCGTCAGAAGGTGATCGCAGTGCAGTCGAACGAAGCGGCGCATAAGGATGGCGCAGCGAAGCTTGCGAACTTTGCGAAGTCGAGGGCCACCACCGGTTTCTCGTCGCCGCTGAAGGTGTCGCGCAGCGATGCGCAAGGCGTGCCGCGGGCTGCATTGAGCGCGATCTACAAGGCTAATGCGCAGAAGTTGCCGGCGTATGTCGGTGTCGATCTGGGCAACGACGGTTACGCGATCTATCGCGTGAATTCAGTGATCGCAGCCGCGCCGGTCGATCCGCAGCGTCTCGCTGCAGCACAACAGCAGATCGCTCAAGTCGATGCACAATCGGAAGTCGAGGCTTATGTCGAAGCTGTGCGTGCGCGCTCGAAGGTTAAGTTCTACGGTTCGCTCCACACCAGCAACGCGCAGGCTAACGGCGAATAAATCTCGCGCTGATCCGTTAGCACAGCAACAAAAAAGCCCCACATTTGCGGGGCTTTTTCATTTGACGGTCGCTGTTTGCAACATTCGCTGCGTCACGCGCGAATCCGTCAAACGGTGTGCTCCACAGTCAAAGCCGCTAGCCTTAAAGCCGAAGCACTCACGCGGCCTCCTTAGAGGCAGGCGCTGATTGCGCTGGTGGCGTCGCTGCCTGCTGCGCCGTTAGCGCGGAAGCCGACCCACGAGCCCTTGCCGGAGTACGAGGGGCGCACGACCGCAGCTGCGCCGTTCGGCGGCTGCTGACCCGGAACGTAGACGTCCATGGCCTGATCGTTGGCCATCGTGTCTTGCGACACGACCTGTTGCTGCGAGCCATCTGCCCACTTTTGCGCGATGCAGGTTGCAACGGCCTTCGGCAGTTGCTGGCTTTGGCCGACGGACTGGACACCAGCGGGCGGTTGAATGGCGCAAGCAGAAAATACCACGGTCAAAGCGATTAACGGTAAATATTTCATATTATCTCCTCAAAAGTCGCTCAAAATCGAGCCGGGTTACACGGGATTACGAAAGTGTAAGAGACCTTGCCGATCCGCGTTCCCGAAGTTCTGGAAACAGGTTGTTAGCAAGCATTTTCAATGCGGCGAACTTGTGTGAAGGAGTGGCTTGACTGCGGACCGCACGTTGTTCAGTAGCACTGGCTGTGCCTGCTGCGTTGGATGAATCTGATTGAATCTGATCCGACTGAAACATGTCGGGCTTATCCGCGATTCCAGCAAGCAGAAACGGCACGAGTGGCGTGTGAAATTGCTGCGAGAGTTCACCGTACATGCCGTGGAACTTTCGCGTGAGCTTTGCTGGGCCTGTTCGATGATCGCGCGCAGGTTGTCTTTGGTGGTGGAGAGCGGCACGCCGTGCAGCGCGTCGTTGGCACCCAGTTCCACGATCACGATGGTCGGCTTCAAACGCTCCATGATCGCGGGCAAGCGTGCACGTCCACCGCTCGTGGTGTCGCCACTGATGTTTGCATTGGCAACGCTATAAGATTCGCTCATTGATTCTCGCTCGTCGGCGAGACGCTGGCGAAGTAGTACAACCCACCCGTATCGCGGGGCAAACCGTATTCGGCGGAAATGCTGTCACTGAGAACGATGATCACGGGTTTGGCCGGTTCGGCGCATTCGCGGCGCGAGCCGGGAACGGCATTGAGAAAAGAGTCGCGGCCAATACGGCCGAGCCGAATGCTGTAGTCAGCGCAGCCGCGCGAGGCGCTATGGCGCGCACTTCCAACCTACGCTTCACCATGCTAAACAAAACTGATCCAGTCATTGAAGTGCGGTTTGTGCAAGAAGGTTAATTAAGGATGCAACAGGCGAATTGACGATTCTCGACAACATCGATCTTGCCATCGAAGCCGGCAGCAGTGTTGCGATCGTCGGTGCATCCGGGTCGGGCAAGTCCACGTTGCTCGGCTTGCTCGCAGGATTGGACAGTGCAAGCTCGGGCTCGGTTCGGTTGCTTGGCCGCGAGTTGAGCGAAGACGAACGCGCGGCATTGCGCAGCGGCTCGGTCGGCTTCGTGTTCCAGTCGTTCCAGTTGATGCCGCATCTCACGGCGCTCGAAAATGTCACGCTGCCGCTGGAGTTGCAAGGTGGCGGTGGCATCGGCACGCGCGAAGCCGCTACACATGCGCGCGGTTTGCTGGAGCAGGTTGGGCTCGGCAAACGCACGGGACACTATCCGAAGCTGTTGTCGGGCGGCGAGCAGCAACGCGTGGCTCTCGCGCGTGCGTTCGTCACGCATCCGGCCATCCTGTTCGCGACGAACCCACGGGCAGTCTCGACGCCGCCATGGGCCACGCGGTCATCGATCTGATGTTCGAGATGAATCGCGCGAACGGCACCACGCTGATTCTCGTCACGCACGACATCGAACTGGCGCGCCGTTGCGATACGACGGTGACGATCGAGGCGGGCAAGCTGGCGTGAAATTCCACTCTGGTTGCAGCCGCAACCAGGTGCGAAAGAATGGAGCGCAAATGCAAAAGCGGACCCTCGGGTCCGCTTTTTTTACAACCGCATAACCGCCGCGCTTACTTCTTCAAGGCGGCGCGTGCACGTGCGATCAACGCCGACGTCGACGAGTCGTGCTTTTTCTCATCGACGCTCGCCGACGTCAGATCGGCCTCGACCACCTTGCCGAGAATCTTGCCGAGTTCGACGCCCCATTGATCGAACGGGTTGATGTTCCACACGGAAGCCTGCACTAGCACCTTGTGTTCGTACAGCGCGATCAATGCGCCGAGCGAACGTGCGGTGGGTGCGTCGACAAGGATCGTCGTGGTCGGGCGGTTGCCGGGGAACACGAGGTGCGGCGCGAGATCCGGTTTGTCCGGGCCGGCCACTTTCTTCGCTTCTTCGAGCGTGCGGCCGAGCATCAGCGCTTCGCTCTGCGCGAAGCAGTTGGCGAGCAGCTTCGGATGATGGCTTGCGAGCGGATGTTCCGGCGTGAGCACGGCAATGAAGTCGATCGGAACGATGGTCGGACCTTGGTGCAGCATCTGGAAGAATGCATGCTGACCGTTCGTGCCGGGCTCGCCCCACGTCACGGCTGACGTGCCGTAATCCACCATCGCGCCGTCGAGCTGTGCCGACTTGCCGTTGCTCTCCATCTCGAGCTGTTGCAGATACGAAGGTAGGAAGTGGAGCGCTTCCGAATACGGCGCAACGAGATAGCTCTGCGAGCCGAAGAAGTTGCGATACCAGATGCCGATCATGCCGAGCAGCACCGGCAGATTCTTTTCAAGCGGCGCGTCGCGGAAATGCCGGTCCATTTCGTTGGCGCCGGCGAGCAGTTCGTCGAACTGTTTCGGGCCGGTTGCGATCATGATCGACAGACCGACTGCCGACCACAGTGAATAGCGGCCGCCCACCCAGTCCCACATCTCGAAGACGTTATCTTTCGCGATACCGAACTTGACCACTTCCGCCGGATTGGCCGAGACGCCGACGAAGTGCTTCGCCAGCTCGTTCTCCGGGCAGCCCTTCTTGATGAACCAGTCGCGCATGGAGTGCGCGTTGGTCATCGTTTCGAGCGTGGTGAAAGTCTTGGATACGACGATCACGAGCGTTTCTTCGGGATAGACTTCCCGCATCACGTTGCAGATGTCGGTGCCGTCCACGTTCGACACGAAGTGCGACGTGATCTCCGGCAAGGACAGATGATGCAGTGCGTTGACGACCATCTTCGGCCCGAGATCCGAGCCGCCGATGCCGATGTTCACCAGGTAACGGATGCGCTTGCCCGTGTAGCCTTTCCACTCGCCGCTGCGCACCTTGTCGGAAAACGCCGCCATCTTTGCGCGCTCGGTCTCGACTTCCTTGTGAAACGGCGCCTTTGGATCGGTGGCGCGCAGTGCCGTGTGCAAAGCGGCGCGACCTTCTGTCGGGTTGACGACATTGCCCGCGAACATCGCGTCGCGGCGCTTCTCGACACCTGCTTCGCGCGCGAGTTGCACCAGCAGCTTGAGGGTTTCATCGTTGATGCGGTTCTTCGAGAAGTCGACCGCGAGGCCGCCGCCCGCGAACGTAAAGCGTTCAGCGCGAGTAGGAGCCGGATCGTTCTCGGGGGTGAACCAGTCGCGCATATGGGCATCGCGAAGCTCCTCGTAATGCGTTTGCAGCGAGGACCAGGAGGGGAGCGAGTTCTGGGTCATAGCGTCGTCCAACCAATGGGCACGAGGGAAGGCGAGCGCGTGAAGCACTGCCGGGGAAGAAGCAACGATGCTGTTAAGAGCGATGCCGCGCGCGCTGGTTCTACGTGATCTACGTGAAGTTTTCCGTGGATCCCAGCGTGATTTGCAACTCACGCGGCGCAGTCAGTCAATCAGTATAGCGGCCCTGAGTGACAGGCGGCAGTGGAACGAACACGCCGGGCACAGTGTGGGACGAGCCGGCTCGATCGTCAGCGCACGCGCACCGTCATGACCGTCGGCTTCAATCTCCTGACGGATAAAACATCCGGTTCATCCAGTTCAGCAAGCTTCGCACCATCGGCGCAAGTTCGCCGGCCGTGAGACCGGCCGGGCCGTGCCCTTGAGCGGTGAGCATGTCGGCGGCGAGCCCGTGCAGATAGACACCCGCGAGCGCCGCTTCGAAGCACGGCAGGTGCTGTGCAAGCAGCGCGCCGATGATACCGCCGAGCACGTCGCCCGTGCCGCCTGTTGCGAGTGCCGCGTTGCCGGTGAGATTGATCGCGACGCGACTGTCGGGCGCGGCAATCACGGTACCGGTGCCTTTCAGCACGATGACGCTCGCAAAGCGCGCCGCGAGCGCGCGCGCGGCGGCAAGGCGGTCGCGCTGCACGCCGGCGGCGTCGGTGCCGAGCAGACGCGCGGCTTCGAGCGGATGCGGCGTCAGCACACAGGGATCGCCTTGCGCGCCACGTGCGGCGACTTCGGCGGCAAGCACAGGATCTTTCGCAATGAGATTGAGCGCGTCCGCGTCGAGCAGCTTGGCGATGTCGAGCGGCAGCACGTCGTGCAGCACGCGCGTGGCGCGCTCGCCGTGACCCATGCCGCAACCGACGGCGAGCGCGTCCATCTTCTCGAGCGGCAGGTCGTCGACGGCGTGCAACATCAGCTCGGGATGCGGCGGGTCGTAGGGCGGTGCGCCTTCGCCGAGCAGCGCGACATGTACCTTGCCCGCGCCGGTGTAGAGCGCCGCGCGCGAAGCCAGAATCGGCGCGCCGCACATGCCGGTGTCGCCGCCCACCACGGCGAGACTGCCGAAGGTGCCTTTGTTGGTGGAGAAATCACGCGGCGGCAGAAACGCTGCAAAGCGCTTCGGCGCGTTCAGTTGCACGCTGGTTTGCGGATGGCTGTCGATACCGATCGGCGCAACCGTCACCGAGCCGGCCAGATCGCGCCCTTGTGCCGTAAACAGTCCCGGTTTGGCAGCGATGAAGGTGATCGTATGCGTGGCGCGAACGGCCACCGCTTCGTCGCCGCCGACTATTGTGCCCGTATCGCTGTCGAGGCCGCTCGGCACGTCGAGAGCCAGCACGCCGCCTTTTCGCGGACGCGCCTTCGCGCGCTGCGCGAGTTGTCCCGCCACCTTCGCGAACACGCCTTCGAGCGGTCGTGTGAGACCGATGCCAAACATGCCGTCCACGAGCCACGTGTAATTCGCGAGCGACGCGGGCATGTCCGCGGTGATCGGCACGCCCGCGTTGCGTGCGAGTTCGAGCGCCCAGCGGGCATCGTCCGGTTTCACTTTGACGGGCATGCAGAGTTCCACCGCGATGCCCGCGGTATGCAGTTGCGCGGCGAGAACGAGCGCGTCGCCGCCGTTATTGCCCGGCCCGGCAATCAGCCAGACTTTCTGCTTCGATTTTTCGATCGACGTATCGCGCGCAATCTGTTCGAGCAGGAAGCTCGCGGCCGACATGCCCGCGCGCGACATGAGCGTGTGCGCGGGCAGGGACGCGGCAGCCTGTGCTTCGACGGTGCGCAGTTCGGTGAGGGAGAGGAGCGGAAGCGCCCAGTTGTGCGGGCTGATGAGCGTGGGCAGCGTGTGATCGGTGTCGGTCATGGCAAGACGTAGCGGGCTTGGCAGATTCGCGCGAAAACGGCGCGCGGTCCAGAACGCTTATCTTAGTGCCGATGAGCCGGCCACGGCCACCCTCCGTCCAAGGTTTGGCCATCAGGCCAAGTTTATCTGAGCCATCGGACAGCGACGCTCGCGGAGCGCCGCACAAGAACGAAGCCGTGATGCGCCACCGTTTGCACGGCGGCGAGCTTGTCCGCGGGCACATCGGGCGTTGCGCCCGACATCAGATCGGCCACCAGCTTGACCGCGCCGCAGGCGAGACCCCAGCCGGCCGGACCATGTCCGAGATTGACGAAAAGCCGCGGATGCAGCGCGTTGCCGATCACCGGCAAGCCGTCGGGCGACAGCAGCTTGACGCCTTCCCAAGGCAGCGCCGCCGAAATGCGCGCGGCACCCGGAATCCAGTCGTGCGTCGCCTGGCCGAGCAGCGCCAGCGCTTCTTTCGTGACCGATTCGCCAAGCGGCTTGTCGATCTGCGCGGTGCTTTGCAGCACGGCGCCGCCCGCAATCCACAGACGCTGGTTCATCCGGCTGATCGCAGTCCGTTTCACCTAATCGACGATCGCCACGTGCGGCGCGCATTCCTCATGCGCGATCGGCGAGGCGCAGCGGATGCAGCGGCAGCCGCAAGCCGGGGCGCTCGAGCAGCGGCAGGCTGCCATAACCGGCGGCCACGACCACGGCGTCGGCGTGAATCACGTCGACTTCGCGCGAACGCGAGCCTAGCTCGGAGCCCGCGCGCGAGGCCAGTTCCACCGAGGCGCGCTGGCCTTCGAGGCGGATCGACGAGACTTCGCAGCCGAGCATGAATTGCACGCCGCCCTAGGCGTCGAGCGTCTATCAGTTTGGCGAAAAACGGGCAGTTGCCGGTGCGTTCGTGGTCGAACAGCACGCCGCCCGCGAATTCCGGCTCCGTGCGCACCGAATGCTCGAAGGCCGAGCATTCTTCCGGCGTGAGCACGTGATGCGGTACTTCATAGCGGCGCATCATGTCTAGCCTAGCGCCGGTTGGGTCTCTTCCCACTCGTGGGCCGCGCGCACAAGGTAGAGCACGCCGCTCGTCTGTTCGAATTCGAGACCGAAGCGCGCTTCGGCATCCGCCATCGCCTCGCGCGACAGTTCGACGAGCGGGCGCAGCCGGTCGTACTGACGCCCGCACGTCTCGGGTTCCTGCAATTCGGCCAGTTGCTTCACGAACTGGCGCGCCGGCCCGTTGAAGCCGGCCTTGTTCACGACGCCGTTTTCGCGTTCTGGCGGCTTGCCATGAAAGTCGGTCCGAACCAGACGTCGAGCGGCGTGGGCAATACGGTGCCGCCGTGGCCGTAAGTGGCACCTTGCGCGACCGTGGCATGACACTTCGACGATGCATACCCAATGGCCGGCTGCGCGCAGGTGATAAGCGGTGGCGACGCCCACAATCCCGCCGCCGATGACAATGACATCCATGTTCTGATTCGAGTTGCCGGCGGGACGCGCGAGCCGCGCGATTCCGTTGCGTGACATGCGGCGCGCGTTGCAAGCCGGATAAGGCCGCTCGCGCAGATCTGGTGAAAGGCCGAAGATAGCAGTCAAACCGGTCGCGGGGCCACGCGCGCAGCGGGCGGAACCGCGCCGGAACTACGCCGCGACCATTGCGCCGGCCCGGCTGGAAGCCCGCTCCCGAATTATATATACTTTTAAACTTCGGTCTTGTCCCACGTCGGCATCATGCGCGCTGATTGGCGTGACCCAGCGCTGTAGCCCAACGGCGTGACCCGGCGGCAAAACTCATCGCTTCACTCATCCGCATCATTAGCGACGCAACGTCAAGTCCCATGGCTCACTTCTCGTGTTTCCCCGGCGCTTCGGCCCTTTCCGATTTCCGTCAAACCCGCCTGCTCGAAACGCTCACGCGCATCGATCCGAATATCACCGGCGTGCGCGGCCAGTATCTGCACTTCGTCAATGTTCAAAACCCGCTGTCCGCTGAAGACAACGCGAAGATCGAAGCGCTGATGCACTACGGCGATCCGCTCGAGGAAAGCAGGGAGCGCGGCACCGCTGAAACCTTCCTCGTCGTGCCGCGTTTCGGCACGGTGTCGCCGTGGGCCAGCAAGGCAACGGATATCGCGCATCTGTGCGGGCTGACGCAGGTGCGGCGCATCGAGCGCGGCGTCGAATACACGGTCACGCTGAAAAGCGACCTGCTTGGCAAGAAGGTGCTGTCTGACGAAGCGCGCGAAGTGGTCGCCGCCGCGCTGCACGACCGCATGACGGAGAGCCTGTCGCCGTCGCGTGAACATGCGCTCCATCTGTTCGACGAACTGCCGGCCAAGCCGCTGCAAACCGTCGACGTGCTGGCCAACGGCCGCGCAGCGCTGGAAGCGGCCGACGCCGAACTGGGCTTGGCATTTGCCGAAGACGAAATCGTTTATCTCGTGGATGCCTTCACGAAACTCGGCCGCAATCCGACCGACGTCGAACTGATGATGTTCGCGCAGGCCAACAGCGAACACTGCCGCCACAAGATTTTCAATGCGGACTGGACCATCGACGGCGAAAAGCAGGACATTTCGCTCTTCAACATGATCCGCAATACGGAAAAGCTGAATCCGCAAGGCACGATCGTCGCGTATTCGGATAACTCGGCGATTATGGCGGGTGCCATGGCCGAGCGCTGGTTCCCGCGCTCGCCGTCGAATGCAAACGGACTAGCCGAGCACTATCAGCGCAGCACCGAACTCACGCACACGCTGATGAAGGTGGAAACGCACAACCATCCCACCGCCATTTCGCCGTTCCCGGGCGCCGCCACCGGCGCGGGCGGCGAGATTCGCGACGAAGGCGCGACGGGCCGCGGCGCGCGGCCGAAGGCCGGTCTCGCGGGCTTCACGGTGTCGAATCTGGCGTTGCCCGACGGCGTGGAAAGCTGGGAAAACGCGCGCGACGCCGCGCAGCCGCTCGCCCACCGCAAACCGAACGAGCAACAAGAAGCCTACGGCCGTCCCGACCGCATCGCTTCGCCGCTGCAGATCATGATCGACGGTCCACTCGGCGGCACCGCGTTCAACAACGAATTCGGCCGTCCGAATCTGGGCGGCTATTTCCGCGCGTACGAACAGAACGTCGCGGGCCTCGTGCGCGGCTACCACAAGCCGATCATGATCGCGGGCGGCATCGGCAATATCTTGGATCAGCACACGCACAAGCACGATCTGCCGGAAGGTTCGCTCCTCATCCAGATCGGCGGTCCCGGCATGCGTATCGGCATGGGCGGCGGCGCGGCGAGTTCCATGGCCACCGGCACGAACACGGCCGAGTTCGATTTCGATTCCGTGCAGCGCGGCAATCCGGAAATCGAGCGGCGCGCGCAGGAAGTAATCAACGCGTGCTGGCAGCTCGGTGAGAAGAACCCGATTCTGAGTATTCACGACGTAGGCGCGGGCGGTCTGTCAAACGCGTTCCCGGAAGTGGTCGACGGCGCGAGCAAAGGCGCGCTGTTCGATCTGCGCAAGATCCAGCTCGAAGAGAGCGGTCTGTCGCCGCGCGAAATCTGGTCGAACGAAGCGCAGGAGCGCTACGTTCTCGCCATCGCGCCGGCCGATATGCCGGCATTCAAAGCCATGTGCAAACGCGAACGCTGCCCGTTCGCGGTGATCGGCACGGCGACGGCCGAGCGTCAGTTGAAACTGATCGATTCCGAACAGAAGGACGCCGCGCACAAGCCGGTCGACATGCCGATGGAAGTGCTGCTCGGCAAGGCGCCGCGTATGCATCGCGACGTGAAGCGCGTCGAGACGAAGCTCGAACCGGTGGACGTCAGCGGCATCGCGTTGCCGGACGTCGCGGCGAGCGTGCTGCGTCATCCGACGGTGGCGAGCAAGTCGTTCCTCATCACGATCGGCGACCGCTCAGTGGGCGGCACCACGGCGCGTGACCAGATGGTCGGTCCATGGCAGGTGCCTGTAGCCGACGTGGCCATCACTACGATGGATTACGCGGGCTTCCATGGTGAAGCCATGACCATGGCCGAGCGCACGCCGCTCGCCGTGATCGACGCGCCTGCATCGGGCCGCATGGCGGTTGGTGAGGCGGTCACGAATATCGCGGCGGCGCCGATCGCGTCGCTCGACAAGCTGAAGCTGTCGGCCAACTGGATGGCCGCGTGCGGCGTGCTGGGCGAAGACGCGGCGCTCTACGACACGGTCAAGGCGATCGGCATGGAACTGTGCCCGGCGCTCGGCATTAGCATTCCGGTCGGCAAAGACTCGCTCTCCATGCGTACGAAGTGGGAAGACCGCGGCGTCGCGAAGGAAGTGGTCGCACCAGTCTCGCTCATCATTTCCGCATTTGCGCCGGTCGAAGACGTGCGCCAGCATCTCACGCCGCAACTGCGCCGCGCGACGGGCGAAGATAGGGTGGGCGAAACCGTGCTGATCGCAATCGACCTCGGCCGCGGCAAGCAGCGTCTCGCCGGTAGTATCCTCGCGCAGGTCACGCAGCAGGTTGGCGACACGGTGCCGGACGTTGATGATCCGGAAGACCTGAAGCGTTTCTTCAACGCGATCCAGGCGCTGAACCAGGACGGCAAGCTGCTCGCGTACCACGACCGTTCGGACGGCGGTTTGTGGGCAACGGTCTGCGAAATGGCGTTTGCGGGCCACGTGGGTGTGTCGCTGAACGTCGACATGCTGGTGCTCGACCCGAATCACGAATCCGATTACGGCGACGCGAAAGACTGGGCCAAGCAGACGAGCGGCCGTCGCGACGACCGCACGATCCGCGCGCTCTTCAACGAAGAGCTCGGCGGCGTGATCCAGGTGCGTGCGTCGGAGCGCGACGCGGTGTTCGCCGCGCTGCGCGAACACGGTCTGTCCTCCTGCTCGCACGTGATCGGCAAGGTGAACGATCGCGACACGATCGAAATCTATCGCGACGCGAAAAAGATTTACGAAGCGCCGCGTGCCGAGCTGCATCGCACGTGGAGCGAAGTGAGCTGGCGCATTTCGCGTCTGCGAGACGACCCCGCATGCGCCGACGCGGAATACGACGGCATTTCCGACGCGGCCGATCCGGGCATGACGCCGGTCCTCACGCTCAATCCGGCTGAAGACGTGGCCGCGCCGTACGTCGGCAAGGGCGCGCGTCCGCGCGTGGCGATTCTGCGCGAACAGGGTGTGAATTCGCACCTCGAAACGGCGTACGCGTTCGACCGCGCCGGTTTCGACGCACACGACGTCCACATGAGCGACCTGCTCGCAGGCCGCGCCAATCTCGCGGACTTCGCAGGCGCGGTGGCGTGTGGCGGCTTTTCGTACGGCGACACGCTGGGTGCGGGCGAAGGCTGGGCGAAGGCGATCCGCTTCAACTCGCAACTGGCCGACATGTTCGCCGCGTTCTTCGGCCGCGAAGACACGTTCGCGCTCGGCATCTGCAACGGTTGCCAGATGATGAGCAGCCTCGCGTCGATGATCCCGGGCGCCGAAGCATGGCCCAAGTTCACGCGCAACAAATCGGAAAAATTCGAAGCGCGCTTCTCGCTGGTCGAAGTGCAGCCATCGCCGTCGATCTTCTTCGCCGGCATGGAAGGCTCGCGCATTCCAGTGGCGGTCGCGCACGGCGAAGGCTTTGCCGACTTCTCTCAACAGGGCGATGCGTCGAAGGTGGCCGTGGCAATGCGTTACGTCGACCACCGCGGCGTGGCCACGGAGCAATATCCGTTCAATCCGAACGGCTCGCCTGACGGCATAACGTCGGTGACGACGGCTGACGGCCGCTTCACGGTGCTGATGCCGCACACCGAACGCGTGCATCGCGCGGTGCAGATGAGCTGGCATCCGGAAGGCTGGGGCGAGGGCGCCACGGACGCTAGCCCGTGGATGCGCGTGTTCCAGAACGCGCGTCGCTGGCTCGGCTAAGCGTCATCGTGTGTCGTACCGTGTGAACGGCTGCCGTGCTTTTGCGCACGGCAGCCGTTTTTACTTTGTGTCTGCGGCGCAGGCGTCGATAACGGGATCGAGCGTCGCAACGTCGCTCGCAACTGGATTCTTCGCACCCGCTCGGGTACGAAACTGCCAAACCGACGTCCAATAATGCTACTTCGTACCCGATCGGGTACGAAAACCCATTTGACTAGCCAGATAATGGCATAATGTTACCGAGCGGGTACGAACACGCGAAGAGGCAACCATGGCCGAATCCAGCATTTTCATTGCCAACACGAGCGAACTGGGCGAAATAGTGCGGGCGGCGCGGCTCGCACAGGGTTTGACGCGCGACATTCTCGCTATTGCGAGCGGGCTTTCGCCGAAGTTCATAACGCACATCGAGGCGGGAAAGGAAACCGCGCAGATCGGCAAAGTGCTGTATCTGCTGGGCGAACTGGGCATCGTGCTGCGCGCGGAGGTGTCCGTCGACATTCCGGCGAATCTTGCCGCAAAAGCACAACAACGCAGGCGGGCCGCTCATGCCGGCTAGAACCCTAGTCGCTTACGCCAATGGCTGGCGCGTGGGCACCGTCAACGACGAAAACGGCGTGTGGTCGTTCGCCTATGCCGAAAGCTGGCTGAACCGCGTGGACGCTTTCTCGCTGTCGCCCGCGTTCGCACTGATGAACACCGGGCCTTTCGTCGACGGTTCGAGCGAGCGGCCCGTGCAATCGAGCGAGCGGCCCGTGCAATGGTTTTTCGACAATCTGCTGCCGGAAGAGGAGATGCGCACGGCACTCGCGCGCGAAGCTCGCATCGATACGAACGACGCGTGGGGTCTGCTAGCGTATTACGGCCGCGAGTCGGCCGGCGCGTTGACCTTGCTCGCTGAGGGCGAGAACGAGACGCCCGGCGGTTTGGAGCCGTTGTCGTACGAGAATCTGGAAGCGCGCATTCAAGCCATGCCACAGCGCGCGCTCACCGCTACGGTGCCCAAGCGCATGTCGGCCGCGGGCGCGCAACAGAAACTGCTGCTACCTTGCGCGGCGACGCGCCGCATTACGCGCTTTTCGAGCCCGTGGGCGGTGAGCCGTCCATGCATCTGCTGAAGCCGGACATGCGCAGCACGGGCTATCCGCATTCGGCCATCAACGATTTTTCTGCATGCAACTCGCGGCGACGCTCGGCGTGCCCGTGCCGCGCACGCATTTTCTGCGCGTGCCGTCGGCGTGCTACGTGATCGACCGTTTTGATCGCGATATGAGCACGGAGCTGACGCAACGTCTGCATACGATCGACGCGATGCAGTTGCTCAACTACGATCGTCACTTCAAGTACCGCAACGCGACGGCCGAAGTGCTGCGAGATGCGATCGAGAAAACCGGCACACGTGCCGTCGCGCGTCTCGACGTTTTCCGCTGGGCGCGGTGTTCAACGTGCTGATCGGCACCGCCACGCAGTTCGCTGACGTTTCATGCGCCAATATGCTGGCATTCGGCGAGGCATTGCGCCTGTCGTCGAAGGGCGCGGAGCGATTGCTCGACGAGATGCTCGTGAACCTCGACGAAAAAATCGGCGCTACGCGCCGCGCGGTCGCCGGGATCGCGCCGCCGAATGCGGGCCGAAGTGCGCCTGCTCGATTCGATCGTTGCAATGCCGCTCGCGGAAATGAGTCGGGCGCTGCGCAAATAATTCGAAGGCCGGCGGCGCCTGTCAGTGCAACTTCTCCAATGAAAAGCCCCGTTCAGCGAACCGAACGGGGCTTTCCAGACATCGGAAAACGCGGCAGTAAAAACGCTTACTGAATCTTCGCGTTCTTGCGCAGACCTTCTTCGAAGGCTTGCAGCTTTTCCTGCTGGATCTGTTGAATGATCTGCGGACGCACCTGCTCCAGCGGCGGCGTGGCGTTGCGCACGTCGTCGACACGGATGATGTGCCAGCCAAATTGCGTGTGTACCGGCGTGTCCGTCACCTGGCCTTTCTGCAGATGCGTGGCCGCGTAGGCGAATTCAGGCACGTAAGCCTTCGGATCCGACCAGTCGAGGTCGCCGCCGTTCTTGCCCGATTCCGGATCCTTCGAGTACTGCTTGGCTAGGTCTTCGAAGCTTGCGCCGGCTTTGATCTTCGCGATCAGGTCCTTGGCCTGCTGTTCGTTGTCCACGAGGATGTGGTGCAGGTGATATTCCTTGCCGCCTGTATCCTTGATGAGCGAGTTGTAGCGCGCGATGACTTCGGCATCCGTCGGCTGGTTGTTCTTCACGATGCCTTCGATCAGCGCGCGCAGCACGACGGTTTGTTGTGCAACGGCGATTTGCGCCTTGATATCCGGACGGTTCGGCAGGCCGCAGCGCAGCGCTTCCTGCATCAGCACTTCACGGTTCACCAGTTCTTCACGCACGGCCATTTGCAGTTGCGGCGTGTTCTGCTGGCCTTGATGCACCAACTGGTCGATCAGCGCATAGGTGCGCGCTTTGGGAATCGGCGTGCCGTTCACGACGGCGATGTTCTGTGCGAATGCAGGTGCGGCTGCGAATGCGGCCAGCAAGACCCAAAGGCTGGTTTTCTTCAAAGTCATCGAAAATTTTCCTAGCGGGGCAACAAAGCGAATTCTTCGGGCGTATACGCCGTGATGGCAAGGGCGTGAATGCCGCGCTGCATGGCATCGGCCAGCGCATCATACACCATGCGATGTCGCGCCACGCGGGCCTTGCCGGCGAATGCGGCTGCCACGATCGTGACAGTGAAATGACCGCCGGCCGAGGTGCCGGCGTGGCCGGCGTGCTGTGCGCTGTCGTCCGTGATTCGGATCGACTCGACCGGCGCGAGCGCCGCGGTGAGGCGCGCCTCGATCAGCGCGGCACGCTCCGCGGTGGTGGCATGCATGAAAACATCGGTCGTCATGTCATTCTTCCTTCATGTACTTCGAAAGCCGCAAACTCTGTCCGACGATGAACACCACGAGGCAGCCCGTCGCGCCGAACAGTTTGAAATTGATCCACTGATCGGTCGTGTAGTTGTACGCGACGAACAGGTTCACGAGGCCGAGCAGCACGAAAAAGATCGCCCAGACCACGTTGAGCTTGCCCCAGATGGTGTGCGGCAGTGTGATCTGCTTGCCCATCATCGCTTCGATCAGGTTCTTGTTGAACGCGACCTGCGAGACGATCAGCGCGACCGAGAACGTCCAGTACAGCACGGTCGGCTTCCATTTGATGAACGTGTCGTTGTGCAGCACGAGCGTCGCGCCGCCGAACACGGTGACGACGCCGAGACTGACCCACAGCATCGGATCGACCTTGCGGTGGCGGAAGGCCACCCACGCGATCTGCACCAGCGTGGCGACGATCGCCACTGCCGTCGCCGTGAAAATGCCCCAGATCTTGAAGGCGACGAAGAACAGGATGATCGGGAACAGATCGAACAGGAATTTCATTATCTGGTTGGGAAGACGGAGAGTGATTCGGACAATGGGGACGCAGTGCGGCAGCCCAGCGCTGCATCACGTTGCTGTATATCTCGCATGCGGGCGGCAGTGTAAATCCGCCACTTTGGCGGAGCGTAACGTCACATGAAAAGACCATGTGACGCCTCACCGAGCGCACCCGTCATGCAATACGCTCGCGACCGCCGCAAAATTCCAGTTCGCCGTGGATTGCGGCGCCCGCAAGCGAGTTGATGGGTGCCGCGAAGCGTTGCAACGTCTGGGCACCCGCTCACTAGAACCGGCGAGCCACGCGCCGGTTTTTGCACTGCCGGGCCTGCACCGCGCTAGCGGCTTGCGTTACTTGGGCTCGAATTGTAACGCAGCCTAATTGATGCAGTAGCGAAGACCGGTGGGGTGGGAGCCGGTCTGTCTTCGAACACGTGGCCGAGATGCGCGCCGCAGCTCTTGCATTGGACCTCGATGCGCAGCATGCCATGCGAGCGGTCGGTTTTCTCCGCGATCACTTCGATCGGCTTGAAGTAGCTCGGCCAGCCGCAGCCGGCGTCGAACTTGGTGTCCGATTCGAAGAGCGGCGTGCCGCAACAGACGCAGTCATACACGCCGCGATCCTAGGTGATCGTGATAGCGGCCCGTGAACGCGCGTTCGGTGGCCGCATGACGCGTCACCTGATATTCGATGTCCGAAAGCTGCTTGCGCCACTCGGCGTCGTCTTTCTGCACGGCGGGGGCGCCGGTCTTGAGGTCGTCTGGATTGTTCATGGTCGGGTTCCTGTCTCGAGTTCGTTCTCGGGCAGTGCGTTGGCTTGCTTCGACTAGCTTGCCGCGATCGGACAGCTTACGACGAACAGCTCACTTCGAGCGAGCTCGCCCAGTCCGGCGGCAGGGCGGCATAGGCTTCGTTTTCCGGCTGTTCGTCGAACGGATGCCGTAACACGGCCGCTAGGCGTTCCACTTCGGAAAAGTTCTTCCCTTTCGCGCGGCGGATCGCCGTTTCCGCCAGATGATTGCGAAGCACGAATTTGGGGTTCACACGGTTCATTGCAATGGCCCGCGCCGCGTCGTCCCGTGTTTCTTCGGACAGCCGCGCGCGATAGTCGTTCGCCCATGCGTCGAAAGCGGCGCGATCGAGAAACAGGTCGCGCACGGGCCCGTCACCGCTTGCATCGTGTTTCGACATGCGCGCGAGGTTGCGGAACGTCAGCGTGAAATCCGCGCGATTGGCGTGCATCACTTCGAAGAGGCGATTGACGAGCGCGTCGTCGCCGTCACGTTCCATTTCGAGGCCGAGCTTTGCGCGCATGCGCCACTCCAGTGCCGGCACGAAACGGTCCTTGAAGCCGCCGAGCACACGTTGCGCGTCTTCGATCGCCTTATCGGCGCGCACGCTTTCTTCGTACTGCTCGCCGAGCAGCGGCAACAGACTTTGCGCGAGACAGAAGAGATTCCAGTACGCGATCTGCGGCTGCATCTTGTACGAATAGCGGCCCTGCGAATCGGAATGATTGCAGATGTAGCCCGCGTCAAAGCCGTCCATGAAACCGAACGGGCCGTAGTCGATCGTGAGGCCGAGAATCGACATGTTGTCCGTGTTCATCACGCCGTGGCAGAACCCGACGGCCTGCCACTCCACCATCAGATCGGCGCTTGAGAACACCGCTTCGTTCAACAGCGCGAGATACGGATCTTCGGCGTCGCGGCAATGCGGATAGAAACGTTCGATGACGTGATCGGCGAGTGCGCGCAACGCCTCGGTGTTGTCGTTCGCATAGAAGTGTTCGAAGTGGCCGAAGCGCACGAAGCTCGGTGCCACACGCGTCACCACGGCCGCCGTTTCCACTTCTTCGCGCCGCACCGGCTGATCGGAGCCGATCACGCACAGCGCGCGCGTGGTCGGAATACCGAGATGGTACATGGCTTCGGAACACAGGAATTCGCGGATCGACGAACGCAACACCGCGCGCCCGTCGCCCATGCGCGAATAGGGCGTGCGGCCCGCGCCTTTCAGCTGCAGTTCATAGCGCTCGCCGTTATGCGCGATTTCGCCGAGGCCGAGCGCGCGGCCGTCGCCGAGTTGCCCCGCCCACACGCCGAACTGATGACCCGAATACACCGACGCATACGGCAGCGTTCTGTTCGGCCATTCGCGCGTGACGTTGCCGGAAAAGAGTTCGGCAAAGCCCGGATCGTTCTGGATGCCCGCTTCCAGCCCGAGCAGCGCGGCCGTTTCCGCCGAGAAGCCGACGGTGTAGGGCGCGCTGAGCGGCGCGGCGGGCAGACGCGTCAGAAACGTGCTGCCGAGCTGCGCGAACGCGTTCCCGGGCGAGGTGAAGAGTGCTAAGAGTGCTTCGGAAAAGGCCGACAAAAGCCCGGATAACCCTGCAATGCTTGGGGAAAACGACATATTAAGCGCCTCTAGATTACCCGATATTGTAAATCTCCGCGCCAGCGGACCTGCAGCAGACCCAGACCCCCCAACCCATTGAAGCGATCAAGGCGAGTAGACCACTCTTTATGACGACGCCGTTGCTTGGCCAGATGATGGCCGTGCCGCTCACCGTGTCTTCATTGCTCGCGCACTGCGCGCGGCACTTCGGCAGCACGGAAATCGTATCGCGGCGCATCGAAGGCGACCTGCATCGTTATACATGGCGCGATTGCGAAAAGCGCGCGAAGCAACTCGCGCAGGCGCTCATCGAACTGGGCGGCGAGCCGGGCGAACGGGTCGCCACGCTCGCATGGAACATGCTACCGGCACCTAGAAACGTATTATGGCACGACAGGCTTCGGCTCTGTGCCATACGATCAATCCGCGGCTCTTTCCCGACCAGATCGCCTACATCGTCAATCATGCGGAAGATGCCTAAGTGTGCTCTTCGAAACGACTTTTGCGCCGCTCGTCGACGTGTTCGCGCCGCAGTGTCCGAAGGTGCGCGGCTGGATCGCGCTCGCCGACGAAGCGCACATGCCTTCGA
Organism: uncultured Paraburkholderia sp.; assembly: GCA_940747215.1. Classification (GTDB taxonomy): domain Bacteria; phylum Pseudomonadota; class Gammaproteobacteria; order Burkholderiales; family Burkholderiaceae; genus Paraburkholderia. Next base: position 26,845 of record CALNWS010000027.1, on the reverse strand, counting down.
TGCAGACGCCCGCGCTGAGCTACGAAACGCTGGTCGGCGCGCAGGACGGCGAGTTCGAATGGCCGCAGCTCGACGAGCGTCAGGCGTCCTATCTCTGCTACGCGTCCGGCATCACCGGCAATCCGAAGGTCGCGCTGTATTCGCATCGCTCGACGGTGCTGCACGCGTTCGGCGCATCGCTGCCCGACGCGATGAGTCTATCCGCACGCGATTCCGTGCTGCCCGTCGTGCCGATGTTCCACATCAATGCATGGGGCATTCCGCACGCCGCTGCGCTCACGGGCGCGAAGCTCGTGTTTCCCGGCAAGGATCTCGACGGCAAGTCGCTCTATGAACTGATGGAGAACGAGCGCGTGACGTATTCGGCCGGCGTGCCGACGGTGTGGCTCGGTCTGCTCAACTATCTGCGCGAAGCGAAGGTGCGCTTTTCGTCACTCGATCGCACGGTGATCGGCGGCAGCGCGTGTCCGCCCGCGATGTTGCGCACGTTCGAGGAAGACTACGGCGTGCAGGTTATCCATGCATGGGGCATGACGGAGATGTTGCCGCTCGGCACCTTGTCGAAACTCACGTGGGAACAGAGTCAGCGGCCGGTGGAAGAGCAACGCAAGCTGCTCGAAAAGCAGGGGCATGTGCTGTGTGGCGTCGACATGAAGATCGTCGGCGAAGACGGCAGCGAGTTGCCGTGGGATGGTGTCGCATTCGGCGATCTGTACGTGCGTGGACCGTGGGTAATCGACCGCTACTTCCGCAAGGACGACTCGCCGCTCGTGGACGGCTGGCTCCCGACCGGCGACGTCGCCACGATCGATCCCGACAGTTTCCTGAACATCACCGATCGCTCGAAGGACGTCATCAAATCGGGCGGCGAATGGATCAGTTCGATCGACGTCGAGAACGTCGCCGTTGCGCATCCGGCCGTGGCGGAAGCGGCGTGTATCGCGTGCGCGCATCCGCGCTGGACCGAGCGTCCGCTGCTGGTCGTCGTGAAGCGTCAGGGCTTTAACGTCACGCGCGAGGAACTGCTCGCGTTCTACGACGGCAAGGTGGCGAAATGGTGGATCCCCGACGACGTCGCGTTCGTCGACGAACTGCCGCACACCGCTACCTTCATTGCATGAATCGCACTGGAGGCACGCAGATGGCAGTGGACTACACGACTCATGACGGCGTGGCCGTCATCACGCTGAATAATCCTCCCGTCAATGGCCTCGGCCTGTCGACGCGAGCGGGTATCGTCGAAGGGATCGAGCGCGCACAGGCGGATCCCACGATCAAGGCGATCGTGCTGACGGGCGCGGGCAAGGCCTTCTCGGGTGGCGCCGACATCACCGAATTCAATACGCCGAAAGCCATACAGGGGCCGACGCTCGTCACGTCATCAAAACGGTTAAAGGCAGCGCGAAACTGGTGGTCGCGGCTATTCATAGCGTGGCGATGGGCGGTGGTCTTGAACTGGCGCTCGGCGCGCATTACCAGATCGCGGCACCCGGCGCACAGATCGCGCTGCCCGAAGTGAAGCTCGGCATTCTGCTGCGCGCGATCGGCCTCGAAGCCGCCTTGAACATGATCGTGTCGGGCGCGCCGGTGATGTCGGAGAAGTTGGTAGGTTCCGGTCTCTTCGACGAAGTCGTGCAAGGCAATCTCGCCGAAGCGGCACTCGAGTTCGCGTGCAAGGTCGGCGCGAAAGAAGGCCCGCATCCGAAAGTGCGCGACCGCAAGATCGAGCATCCGAACGCTGCAGGTTTCATCCAGTTCGCGCGCAACACCGTCACGGCGATGGCGAAGAACTTCCCCGAGCCACTCAAATGTATCGGCGCCGTGGAAGCGGGCGTGCAACAGGGTTTCGATAAAGGCCTCGCGTTCGAACACGAATGCTTTGTCGCGCTCGTGCAGACGCCGGAAAGCCGCGCGCTGCGTCACGCGTTCTTCGGCGAACGCACCGCGAGCAAGATTCCCGATGTGCCGTTCGATACGCCCACGCGCAACATCGAACGCGTCGGCGTGATCGGCGCGTGCACGATGGGCGGTGGCATTGCGATGAACTTCATTAACGCGGGCATTCCCGTCACGCTGCTGGAGACGAAACAGGACGCACTCGAGCGTGGCCTCGCGACGATCTGCAAGAACTACGAGGCAACGGTCAGGAAAGGCAAGCTCAAACCGGAAGCGATGGAACAGCGTATGGCGCTGATTACGCCCACGCTCTCCTACGACGACCTGAAGAGCGCGGACCTGATCGTCGAAGCCGTGTTCGAAGAATTCGACGTGAAGGAGCAGGTTTTCCGGCAACTCGATGAAATCGCGAAGCCGGGCGCGATCCTCGCCTCGAACACGTCCACGCTCGACGTCGACAGGATCGCTGCTTTCACGAAGCGTTCGCAGGACGTGGTCGGCATGCACTTCTTCAGTCCGGCCAACGTGATGAAGCTGCTCGAAGTGGTGCGCGGCAAGGAAACCGCGAAGGACGTGCTCGTCACCGTCATGAAGCTTGCGAAGAAAACCGCAAGACGGCGGTGGTGTCCGGCGTGTGCGACGGTTTCATCGGCAACCGGATGATCGAACAGTACATCCGCCCAGGCGCTCTTCATGCTCGAAGAAGGCGCGTTGCCCGCACAGGTGGATCGCGCGATCGAAAAGTTCGGCTTCGCGATGGGACCGTTCCGCATGAGCGATCTGGCAGGCAACGACATCGGCTGGGCGATCCGCAAACGCCGCTATCAGGAACAGCCTGAGATGCACTACTCGAAACGAAAGTCGCCGACCGCCTGTGCGAGACGGGGCGCTTCGAACAGGAAACCGGCGGCGGCTGATACGACTACAAGGCGGGCGATCGCACCGCGTATCCGTCGAAAGTGGTTGACGACATGATCGTCGGATTCTCGAAGGAAACGAACAGCGAGTGGCGCAAGATCAGCGACGAGGAGATCGTCGAGCGGCTCGTGTTTGCGCTCGTGAACGAAGGCGCGAAGATTCTCGAGGAAGGCATCGTGTCGAAAGCGTCGGATATCGACATGGTTTATCTGACGGGCTACGGCTTTCCGCTTTATCGCGGTGGCCCGATGCTGTACGCGGACACGGTCGGGCTCTACAACGTCGAGCGCGCGATTCGCCGCTACGCGTCGCAGGCCAACGGCGACGCCTGGCAGATCGCTTCGAGTATCGTGGAACTGGCGGGTGAGGGCCGGGGATTCAACGGCTGAGTTTCGCAGTTTTCGATCTACGTATGCCACTGAATGCATGAGGACACATATGACTGATGCCGTAATCGCATCCACCGCCCGCACAGGTCTCGCCAAATCGTGGCGCGGCGGTTTCAACATGACGCACGGCGCGACGCTCGACCCGTCGCGCGTCGAAGACGTGATCATGGGTTGCGCCAATCCCGAAGGCGCAACGGGCGCGAACATCGCGCAGCAGATCGCATTGCGCGCAGGGCTGCCCGTGAGCGTGCCGGGCATGACCGTGAACCGTTTCTGTTCGTCGGGATTGCAAACCATCGCGCTTGCCGCGCAACGCGTGATTGCGGGTGAAGGTGATGTGTTCGTCGCGGGTGGCGTGGAATCCATCTCGTGCGTGTAGAACGAGATGGACCGTCACATGCTGGCCGAAGGCTGGCTCAGTCAGCACAAGCTGGAAATCTACTGGTCGATGCTGCAGACCGCGGAAAACGTTGCCAAACTCTATTCGATTTCGAAGGAACGTCAGGACGAATACGGCGTGTGTTCGCAACAGCGCGCAGCTGCCGCACTCGAAGCCGGCAAGTTCAAGGACGAAATCGTTCCGTTGACGGTGCTCGCCGGCGTCGCCAATAAAGCGAGCGGCCAATTCTTCACGAAAGAAGTGGCCGTGAGCGGCGACGAAGGCATTCGCGCCGATACTACGCTCGAAGGCGTCGTGAAGATTCGCACGGCGCTGCCCGGCGGCGTGATTACGGCAGGCAACGCGAGCCAGTTTTCGGACGGCGCGTCGGTTTGCGTCGTGATGAATGCGAAGGTGGCGGAGCGCGAAGGTCTGCAGCCGCTTGGCATTTTCCGCGGCTTTGCGGTGGTGGGTTGTGAGCCGGACGAGATGGGCATCGGTCCCGTGTTCGTCGTGCCGAAACTGCTCAAGCAGGCGGGTCTGAAGGTCGAGAACATCGACCTGTGGGAACTAAACGAAGCGTTCGCCGTGCAGGTCTTGTATTGCGCCGACAAGCTCGGCATTCTGCACGACCGTCTGAACATGAACGGCGGCGCGATCGCCGTGGGTCATCCGTATGGCGTGTCGGGCGCGCGTCTCACAGGACACGCGCTGATCGAAGGCAAGCGGCGCGGTGCGAAACTCGTTGTCGTGACGATGTGTATCGGCGGCGGGCAGGGCGCGGCGGGTCTTTTCGAAATCGTTTGACGTTGAGTTTGGCCTTCGTGTGCCGGGTGTCGTGCAGCGCCTTTACGGCAATGCCATGCCGAGCGCGGGCAGGTTGAGCGTGTCCTGATCGACGAAGCGTGTGGTGCCGGTCAGGCCGCCGCCGAGCTTGCCGCGCATGAGGTAGGGAAACTGTCCTGTCTGAGCGGCGCCCGCGAGTGCGAACGCCTAGCGGACCGCGGCGAAGGCGGGCACCGTGAGCGGAACGGTCACGACCACTTCGCCATAGCGCGGCACGCTGCCGCTCTGGTCGCTCACGCTGCTCGCGAACGACTTGCCGTTGAGTTCGAGATCGAGCGACACGCCGTCGAAGTTGACAGGCGAGTCGTTCGGATTCTGCACGCGCAGCTTCACGTTGAAGCGCATTTCCATGCCCTGCCTTCGGCGGGATCGATGCCGGCGACGTTCACGCGCAGCGGATCGCCGCCGAACCAGCCGGCACAACCGCCGAGTGCGAGTGCGGTGAATACAGCGAGCACCGTCAGACGAACGGCCTGCGTGAGGCGGTCAATGCGGTTGAAAAGCAGAGTGCGAAAGAAGGACATGACCGGCACCTCGTCGAGCGGATCGGGTCCATGCATTGTAGCGGTGGTTCGGGCGGGCGCAAACGCGGCCCAGTTTCGCAGGCGACGCTAGGAAGGGGACGCGAAGCCCTACACCGTTGTGCGTCGGAAAGCGGGGCAAAGATAAGCTCTCACGAATCGCACGAAGCGCGCGGCAAACCGGCCACGCGCGCGAGCTGCTGATAAAGAGCGGTGAACAGCTCGCGAACTCGCCGCATGCGATCCATGCCCGAAGATTGCACGACGAACGCCACGCAGTCTGCTTGCATCGCGCTGATCGCCACCATGCCGCTTTGCTGCATCGTGTAGCGGTCGCTTTCGCGCAGTGCGATCGTCGTGGCTGACGCGTCCGGCGCGGCATCGCCGAGCCACGCAAGTGAGTGGTCGCGGAATTCGAGTCGCAGGTCGCCTTCGGCGGCAACGATCGAGCTTCGAGCGTGCAGGTGCTGCCACGCCATCTGGCCTTTGCCGAGTTGTGCGATGGTGTCGTGGGTGAGGCGCGTGCCGGATTGACCGAGAAGCATGACCGATTCCTTTGAACCGTTGTGGTGCATCCAGCTTATTGAGTCCTTCCTCGTGAAAACAGCCGCAGGCTTCGCCAATCTGCACCGCTACAGTTTCGCGATTTTCGGTGCTGTACCGGTCGGGAATGCTGGCATCTGTATCTGTCGTGGTGGACGATGTGTCCGCACTATCGGCCTATGACCCAACCTACTCTCCCGCACGATTGTGCACCAACGGATGCACTCACGGCACCGATGGCTGACCCGCAATCCACACAACCCGCCCAATCCACGCACTCCGCCGAACGCCGCCTGCTGTATCGCCAGCTCGCCGACCAGTACCGCCGCGCGATCGAACACGGCGCGTTGCGCGCTGGCGACCGCATGCCTTCGATGCGCGCCTTCATGCAGTGTCACGACGTGAGCCTTGCGACGGCCACGGAGAATTATCGCGTGCTGGAGCGCGAAGCATTGATCGAGGCACGGCCGCACGCGGGCTATTTCGTCGGCATTCACTCGACGATTTCCGCGATCGTGTCGAAATTTCAGCGCTATCCCGACGCGCTGAATCTCGGTGGTGCGACCGCGTCGCCGGATCTTTATCCGACAGACACCTTGCAGAAAACCGCGCTGCGCGCATTGCGCCGACGGCCCACGTTGCTGACGCTCGCCGGCCACATTCAGGGCGACTCGGACCTGCGCGCGATCATCGCGCGGCGTGCGTTCGCCGCAGGCATACAGATCGGCGCGGACGACGTGATCATGACCCACGGCGACATCGAAGCCGTGAACCTCGCATTGCACGCCGTCACGCAACCCGGCGATACGGTGGCCGTCGAATCGCCGTGTTTCTTCGGCCTCTTGCAGGCGCTCGAAAGTCTCAGCCTGCACGCGCTGGAAATTCCCACGAGTCCGACCACCGGCATCGCCGTCGAAGCGTTCGCGCTGCAGAATCACGCGGGCATCAAGGCCGTCGTGGCCGTGCCGAATCTGCAAAATCCACTGGGCAGCGTGATGCCCGACGCGCACAAGGCGAAGCTCGTCGCACTGTGCGTGCAGGTGGACATCGCGCTGATCGAAGACGACTCGTATTGCGAACTCACCGACAGCGAGCAGCCGCCGCGCTCGCTGAAAGCCTGGGACACGGACGGCACCGTGATTCATTGCACGTCGTTCAATGAGACGCTCGCGCCGGGCATGCGAGTGGGCTGGATCAACGGTGGGCTGGCATCTGCGCATCGGCATGCTGAAGTTCGCGCATTCGCGGCACAACGAGCAGCTTTCGCAGGTGGTGCTCGCCGAGTTTCTGGAAACCAGCGCGTACGAGCGGCATTTGCGGCGTCTGCGTGCCGGCTGCGCTCGGCGCATCGTTTTCCGAAGACACGCGCTTCACGCCACCGAACGGCGGCATGTTCTTCTGGATCGAGTTGCCGCGCCAGATTGCGTCGACGGCATTTTTTCGACGCCGCGTTGCACGAGGGCATACGCGTGATGCCGGGCACGGTGTTTTCGAATGCCGGACGTTTCGATCATTTCATCCGGTTCATTTGCCCGAGCACGGACCTCGATCTCGCGGACGACGCCGTGCGCAAACTCGGGCGCCTCGCCGCGCGCATGAGCAACAATGCAGCGTGACGTCAGCGAACGAGCACAACGGCGCAGGCCGGTGCCGCGTATATGCATGCCGCGCTGGTCTCGTTCGCAGATGGCCTTCGGGCATAGCAGGTATCATTTCCCACTGCACGCGTGCCGCCGAGTCTGCGAACGAATCAGCACCGGATCCGCCGCGCGTATCCAATGTTTGGCTGCGCCGCGTTGTAGCTGCACCGACTCGCACGCACCTCGCTGAGCGCTTCGACGCATGCCTCGATTACCCAACCAATTACCCAACCAATATCCGCAATGACCGACTCAACCACCTCCATCCAGAAACGTGCTTCGATGCCCGAAAGCCCGTTCGCCGACCGGCTCGGCGCGCAACTGCTGAGCGCGGCAGACGGCGTCAGCGAAGTGCTGTTGCCCTTGCAGCCCGATCACATGAACACGTGGGACGTCGCGTTCGCGATGGCCGCGCGCAGCCTCGCGGGCGACGGCGTGGGCGTGGTCACTGTTGAGATAAAAGTGAACTTCATGCGCCGGGGCGCGGCGAGTTGCGCGCCACCGGCCGCGTGCTGCACCGTTCGACCACGATGGCGTACTGCGAAGGCGAGATTCGCGACAGCGAAGGGCACTTCGTCGCGAAGGCCCTCGGCACGTTCAAATACATGCGGCGTCTTGCGGTCGGCCGCGATATCGCGCAGCAGCGTCTGCGCAGCGATCCGTCCGCGAAGCCGGGCCCGAGCGAAGGTTGAGTGAGTCGGGCGTCGCTACCATGCGAGATTCGAGTTGATCGCATTACCCAACCTGCCGCCAGACTCTTCGCCGAATTCATCGGCAAACCCGTCGGCAAACACATCGACACCCCAAGGAGACGATCGTCACGACCCAGATCAATCGACAATTAGTGCTGGCTTCGCGCCCACAAGGCGCTGTCACGCCCGATAACTTCCGGCTTGTCGAAACGCCGCTTGCACCGCTTGCCGATGGCGAGATCCGCGTGCGCAATCACTTTCTGTCGCTCGATCCGTTCATGCGTGGACGCATGAACGACACCAAATCGTACGCCGCGCCGCAGCCGCTGAACGAAGTGATGATCGGCGGCACCGGGTGGTACGGACTGAACCGGATCATCGCGCCGAAAGCGGGCCAAACCGTCGTGGTGAGCGCGGCGAGCGGCGCAGTCGGCAGCGTGGTCGGGCAACTGGCGAAGCAGGCGGGCGCGCGCCGTCGGCATCGCGGGCGGCGCGGACAAATGCCGCTGCGTGGTGGAGGCGCTCGGCTTCGACGCGTGCGTCGACTACAAGGCGGGCAACCTCTATCAGGACCTGAAGGCTACCACGCCCGATGGCGTGGACGGCTGCTTCGAGAACGTCGGCGGCGAAGTGCTCGACGTCACGCTCGTGCGCATGAACCCGTTCGGACGCATCGTGCTGTGCGGCTTTATCGCCGGTTACGATGGACAACCGGTTCCGCTCAAGCATCCGTCGCTGATCCTCATGCAGCGTTTGCTGTTGCAAGGTTTCATCGTCACCGAACATCTGGACTTGTGGCCCGAAGCGCTCAAAGAGCTCGGCTCGCTCGTCGCGCAGAAAAAGCTGCAATAACGCGAGACGATCGCAGAAGGGCTCGACGCCGCGCCCGAGGCATTCATGGGTCTGCTCAAGGGCAAGAACTTCGGCAAGCAACTGGTCAAGCTGATCTGAACGTCTTGAGTTTTGCAGCATGAGCGCGCGCCACCTGACCCGCGTGACGACACATACAAAAACAGCCTTTACTCCCGGAGACGTCGATGTTCGAATTCGCAGGCAAGGTGGCGGTGATCACCGGCGCGGCAAGTGGTTTCGGCCGTGCTTTCGCGCAGAAGGGCGCGGTGCTCGGCATGAAGCTGGTCCTCGCCGACGTGAATCCCGAAGCGCTCGCGCAGGCGGCGCTCGCCGCGTTCGGCAAGGTGCACTGCTGTTCAATAACGCAGGTGTAGGCTCAGGCGGCTTCCTGTGGGAAAGCTCCGCGAACGACTGGGCGTGGGTGCTCGGTGTGAACGTGATGGGTGTCGCGCACGGCATTCGTGCGTTCACGCCGATCATGCTCGCGCAGAAGGAGAGCGCGCATCGTCAACACGGCGTCGGTGGCGGGCCCCTGCCATGGGCGTGTACAACCGAAGCACGCGGTCGTGTCGCTCACCGAGACGCTGTATCACGACCTGCAACTGGCGTAACCTTCCGCCGAAGCATCGGCCGGCGCGCCGGGAAGTCTGGTTGGCTGCTCGCTACTGTGTTGGGCATTCGTACCGACCGGTATCGCCGACGCAGAACGCTTGCGGCCCCCGCGTTGCGCAACGGGGAGCGGTCCGACGCACTCGCAGATCGCGGCGGATGTCGCCGACATCACGTTCGAAGCGATTGCCGCGCGGCGCTTTTACATCATCACGCATCCGGGCATCATGGACGCATCCGGGCATCATGGCGACCGTCAGGCTGCGTCACGAAGACATCGAACAGTTGCGCAATCCCACCGATCCGATGTCGCTCAAACCCGAAGTGAAGAACGCGAACTGACACGCACGATGCCGTTGAATCCGAAAGTCGAGCAGGTGCTCGACATGATCGCGCGCGCGAAACGTCCGCCCTTGCATGAACTGTCGCCGCAGGCGGCGCGCGCCGCTTACGAGAAGAGCGCGCCCATTCTGGACATTGCGGCGGCACCGATGTTTTCCGTCGACGATTTGCGCGTGCCTACGTGCGACGGCGCGACGATCCGCGCGCGGCTCTATCGGCCGGCGGAGCCGAGTTGGGCTTCGCTCACGCCCGCGCTCGTCTACTTTCACGGCGGCGGCTTTACGTTGGGCAGCATCGACACGCACGACGCGCTGTGCCGAATGTTCGCGCGCGATGCGCAGTGCGCGGTGTTCTCCGTCGACTATCGCCTCGCGCCGGAAGCACAAGTTTCCCACCGCCGTCGACGACGCCTTCGACGCACTCGTCTGGCTGCACGCGCACGCGGCGGAATACGGCATCGACGCCGGGCGGCTGGCAGTTGGCGGTGATAGCGCGGGCGGCACGCTCGCCAAGGTCTGTGCGGTGCTGGCGCGCGACGCGGGCATTGCGCTCGCGCTGCAGATGCTGATCTATCCCGGCACTACGGGTTATCAACAGACGGACTCGCACTCGCGCCTTGCCGACGGCTTTTTGCTGTCGGGCGAAACGATCCAGTGGTTCTTCGAGTAGTACGTGCGCGATGCGGGCGATCGCGACGACTGGCGCTTCGCGCCGCTCGACAGCACACGCGGCGCGCCCGATTTCAGCAGACTCGCCCCGGCGTGGATCGCGACGGCGCAATACGATCCGCTGAGCGACGAGGGCGATGCGTACGCGGAGAAACTGCGTGCGGCGCGCAACCCGGTCACGCTCGTGCGCTATCCAGGCATGATCCACGAGTTCTTCAAGATGGGCTGTTACGTGCCCGAAGTCGCGAACGCGCACGCCGATGCAACTGCGGCACTGCATGCGGCTTTCGTTGAGGCGTGAAGCGCAGCATCAAAGTGCGCCATCGAGGCGCGCCCGCGTTATCACGCTGCCAGATCGTCCGGTTGATGCTCGACATTGAACGCGAAGCTGCGCTCGAAGTCGCCGGGACGCACGATGCGATGCAAGCCGTTGTCGTCGCTGCGCTCGGCGATCGCAATGCTCAGCACGTTGCCGTTCGCGACGACACGCAACGCCGCCGTGCCGCATGTGCCGTATTCGGGCGTGTCGATGAACGCCGCTGATAGTGCCCGTTCCCGTTCGAGCGGAATGCCGGTGGACGGCAGTTCGTCGTCGCGAGCAACACGCGGGTCGCACATCAGATCGATCAGGCGTTCGAGTGTGGGCATCGTGTCGAGTGCGAGCAGGGCACCGAGTTCGGCGCGCGATAGTTGGTGAGTGCCGTGAACCGGTCGTCGCGCGACAAGCCGAGCCAAGTGCCGCCGCCGACCAGATTACGTCCGGCGAGCACGCCCGGCAGATCCTGCCACCAGTGGACCGGTTCGGCCGTGCGGCGCAGGAACTCGTCGCGATTCGCGGTGAGCGTGAAGAGCGGGCCGTCGAGCGTATCGGGCCGCCAGTCGAAAACGATCAGACACATGCGAGGCAAGCCCTCCCGTGAAGCTCAGGCTTCGAGAGTGGGTTGGGGTTCCGGCTGCGGGTGGGTTCGCGACGACGTTTGCGACGATGTCCGCGATTGCGGCAGCGGGTGCGTCGCGCATGTTTTCAGAAGCAGCGCGCCAACGAAAAAGCGGCGCACAGTGGCGCCGCTCGAATTCAGCCCGAACTCAGACTTCGGTAGGCAAGCCGTAAGGCAGCGCGAGGAACGTGAGCGTAGGGCCGTCGGCCGTGCCGAGATGGACCGAGCCGCCTTCGAGCGTTGCCAGTTTGATCTCGACCAGCAGATCGACGCCGCCCGTCTGCGCGGCCGCCGCATTCACGACCATGCCACACGGCTGCTCCGGATCCGCGGAGTGGAAAAGCTCGGCGCCGGCCTTCACGGTGTCGGTCTCGCCCGCCACGTTCGCGAGCGACGTGCGCCGCTTGATCGTGCCGCGATACTGGCTGCGCGCCACCACTTCCTGGCCGGGGTAGCAGCCTTTGCGGAAATTCACGGCACCGAGCACGTCGAAGTTCACCATTTGCGGCACGAACTGCTCGACCACCGGTTGCGTGATGCGCGGCTCGCCTGCGCGGATGTCGAGCCAATCCCACACGGCGGGCGACACGCGCTTCAGTTGCGCGTCGAGTTGCGGCAGGCGCACCTCGATCTCGGCCTTCGGACCGACCCACAGATAACGCAGACGGCCGAGCGCGTCCGGCACGCGGATCAGCGAACCGGCCGGGCCGTCGACTTTCACGTGCACGCCGTCGGGCATCGCGTCGAACACACCGGAGAGCGCCTTGCACACGTCGCCGGCAAGACCGATCGCGGCCAGTTCGTTGCTTGCGTCGACGAGTTTCGCCTTTGCCCGCAGGATGAACATGGACAGACGCTTTTGCACCGCGGCCTGCACGTCTTTCGACACGAGCAAACGCAGCGCGTCGCCGCACCGCCAGGTCAGAAACGACGCGAGCAGCCGGCCCTTGGCCGAGCAATAGCCGGCGAGGCGCGCGGCGGCTGCGTCGAGATGCTGGGTGTCGTTCGTCAGCTGGCCGTGCAGGAAGCTCGCGGCGGCGTCGCCCGTGGCGTCGATCACGCCGAACTGCGCGAGCGGCATATAGGCGCTGTGCTGGACGACGGCGTCGAATTCATCGGCGGAAGGGCGCGGCAGCGCCGGCAACGCGAGGGGCGCGGCGGGCGTTGGGGCAGATGTACCTGAGGTTGTGCCTGAAGCGGTAGCGAGCGGTGTGTTCATGGATTCCGAGAGCAGTCAATTCTGACTTTAGCCGAGGCAAACTTATATATTATATGCAGTCCACCTCAGCCACGTTTCCATGTCCCTTCTGAAGAAATGTTTCATTGCCGGCTCGCCTGTCGTCGTGCTGGCCGCAGCCGTAATGGCAGGCGGATATCACTGGGCCAACCGGCCGCTCGAATTGACCCCCGCGCAACTCGATTTCACCGTCAAGCCGCATAGCAGCCTGCGCAGCGTCGCACTGCAACTGAATCGCGGCGGGGTGCCGGTCGAACAGGAACTGTTCGTGATCATGACGCGCCTGCTCGGTTTGCAAAGCGAACTGAGGTCGGGCAACTACGAGTTCAAGTCGGGTGTGACGCCTTACGAAGTGCTGCAGAAAATTACACGCGGGGACGTCAACGAATACGTGGCGACTATCATCGAGGGCTGGACCTTCAAGCGCATGCGCGCCGAGCTCGACTCGAATCCCGCGCTCAAGCACGACACAGCGGGCATGAGCGACGCGGACCTGATGACGGCGATCGGCGCACCAGAAGCTTCCATCGGCAACGGCGAAGGTCTCTTTTTCCCGGACACGTATCTCTTCGACAAGAACACGAGCGACCTCGACGTGTATCGCCGCGCGTATCGACTGATGCGTCAGCGTCTTGACGAAGCGTGGCTCGCACGCTCGCCGAACCTGCCGTACAAGACGCCTTACTACGCGCTCACGATGGCCTCGATCATCGAGAAGGAAACCGGCAAGAAGTCTGACCGGCCGATGGTGGCCGCCGTGTTCGCCAACCGTCTGCGCGTGGGCATGCCGCTGCAAACCGATCCCACGGTGATCTACGGCATGGGCGAAATCTACGCCGGCCACATCCGCAAGAAGGACCTGCAGACGGACACTCCTTACAATACCTATACCCGGATGGGTTTGCCGCCAACGCCCATCTCGCTGCCCGGCGTCGCCTCGCTTCAGGCGGCGATGAACCCAGCGCAGTCCACCGCGCTGTACTTCGTATCGCGCGGCGACGGCAGCAGTATTTTTTCTGACACCCTCGGCGATCACAACAAGGCCGTGGACAAATACATTCGAGGGCAATGATGGCGCGGGGCAAATTCATCACATTCGAGGGCATCGACGGAGCGGGCAAGACCACGCACCTGAGCTGGTTCCGTGAGCGTCTCGAAGAAAAGGTCGCGCGTACGGGCCGCGGTGTCGTGATGACGCGCGAGCCGGGCGGCACCTCGCTCGGCGAGCAGATTCGCGAGATCGTACTGCATCAGAAGATGGACCTCGAAACCGAGGCGCTGCTGATGTTCGCGCTGCGCCGCCAGCATCTGGCCGAAGTCATCGAACCGGCGCTCGCGCGCGGCGACTGGGTGCTGTCCGACCGCTTCACCGACGCCACCTTCGCCTACCAGGGCGGCGGCCGCGGTCTGCCGCGCGACAAGCTGGAAACGCTCGAGCGCTGGGTGCAGGGCGGTTTCCAGCCGGATCTGACCGTGCTGTTCGACCTCGCGCCCGAAATCGCCAACGAACGGCGTAGCGCCGCGCGCGATCCGGACCGTTTCGAGAGCGAATCGGAAGCCTTTTTCAATCGCACGCGCACCGAATATTTGCGCCGCGCGGAGGAAGCGCCTTACCGGTTCGCTATCATTGATTCCTCGCAGAGCATTGCCCGGATTCAGAAGCAACTCGAAGAGCTGATTGCAAGGCTATGATTATTATCGTTTATTATTTTTTTCTGCAAATGCTTGCGCGATGTCGGTTCAAAGTTCGTGCGAAGTCTCGGCTTCAGTATTCAATTTATTGAATTTAAAGAGAAAATGATTTTTCCGTGGCAAGCCGCCGACTGGAGCCGCCTGCAGCAGCTGCGTGGGCATTGGCCGCATGCACTGCTACTGCATGGACAGGCCGGCATCGGCAAGCTGCGCTTCGTGCAGCATCTGGCGCAGGGACTGCTGTGCGAGGCGCAGCAAGCCAACGGCGAGCCGTGCGGCGCCTGCGAGGCCTGTATATGGTTCGCGCAAGGCAATCATCCCGATTACCGGATCGTCGTGCCCGAAGCGCTTGCCGCCGAAGCCGGCGTTGCCGGCGGCGCGGATGAAAAGGCCGAGAAAGCCGACGGCGACGAGGGCAAAAAGACCCGCGCGCCAAGCAAGGAAATCAAGATCGAGCAGATCCGCGGCTTGTTGGACTTCGTCGGCGTAGGTTCGCATCGCGGCGGTGCGCGCGTGGTCGTGTTGTATCCGGCCGAAGCGTTGAATATCGCCGCGGCCAACGCGCTCCTGAGAACGCTCGAAGAGCCGTCCGCGGGCGTCGTGTTCCTGATGGTGTCGGCGCGTATCGACCGCCTGCTGCCCACCATCATCAGCCGTTGCCGCCAGTGGCCGATGACGATGCCCGCGCCCGAGCTCACGACGAAATGGTTGACGGCGCAAGGCGTGGATCAGACGGTGGCGCTGCTCGCCGAGGCCGGCGGCGCACCGCTCGTGGCACTCGCGCTCGCCAGCGACGAAAACCGCGCCCTGCGCGACTGGACGCTGAAGCAACTCGCCGCGGGTCCCGAGTGCGACGCGTTCGCGTGCGGCGAAGCGCTCCAGAAGCTGCCGGTGCCGCTCGTGCTCGGCTGGCTGCAGCGCTGGATGTACGATCTGCTCGCTCAACGCACGGCGGGTGCGCCGCGCTATTTCCCGCAGGCATCGGCGGCGTTCACACGCTGCGCGTCCCAGGCCGACGCCAGCGCGTTCGCGCGCTTCATGCGCACGGTCACGCGGCAGCGCGCCGTCGAGAACCATCCGCTGAACGTGCGACTCGTGTTCGAGGAGCTTTTTATCGGCTACCGGGCGCTGTTCGCATGAACCCCGCGTGATTTTCGTGTGAGTTTCATCACGGTTCGCACGAGTGGCGGCAAGCCGCTGCGCACCCCATTTTCAATCTGCGTCAATCCTTTATTTCTGTCCAGGCACCATGAACCTTTCTTACCGCGATTACCGCGATGTCACCCTCGACTATCTGCTCGCCATCGTCGCCATCTACAACTCCACAGTGCCGTCGCGGCAGGTTACGGCGGACTTGGAGCCGGTGACCGTCGAAAGCCGTCTCGCATGGTTCCACGCGCATGGTCCGCAAAAGCGGCCGCTGTGGGTCGTCGAAGACGCGCAGCAGCCGGTGCGTATCGTGGCGTGGCTCAGCTTTTCGGATTTCTACGGTCGTCCGGCCTATCTGCGCACGGCCGAGGTTAGCATCTATCTCGACGAAAGCGCGCGCGGACAGGGGCTCGGCAAGAAACTGCTGACCGCCTCGCTCGACGCGACACCGGCGCTGGGCATCTATACGGTGCTCTGTTTCATCTTTGGCCACAATGAGGCGAGCCTGCGGCTCTTCCGCGGTTTCGGTTTCGAGACGTGGGGTTCGCGCCGCGTGTCGCCGTGCTGGACGGCGTGGAGCGCGATCTGGTGATTCTCGGCAAGCGGCTCGATGCTGCGGCCGCCTGACGCCGTTCCTCGAGCTATTCGCTGATTTACTGAGGCCAAACGCAAAGCAGGACATCATCATGTTTGTCGATTCGCACTGTCATATCAATTTCGAAGGTCTCACCGACCGTCTACCGCAAGTTCTGGAAAACATGCGCAGCCATTCGGTGACGCACGCGCTGTGCGTCTCCGTGAATCTGGAGACGCTGTCGTCGGTGCTGGACATCGCGAGCCGTCACGAGAACGTGTATGCGTCGGTGGGCGTGCATCCGGATCACGAGGACATGCGCGAGCCGAGTCTCGCCGAACTGGTTGAGCTGGCCGCCCATCCGAAGGTGGTCGCGATCGGCGAAACCGGGCTCGACTATTACCGTCTGGAAGGTCGTTCGATCGCCGATATGGAATGGCAGCGCGAGCGCTTCCGCACGCATATCCGCGCGGCGCACGCCACGCAGAAGCCGCTCATCATCCACACGCGGTCGTCATCGGAAGACACGCTGTGCATCATGGCCGAGGAGCGCGCGAGCGAGCCGGGCGGCGTCATGCACTGTTTCACCGAGCCGTGGGCCATCGCCGAGCAGGCTCTCGCGCAGAACTTTTACATCTCGCTGTCTGGCATCGTCACGTTCAAGAGTGCGGCGGACGTGCAAGACGTGGCGCGCCGCGTGCCGCTGGAGCGTCTCCTGATCGAAACCGACTCGCCGTACCTCGCGCCCGTGCCGTATCGCGGCAAGCCTAATGAACCTGCGTACGTAAGTTATGTCGGACGTTTCATCGCGCAACAACGCGAGATGCCCGACGAGGCGCTCGCCGCTGCGACCGCGCAGAACTTCTTCCGGCTCTTCAAGATTCCCGCGCCGGCTGGCGTGTGAGAAAGAAAAATGAGAAATATCAATAGGATGGGGCGTTTTCATAAAGCTGAGTATGAGAATTGAATCCATGTCGAACGCAGCGTTTTCAGAGACTTCCGCAGCGCCTGGTGCGCTGACTTCGGCTCGGCATGCCACCGCGCGCATCGGTTCGCGCGCGCTTCTGGTCGCCACGTTTGCCTGCGCCGCGCTGACCTCGGTCGTGGTCACGCCGGCGCAAGCCGCGCCGATCGACTCGCTGATCAAGTCGGTCAAATTCGACGACGTGGACGGCGTCAACAAGCTGCTCGCCAAGGGCATGGACCCGAACAGCGTGGACAATCAGGGCCTTCCGCTGATCGTGCTGGCCGCGCGCGAAAAGTCCGACAAGGTCGGCGCGGCGCTGATCGACAATCCGAAGACCAACATCGAGATTCAGGACAAGGCTGGCGAAAACGCGATGATGATGGCCTCGCTCAACGGCGATCTGAACTTCGTGAACCAGTTGATCGCGAAAGACGCCGAGGTCAACAAGAAGGGTTGGGCACCGCTGCACTATGCCGCCGCCAATGGTCACGACGACATCGTCAAGGTGCTGCTCGACCATTCGGCCTATGTCGACGCCGGTTCGCCCAACGGCACTACGCCGCTGATGATGGCGGCGCGCGGCGGCCACGTGTCGACGGTGAAGCTGTTGCTCGACAACGGCGCGGACCTGACGGTGAAGAACCAGATCGGCATGACGGCGCTCGATTTCGCCAAAACCTACAAGGAGCCGGATGTCGTGGAAGGTCTCACGGCACGTCTGCAGCAGATGCAGCAGAAGTAAGGCCGCGCGCCAAACCAGACTGAAAACAGGGCGCCGCGGGCGCCCGAATAAATTTGCCTAAAGATTGTGATGGCCGGTATGGCTGTCGCCAAAAACAGTGCAGAATGACGTACATTGCCGCGCTGGCCTAGCGCGGCGACCGAATGCGGCGGAATACCGCCCGATAAACACCCCTGTAAAGGAACACCATGCTGCGGGCTTTGATTTTCCTGCGGGCTTTGATTTTCGCTAGCGCGCTTGCCGTACCGTTATCGGCAGCCGCGTTTACGGGAGGCGACCTCAACAAGTTGTGCACCAAGACTGACGTGGCGTCGCGAAGCGCGTGCGCCGCGTATATCGAAGGCACCGCTGACGACATTTTCAATACGATCGACGCAATCGGCGGCACCACTGGTCGTCCGCGCGTCGGTCAGTATTTCTGCTTGCCGCAAGACGCGCGCTCGGCGCAACTCACCGACGCCGTGCGCAAATACATCGCGGAAAATCTGAAACATCGCGGAAAATCTGAACGTCGCGGGCTATAACGCCAGCACGGCGATCTCGCTTGGACTCGGCAAGGCTTTTCCCTGCAAAAGCGGAAGCTGACGTTCCCTGATGCCATGGCCTGACACGCCGCAAGGTCTGTCGGGCCATCTGCCTTGCCTGCCTGCTCGCCGGCGTCCTGTCGTGAGCCGAATGTTCTCCCAAGCGGCAGCCTAAGCGGCCTTTGTTTTCAGTTTGATGTGCCAAGGCTCGCCCGCACAAATTTGCTGCATACGCGCGTAAAGCTTGGACTCCGCCAGCCGCGCCCGCAAAGCCTTATGCAAAAGGCATCGCCCGTTGCGGGAACATTGCCTCTTGCCGTCTGTCTTCTAGAGAAATGCTGCGGTGCGGCTGTTTTTTTCAGTCTGCGCCGATGAGCGTTTGAGATAGTCAAACGCCTTTCTTGAGATAGTCAAACGCCTTTCCTCAGACACTATCTCTGACGCTTCGGTCGCCCTGACATCACACTCTGCGCCTGCCGCAACCTCCCGCGTTGTCTGCCTCGCTTCAGGCAGCAGGCCACATCCACGTCAATCTGGTAGGAGCTTTTTCTCTCATGCCAACTTTCGATGACCTCAGCCGCATCGCCGAAGCGCCCATGCACACGTGGTTCGGTGCCATGATCGTGTCGGTCATCGCCGCGCTTCTGGCCGTGGGCATTCACCGCGTCGGTGCACGCATCGTCATGCGGATCGCGCGGCCGTATCCGCTCACGAGTGTGGTGCTGCGCTACATCGACAAGTCCTCGCAATTCGTTCTGATCGTCCTCGCGCTCGAGGCAGTCTGGTGGGAGCGCCGGACGCGCTCAATTTCATCACGCCGCTGCGCGACGCGGCCGGCATCGCGCTGATCGGCGGCATTACGTGGCTCTCGGTGCGCTCGGCGGCGGCGATCGTGCAGGCTCATCCGCTCGATACCGCCGACAACCTGCACGCCCGCCGCATCCACACGCAGGCGCGGGTGCTCGCGCGGTCGGTGATGCTGGTGATCGTCGTAATCGGCGTGGGCGGCGCGCTGATGACGTTTCCGAACGTCCGGCAGATCGGCGCGAGTCTGCTGGCGTCGGCGGGTATCGCCGCGCGGCCGGTGCTCGGCAATCTGATCGCGGGTTTGCAGATTGCGTTGTCGCAACCCATTCGTCTCGACGACGTGGTGGTGATTCAGGGCGAGTGGGGGCGGATCGAGGAAATCGCCGGCACGTATGTGTCGGTGCGGCTCTGGGACCAGCGCCGGCTGATCATGCCGCTGCAATGGTTCATCGAAAATCCGTTTTCCAACTGGACGCGCAGCAGTTCGCAGATCATCGGCACCGTGTTTCTTTATGTCGATTACCGCATGCGCGCATCGTCCAGTCGGCCCCCGAATGGGATCAGTGTGTGCAGATTTTGCAGGTAACGGACGGCACCGAGCGGTCGATGCAATTGCGCGCGCTCGTCAGCTCGCTCGACTCCGCGCTCAACTGGGATTTGCGTTGCCGCGTGCGCGAAGGCCTGCTCGATTTCATCCAGCAGCACCGCCCGCAGTATCTGCCGCGGGCGCGCGCTGAGGTGTCTGCGGAACTGGAAAACGGCAAGGGCGAACCGCTCGACTGGGCGCCACGCGGCACGCCGACGCCTGCCGGCAGCACTGCCGCGCATACGGAGGCTGATCCGGTGGCGAGCCGCGTGGGCCGGTCGTCGGCGCAGGAAATGCCGAAAGCAATGCCGAAGGAAATACTCCACAGGGAAAGAGAAAACGCGTGACAGAATAAGCCGGACCGGCAGCGGGCTGATGCCTCACAATGCATCGGGATGCAACTGATCGGTCACTAAAGTGGTCGAACTGTCCACTAACCTGCACGAACCGAGGAAGACAAAGCAATGGGCCGACTGATCGTCGTGTCGAACCGTGTCGCAACGCCGACTGAAACGAAGGGCTCCGCGGGCGGTCTTGCCGTGGGTGTATTCGGCGCGCTGAAGGATGCGGGAGGCGTCTGGTTCGGATGGAGCGGCGACGTGGTGAGCGAGACCGTCGCCAATGCGGGCCCCACGCTGGAACAGGACGGCGCCGTCACGTTCGCAACCGTCGGGCTCACGCGCAAGGACTACGACCAGTACTATCGCGGCTTTTCCAATGCCACGTTGTGGCCGGTCTTTCACTACCGCAACGACCTCGCGCGCTACGAGCGCGAAGAGTACGCTGGCTACCGCCGCGTGAATGCTTGGCTCGCGCACAAGCTGATCAAGCTGCTCGAACCCGACGACGTGATCTGGATTCACGACTATCACCTGATCCCGTTTGCCGAAGCGCTGCGCAGCGAAGGCATCACGAATCGCATCGGCTTCTTCCTGCACATTCCGTTTCCCGCGCCGCAGATCCTGCTCAACATTCCGCCGCACGAAGAGCTCGTGAAGTCGCTCTCGTGCTACGCCCTGCTCGGCTTCCAGACCGTCACCGACGAGGAAGCGTTCAGGGATTACGTCGTGCGCCATGCGTGCGGCACGGTATCGAAGGACGGCGAGGTGGAAGCGTTCGGCCGCAAGCTGCGCACCGGTGTTTATCGGATCGGCGTGTTCCCCGACGAAATCGCCGAGCAGGCGAAGCGCTACGAAAGCCGTCAGCACGTGCTCGACCTGAAGCAGAGCCTCGAAGGGCGCAAGCTGATCATGAGCGTCGACCGGCTCGATTACTCGAAAGGGCTCGTGGAGCGCTTCCGCGCGTTCGAGCAACTGCTGGAGCGCTCGCCCGAATGGCGCGGCAATGTCACGCTGGTGCAGATCGCGCCGCCCACGCGTTCGGATGTTGCCACTTACCAGAAAATCCGTCAGGACCTCGAATACGAAGCAGGGCGGATCAACGGCCGATATTCGGGCCTCGACTACACGCCGATCCGCTATCTGAACCAGCAGTACGACCGCTGGAAACTGATGTCGCTGTTCCGCGAATCGCAGATCGGCTTCGTCACGCCGCTGCACGACGGCATGAATCTCGTCGCGAAGGAATACGTGGCCGCCCAGAATCCGGAAGATCCAGGGGTGCTCGTGCTCTCCATTTTTGCTGGCGCGGCGGCGGAGTTGACCGGCGCGCTGCTCGTGAATCCGCACGACGCGATCGGCATGTGCGAAGCGTTGCAGCGCGCGTTGCAGATGCCACTCGACGCGCGCCAGCGGCGTCACGAGATCAACATGGCGGCGTTGCGCAAGAACGATCTCGGCGTATGGCGCGATACCTTCCTGCAGGACCTGCGCAGCGTGCCGGTTCAGAAGCCGGGCCACAGCGGCGGTTACAAGTGAGGGTGCGCGTGGGCGGTTCGCTCGTAATCAAGCTCGCGCCAATGGCATGCTGACCACTCTGGCGATCGCCGGCTATCGTTCGCTGCGCGATCTGATCGTCCCGCTCGGTTGGCTCAACGTGATCACTGGGCCGAACGGCAGCGGCAAATCGAACGTCTATCGTGCATTGCGTCTGCTCGCCGAAACGTCGCGCGGTGGCGTGATTCCGTCGCTGGCCCGTGAAGAGGCGGTCTGCAATCCACGCTGTGGGCCGGGCCGGAGCGCTTTTCGCGCGCCATGCTGGCCGGCGAACAGGCGGTGGAGGGCACGCGCCGCAACGAGCCGGTGAGTCTGCGTCTGGTTTTTTCCGGCGACGAGTTCGGCTATGCGATCGACCTCGGCCTGCCGCAACCCGGTGAGTCGATTTTCTCGCTCGCCCCGATCATCAATCGCGAATGCATCTGGAGCGGACTCGTGCTGCGTCCGTTTGCGCTGCTGGTAGATCGGTGTGCAGTCGCGCTGCGTACGCGCGACGGAAGCGGCGAGTGGCAGACCATCGCGCAACCGGTCGCCACATTCGACAGCATGATGACGGAGTTCGCCGACCCGCGTACCGCGCCCGGATGATCACCGTGCGCGAACAGATCCGTTCGTGGCGCTTCTACGACCATTTCCGCACGGCCGCCGATGCAGCGGCGCGCATGCCGCAAGTCGGCACGCATACGCCCGTGCTCGCGAACGACGGCGCCGATCTCGCCGCTGCCTGGCAAACCATCCCGCGAGATCGGCGACGCAACCGCGCTCGAAACCGCCGTGAGCGATGCTTTCCCGGGATCGCGGGGCCATATCGCGGTGCGCGATGGCCGCTTTGAAATGGAGATGTATCAGCATGGTTTGCTCAGACCGCTGAAGGGCGCGGAGTTGTCGGACGGCACGCTGCGTTATCTGCTGCTGATCGCCGCGTTGCTCGTCCTGAACGAGCCGGAGACGAGTCTGCCCCGATCTGCTGCCCGCGCTCGCGCGTCTGATCGCGCAGGCGGCGAAGCATTCGCAGTTGCTGGTGGTGTGTCGCACGCGTCGCGGTTGATCGCGGCGCTCGAGTGCGAGCCGGAGAGCGAGTCGATCGTGCTGGAAAAGCACTTCGGCGCCACGCGAATCGTCGACGCGGACGACCGCGACCTCCCCGCATGGAAATGGCCGGCGCGCTAGGCGTCGTGCGGCGTGCTTAAAGAGCAGTGGATGTAAGCTGGATGTAACAACACGCAGCAAATGCAATTCGAAGCGCTTTTTGTGGGCTGCTGTTGAATAATGGACCGATGCCGGAATACATTTTGCCGTCGGATGTCCGGCAACGCAGTCCATTGCCGATCGCCGCGCTGAATGCCCGGTGCCGCTGACGCGCACACCGCCCATTGGGCGCAAGCCGTCAGCTCATGGAGACATATCAATGAAAATTGCGCAGATTGCTCCTTTGACCGAATCGGTGCCGCCGAAACTCTATGGCGGCACGGAACGCGTCGTCTCGTACATCACCGAAGCGCTGGTGGACCTCGGCCATGACGTGACGCTGTTCGCGAGCGGCGACTCCGTCACCAACGCGAAGCTCGAGGCCGTCTGGCCGCGCGCGCTGCGTCTCGATCTGGGCATTCGCGACCGCGTCGCGCCGCACATGTTGCTGATGGAACTGGTGCGCCGTCAGGCCGAAAACTTCGACGTACTGCATTTCCATCTCGACTACTATTCTTTCTCGGTGTTCAAGCGCCAGGAAACGCCGTTTGTCACGACGATGCACGGGCGGCTCGACCTGCCCGAGCAGCAGCCGGTGTTCGACACGTTCAACACGGTGCCGGTCATCTCGATTTCGAATTCGCAGCGGCATCCGTTGCCGCAGGCGCGCTGGCTCACCACGGTCTATCACGGCCTGCCCGAGAAGCTCTACACGCCGCAGCCGGTCGAACAAAAGTATCTGGCTTTTCTCGGCCGTATCTCGCCTGAGAAGCGGGTGGACACGGCCATCCGGATTGCGGGTCGCTGCGGCATGCCGATTCGCATCGCTGCGAAAGTGGACGCGGCCGACCGCGAGTATTTCGAGCGCGACGTCCGTCCGTTGCTGGATTTGCCGCAAGTCGAATTCATCGGCGAAATCGCGGACAACCAGAAGGCGGAATTTCTCTCCGGCGCGCACGCGTTGTTGTTTCCGGTCGACTGGCCCGAGCCGTTCGGTCTCGTGATGATCGAAGCGATGGCGTGCGGCACGCCGGTGATCGCGTTCAATCGCGGCTCGGTGCCGGAAGTGCTGGAAGACGGCGTGACGGGTTATATCGTCGAGGACGAGATCGGCGCGGTGGCGGCGGTGAACCGGCTGTATAAGCTGCCGCGCGCGGGTGTGCGTCAGCGCTTTAAAGAGCGCTTTACGTCGCATCGTATGGCGCAGCAGTACTTGGACGCTTACCAGTCCGTGATTCGCGCGCAGAAGCGCTCGCGCTTCAAGGTGATCGATACGTCGGGCAGTTGATCGCGCGGGCGGCCGGAGTTTCGGGCCGGTTTGGCGCCGATGGAAAGGCAACAAAAAAACGGCGATGCGCAGGGATGCATCGCCGTTTTCCGTTAACGTTGCGCCCAACGCATGATCAGATCTTCAGACGCGACACCTTCGTGCCTTGCAGCGACAGGTCGCCCATCAGGCCGGCGTTGGTCAGCACAAAGACTTTGACCGGCGCGGCGGCCGTGGTGCTGTCGATTGCGCCGTTCGCGCCCATCCTGACGAGTGCGACCGAAGCGTCGCCGCCGACCGACCAGCCGTCAGTATTGCGGAATTTGTCGAGTGCGTCCTGCGTCATGAACAGGAAGATGATGGCTTTCGACTGCGCGCCGGCCTGCAGGCCGACCGAGCCGGAAACCGTGCTGTAGTAGCCGACGGTGCCGCCGCCTACCTTCAGCGAACCTTCGCCGTACTGGCCGCCGACGATGAAGCCGGCCTGCAGCACCGACGGGAACACCAGCACGCCGCGCGCCTTGGAGACGAGTTCACGCGAACCCTTCACCGTGGCGTAAAGCCGCGACATGGTGCCGTCGACGCTGGCGTCGATCGACTGGCGTTTGGAAGCATTGGTGGAGGGCGTATCGTGGTTGCTGCCGTTCGTCGTACAACCAGCGAGTGCAAGGCCTCCGAAAGCGAGCATAGCGGTCGTCTTCAACATGAAGTTTCGTTTTTGCATCTTTTTTCTCCGTCATTGTTCCGGGGCGCAACCTTTAACAGCGGTTGGCAGCTGTTTTTAAATCATAACACACGCAAACGCAAAAGGTGCGCTTCAGCGCTTCGCGAAAAGTCTTGTGTGATGCGGCTTTGGCGCCGATCGCAAGATGCGGTAGAGTAATTTTGACCGAGATCGATGCGCCTCGAAATGAGAGTGAATCGTGCGTTCGAGCGGGGTTGTTCAGACATGTTCGATGCATGCGCCGACCTGCGAGGCACGCCGCGCGCGCGGTGCAAATCATCCGTTTTTACCGATTTTCAAACGGCCGGCGGCGGCTCGGATGCGTTCGAAAACGCGTCGAAAGTGTTGGAAAATGTTGTCGCGACGCCGCACTCGCACCCGCACAGCGTCATGGATGCGCAAGTGTGCATGCGGCGGCCCTGAGCTAACCGTGATTCGCGGAACTCTTCACGGGCAGCGGCCGGCGCAGCGCGCGCCGCACCATGCCGATCAGAGCACACCGAGCAGGAACAGGGTGACGGCCGGCATGATCCAGTAGCCGACGAACGCGTGCCAGAGATAAACCATGAATATGGAGCGGCGCACGCCGTATTCGTTGCGGGCGTCCTGCTGACGCGGCGCGTTGGCGGCCAGCACGTCGGCGGGACAGCCTGCGGCCTGCGCCTCGTCGGGCGTGCCCGTGACAGTGCGCGGGAGCGCCAGCGGCGCGTTGTGTGTCGGTGAAATTCCAGGTGGTCATCGAGGTCGACGGTGTTGTATGCCATTTCATCCCGGATCTCGCTGACGGCAACGATCGCCACGGGCACTGCCCAGAAGACGATGACGACCAGCCACCGCCTCAACCAGCGGTTTTTATGCTTCGATATCATCCTTGCCTCCAATGGATGCCTTGCGGCATCAACGACAAGATGGCGGCCCGTCTGATGTTGTATAGGGGGTGGGCCGTCTCCGAGAGCCATCATATGAAGAAAAACGTCAGGCTCGGGCAGATGTCTGATGACGTGACGTGACGATGCGTACGCGCGAGTGGCGATGCTGCGCGATGCCAGCCATGGCAAATGCAAAGAGGAGGGAACGCGGGGAAGAGCGCGCGAGCAGCGAGCGGAGAAGACTACGGAAAAGGCACCGCGCGGCGAGCGCAGCGCCTATAAAGCTATAAAGCGGTGTTTCAGTTTGCCGGAGCCGACGAGAGGCACGTCTTCATGAACCGCCTTGCGGTCGTCGCCTTTCTTGCCGGCGGCTTGCACGTTACAGGCCTTCATCCTGTCCTGCTGGCTCATGGGCGCGGCAGCCGGCTTGGCGGACAGACACGTTCGAATGCCTTGTGCTCGTCGCCCTTCTTGTCAGCGGCCTGCTTGTTGCAGTCGGCCATTTTGGTCTGCTGGCTATTCTGCGCGAACACCGGTGAAACGTCACCAAGAACCAGCGATGCGATTGCGGATTGGATCTTCATGTGACATTCCATCGGTGGTGGAAACGTTTTTGGTCGGGCTTTAACCGCATCGAAGGCCCATCGGCACGCCCATTATGGCAAATGCTGTCTGCCAGAACGGACAAAGGCGCGTTCCGGTTGACAGTGAGCGGCGCTGGTTTTCCCTTATCGCACAGGGAGATACGCAATCCGGTTAATCGCCATTTAATACCGGGAGAATGCCAGAGGCAATAAGTTATATTATATATTGTAGATCAATTGCGCTTTCGGTATTCGGCAGAATTACAGATTCAAGATTTAACGTCGCCAATTCGAAAAATCGTTATGCATTTCGGATTGCTGCGAATGCAAAGGAATAAAAAATACGTAGAGAATTCCGGAAAAAATTCAACACGCAATATTGACTTGAAACGCATGATTGATACGCGATGCCTCGCGCCCGATCATGTCCGCTACAAACCGAACGGCAGGAGCTTGCCATGCACGATATGTTGATCTACGACCTCGTTCCCGATTACCCTCGAACGCCGCGCCGCGTACCGCGATGTGCATCTGAAACTCGCGTGGTAGGCCGAAGAGAACGGCGAACTGGTGCTCGCGGGCGCGCTCTCCAAGCCGACCCGACTGCGCCGTGCCGCTCTTCGAAGGCGACTCGCCGACTGTCGCGGAATCCTTTGCCAGAGCCGATCCGTATGTGGCGGGCTGCGTATTTTGGCGAACGTGATCAGGGGATTCGGGTTGAACGTGACGGGTCCTTTCGGTTGAAGGTGATCGCTGATCAGCGGTTTTCGAAGCGAGCGAGCATCTTGCCGAAATGGGTGATCACGT
>CALNWS010000026.1 GCA_940747215.1 uncultured Paraburkholderia sp. | reverse complement strand
GAACCCCGCTGAGTGCGTGCGTCTGGTTCCCTTTGTCATTCCCCGGTTCCTCTGCCCGCATTATCCGCTGGCTCAGGCCCCGGCCGCTCCACTGATCCGGCTGTCCAAATTCCCGCGACCACCTCTCGGCGCTGTGTTCCTGGCGAATCTTTGGTCGCTTGTTGTGCGCTCGGCGCGTGCATTTCGCGCGGCATGCGTACGTTTAATGTGACGCGATCCTGTTTCCCTGCACGAGATGGCATGACTTCACGTGTCGTGGCTTTGTTGGTCTGCTATGGATCGACGCGCCGTAGCAATTGTGCGGGTTTTGCTTGAGGGCTGACTGTCTGTGTTGCAATGAGATCTTCGCCTGCGCGGGCTTTCACAAGCGTGCTTTGCGACGACTCGGGCTGTGGTTTGAGTTGTGGCTGTGGCTGCTGCGCATTTACGGTTGTCGAAACGGTTGACGCTGCACTTGCGGCTCGTCCTGCCGCGGGAGTTGCGGCTGATTCTGCGGTTGTGGACGGGTCTGCGGCTCAGGTTGAGGCTGTAGTTGCGGTTGTGCTTGCCGCAAAGGTTGAATCTGCGGTTGCAGCTGGACCTGCCGCAGAGGTCGAGCCGGAAGTTGCTCGTCCTGCTGCTGAGGTTGCTGCTGATGCTGCCGCTGCAGTTGAAGCTGTATCCCGGGCGAACGGGCAACGGTGTTTGTCGCCGCGTCGTTCTGATCGCGTGTCGAGCAAGTGGCGAGCAGCCATGCGAGCGCAATACCGCATGTCACAAAAATCGCAGCGCCCAGCATGTGATCCGATCGCAACGACTGCGGCCGCACTCTGCCCATCTCCAAATAGCGCTTCGCCTCCGTCAACTGCGCAGCAAAGCGATCGGAAAAATCGGGCGCAGCCGGCTGCTTATACAGATAGATGAACCGCGGTATGGGCGGACGCACAGGCTGTGTGCCGCGTTGCGCTGCTCGCTCGATTGCCTGTTGGGCAGCGCTGACGGGCGCGCGCTCCGGTTGTCGCTCAGACGCCGCGTGTGCATTGCGTCGCCACGTACCGAAGGGCGGCGGCAAACCGTCGAGTGCCCCACGCTTTCGGCAGCGCGAGATGACCCTCAATCAGCGCGAGAGAGCGGCTCATCGGGATGCGCTCCACCCTGCGCAGCTTGTGTCGAGTTGTTCGATCAAAGTGCGCGTGCGTTTCGTCAGCATGTCGATCAGATCGGCTGCGTGTTCCTGCGACGAAGTGCTGGCGCCATGCAGCGCTTCCCGCAAATGACGCGCACCGACCAGACCGACCGCACCGGACAACCTATGCAGCACGCCGCGCAACTGTGCAAAATCGCGTTCCTCATGCAGGCTGGCGAGACGCTCGAGATCATGGTTCATGGCATGACGCCAATCGATAAAGAATTTCTGAAGATCGATGCCCTCTTCCTGTAGTGCGATGAGATAGCGGTTTTCGAAGGGCTCAATGTCTTCGTCCTCCGTTGCAGATGAAGATGAATGCCCTACGGCTGTGAAGGACCAGAACAGATACGGCTGACCGTTAGTTGCGGTCGATTGCGGGTCGACGTACTCGATCGTGAATGGTGCAGTAAAGCTCGCGCGGATTGCCGCTGTCGTCTTGACGGAAATGATGAGTTCGCCTTGCATTCGATGCGCAAGCGTCTGGCAAAACGACAGAAAAGATTTCTTATCGTTTTCGATCGAGCCGGGAAAATACCGCTGTGCAATGTCGTCGCCGGATTCGACGACGTCGATAGTGATGCGCTACGTCGCGCGATTCACATACTCAGCTCGCACGACCAGCGTCAATTCAGCACGCTTGGATGATCGGACAGCATGAAGCAACATGCAAAAAAGGAGTTGGCCGAGTCGCGGGCCGTCGACTAATACTTTCGCCGCCATCGCAGAATCGATGCGCACACTTAATTAAGCAAGTGCCGTGCTGAGTAGCGCATGGTGCGATGAGTGTGGCCACGCAGTCGATGACAGCGCGTGAATCTGTTGCGGTTTTATCGAGCATAATGGAATGCGCGTCGAGCATCGGGCTTGCGAGCAGATCGCGAACTGACTGCTCCAGAGTGGGTGCGCCAGTTCGATCGATAGCCAACGAAGACGCGTTTGCGTCGGGCAGCACCGTTTGATTCGTATGTCGGAGTGAATCAACACTATTTATTTGGCACATTGCCCTCCACAAAAAACACGCCATACCTAGTCCGCACCAACTTTAATCAATCAACCTGTGCAACGATGCAAATTCAATTAACGCCGCCAGTGACAACAGGCCAAGTTTTTCCTGAATTCTGCTTTTACAAGTACTACCGTTTTGTCACTTAGCGATAATCGGCTCGCTATATCTCGGTTACTTATTCCCCGAGCAAGATACTGCAACACTTCAACTTCACGCGACGACAACAGATTCATTCCGTTATCGTTTTCAGAATCCATTGCTTCCGCTGGAAAACAGTCGTAGCCCGCCAAAACAGCCTCCACACCGCGCATGATCTCCTTCATTTCCTGCGACTTGCCGACGAACCCATGCACGCCGGAGCGCATCGCGCGCGGAGTAAACGTAGCGGGATCATGACCGGACAGCACCAACACGCGAATATTCGGTTGCACGAGCTTAAGGCGGGGAATCACGTCGAAGCCGCTGATGCGCCGAATGTCGGGATCGAGAATCGCGAGTTTGGGGCTGTGCAAGCGCGCCATTTCAACGGCCGTCTGACCGTTGTCGGCCTCGATGACTTCTTCCACGCTGAGCAGCTGCATGAGTTGCATTTTGATGATCATCCGGAACGCGGGATGGTCGTCGATAACCAGAATAGTTGACATAGTTTTTCCCCTGAAAACATTTTTGCAGCGTCAGGACGCGGCAACGAACAGTTCGATTTCGACGCGTCGGTTCGGCGCGAGACAACGCACCAGTGCATCGCGCTTTTTCTGCCGGCAATCGACGAGTGGATTGGCGCTGCCGCGGCCTTGCGCCGTTGTTGCAAGCGATAACCCGCGCACCCGCAAATAGCGTTCGACCGTTTTTGCGCGTTTCAGAGAAAGTGCCTAGTTGTGCGCCTTGTCGCCGAGGTGATCGGCATAGCCCGTAATACGCAATACGAAGCTTGCCCGACGATAGCACCGCTTTCAGTCTGCCCAGAACCGTATCGAGTTGACGCCTGCCTGAGGGCAGCATTGCCGCTTCGTTGCCCCCATCGAAATAGAATAGCGAGTCCGTGCGTAACGTGATCTTCTGTGTCTTGATACTGCGCCTGACAGAGGGATTCGATACGAGCACGGCGACGGCCGACGCAGCTTGCAATGCCTGCTCGCATTGCAATGCGCTGTCCGCCGATTCGCGCAAGTGGTTCTGGATTTGGGACACACGCTTTTCCGCTGCAGAGAAGCTGCGGCGCCAGGCATCGTGGCCTGCCTGCATCAACTCCACTTCAGCGCAGGCGAGCGGCGCTTGCGCCGGCAGACATTGCGCGCCGACGGCATCCGCCTTGATGGCGTGAACGACCTGCCACAAATCGGGCCGTACAATAGACACGGTGCGCAACGTAGGATTGACTGCGGAGAGCGATGCGCCGCTTTCGAGGCCGATAGCCAACATGGCCGCCTAGCCGATGGCTTCTTCGACGAATCCCCAGTGGTCATTGGCTCGCCGCGCGTCTTGTGCGGCGTTCAACCAGCATTGCGCTTTCGCGTGGAAATATTCGTGCTTGTGGTCGGGAAGATGGTCGAGACGTTGTTGCAACCAATCGGTCGTGTCCTGACCGCCGCGAACCGGCGCGTACGTGCTCACCCATTGCGGGTTCGCAAGCGCCGGCGGCCTCGTCCTGCGAAACGCCGACGCCCGACTTCAGTACTGTTGGATCGACAATGCCGAGCCGGTCGCGCGCGGCGTGATCCACGCACCCCGTCAGTGCCAGCATGCATACAATTGTGGTGAGCCGGAATCTCATTCATTCTCTGCGTTGTGCGCACTAGATTTTTAGTGACTACGAGTATGAAGAGACGCCCTAAAGCAAGGAATGGGAAGAGTCTTAGTTTGTCATCGTCCGAAGTCTGATGGTTTTACTAAATAAATAAGAATTGCAATGCGTGTTCCCGTTCATTCGTGGGAGTCCATGCCTTGATTGTCAGACTTTGACCTTCAGGCTTTAACCGCACGCGCCGCATTTCTCCCACGTAACCATTCGAGCACGAGCAGCAGACATGTCGAGAAGACAATGAGAATCGTGGCGAGGGCGGCAATAGTTGGGCTGATATTTTCGCGAATGCCCGTGAACATCTGACGCGGCAACGTAGTTTGATCCGCTCCGGCGAGAAACAGCGTGACGACGACTTCGTCGAACGAAGTAGCGAACACGAACGAACAGCAGGCGGCCCAGCGCGCACGCCATGCCCCAGTTAATCGTCACGTTGGTGAAGTACGCCACGTAGTAGCTGACCATCTGATCGTTCGGTCCGCCGAGCAACGCCGGCGTGATGTAGTTAGTAGCCGATCGCGAGAATGAACACGAGTAGCGCGCCCGCGCCAATACCGGGATAGGTCTGCGGCACATACACGCGCCAGAACGCCGCAAACGGACGACTGCCGAGCGACACCGCCGCACGCTGATAAGTGGGCGGAATCGACTTCATGACGCTGTACAGCGGCAGGATCATGAACGACAGCAGAATATGCGTCATCGAAATGTAGACGCCCGTGCGGTTGAACAGCAGCGCGAGCGGATCGTGCAGGAGACCGCTTGCGATCAGCGCCTTGTTCACGAGCCCTTCGCTTTGCAGAATCACGATCCACGCGGCGACGCGTACAAGAATCGAAGTCCAGAACGGAATCAGCACGAGAATCATCACAAGGTTCGCGCGGCGCTCGGGCAGGTTCGAGAGCGTCTTCGGATCGAGCGCCTTGATCGCCGCCACGTTCACCGGACCGTACGCGATGTTGTGTACGTAGTTTTGCTACGGTTTGGACGAAATCGAATACGCGATGTACTTCTCGGCCAGCTCCTTGTTCGGCGAGCCCTTCGGAATCGCCCAGTAGTCGAGGTCGTAAATGCTGCCGTTCCACACGACCTTCAGGTTCTTGCCTTCGCGCTGCGCGGCGTCGATCCGGCCGTTGTGCGCCGTCGACATCACCACGTCGCCCGCCACGAGGAATTGCGGCGGCTGCGCGCTCGCCTCTCACCACTGGATGTTCGGCTTCAGCTCATCGAGTTTCTTGAACGCGCGATCCTGGCCTTCCTTCGTGGCGAGGACCTTGTAGACGTCCTTCGGCGGCACGCCGTCGGCCATCAGCGCGAATTCGAGGTTGTAGCGCGCGCCCTTGCGCATCGCGCGCTTGCCGGGGAATTTCTTCACGTCCCAGAAATCGGCCCAGCCGTTCGGCGCGGTTTTCAGCTTGTCGGCGTTATAGGCAAGCACCGTCGACCACACGAAGAAGCCCACGCCACAGGTTTGCGGCGCTTCCGGAATCAGTTCCGACTTCTTGCCGATCTTCGACCAGTCGAGCTTCTCGTACAGACCTTCGTCGCAGCCCCGGCCGATGTCGCCCGATTCGACTTCCACCACGTCCCAGTTCACGTGCTTCGCTTCGACCATCGCCTTCACTTTGGCCTGTTCGCCGTTGTATTCGACGGCAGTGACCTTGTTGCTGGTTTGCGTTTCGAAGGGCTGGTTGAAGGCCACCTTCTGCGCGTCGCCGTTCGCGCCGCCAAAGTTGACGACGGTCAGTTCGGCCGCGTTCACCTGTGCCGCGCCCAGCGCGAGTGCTACACCACCGACGGCGACAGCACAGCGCGATTTCACGATCTTGCTCATGGTGTTTTGCTCTCCTTTGATGGAGTGCTTCAAAGTCATTTCAATGGCGATTTGTTATGGACTTCCGACCTGCCGGCATCGATGTATCAATCACAAGCGATGCCTTCACCGCTTATGCACCACTTCTACTCCGTCATGCATCCGCGAACACGCGAAGATGTTCCGGTGCGAACTCGGGCGCGTCCGTGCCGAGCGGCACTTTCACGAAGCACTCGTCCTGTTGCGGCAAGCCACAGCGCATGCGCACGTGGTCGCCGAAATAGATCAGCCCGCGCGCTTCGCCACTCAGCGCGTTGGCGTTCGGGCGTGCCGCGCCGTTCGCGAGCTTCATGCGCTCGGGCCGGATACACGCCACGGCCGGGGTGCCCGCGCGCGCCGCCGATGTTGCGGCCGGCGAGACACGTGCCGTCAACGAGATGAAACTCGCAGTACTCGCCGTCGACGTTCGCGATGGTGCCGCGCAGTTTGTTGCTGTCGCCGATGAAGTTCGCGACGAACTCGTTGCACGGCGATTCGTACATACAGACGGTCCACGGTATCGAGCTGCTGCACGATGCCTTTGTCGAACACGGCCACGCGATCGGACATCGTGAGCGCCTCGCCCTGATCGTGCGTGACGTACACGAACGTCACACCGAGTTTCTCGTGCAATGATTTAAGCTCGTATTGCATGTGCTCGCGCAACTATTTGTCGAGCGCGCCGAGCGGCTCGTCCATCAGCACGAGTTTCGGTTCGAACACGAGTGCGCGTGCCAATGCAATACGCTGTTGCTGACCGCCCGAGAGTTGCGCCGGATAGCGCTTCGCAAAGCTCTCCATGCGCACCATCTTCAGCGCATTGTGGGTGCGGTGTGCGCGCTCATCGGCGGAAATCTTGCGCACGGTAAGCGGATACGCGACGTTCTGCTCGACCGTGATGCGGAAACAGCGCGTAGTTCTGAAACACCATGCCGATGTTGCGCTTATGCGGCGGCACGGTATTGAGCAACGTTCCGTCGAGCCAGATCTCGCCGCCGGTGGGAAATTCGAATCTCGCCAGCATCATCAGACATGTGGTTTTCCCTGATCCCGACGGTCCGAGCAGTGTCAGAAATTCGCCTTGATAGATGTCCAAATCGAGTTGCTTGACGACGAGCGTTTCGCCATCGTACGTCTTGCGGACTCCTCGAAAGCTGACGATCAAGTCTTCGGTTTTCATCGCTTAAGTCTCCTCTGCGGTCTCACTGACTGCTCCTGTCGAACAGCGGGATTGTGTCAATTGCGTGGCTCACTATAGACCGTTACGGTTCTACAATATGGAACCATTTCATTATTCTGGATAGAACCACTTGGACACCGTGATCCTATCGGACTGGCTAGCCGCGAGGCTCGACCGCACGGCCGCCGAGCCCGTCTACCGGCAGACGCTGCGGCTCATGCAGCAGGCGATCCTGACCGGCCAGTTGCCGCCCGGCACCAAGCTGCCGAGCTCGTGCACGCTTGCCGAGGATCTCGGCATCGCTCGCAATACGGTACTGCATGTCTACGACCAGTTGACGGCCGAATGTTATGTGATTTCGACCACCGGCAGCGGCACATATGTGACCGATACGCGTCCCGACGCGGCCGCCGTGAACGCGCGAAAGAAGCCGAAGATTAACGACATCGGTGTGCCGAACGACACGGCAACTAGTGAAACTCCTAGGCCGCTCAAGCCACCCAAACGTGATCTCGGCAATCTGTCGGGGCGTGGCCGGCGGCTGATCGATCAGGCGGGCGTGTCCGCGAAACAGTGGGGCGCGTTCATGCCGGGCGTGCCGGACGTCGCCGAATTTCCCGCGCGCACTGGAGCCCCCTGCAGGCGCGGCTATGGAAAGAGGCCAATCCCGATCTGCTCACGTATGCACCGGGCGGCGGCTACCGGCCGCTCAGGCGCGCGTTGTCGGATTACCTGCAGGTGGCGCGCTCGGTGAACCACACGCCGGACCAGATCATCATCACCACGTGTATTCACCAATCCATCGATCTCGCGGTGCGTCTGCTGACCGACGTCGGCGATCGCGCGTGGGTGGAAGAGCCATGCTATTGGGGCGCGCGCAGCGTGCTGCAATCGTCGGGCATCACGCTCGTGCCGGCTCCCGTCGACGACGAAGGCCTCAATCCGCGCGATCACGATTTGCAGCAACCGCCGCGTCTCGCGCGCCACCGCACGCTGCTCGAATACGCACGGCAGCACAACGTCTGGATCATCGAGGACGACTACGAAAGCGAATTCCGTTACGGCAGCCGCCCCCTTGCGTCGCTGCAAGGACTCGATGACGCGGGCCGCGTGATCTATGTAGGCAGCCTCGGCAAGATGCTGTTTCCCGGCTTGCGGATCGGCTACATGATCGCGCCGGAGCATCTCGTGGATACGTTCCGCACGGGCGTAGCCGAATTGTATCGTATCGCGAAGGTCAGTTGATGCAGCAGGCGATGATGACCGACTTCATCATCATGGACGGCCATCTCACGTCGCACGTGCGGCGCATGCGTGCACTCTACGGCAAGCGATGTCAGATTCTGATCGATTCGATCACGGCGCGTTTCGGCAACGAACTGCCGGTGATGGGCGACGAAGCCGGTCTGCATCTCATACTCGGTCTGCCGGACCACGCGAACGATCACGCAGTGACGGCGGCGGCGTACGATGCAGGCGTGATCGTGCGTCCGCTCGCGAGCTATTACAGCAGCGATACGCCGCCGCGCCGTGGCTTGTTGCTGGGATACGCGTGCGTTGCGCACGAGAAGATCGGTCCGGCGTTCGATACGCTCGCTCGGGTGATCGAATAAACGGCGTTGAAGGTGCCGATGCGTGCCGCGTAGCAGTAGCGCGCGGTGCCATGCCTCACATCGCGTCATGTCACGGCGCGGCGCGCCAAAATAAACCCTATTTCAGACCGAAATCGACACGCGTGGTCGCGCCTTTGTCCTTGATGCCGTCCGGGTTCAGCTTCGGCGCGACGATGAACACGCGGCTGCTGTTGATCTTGCCGTCCAGATATTGCTGCACACTTTGCGCACGCTGTTGCGCGAGCTGACGCAAGCTGGCTTCGTCGATAGGCGCATTCGCAGCGAGCGCACTCTTCATGTCTTCGTCAGGCCGACGAAATTGCGCAGCTTCTTGAAGTCCGCCGCCTTGTACGCCTGTGTCAGATACTTGCTGTACTCCTTCTAATCCACGTTCACGGTCGAAAGATCCACGCTTTCGCCGTTGCCCACCACGTCCTTGATCTTCTGCTGCTTGACGAACCGGTCCACGTAGCCGGTGCGCAGCGCAGGCTCGTCGACTGCCGGATCGACGCGGCCGATCAGATCCATACGCACCGACTTCTTGTCCGCGAGTGCCTTCACGATCGTGTCGAGCTTGGACGTGTTGGCGTCGGTGAGTTTGGCCAAGCCGGGTTCGAATTCGACGTAACCCAGTTCCTCGCCGTTGCCGCCGAACGCGTTGGCGATCAACGAGAACGGCGCCGTCACCGCCTTCTGCAGCAGGTTGAGCACGGCATGCCAGATCAGTCCGCCGATGCTGAATTCCGGATTGTTCAGCGAACCCGACACCGGCAGATTCACGTCGATCTTGCCGCGCGAATTTTCCAGCAGCGAAATGGCGAGACGTACCGGCAGTTTCGTTGCCGTGTCGTTCTGGACGTGATCGCCGAACGTAAGCTGGTCGATGAAAGTATGGTTGCTCGCGTTCAGCTGATCGTTATCGAGCTTGTAGTGCAGATCGACATTCAGCTTGCCCTTCGTGATCGGATAGCCGGCATATTTCGCTGAATACGGCGTGAGATTCGTGAGCTCGATGTCGTGCGCGGTCGCCGTGAGGTCGAGCGCGGGTTTCGCGATCAGCGGATTGACACTGCCCTTGATCGAGATCGGTCCGTTCGCGGCCAGTTTCGCGGCAATGTCCATGGGCGCCGACGTCGTGGACTGCGTGCCGAACGCGCCCACGGTGCCCTTGATATCCACGAGGTTCGCCCGTGTAATTCGGCTTGATGAAGTTGTCCGTGTACGTCACGCGGCCCTGTTGCAGCACGAGCTGGCCGAAGTGCAGCTTCACCGGACTTTGCGGCGGCGTCGCAGCGGTCACCGTGGCGGGCGCCGCCGACGAAGCCACCGAAGGTGCAGACGCTGCCGCTGTGGCGGAAGCCGCTTTCGGCGACAACGGCACCGGCTCCGCGCCGCTCTTGTCACGCGTGAGCGATTGCGCGGCACCGTTTTCATGCGCCACGACGTCCTTCAGATTGAGCTTACCCTGCGCGTCGAGCAGCACGCGTCCATAGAACTTCGAGAACGTGACGCGGCTCGCGTCCACCACCGTGCCGTGTTCGTCGTAATCGGCCTTCAGGTTCGGGAGCGCGAGCGAGCCCCAAGCCGGCGAACGGATCGGACGTCACTTTATCGAGCATACGTACGTCGACGAGCGCCACGTCGCCGTGATAGTTCGCCTTCAGCGCCTTATTCTGCGTGAGTGCCAGATCGCCGTTCGCGTTGAGCAGCGCGCTCGCGATCACCGCGTTCAGCTTGCTGCCGAAGTACGATTCGAAGGCGGCGGCATTGAGCCGGTCCGCGTTCACCTTCACCGCGACTTTCAGCGGCGTGGCCGTCACGTCGCCCTTGATGCCGAGCGAGCCTTTTTCCTGTTGAGCGTGGCTTGCAGGTCGACGGGCAGCGGACGGCTCATGTCGTCGCTGATCTGCTGCACCTTCAGTTGCAGCGGCGAGACATTCAGTTTGACCGGACGCGGCGTGGTGTTGTCGGTGAAATTGGCGGTGGCGTCTTTCAGGCTGAACTCGCCGATTTTATAGTGCCACACCGGACCTTCGTCCTGCGTTTTCTTCAAGGCATGCACCGCCGTGCGCTGTTGCGCGACTTCATGCGCGCCCGCCAGCGAAGCGAGATTGATGCTGCCGTCTTTCAGGCGTTCTGCGTTGAGCGTGAGGCCGGTCACGTCGACGCCCGTCGACACACCACACCCCAAAAATTGCTGCGTTGCACTAGCTTTTGCCTAGGGAAAACCCTAGTCAATGTAGCAACCAAGCAGTAATATCAACCGGAAGTCGCCATGAGCTTCATTTTTGTACTGTTCCAAAAGGTCAGCGACCTCTTGTGCCACCCCACCTGCCGCTGGATTCGGACTATTCGTACGCTGCGCGTGCTCGCGAAGCCGAACGTCTCCACCGCTCGCAGGCTACGTTGTTCGGCATCAAGCTGAGCGATTAAGCAAAGGTAGTCTTGCCCTGAGCGCGGAAACCGCGCACGGGCGCGCACACAAGGTGCGCATTGCAGTATTCAAGCCACTGTTCGTGAAACGCGAACAGTGGCTTTTGTTTTTTCGATCGCGCTTTTCTGCTGCTCGACCGTCACCACTCCGAAGTCCGATCGGTTTCCGGCGTTCGCCGATATTTCCACCCCGAAATGAATGTAACGGCGCCTGACAAACCGTCAGCCCGCCTGATGCGCGCGCTGCATTGTATGCTTTTGTTTCCGGGCGTTCCGCGACGAAGTTACTGCGTCTCATCAGGCCCTTTATTTGAAATAGGAGCTTACAAGTCCTCACTTTTTCACGAGTTTCGCGCCGCTAAAGTTGTTCTCAAGCGTTGTTCTCAAGCGAACGGCGTCCGGTTCAGGGTTCACCAAAGAGCCCATACAGCCGAACACGGACGCTGGCTTGATAGACACTTTGATGGGAGGTCCACGATGAAAACTTTTAACAAGACGTCGCCTTCGCTTTGCGTCGATACGGTTTCGGGCGGCGCGATCAGCGTCGCTTCGTAGCCGGCTTTTTTTGACGGCGGCGATCAGCGCATCAGGATCGGGTGCGCCGTCGTTCAGATTGATGGTGGCCGTTTCGATCGCCAGATTCACGGCGGCGTTCCGCACGCCCGGTACTTTGGCGAACGCTTTTTCCACGCGCATCGCGCAGGACGCGCAGGTTATGCCGCCGATCTCGAGTTCCGTCGAGTGGGACGAGTCGGCAGCGTCGGCGGGACGCTGCGGATTGGTAAGTTCATTCATGGCAAGGCTCTTGGCGGTATCCGACCGCATCATGAAAGCCAGTATCGACCTTCCTATGATGGGAAGGTCAAGTGTCCACGGAAAATTTGCGTAGGTACTGTGCGCGCAATCCGCCACATCGACGTGAACCGTCGATGTCAAAAATCGTCTATCTGCAGACAAGTCCAAGGGGCGCCGCCGCTCGATCTGTCGATCAAACGCTTTGCGCTGAACAACGGTACGGTGTCCGTTCACGATGAAGCCGCTTTGCGTCCCGTGGATGTCGGTCTGCAAAAACTCGCCGTTACGCTAAACGATTTTTTGACGCTCGCTCACACGCCCGCGCATTACACACTGAACACGGATTTCAAGGACGGCGCCGGTTCGCTCGGCGCGAGCGGCGATGTCGGACTCGCCACGAAAACGGCAAGCGCGAAGCTCGATCTGAAGTCGTTGAAGTTGCCGCTGATCCAGCCGTACATCGACACAGCCACCGCTGCACAGGTGACGGACGGCGCGTTGTACGCGAACGTGAACGTTGGCGCGAACTGGTCGAAGTCGCCCGCCGCCGTGACGGTATCCGATTCGCAACTCGACCTGCAGTCGCTCAAACTCGCGGCGCGCGGCAGCAAGGATTCGCTCGTCTCGCTCGCGCAGGGTCACGTCGCGCTCAAGCAGGTGGACGTCGCCGCGCGCACGGCGGACACGTCATAGGGCGTTTCACGTTGTGCGTCGCATCACGACAACGTCCCTATTTTCCTGGATTAGGGGCCAAAAGGTTTGCTTCGTCGCTTATTCGCGTTTTATTCGCTGTGCATCACTGCAAGGTGGTCGACACCGGCTTGCGGCTGCGCGGTGCCCTCTGCTTTTGCGGCTCGTGGCGTGGATTGACGAGCGCCGCATCCACGGCGCCGGCGGCCGAACTCTCGGGCGCGCACGAGCGTCGCGCTGTTCACGGAGACGATCAGACCCGGCAACGTGCGCGCCGGGTTGTCCTGCGGTTTAACCGAGGCGCCCGTCGCGGAAAGCTCTACGTTCAACGCCCAATATCCTTCGTGGATCTTCTAATTCCTTCGTGGATCTTCTAATCGCGCAGGAGTGCGGCGAGCAGGTCCTCGACAGAATATTTATGTTCGCTAGTCGGCATGGTGGCTCCCGTCAGAAGATGCGCTGGCGTATCCGGTCCGGCTTCGCAACAGCAACCAAAGTGTAAAACGCCAACGTCCATTCGCGACTACGCCGCGCCGGATCGAAGCCTTACGGCATCTATCCGGCACGCGTGGAAACCAATGGGAGTTGAAGCAGAAAGCCGCGACGGCGCGCGGCGGGCACAGATGGAAACGTCAGTGTGTTGCGGCGCTTTTCGCCTTGTGCGCGTGCGTGCGCGCAGCGTGCTTGCCGTGGGCTTGAGCGGCGGCGTTGAGGTTGTCCGTGGCGGCGGGCGCAGCGGTTGCCGTCAGCGTGGCCGACTTGGTGGTCACGTTCGTGGACGCACTTGGGGGCGCGTTAGTGTGGACGCATTGACCATCGCCAGATGCGTGTCGATCAGGCTGGCGACGCGGCCCATGCACAAACGCTGTTTGACTCGCTGGTGCGTACCTTTCATGACACGCGCCACGACGGGGTTCTACAGCGTCGACGCAGAAGGCGCGCCGCTCGACACCACCAAAGACCTGTACACACATGCGTTCGTCGTCTTTGCCTACGCCGAATACGCGCGGCGCTCGAGACGGTGCATCGCACGTCGGCGTTGATCCAGTCGCATTTCGCCGCCGAGGGCGACCTGTTCAACGCGGCGCTGTCGGCGGACTTCGCGAAGGTCACCGGCACGCCGATCCAGAATCCGCTATGCACCTCATCGAAGCATGGCTCGCCGCGCGCACCGCCTCGCCGACGCAATCGCGCGAGACTTCGTGCACACGCTGACGGGCAGCATTGCCGAACTGCCGATCGGCACGGAAGGCAATCGCCTCGAACCTGGTCATCAATTCGAGTGGTACTGGCTCGTGAAGCAGGCGCCGGACCTGTTCAAGCCGAGCGGGTTGAACGATTCGCTCGAGCGCACGTTCATCTTCGCGCAAGAGCATGGCGTGGATCGCAAGACCGACGGCGTCGCCGCATCGCTCGATGAAAACGGCGCGATCCAGGACGCCACCCAGCGCATCTGGGCGCAAGCGGAATATCTGCGCGCGCTTGCAAGTCATACCGACGAAGCCGCGCGCGCCGCGTTGCCGCAACAGGTCGCATTGTTCCAGCAACGTTTTCTGCGCCCGGAAGGCTGGTTCGAAATCAAAGCGCCGAAGGGCGACGTGGCGCGCGCCGAAATACCGTCCACCCGCCGTATCACCTCGCAACCGCATACGACACGCTGCCGCGCTAAAGCCGAACGGCGGCGCACGCTTTTCCACATGGTCAGGAAACCCGTCGAATCGTGGTATCGTCCGCTGCCCGCCGAAGAGATCTGCGCGCTGTGCGGACGGCCGATTCCGCGGAGCCAGCGCGATCTGCATCACTGGGTGCCGAAAACCAAGGGCGGCAAAGAAGTCGCGCCGCTGCACCGCATCTGCCATCGGCAGATTCACGCGCTATTTTCCGAAACTGAACTGGCGCAGCGCTATAGCACCGTCGAGGCGCTGCTCACCGACGAAGCCGTGCGTACGTTCGTCCGCTGGGTGCGTTCCAAACCGAACGACTTCTACGAACGCACGCGGCGTAGCGGCCGGAAAGGTTGAACGCGACCGCGCCGGCCACAAAAAAACATAGCTCGACCGACCGCCCGGTCACCCCGCACACCGTTCTTCCACGGCGAAAAACATCATTGGCAAATCTGGAATGCATATAAATAATTGTTCTTTCGACAAAAATCGCGGGACGATTTTCAATCGGTAATATCGTGAGCCTGCACAGGCTAGCGCTTATGCCAATCAAAGCCAAAATCAGATTGGAATACCAACGGCAGGCGATTTTGGCTTTTGATGGTGAAAGATAGCGCTTGAAACACTAGTGAAAGCAAAATGGTTCCCAGTTCCGTGCAGTTCATTTTTTCCGACGCAGGCAATGGCGACAAAACTACGCGCCGCGCAATCGGGCTTTTTGGACAGGTCAGGACCGCTCGAGGCCGCAAAACGGGGGAATACCCGGATATAGGTTGGTTGGCGTCCATCATAAAGTCTCGCGCGTTGAGAAATAGCGGTCGCGAATGCAACATACAACATTTTTACTAGATCAAAAATGGCAACAGGTACTGTGAAGTGGTTTAACGATGCAAAGGGCTTTGGCTTCATCACGCCGGACGACGGCGGCGAAGACCTGTTCGCGCACTTTTCGGAAGTTCAAGGCAGCGGCTTCAAGTCCCTGCAAGAGAACCAGAAGGTGTCGTTCGAAGTGAAGCAGGGCCCGAAGGGCAAGCAAGCTGCGAACATCACGCCGGCTTAAGTACCCACAGGTACTTTGAAGCGTACTTAGGCGCTTGCGTCTGAATGCAAAATGGCCCGCTATCGCAGGCCATTTTCTCTTGCCGGTGCCTTGATTTCAGGCAGTCGCCTGCTTAAATCGCGCGCATTCCCGACAGGCCAAATTCGGTGCCGTGCTCGCGCATTTTCGTCGATTTGTTGCGTGCGCAACACAGATTCCGAAATTTCGAACACGGAAACAGCCTGCTTCAGTTGCTGCTACGTCTGTTGATGCAGTGACGACGCTGCCGCCGCTTCCTCGACGAGCGCCGCATTCTGCTGCGTCATCTCGTCTATCTGCACCACCGCCTGATTCGATTCACCTGCTCAATGCCCGTGCTCTGTTCGAGCGACGACGCGCTGATTTCCGCCATAATCTGCGTGACACGCGAAAGGGACGCCGATACGTTGCTCATCGCCGCGCCCGCATGTTCCACCAGCGTCGAGCCGCCCTAAATCTCGGCCACCGACTCGCTGATCAACGTCTTGATTTCCTTCGCCGACTGCGCGCTGCGCTGCGCGAGGCCGCGCACTTCGCCCGCCACAACCGCAAAGCCACGGCCCTGTTCACCGGCACGCGCCGCTTCCACGGCCGCGTTCAGCGCGAGGATGTTGGTCTAGAATGCGATGCCGTCGATCATCGAAATGATCTCGGCGATCTTGTCCGAGCTCTGAGCAATGCCGCGCATCTTCTCGACCACTTTGTTCACCACTTCGCTGTCGCGCGACGTCTCGTCGAGCGCATTGGCTTCGCGCGCGTACTCGGCATTCTGGCGCACGGTCGCGGTCAGTTCTTCCATGCTCGACGCGGTTTCTTCGAACGAAGCCGCCTAGTTCTCAGTACGCGCCGACAGATCGGCGTTGCCAGTGGCGATTTCGTTCACACCGAGGTGGATCGAGTCGGCGGATTCGCGCACGGTCTTCACGATGCGCGCCACGCTCGCCTGCATCTTCGCGAGACCGGAAAACAGGTGGCCGATTTCGTTCGTGCCGCGCGATTCGATCGGCTGATCGAGACGGCCTTGTGCGATACCGGTCGAAGTGACGGCCGGCTTCTTCGAGCGGCGCGCGGCTCGCGGCGTCGCCGAATTACACGAAATTGCCCGACTCACGAGATACGCGTCCTGAAACGATTGCGTCGGCTGGTCGAGGAACGCCTGAATGTTGTTCGCGTCGAGGAACTGCGCCAGTTCTCTCAACGCGTCGTGGTACTTCTTGTAGCGCTCGGCCAATGCAGCGGCGCGGGCGTTGTTTTCGTCGCTGGTTTTCTGCGCGCTCGTGAAGGCGGCGAACGACCGGTCCGCCACCGCGATCTGTTCGCGAGCATGCTGAACCATATCGGTCGGCTCGGCGCCGCCGCGCACCATGCGTGTTCCGGCGCGCGAGAGGTTTATGCGGTTGATGCGCGCGCCCATCAACTGCTAGGTCGTTTTGTTGACAGCGTCCACCTGCTTCAACGCAATATTCGACAGATCGCCGACGTCGTCATGCGTGCGTGTGAGCAACTAGAAGCCCAAACCGACGGTGACAACCTGAAATACACAGAACGCAACCAGTACACACAACAGGCCGGATGCGACCTTGATCTTGCTGAACATCGTGAATCACCTAAAAGCAAAGAATGACGGGAGTTACGCTAGGGTTAACGGCAAGCCCTTCGCTTTGCTTGAGATCAATCTCCGCAAAGATCGTCTTACGTACGGCTTTCATAGGTCATCTCTGACATTCCCGTCGAATCGCACAACAATGCAAAAGAGATATTTCCGATTCACCTTGACGGGTGCGTGAGCGCTTCCTAGAGTGGGTAGGGATTGCATAACGCACGCCCGTGCGTCTCCCACCGCGGGCACTGCCCGAAGGAATCACGATGACCGACCTCCTCGACCGGGCTCGCGGCGCACTGCATGCCCAGCCGTTCAGCATGCTTCTTGGCGCCGAATTGATGCACACGAGCAGCAGCGAACTCACGCTGTGTCTGCCGATCCGTGACGAACTGCGGCAACAGCATGGCTTCGTGCATGGCGGCGTGATCAGCTATCTCGCCGACAATGCGCTGACGTTCGCAGGCGCGCTCTCGCTGGGGCCGAAGGTGGTAACGGGCGAATACAAGATCAACTATCTGCGCCCGGCGGTGAACGGCACGCTGATCGCACGAGCGAAAGTGGTGTACGCAGGGCGACAGCAAGCCACCTGCCAGTGCGAGGTGTATGTGATGGACGGCGACCGCGAAAAGCTGGTGGCCGTGGCGCGAGGCACTGTGAACCGCATCAGCGACGGCGGCGAGCTCGAAGCCGCCGGCTGACGTGGCAAGGTCGACTGCGGGCCAAGCGGCCCGCTTCGGCCCGCTTCGTTCAATCGACCGGGGCCGCTTACTCGGCGGCGTAGGTTTTCTGCGTCTGCTCGCCAAGGCCTTCGATGCCAAGGCGCACCGTTTGACCCGGCTTCAGTTCAGATAAACCGCGTTCGGCTTCACGCCTATGCCGACGCCCGGCGGCGTGCCGGTTGAAATCACGTCGCCCGGTTGCAGGCCCATGCACTGCGACACGTACGAAACGAGCTTAGCGATGCCGAACACCATCGTGTTCGTGCTGCCGTTCTGATAACGATGACCGTCCACTTCGAGCCACAGGCTCAGGTTCTGCGGATCAGCCACTTCGTCGCGCGCACGACCCACGGGCCGATCGGGCCGAACGTGTCGAAGCCCTTCGTTTGTGTCGGCTCCGTGCTTCTGCATACAACCCGGCACCGAAGGGCCGCAACGTGTCTGGCCGCAAGCACTGCCGCAGCTCGCTGCACCTCGCGAGGCAAGCCGCAACCGAACCCCGACCAAAGCAGCC
The DNA here is from genome assembly GCA_940747215.1 of uncultured Paraburkholderia sp. Taxonomy (GTDB): domain Bacteria; phylum Pseudomonadota; class Gammaproteobacteria; order Burkholderiales; family Burkholderiaceae; genus Paraburkholderia. The sequence continues at coordinate 37,918 of CALNWS010000026.1, read as the reverse complement.
AAGGCACCTCGGCAAACGCGATCCCGCCGGCTTCCGCGTTCAAGCCTTGCGCCGCACCTGCCCGCCGCCGCGTTCCCGACGACATGCGACGCGAGCGCCGCCGCATGCGCATGTTCGGCCGACACCTTCGGCAACTTCGGACGATCGGCCTTTGGCATGGGCTTGATCTCCCGCTCGATCTGTGCGCTCGCGCCGAAATAGCGCTCGAGCCGCAACGCGGTGTCCGTGGAAATGGCGCGCTTGCCGCGCACGATGTCGTTTATGCGTGGCGCGGGCACGCGAAGCGCAAGCGCGAGCGCATTGACCGACATGCCGAGCGGCTCGAGAAACTCACCGCGCAGAATCTCACCGGGATGGATTTCAGGAATGCTTTCGCCCGTGTCGATGTCGGAGAAATCGATGCCCCCAGTTCGGAGCGTTTGATGACCATGCCGGTCTCCCAATGATCAATGATAGTCGACAATCTCGACATTCAGCGCCTCGCCCTCGACGAAATAGAAGCAGATGCGCCATTGCGAATTGATGCGGATGCTCCATTGCCCGCTGCGCTCGCTTCGCAAAACTTCGAGCCGGTTGCCCGGCGGCGCATGCAGGTTCTGGATGGGTTGCGCTGCATTGATCATCAGCAGTTTGCGGCGCGCGAGCGCCTGTAGGTGAAGCGGCAGCACGTGCACGAATTCGCCCTGAAAGATTATCGCCGTGGCCTTGTCGCCGAATATCGTAACCATCGCATAATATAAAATGCGTCGCGTTAAACGTAAACCGTTATATGAATACGTTTAGTTTTAACCTTCGCGAGGCTTGCCACCAGTCGGCCGAACGGCTAATCGCAGCGCGCTCGGTGCCGCTGCACGCAATAATCCAAGATGAAAAAGCCCGGCCAGTGATCTGGCCGGGCTTGGCGGAAGGCTGAAACCGCGTTCGCGTTACATCACGCCAGCGCCTTCTCCACGATCTCGCGCACGTCGCGCGATTTGATCTGCGAGGCGACTTTTTCCAGCGCCTCGCGCATGTGCTCGCGCAAGGTCGGCGTGAAGCGGTGCCACAATTCCAGCGAACGAGCGAGGCGGGTGGCCACCTGCGGATTGATGGCGTCGAGCGCGATTACCTATCACCTAGTCTGCCCAGAACGCATAACCCGAGCCGTCCTCGACATGGAACTGCGCCGGATTGGCCGCGCAGAAGCTGAAAATCAGCGAGCGAGCGCGGTTCGGGTTCTTCAGGTTGAACGCCCGATGCGACATCAGCTTGCGCACAATATCGATCACCGGACGCTGCGCGCTGCCGCGCTGCGTGGCCTGCAATACAAACCACTTGTCGATCACGAGCGGTTTTTTCTCGAAGCGCTGATAGAAGTCGGCGAGCACGTTCTGCGCTTCTGGGCTTCCGCCTTTCGCCCCGACGCATTCAGCAGCGCCGACAACGCCGCCGCACGGTCGGTCATGTTGTTCGCGGACGCATATTGCGCCGAGGCGAGCCGCACGGCGTCGGCAGGATCGTCGAGTTCGGCGAGATACGACAGCGCGAGGTTCTTCAACGCGCGATGACCCGACGCCTCAGGCGTGGCTTCGTATGCGCCCGGCGTGCGATGTTCCCCGTACACCTTGAGCCACTCGTTTTTCAACGCATTGGCGAGGCGCTTGCGCACGAACTGCCGCGCGGCGTGCACGGCCGCCGGATTCGACTCGGCCATCTGCTCCGCGAGATACGCTTCCGAGGGCAGCATGAGCGCGAGTTCGCGGAACGCCGGCGATAGCGATTCGTCGGTGAGCACGCGGGCAAACGCGGCCACGACCGAATCGTCCAGTTGCAGCAGCAGATCCTTGCCGTCCTTGCCGATCAGGCCGATTGCAAACGGAATGAGCAGCGGTCCTTTCTGCGTTTCTCGCGCAGCCGGCGCTGCGTCCGCCGTAGCCTTGCGTGAGCGTTACGCTATAGCGCTTCTGCGCGGCATCGTACTTCGTGCGCACGGAAACGCGCGGCGTGCCTGCTTGGCTATACCAGCGCTCGAACTGCGCGAGGTCGCGGCCGTTCGCGTCGGCGAGCGCGTGACGGAAATCGTCGCAGGTCACGGCCTAGCCGTCGTGACGCTAGAAGTACAGATCCATACCTTTGCGAAAGCCGTCGCGGCCGAACAGCGTCTGATACATGCGCACGACTTCGGAGCCTTTCTCATAGACCGTCATCGTGTAGAAGTTGTTGATGTCGACGTAGCTCTCCAAGCGCACCGGATGCGCCATCGGACCCGCGTCTTCGGCGAACTGCATCTGGCGCAGTACACGCACGTCTTCGTCAGTCGCGCCGCCTGCCATGTTCGCCGAAAACTCCTAGTCGCGGAACACCGTCAGGCCTTCTTTCAGGCTCAACTGGAACCAGTCGCGGCAGGTTACGCGGTTGCCGGTCCAGTTGTGGAAGTACTCGTGGCCGACCACGGCCTCGATGTTCGCGAAGTCGGTGTCGGTGGCCGTTTCGGGATTCGCCAGTACGTACTTCGTGTTGAAGATGTTGAGCCCCTTGTTCTCCATCGCGCCCATGTTGAAGTCGCTCACGGCGACGATCATGAAACGGTCCAGATCCAGTTCGAGCCCGAAGCGCTCTTCGTCCCAGCGAATCGAATGGATGAGCGAATCCATTGCATGACGCGTCTTGTCCAGATCGTGCGGCTCGACTCAGACCTGCAGCAGCTTTTCCTTGCCGGAGCCGCTCTTCACGCGCTCTTCGAGCGCGACCAGCTTGCCCGCCACCAACGCAAACAGATAGCTCGGCTTGCGGAACGGATCTTCCCAGTGCGCGAAGTGGCGGCCGTCGGGCAGGTCGCCTTCTTCGAGCAGATTGCCGTTCGAGAGCAGCACCGGATAGTCGGCCTTGCTCGTGCGCAGCGTGACCGTGTAGGTTGCCATGACGTCCGGGCGGTCGAGGAAATAGGTGATGCGGCGAAAACCCTCGGCCTCGCACTGCGTGAAGAAGTTGCCGCCCGACACGTACAGGCCCGACAACGTGGTATTGGCCGCCGGATTGCAGATGCTCATAAGCGTGAGCTAGAACTCGTCCGGCACGTTGTCGAGCACGAGGCCATGCTCGTACGCATGCGTGTTGCCGAACGGCTTGCCGTCGATCTCGGCGGAAACGAATTCGAGTTGCTCGCCCATCAGTTCGAGATGCGCGGCGCGCGCCGCGTCCGGATTGCGGCGCAGGCGCATCGTATTCCTGACGACCGTGCGTTTGGGGACGAGATCGAACTCCAACGAGACGGTGTCGATCAGGAAAGCGGGCGGCGCGTAATCGGCGCGGCGGATCACATTGGGCGTTCGGTATCGGCCATGGCGTTCTATCAGGATGGAACTCGTGTCGGCGGGCGCGCTTCTGGCGCACGCGCCGGGCTTGTCGGGCCATTGTACAAAACCTCGGCCAATCGTGCGGGGCGAACTTTTTACCGCCCGAACGGGTCAGCGTATTATCGGGCGCCCGGGGGCACAATGCCCGTATGTCCGGCTCAATGGTGGCGCTGTCCGCACGCGGTCAACGGCACGAACGATAACCAGAAATGTAGCATTCAATGCAACACGTAAAGCTTGACGAGGTAGACCATGAAATCTGACCGTTGGACCCGCCGTGCCGCACTACTGCTCGGCATGCTCACCGTGCTGCTGTCCGGCTGCACGACCTATGTGACCACGCAGGTCACCGCCTTTTCCGACTGGACCGGCAGCGACGCCACCCGCACCTACGCGTTCACGCGCACGCCCGACCAGCAGAACAATCTCGAACTCTCCACTTATGAGCGTATCGTCGGCAACGAACTCGCCACGCATGCGTTCCGCCAAGTCGACACGTCGCAGGCACGTTATCTCGTCGGGTTGTCGTACGGCATCCGTTCCGACATGGTGACGGTCGCGGAGCCCGTGTACTACAACCCGTGGCCCTCGCCGTACTGGGGTTGGGGCCGTCCGTTCGACCCGTGGGGTCCGTGGGGCCCGTTCCCGAGCGCGTATGTGAACCAGAGCTATCCGGTATTCACGCATCTGCTGGGCATACGCATCACCGAGCGCGCGTCGGGCAAGGAAGTTTATAACGTCACGGCGCGCAATTCGGGCGGCGAGTCGTCGCTGGTCCGCGCCATGCCATATCTCGCGCGCAGCGCGTTCTCCAATTTCCCGCTCGGCAACGGCGTCGTTCACACCGTGAAGATCCCGCTCGACAAGAACAGCGGCGCGCCCAACGAAATGGCGGCATCGGGTGGGGCGGCGGCGCCCGCGGCGGCGTCGGGTGCGAAAGTCGTACAGTGAGTCCGTGACGCGCGAGGAAGCGAGGCAGACATTCACTTCTTCGCACATTACGGCGCAACATGAAAAACGGCCCGGCAGAGCGATCTGCCGGGCCGTTCTGTTTTTCACTTTGCGTCGATTGCTTCGACCAGAGCGCGCGAGGCCTCAACCCCCACGCCGAACAACGCCATCGTTCCCAGAATCACGAACATCACGGCGGCGATGCCGTGCACGACCTTGGTCGGCAGCCGGTGCGCGAAGCGGTCGCCGAGCAGAATGGCGGGCACGTTGGCGATCATCATGCCGAGCGTCGTACCGGCCACCACGCCGAAGAAGTCGTGAAAGCGCGCGGCGAGCGCGACCGTCGCGATCTGCGTCTTGTCGCCCATCTCCGCGAGGAAAAACATCACCACGGTCGCGCCGAACACGCCGAAATGCGTCCGGCTGGGGTTGGCTTCTTCGTCGTCGAGTTTGTCTGGCACGAGAATCCACAGGCCCATGCCGATAAACGACGCAGCGAGCGCCCAGCGCATGATGGTCGGCGTGAGCAGCGAGCCGAGCCACGCGCCGAGTGCGCCTGCGCAGGCGTGGTTGACGAGCGTAGTAGCGAGCACGCCGAGAGTGATCGGCAGCGGCTTGCGGTAACGGGCGGCCAGAACGAGCGACAGCAATTGCGTCTTGTCGCCGATTTCGGCGAACGCGACCGCTCCGGTCGAGATGAGAAAAGCGTGATCCACGGTTACGATGATTCCTCGGGCCGAAATATGAACGAGCGACGACCCACGACACGCTGGGCCCTGTTGCGGCGCTTGGTGGATCATCGGTCTCGCCAGCCGCGAACCGCACGTTCGACGCACTCGCGCGAAGCGGTGCGGACATGGCCGTGGGGCGGCTACTTACCAATGAGGGACGGAGTATAACAGCGCGAAGTGCGCGAATCATAAATCCGGCCGATAAATGCGCGCATTCCGCGATATAGTTTTCAGGGCGCGTTCGCGTTTTGTCCGGCACTGCGCGACGTGCTTATGCAGATTCACGAAAATGCCAATCGGAAAATACGAGAATGTTTCCAACTGAAACATCGCGGAAGTCGAGGGCGCTGAAGGCGCTGCGGCAGGCTTGCTGCGCAACGTCGTAACCAGGCGACGGATTACAGATTGATACGACTTTTTCAGCTGATTTAATTCAGAATATTTAATATGATTTCGGCGGCTACGGCGAGCCGGAGACGATTCACCTGACTAATCGGCAATGGGCCTAAATAACCCGGCACGATTGCCGTTAAATCGCTGAGCCTCAAGAATAAGATGATTTAACCCCCGGCTGGAGATGGCCGGACCGCGCGGTGCGTGAGCGCTGTGACGGCGGTTAGTTAGTCCGTCAGGCAACTGAGTTTTTCTTCGCATTTACGCGCGAACATCCAATATGCCCGATCTGCACTGGACCATTCCGGTCGCCCGCTGGTCAAGCTGGCCTGCGGCCGCATCTGCCGCCCCCCCCGATATCGGCTTTATTGAGCCGATTGTTCGGCGTCGCCTGAGCACACTGTCAAAAGTTGCGCTGAAGGTGGCGCACGACTGTGTGGCGCAGGACGAGGTGCGTGTGGTGTTCGCATCCCGGCATGGCGAGTTGCGGCGCACAACGGATATTCTGCGCAGCATCAGCGCAGGCGTGCCGGTGTCGCCCACGGCTTTCAGCCTGTCGGTTTTGAATGCGATGACGGGCATTTTCGGCATCGCACGTGGCGACCGTTCGGCGGCAAGCGCGATTTCCGCCGGTCCGCAAACGCTCGGATACGGTTTGCTCGAAGCCTATGCGCAGTATGCGGCGCAACCCAGTTCACCGGTCCTGCTGGTGTACGCGGACGAACCGGCCGACCCGGTGTACGGCACGATCGAAGACGAAGTGCAGGGCGGTGCGCTCGCGGTGCTGATCGACGAACGCGAAGCCATCGGACAACTGGTCTGTACGCTGGCCGATCCGGCCGATCTCGCCGCTACGCCGGCTGCCGCGCACACGGAAGGCGCCGCCGAAGCGACATTCCCGAGCCAAAGCCAAGCGCTGCAACATTGTCTGGACAATCACCGGTCCGCAGCATGACAAAGTACGGGTGGTACGTGGCACTGGAGCTGGCATGCCCGCGCGGCTTGACTACCTCTGGTAGTTTTGCGCCACGAGCATGGCCTTCTTGGTATTCGGCATCTGCGGCGTGCTGTTTTCGGTTCTGGTGTTTCCGATCGCGTGGCTGTGGCCGCATCGGGCATTGCGCCAGTTCGCGGTAACGGGTGATCCACTGTTTTTCCGTGCGCTCGTGGCGGTGCTGCAGCGTATCGGCGTGATGGAACTGGAGGCGTCGGGCATGGAAGGTTTGCGCACGCGGGGCCCGGCCATCGTTGTCGCGAATCACCCCACGTATCTGGATGTGATGGTGTTGCTCTCGCTCACGCCGCATGCATGCTGCGTCGTGAAAAACGCGCATTGGAGCAATCCGTGTTTCTGGGGCATCGTGCGCTCCGCGGAATATGTGAGCAATGCCGATACGGCCGAACTCGTCGAAGCCGGCGCAAGGCAGCTCGCCGCGGGCTACACGATGATCATTTCCCCCGAAGGCACACGCAGCCCAGCGCCGAACCGGCTGCACGCGTTTTCGCGCGGCTTCGCGCAATGGCATTGAAGGTCGGCGCGCCGATCGTCCCGGTGCTGATGGACTGTGACCCGCCCCGCGTTCACGAAGCAGAATGCGCTGGTACGACGTGCCGGCGCGAGCATTCAGAATGCGCGTGAACGTGCTGGAGCCGCTCGATGTCGAACAGCTAGCGGCCGAGGACACACCACCAGCACTCGCCGCGCGTAGCGTAACGAGCGCCATCGAAGATAACTCAGCACCTGTTCGATTATGGATTCTTTAAAACTGGAAATTAAACAGCTTCTGATCGAAGCCCTCGATCTGGAAGATCTGAGTCCTGCCGATATCGACGACGATGCGCCGTTGTTCGAAACGGACGGCATCGGACTCGATTCGATCGATGCGCTCGAAATCGGCATCGTGCTGCGCAAACAATACCAATTCACCATCGCGGCGAACGACGAAAGCACGCGCGAACACTTCCGCTCCGTCAGTACACTCGCGGCGCTCGTTGCGAGCCAGCGCGCGGGTCAATGCGAAGCGGCGGACGCTGTGAACGACAACATCAGGAAAGGGGAATAAATTGTGTCCGAGGCAGAGATTCTTGAGTGCATCCGCGCCATTTTCAAAGAGAACTTCGCAATCGAGCCCGAGCAGGTCACGCCGCAGGCGCATCTGTTCGAAGATCTCGATCTCGACAGCATCGACGCCGTCGACCTCGCCATTAAGCTGCAGGAAATGACTGGACGCCGCATCAAGCCAGAAGAGTTCAAGTCCGTGCGCACCGTGGGCGATGTGATCGGCGCGTCGAGTCCCTGCTGGCCGCTCAAGGCTGATGCCTGCCGTGCGTTCGCGAACGCACGCGGCGACGGTCTGCACCTGTGTCTGCCACCGCGTCTGAAAACGCCGGCGGCAACTGGCTGAAAAGTGTCGTACAGGTTCTGGTGAAGCTTGCGTATCCCGCGCTGATTCTGTGTAGCGTTGGGACACGCCGCGCTACGTCGGCTGCATGCTGTTTGCGATTCTCTGGTTGCAGCGCTGGGCCGGCAGCGGGCCGGTGGCCACGTCGCTGCGCCGTCTTTCGTCGATCGACTGGACCGTGGTCGGCGTGCTCAGCTGCGCATCGGCGGCCATCGTGCTGACCAACAGCGAACTGCTGCTGCGTCTTTATCCCTCGCTCGTGAATCTCGGCCTTCTCACCGCGTTCGGCACGACGCTTGTGCGTGGTCCGTCCATGATCGAAAAATTCTCGCGGCTCGGCAATCCGAACCTGCCGCCGGCAGCGGTGCGCCATACGCGCCGCGTCATGCAGGTGTGATGCGTGTTCTTCGCGCTGAACGGCGCGTTTTCCGCTTATACGGCGGTGTACTGGAGCCGTCCCGCTTGATCGCTCTATAACGGCGCAATCGCGTATGGCCTGATCGGCGTATTGCTGGTGGCCGAAGTGATCTGGCGTTATCTCGCGGTGCTGCCGCACGCCGCGCGCTCGGAGGCCGTATGATCGCGCTGCACGATCTGCTGTCGGCCCTTCCTCACGACGATGCGCTGCGCGCAGATCGACGCCGACGGCCAGCACGACGCCACCGACGTGCCGCGCTTCATCGCAGCTGTGCAGGCCGAGCCGCATGCCGTCATTCTCGGCCGTCTCGTGTACGACGAGAGCGTGCCGAAAGCGCGTCTCTACGGCCGCTATCTGACGCACGTATGGGTCTGGATCGAAACGCTCTCGTTCACCATTCGCGATTCGATGTGCGGCTTCCGCCTCTATCCGCTCGCGCTTGCATGCGAGTTGATCGACAGCGTGCAGTTGCCCACGCGCATGGACTTCGACATCGAAATTCTCGTGCGTCTGTACTGGCCTGGCGGCGCGCGGCATTTCGTGCGATTCCCACGCACGTCACATATGCAACGGATGGCGTTTCGCATTTCGACGTGCTGTGGGACAACGTGCGAATCAGCCGCAGTCATACGCGGCTCGTGATCGGCATGCTGTGCCGTCTGCCGATGCTGCTCGCGTATAAGTTCATGCCTCGCAAGCGTGTGATTGCCGCTGAAACGAACACGGCGGAAGAGCAAGGCACGCAGGACTTGTGGCGTATCGCCGAGCGCGGCAGTCACCTCGGCATGTCGCTGCTCGCGCTCAGTTGCAAGCTGTTTGGCCGCCGTTTCACGGCGCTCTGGCTGCATCCGATCGTCGCGTATTTTCTCGTGACGGGCCGTGCCGCGCGCGAAGCGTCGGACAATTACTTCAGGCGTCTGGGCGAAGCTGCGCCGCAAGCCAACACGAAGAGCCATCCCGTGCCGTGGCCGGGCTGGCTCTCGGCCTATCGCCATATGCTGGCCGTTCGCGCAATCCGGTTTTGACAAACTCGTGGCGTGGTCCGGCCGCGTGAACAATACCGACGTCACGTTCGAAAATCCCTCGGCATTCCACGCGCTCGTGGCAAGCGGGAAAGGCGCGCTCGTGATCGGCGCGTATCTCGGCAATCTGGAGATGACGCGTGCGCTCGCCGCGCAGGACGCGTATGCGAAGGTGACGGCCGTCGTCTATACGGAACATACACGGCGTTTCAACAGCGTGCTGGCGTCGGCGAATAGCGACTTTGCGCGGCATCTGATCGAAGTGAGCGACTTCGGCCCCGAGACCGCGATGATGATGCAGGAGCGCGTGGACGCGAGAGAACTGCTCGTGATCGTCGGCGACCGCGTGCCCGAGTACGAAGCGGGCCGCACGACCGAAGCGCAATTCCTGGGCTCCACGGCGTCGTTCGCGTAAGACACGTACGTGCTCGCACACGCGTTGGGTTGCCCGGTGTATCTCTTTTTCTGCCTGAAAGAGCAGGGCGATTACCGTCTTTACTTCGAGACGTTTGCCGAGCGCATCGAGCTGCCGCGCCGCGAACGCGCGCAACATCTCGCCGCATGGGCGCAGCGCTACGCGGTGCGGCTCGAACACTATTGCCGCAAGGCACCTTATCAATGGTTCAATTTCTTCGATTTCTGGGCCAGCCCCAAACGAAGCGCAAATGACCGCATGATCTGATCGACGCAACCGACGCACGCTCCACTCATCATGCCCGCGCGAACGAAGTGGTGATCGGCGCGCGCAAGCTGAGCCTCGAGGAAGTCGTCGCAATCGCGCAGCAGCACGCGCCGGTTGCATTGAACGCCGATCCAGCGCGGCGCGGATTTCCTGCGCCGGCATCTGGCCGAAGGCAAGGCCGTCTACGGCGTCAACACGAGCTATGGCAACGCGTGCGTCGTCGACGTGCCGATGGAACTCGTCGAAGCGCTGCCGTTGCAACTCACGCGTTACCACGGCTGCGGCATGGGCCAGTATCTCGACGACGCGCAGACGCTCGCCGTCATCGCCGCGCGTCTGAACTCGCTCGCGTACGGTTTTTCCGGCGTGCGTTCCGTGCTGCTGGAGCGTCTCGCCGATCTGATCAATCATCGCGTGCTGCCGCGCATTCCGGCGGAAGGCTCGGTGGGCGCGAGCGGCGATCTCACGCCGCTTTCGTACGTGGCCGCCGTGCTCGCCGGCGAACGCGACGTGATGTTCGAAGGCAGCGTGCGCGACGTCTGGCACGCGCTCGGTCACGCGCCGCTCGCGCTCGCGCCGAAAGAAGGCCTCGCGTTGATGAACGGCACGGCGACTCCGGCAAGCGCAATCGCACCGTGTGGCCCGGCCGCGACGACGCGCTCTACGTCGTCGGTTGGCACAACCTCGTTGCGAGTATCGTTCGCTTCCATCTCGGCGTTCTCCTATGGCCGCGGCTCAATACAGCGGCGCCTTGCGCAATTCGTTGACTTCGCTTGAGGTCACCGGCTGGCCGTGATTGACCCACGCGGTGCGGATGTAGGTGACGACGGCGGCCGCGTCGGTGTCGTTCAGCTCCTAGCCGAAGGGCAGTATGCCGTACGGCTCGGGATTGCGCATCGTACCCGGCGGAAAGCCGCCGTTCAGCACGATGCGGATCGGATTCACGGCGGAGTCCCGGAGTCCATTTCGATCGACTGGTTGCCCGCGAGCGGCGGATAGTGCTGCAACTGGCCTTCGCCTTTTGCACCGTGACATAGCGCGCACTTGTCGGCGTAGATCTTTTCGCCGAGCGCGAACACGTTGGTATTGGTCGGCGCGGACGGTCCGGACTTGCGGCCGCTCTTGTCTGGCAAGGTCTTCAGATAGACGGCCATCGCCCTGATGTCGTCGTCCGTCATGTATTGCAGGCTGTGATACGTGACTTCGGCCATCGGGCCATAGACGGGAGATGCCCGCCTGCAACAGATCGACGATGTCCTTGATGCTCCAGTCGCCGAGACCGCCGTCCTTGTCCGACGTGAGCGACGGCGCATACCAGTTCTGCACCGGAATCAGGCCGCCCGCGAACTGCTCGCTTTGCAACGAGCCGCCGAGCATGTTGATCTTCGTGTGGCACATCGTGCAGTGCCCAAGACCTTCGACGAGATAAGCGCCGCGATTCCATTCGACCAAGCGCGTCGGATCGGGCTTGAACTCGCCCTCGCGGAAATACAGCGTGCGCCAACCGTAGAGCAGCTTGCGCTGGTTGAACGGGAAGCGCAGCGTGTGCTTGTGATTCGGCTGACGCACCGGCGTGACGGATTGCAGGTACGCGAAGATCGCGTCCGAGTCTTCGTGCGTGACCTTCGTGTATTGCGCGATCGGCATGGCAGGATAGATCAGCGTGCCTTCGGACGTGTGGCCGGTGCACATCATGCGGAAGAACGAGTCCTAGCTCCACGTGCCGATGCCGTATTGCGCGTCCGGCGTGATGTTCGGCGAATACAGCGTGCCGAACGGCGTTTCCATCGAGAGGCCGCCTGCGAACAGCTTGCCGCGCGGCGCCGTGTGACACGCCACGCAGTCGCCCGCGCGCGCCAGATATTCGCCGCGCTTGACGATGTCGGGACGTGTGTCGGTGCTGGCGGTTGCGGTCGGGTTGCCTGCCGAGTTGCCAGCCATTGCGCTCGCGGTGTTGCCTGTCCTGTTGCTTGCTGTCTTGCCCGAGGCTTCGGCGCGTGCGTCGGCGGCGTGTGCTTCGACGAACAGCGATGCGCTGCCCGGCAAGCCACCGCTCGCCATGAACGTGGCGGCCGCAACAACCACGATGGCGGCCAGAGCGGCGCGCGGCAAGCGAAGTGTCGGCTTCATTGCGGTTGACTCCCGCATGCGAGAGGCAGCTTCGATGTCGATGCCGGCGCGAGGCGTGGATCGGCGGGACGCGGCTGGCGCGCGAGCCAACTCGACACGGCGGTGATGTTCTTGTCGGTGAGCTTGATAGCGATGGCGTGCATGCAATCCGGCGCCAGCGCGTGACGCGTGCCCGAGCGCCAGGTGCCCATATGCCCGGCGCGATATAAACTCGCATACAAGACCGAGCAGACCGGGAATGCCGGGCTGCGTGCCCGTCATGCTCGCCCCGTGGCAGGCGATACACGCAGGAATCTTGCGCGCCGCGTCGCCTTCGGTGACGAGCCGCTTGCCGGCTGCGAGCACGGTGGGTGCGACGTTGCTCTGGTCTGCGTTCGGATAGGGCGGTTGCAGGTCGGCGAAATACTGGCTGATCTTGCGCAGATAGTCGTCGGGAAGAAACGCGACCAGATAACCCATTGGCGGATAAGTACGGCCGCCATCGCGAAACGCCGTGAGCTGGTTGAACAGATAGTCAGCGGGTTTACCGGCGATGCGCGGGAAATAATCGTCGTTCAGCCCCTAGCCCTGCACGCCGTGACAGGACGTGCAGGCGCGCACGCGCTCGTCCATCGCGGACGGCATCGTGCCGGATGCGCCGAAAGCCGCGCATGCAGCGATGCTCCACGTCGCGTAAAGCACGAACAGAATCGAAGATCCGATAGTTCTACGATGCACGTCTAGCCTCGTTGGGGAGCGTTCTTTTTTGTGATTCATTCATTATTCGCGCGCGTTCGCACGGAGTCCTTGTGAGGATTTGCGCGATGCGGCGTTGCAGTCTTGCGGTCTTGCCCGTTCTTCCGTTATTGCGGCTGCATCATTATTGCGGCTGCATGTATCGCAGCGGTAAATCGGACTTAATCTTCAATGCGAGATATGATTGATGTATGGTGGCTTGCTACTGCGATAAATGCGGAGTGAGACAGCGCTGCGAATCGTTTCGGACATGACGTAATGTGATGTCGTTGCGGGCATTCATGCGGCGCTTCAATCGACGCCTCGTTGCCGTCGGGCCGCTCTGCCTGATGCCGGTCAGCAAGCCGGTACCCGCGCTGAATTGATCTATCGGATTCATCATAGGTGGGCGGTGAAGCGCTTTCAACGTTTCAATTTCGCATTTGCCTCCGTCTTTGATCCACGGCAAGGTTCACGTTGAAATCGCGTTGCCGCATCGTTTAACTGAAGAGCCGCATCAATGCCGTACGCGCGTTGCTGACGAATTCGCTTTCGCCGATACGTCCGGGCAGCAGATAAAACTCGACGGCCGGCAGCGCGGGCAGCCCGACATCCGGCGAACACGCGACCACGCCGCCGCCCACCGACGACTCGTTCAGACACGAAATGCCGAGACCGGCTTTAAGCGCGAGTTGCAAACCCGCGATGCCGGACGCCGAATGTGACACGACGTACGGCACCTTGTGCTCGTCGAGCAGCTTGGCGACGAAGCGCTGCAACTGGCAACTCGACGGCAGCAGCACGAGCGAATAGGGCGCGGCAAAGCGCGGGCCGGTGTCGGACGCGCTGACCCACAGCAGCTTCTCGCGCCGCACGACGGTGCTCTGCGCTTCGGCGCGCCGGGACGCCGCGCGCGCATCGCCAGTGACGAGGCGCAGCGAGAGACCGATGTCGAAAGATGCGTCGTCGCCCGCGCTGCTGTCGATCACCGCGCTAGGCAAAACCGTGACGTGCAGCTAGCTTCAGGCGTGGATATTGTTCCGAGAACGTTTTCAGAATCCACGCGATGTCGTGCGGGCGGTAGTGATCGGTGATGGCGATACGCAATTCGCCGTCGAGCGAGCGGCCTTGCAGGTCGTCGAACGCCGCCTCGCTCATCGCAATGATCGTCGTGCATGATTGAATCGAGCAGCCGGCTACCGGCGGGCGTGGCGCTCACACCCTGCTTGCTGCGCACGAAGAGCGTCTGGCCCGCTCGCTCCTCCAGTTTCTTCAACTGTTCGCTCACCGACGACTGCGACAGGAACACGCGCTCTGCGCCCGCCAATACACTGCCCGATTCGGCGACGGCGACGAAAGTCCGTAACTGTGCGAGGTCGAATCCACGTTGGCTCATGATTCGTAATATACGATGGATAACATCTAAAATTCCGGCTTTTCCGATGGAAAGCGCAGCCGTAGGATAACTCTAGATCGATAGCGGAGGAAGTCATGAGCAGCAATCTGGCGGTATCCGGAGAAGCGAACGGCGCGCGGGCGGCGGGTCATCGGTGGAAAGTGCTGGGCGTGGGATTTGCCGCGAACGCGAGCTTTTCGGCGGCGTTTTCGGGCATCCCGACAACAGCGGTGTTTTTGCGCTCGGGCTATCATCACCTGAGCAACGGTGAACTTGGCCTCGTGCTCGTCATCGACGGCCTCGATCTCGTTACGCATATTCGTCGCGCGTGGCCACAGTTTCGCATCGTCGTCACCACGCTGACGAACGGCGCGATCCTTCATGCACTGCTTGCAGACGGCGAAGTGAGCGTGCTCAGCAAATCTCAGTCGATGCGCGATTTGCGCGTTGCCATCGAAGCGGTTCGCGGCGGCGACTGCTACATCGGCCGCACGGTGCGCAAGGCGCTTGCGTCGCCCGACACGTCGGCCTGCCAAAGCGACTCGATCTACGCCGCGGACCCGGAGTCTTTGCCCCGATTGATGGGCAGACAAACCGAAGTCGTGCGCCGCGTGGTGAGCGGCGAATCGATTGCGAAAATAGCAGCGACTCTCGGATGTCACCGTACGACCGTGATGCGCCGCAAACGCGAAACCATGACGAGACTCGGCGTCACTAACGACCCCGGCTTATTTTCATACGTCCACTCACATCGGATTCTTAATTTTTAATCGCATATCTAAGCAAATTCTATTCGGAATGGATAAGGGTATTCGGACCGCTCTGATAGTGATTCTGGTACAGATGTTTAATCATCGCTTTTTGTCCGGATAGCCCCGAATAGCGCGGCGAAAAATTGAAGAAAACGGAGGAGAAAAAGACGATGAACGAAACCGCCGAAATAAGCGTCCCCGTTCGAGCCATCATTGCAGACGATCATCCACTGGTTCTGCTGGCCATCGAAAATCTGCTGAACAGCTTTTCCAATCTTCGAGCCGTCGGACGCGCTGCCGACACGAGCGAACTGTTCGAGCAACTCGAACGCAATGTCTGCGATCTGGTGTTGATGGACCTGTACATGCCGGGTGAATTCGAGCCGGACGCGCTCGAAGCCATTCGCATGTTCAGGCAGCACTTTCCGAACGTAGCGCTCGTCGTGCTCACCATGGAAACAGACGCGGCCGTTCTGCAAAGCGTTATTTCGCTCGGCGTGGAGGGCTTGCTCAGCAAGCGCGACCGGATCGACCTGATTCATGTCGCCATTGTCACGGCGCTCGCGCGCGAGTGTTATGTCGGCCCGGCGGTGCGCGCGCTGATCGCCGACGCCACGCTCATTCAACGGCTCGACTACGTGCGCAAAATGCTGTCGCGCCGTGAGCTCGAAGTCTTTACGCATTACGCGTCGGGATTCGGCGTCACGGAGATTGCGGCGCGTGTGGACCGTAGCGTGAAGACGATCAGCGCGCAGAAATGCACGGCGATGCGCAAGCTCCCGCTGGAGAGCGATGCGGAACTGTTCTGCTTTGCCGTGGAGCACGGCGTGATCGCCGAGGAAAGCGTGAGGAAGCCGTCCACGCGTAGGCGCTGATCGCGTGAGTGTGCATGAGTGTCGCGCCTCCACGGCGCGGCGAACAGTAGATGACCTGGTGGTAGCCTAGGGAAGCACGCGAGGTGCGAGGCGCGCCGGTCGGCAAGACAAAAAAATGAACCAGAAGATTCGCGTCATCGTCGCCGACGATCACGATTGTGTTCGCGTTGGCGTCAGGCGATTACTACACGGTGCGCTAAACATGCACGTTACCGGCGAGGCCGCGCATACCGACGGCCTCGCCGAAATGCTCGACACGTGCGCGTGCGACGTCGTCGTTTCCGAGATCAACATGCCGGGCCTTCACGGCGCGAGCAATGCCGTGTCGTTTCTGCGGCGCCTGGTTGCGCGGAAGATTGCATCCGGGCGTCGTCGTGCTCACCATGATCCGTCATGCGCACATGCTGTGGGGGCTGTTGCACCTCGGTGTCGGCGGGATTGTCGACAAGCGCGACACGGCCGGTTCGCTGCTCGAGGCGATCGATTCCGTCGTGGCCGGCAACGTCTATCTGTCGCATCGGGTGCGTACCTCGCTGGAAGCCGCCGACACGCGTCCGCAACTTCGTTCGAGCGATTTAAGCGCGCGTGAGTGGGAGGTCTTTCAGCGCTATACGTGCAAGGTTTTGCCGTGCATGAGATCGCGACGCGGCTCGGGCGAAGCGGCAAAACCATTAGCACGCAGAAGCGCACCGCGATGCGCAAGTTCGGGCTCAATAGCGAATCCGATCTGATCCGGTATGCGCGGCAGATCGGCCTCGCATGACACGCATCGTCGTGTTCCTGAGTGCCGGCTGTTCACGAAGATAGTTTAGGAGTCTTCTGATTGGTTGCCCGATCGTGCCATTCCATGGTCTTGAATTCGCGCTGCGGCTTTACGTCGGCGTCGCATGAAGAAATCTCAATTCCGTCATGACGAACGTCCCGGTGCCGGGCAATTCAGGTAGATGCGTTAAACCTTTTCCGAACGACCGTCTGCTTCACAGAGAGAACGTGGAGGCAGCATGGTCGCGCTGGGCAAGCGGTTGTTGATCGAGGGTGTGGGAACGGCGTGGCTGGTGTTCATCGGGTGCGGCAGTCTCGTTCTGAACACCGGCGCGATCCAGCAGGATTGCGGCGTGCTGGAAGTGTCGTTGGCATTCGGCCTCGCGCTCGCTATCGCGCGATACGTGCTCGGCGGCAGTTCGGGCGCGCATTTCAATCCGGCTGTCACGGTGGGCTTCACGGTTGTGCATCGTTTTCCGGTTGGCGATGATCTGCTGCCGTACATCGCGGCGCAGATTCTCGGCGCGACGGTCACCGCCGCGCTGCTGCTTTGTCTGGTGAGCGGCCGCCTAGGGTTTCAGCTCGGCGTGAGCGAATTTGCGGTGAACGGTTTCGGCGACCATTCTCCCGCCGACTACGCGTTGCGCTCGGCTTGGATGACCGAATCGGTGCTGACCTTTGCGTTCGTCATGACGAGTCTGCTGATGGCCCATCGTCGCAAGCTGCAGCGCGTTGCGCCGCTCGCATTGGGTGTCTGCCTGACGTTGATTTACCTCGTTTCGATTCCCGTCACGAACGGTTCGATCAATCCGGCACGCTCCACGGCTCAGGCGCTATTCGTCGGCGATTGGGCACTCGACCAGTTGTGGCTCTTCTGGGCTGCGCCCATGTCAGGCACGATCGCGGCAGGCATGCTGTTCTCGCTACTGCAGCACTTTCTGCGCGTGGCAATTTCGAGTGAGGGATGCGCGATGCGATTCCTTCCCCCGCCGAATTTCCAGGAATGCCTTGCCTTGATCCTTCGCGCGTTCCGGTTTAAACGCGCTTGTCTCTTCGTACTTCTGTGCTGGACAGCGGCACAAGCGCTCGCCGCAGCACAGCTCTTTTCGCTGCACCCAGGCAGCGCGACGACCAATCCTTTCCCTTCCACGCTCACCGTCGGTGTGCTGGCCAATGGCTGGCCACCGTTCGATTCATTGCAGGGCGAGCGCGTCACCGGCATGAGCGCCGATTATTTGCACGCGCTCGTCGGACCCAATGTCGACATTCAGACCAAAGTCTTCGCCGATATGCCGCATTTGCTGGCGGCGGCGTGTGCCGGCCATGTCGATCTGCTCATGAGCGTCGCCTGCACGCCTGAGCGCGAGCGCTGCGTGAACTTTACGGTACCGTATTTCCGCGCGTCCGTGTCGGTCGTCGTTCGCGACGACAGCCATGAATTCGAAAGCCCCACTCAACTTGCCTCCGCACACATCGCGGTGGAAAAGAGCTTTGCACTCGAATGCTCGATGCGCGAGCGCTTCCCACGCGCGCGGATCATCACGTATCGCACGACGCATGAGGCGCTCTCGGCCGTCGTACACGGCGACGCGGATGCATATCTCGGTTTCACGCCGACCGTCCGCTATGCGCTCTCGTCGGAACCGCTTCAGACGCTCCGCATCGCGGTTGAGCAAAGCTGGAGAACTTCAGAGTTGCGCTTCGCCATGCCGCGAAACCTCGTGGCATTACGCGATCAACTCAACCTCGCGTTGTCGTCATTGAATCCTGCCGAAGAGGTGGCGATTCGCGCACGTTGGCTAACAGATAATTTCGAAAAGACGTCGGCTCCGGCCGTGAGCCGTACAGCGCCGGCTGCGCCTGAGCAGGCCTTCCCGAAGTCGCCGGCGTCGTCGGCGGAGCCGGCGACGGTCAATACACCAGCGAGTGGCACATGGAGCGTGACGGCCGTGCGCCTCTTGCCGTTGCTGATCGGCATAGGCTTCGTGCTGCTCGTCACGTTGCACGCGTATCTGCTGCTTCAGCGCGAAATGCGGCTGCGCAAGAGAACCGAGCAGCAACTCGCGCTACAACTGAACTTCCAGGAAACCATGATGAAGATGGTGCCCTATCCGCTCGTGACCAAAGACCTCGAAGGGCGCTATATCGCCATCAACCGTGCGTAAGAGGACGTGTGCGGCAAGAGCCGCGACGCCCTGATTGGTCGCACGACGATGGAAGTGGGCACGTGGGGCGAGGCGAACAGCCACCTGCTCGACGAGATTACGCGCGAGATGCTGAACGACACCGAGCGCGCCCAGGTGGAGTTGCAGTTTGAACGCACGCCGGACGATTTGCGGCATGGCCTGTTCTGGACAAGCGTTTGCCGCGACGCGAAAGAGCAGCCGGCCTGCGTGCTGGGAACGATGGTCGACATCACCGATATCCGGCGCGCCGAAATGCGCGCGCGTGAAACCGAGCTGCGCCTCGCCGACGTCACGCGTTCGCTGCCGGCCGTGGTTTTCCAGTTGCGCCGCACGCCGGAAGGCGCGTACTCGTTTCCCTATATCGGCGGCGACACGCAGCATCTGCTCGGCGTGCAGCCGATTGGCCCGCGAGCGCCGAACAGTTCGACTTCGAGCGTGTGTGCGCCGAAGACCGGCCCTTCGTGCTGGCCGAGCTCGAACGTTCGGTGCGTTGCGAGTCACCGGTGCATATGGAATTCCGCTTTGCGAACGGGCAGGAAATCAGATGGGCGCGCGCCGAACTCGTACCTTGCCGCGAGCCCGATCGGAGTGTCGTCTGGAGCGGCTATTGGGTGGACGCCAGCGCGGAGCACGCGCGCTCCGAAGAACTGGCCCGTGCCTGCGCATGGCCGAGGCCGCCTCGCGCGCCAAAGACGATTTCCTCGCGATGATGAGCCACAAAATCCGCACGCCCATAAACGGTGTCTTGGAACTCGTGGAAGTGCTTGAGCGCACGCAACTCAACGCGGACCAAGGCGAAATGCTTTGCATGATCCACGAATCGGCGGGCGCGCTACTGCAGATTCTCGACGACCTGCTCGATTACTCGAAGATCGAAGCGGGCCGTCTGACGATCGAAGCCGAGCCCATCGACATACGCGAAATGGTCGATAACGCGGTCGGTTTGCTTGCGGGCCGCGCGCACGAGAAAGGCCTGAAGGTGCGCGTCGATATTGCGCCGGACGTCGCGGTTACGTTGCGGGGCGACAGCGTGCGGTTGCGGCAAATTCTGTTCAACCTGCTTGGCAACGCGATCAAGTTCACGCCGGTTGGAGAAGTGGACGTACAACTGTTCGTGGCGTCGCAGGAAGAGGGCGTTCAGACGATCGAAATGACAGTGGCTGATACCGGCATCGGCATCGCGCCGGACGTTCAGACGAAGCTGTTCGAACCGTTCGTGCAGGCGGAATCTTCCACGACGCGCCGCTTCGGCGGCATCGGACTTGGCCTGACGATCTGCCGCAAGCTGATCGACCTCATGAACGGCACGCTCACCCTGCAAAGTGAACTGGGACGCGGCACACGCATGGCTGTGCGAATCGCGATGCCCGTCGAAGCGGAACGGTACTCGGTAAGCGGCCTGCGCGGCAAGCGCGGTCTGGTGATCTGCGAGGACGAGGCGGTGTGCAAAGCGCTGATGCATTTCGGCACGGCGCTCGGGCTCGAACTGCGGAGCCGTGCCGGCACGCTCCGCGGAATCATGCAATCCGCACGTGTTCGCCAACGCCGATCTGATTTTCACGAGCGAAGCCGTTCTTCTGCCGGAGTGCGCGAGCGCAGGTCCGCGCATCATCCGCCTCACTGAAAAGCCGAAGTCAACGGGCTATCGCATCGTCGACAACAACGTGCGGGTCAGCATCAATCCGATTTCCTGGCGTGGACTCGGCGCCGCTTGTACCGCCGCCATGACCGGCTTGCCGCCGGTTGTGACGTGTGACAGGCACAGGCTATTGCCAGTGGGCGGCTGATTCTCGTCGCTGAAGATCATCCTGCGAATCAGAAACTGATCCGTCATCAGCTGGCGTTGCTCGATTTTGCGTGCGACGTCGCGAACGACGGCGCCGAAGCGCTGGCCGCGCTCGAACGCACACGCTACGGCTGCCTGATTACGGATTGCCACATGCCGAACGTTTCAGGCTACGAACTGACGCGGCGCGTGCGTGATGGCGAGCGAGGCGGCGCGCATCGTCTGCCGATTCTCGGCATTACCGCTAACACCGCGCCCGAAGACCTCAACCTCTGCCGCGACGCGGGCATGGACGACAGTCTCGTGAAGCCCATGCGCCTCGCTACATTGCGCGACTACCTGAACCGCTGGTTCGGCGCGGGCACGGAGAGCGTTCGGCAGAGCATGTTGACAGAAAACCCGGTTGCGTCCGGTGATGCCGAGCCTGCAGGCATGTCGTTCGTGCCGGTCGATCTCAGTCATATGACGCGGCTGTGGGGCAGCGAGTCGACCGTCAAAGCGCTGCGAGGTGAAGCACGTGCGCGAGTGGCTTCATCGTGTGACGGGCGCGGCGAGTGTGCTGCAGTATCCGCCGCTCATCGAGGCGCTGGAGAACTACCGTCGCTACCTCGCCGGTAAGACGCCGGAACGTGTGCGCAGCGAAGGACTCGAACTCGTCTCGCGGTGCAACGTCATGCTAGACGGCATCGAACAGCAAGCCGCCTTGCTCGGCTGACTCACTGCGCGAAACAAAAGTCAGGGCGAAAAAACGCGGCCGAAGCTGCGTTAAAGATTTGGAAACTTCCCTCGATGAAGGAGTCACTTCTCGCAGGAAGAAGCATAACCAGGATAACTCCGGCGATTCACTTCAGATTCTGCAATTAATTGTTTGGATAATTCGATTGAAGCGTTCAGCGGCCGCGATCCGACGTAATAGACGGCGTTCGGATTTGCCGCGGATCGCCCGCCCACGCGCCGTTTTCCGGCGCGAACGTCTTCTCTGAATTTGCACTAGTATGTGGTGGCTCCGCGCGCGCCGAACGTCGGCGTGGCGGTGCATTCAGTCGGAGAAGACCATGAGTGCAATACGAAAGCTGAACGTTGCAGTGGTGTTGTGGGCGTTGGCGTCGGGAGTCGCCCTTGCCGATACGGTGGCGTTGAAGGCTGATCTCGAACCGTCGAGTGAAGTGCCGCCGCGCGTGAGTCACGGGCACGGCATGTTGAACGCAACGTTCGACACGTCGACTCAATCGCTGCAGTGGACCGTCACGTACGAAGGCCTGAGCGGTCCGGCGACCGCCGCGCATTTCCACGGTCCCGCGCCGGTAGGACAGAACGCCAAGGTTCAGGTGCCGATTGGCAAGGATGCGCTCGCGAGCCCTATCAAAGGATCGGCCGCACTCACCGAACAGCAGGTGACGGATCTGAGCAGGGCAATGGTACTTCAACGTTCACACCGCGCAAAATCCAATGGGCGAAATTCGCGGACAGGTTCTGCCAGCCAATTGATCCACTTCCATTCGATTGCCGGTGGCACGCGCACTTTTTGGGATTAGAAGCTGCCGTCCACCGGCATCGATCAGAACGCACGTACGATGGTGGGACACTACAAGAAAAGGAGTGTCCAATGAGCTGGCAAAGCGCTCTCGCGTGCTGGTATTTGCGTCGGAATTTCTATGCCGCAACGTTCGAGAAGCGGCAGCAGGCGACGGACGGCATCGATGCCGTATGGGTGAACGGCGTGCTGACCTATCGTGACGGCAAGGTGACGGGCGAGCGCGCCGGCCACTTCGTCGCACGCGGCGTGCCGTCGAAGGCCGACGCGGAAGGCGCGTTCTAAATTTTCAGTTTGTGTGGCGCTCGCGCGTGACGCCTCATTGCGTTGCATGGCGCGCCGGACTTTTTTCAAGGAGTTGAATGATGAAGCGATATGGCGCTGAAGGTGGCAAGGGCACGGGCGGTCAACATATGCCGTTTGCATGTGCGGTCGAAGCGGACGGCTGGCTCTACGTGTCCGGTCAGACGCTAATGGAAAACGGCGAAGTGATCAACGGCGGTATCGTCGAACAATAGCACAAGGCGATCCAGAACGTGATGGCGATTCTGAAGGAAGCCGGCTACGGCGCGGAGCACGTGGTTCGCTGCGGCGTGTGGCTGGACGATCCGCGCGACTTCGCGTCGTTCAACAAGGTTTAACAAGGTTTTCAAGGAGTACTTCGGCGAAAATCCGCCGGTACGGGCGTGCGCGGTATCGTCGATAGTGATCGACTGCAAGGTCGAAGTGGATTGCGTGGCCTACAAGAAGGCCTTATTGAAGACTTGATGTTTCCGGGCTAGGCGTGCCGCTTCGCCATGGAGCGGCACGCCTAGCCCAAACGCCGTAATCGGCGTGGACTTCCGAGGCGATTACTGCCGCGCGAGCCTCATGTTGTCCGGCATCGGCAGGTTGTAATTCGTGCGGAACGGGTTGATGTCCAGCCCGCCGCGCCGCGTGTAGCGCGCATAGACCGCGAGCTTGACCGGCTTGCAGGTCTTCAGAATGTCGAAAAAAATCTTCTCGACGCATTGCTCGTGAAACCCCGTGTGATTGCGATATGAGATGATGTATCGCAACAGTCCCGCGTGATCGATCTGCGGGCCCACGTAGTGAATCTGCACGCTGCCCCAGTCGGACTGGCCCGTCACCGGGCAATTCGATTTCAGCAGATTCGAGAACACCGTTTCTTCAACCGGCGACTCTTCCAGCGCGGCCTTCAGCAACGAAGCGTCCGGCTGATAGATGTCAGCGTCCAGATCGAGACGATCCAGCGACATACCGTCGAATTCTTCCATCTGCAATTTCGCGAAATCGTTCGGCGCGGTGAGATGCACCGACACCGTCGCGCCGCAGGAAGCGGACACGTCGCGCCTGATCGTGTCGCGGACGGTTTCGATCGAATCGAACGACGTCTGCGCGAACGAACCGAGATACAGCTTGAACGACTTCGACTCGACGATGTTCGGCGAATCCGCCGGCACGAAGAACGTGACCACGGCGATCTGCGGCTTGCCGCGCGAATTCAGCCACGAGAGTTCGTATGCGTTCCAGATGTCGGTGCCGAAAAACGGCAACTGCGCGCTAATGCCGATCGCCTCGCGCGCGTTCTTGCGCGCGATCGGAAACAGCAGCGAAGCGTCGTATTGTTCGGTGTAAGCAGAAAGCTTACCCAGCGGTGACTGTTCAGGTGTCATGATGCGTTCACGATGCCACTCAGCACGTGCCCGGTCGCTGTCACGACGCGGGCCGATTCGCAATGGCCAATTTGGTCGTCGAAGAAAAAGTCCGGCTCGAACTCGCGCAGAAATGCGCTCTTGTCGAGGCCGCCGAGGAACATTGCTTCGTCGATTTCGATGTTCCACGCCATCAATGTGCGGATCGCGCGTTCGTGCGCGGGTGCGGAGCGCGCCGTGACCAGTGCCGTACGAATATGCATGGGCGCGGCGTCGTCCGCGAGTTTCTGCAAGCGGTGCAATGCTTCGAGCAGCGATTTAAGCGGACCGTCCGCGAGCGGCACATCCTTGTTGTGTATCTCGTGACCGACGAACACGCGCAGGCCGTCCTTCTGGAACACGCGCTCGGCTTCGTCGGAAAACAGCACGGCGTCGCCGTCGAAAGCGATGCGGATTTCGTCCGGATACGTACTCGCCATTTTTGCCGATTCGGGCAGAACGTGCGCGGCCGGAAATCCGGCAGCGAGCGCGTCACGCACGTCGGCCTGATTCGCCGACAGAAACAGCGACGCGTTCAGCGGCTTCAGATAACCGAACGGTGCGCGGCCGCGCGTGAACACGCCGCGCTCGATCGTAAGACCATGTTCCCGGCACGAGTGAAACGCGCGCAAGCCGCTGATCGGATCGCTGCGCGACAGGATTACCACTTCCACGCGATGCCCGCCCGCGTTCAACGCCAACAGCTTGCGAATCAGCGGAAACGCGACGCCGGGCTTCGCCGGCACGTTGAGCCGCGCGCGCTGCAATGCCTCGTAAGCCTGCAGGTCGCCTTCTTCGTACACACGGTTCTCTTCCTCGAAGTCGAACAGTGCGCGCGACGAAATGGCTACGACAAGCTTGTCGACAAGCGTGAGCGGCATATGTTTTCGAGTCCTTTCCTGTGTTCCCAGTTACGCAAGAAACAGCCGATAGACCGGGTTCTTCGTCTCTTCCCAATACACGGATAACCGAGCGTCGCGAGGAACCGATCGAACGCCGCATTATCGCTTTCCGGCACCTGAATGCCAACGAGGATCGAACTGTAGTCCGCGCCCTGATTGCGATAGTGAAACAGGCTGATATTCCAGTTCGGCGCCATCGACTCCAGGAATTTCATCAGCGCGCCCGGCCGCTCGGGAAACTCGAAGCGGAACAGTCGTTCGTCGTGTGCAAGCAGCGAGCGGCCGCCAACCATGTAGCGGATGTGCTGCTTCGAGAGTTCGTCGAACGTAAGATCGACGGTGGCGCGGCCCACTCTTCGCGCGGACCGACCGGATCATGCAAAGCCGCCCACGTACGGCCGTTTTTGGCGTACATCAGGAAAGCCTTGCGGACTCGGAAAAGAGAAAGCTCTTGTCGCCCATCAACGCGAGGCCCGCATCGCTGCGTTCCTACGCACGCACTATACGCGCGGCATCGGTGAGATCTTCCGGCGCGGGCTTGACGAAACGGCCCGGCTCGGGACGCAGCAGTTGCCAGAACGAGAACGTCGCGGCGAACAGACTCACGACGAGCGTGGCGCGCAGCGCGCGCGGCGCACGCTCGTCGAATGCGAATTGCCACCACAGGTCGCGCGTATAAGGCACGTCGCGGAACGCAAACAGCATCACCCACGTGGCGAGCATCAGCACCATCGCGACCGACACGAGCCAGCCCGCCGTGAAGCGCTCGGCGAAGAGCGACGAATGACGATTGAAGCGCTGACGTGTGCCGAGCAGCAGCGCGATCAGCATGCACAGCACGCCCACTTCGACGAATGCGAGACCCTTCGTGAGCGACAACGCGAGGCTCAGCACGGCGAGCAGCAGCGTCATCCACTAGGCAGCGTCGAGTCGGCGCAAAAGACCGCGCTACGAACAGCAGCAACACACCGAGTACGCTGCGCAGCATCTGCGAGCGTTCGAGCACCCACAGCGGCACTACGTGACGCAGGATGTGGATACGCGCCCAGAAGGCGGGTGTAGCGCTCGAAATCACCAGCATGCCGCCCACCACGAACGTGACGAGGCTCAGAAAGAGTGGCGTGAGCCGCCGCGGTCGCGGGCTGGCGCAGCGGCAAACGGCTTTTCAGCGCGCGGCCTTCGAAACCTGCGAGGAGACCCGCCCACACGATCAACGGGACACCAAAGTAAATCGCACGGTACGCGAGCAGCGCGGCGAGCATCTGATGCGTCTGTACGCTGCCCTTCAGCGTGAAGACCATCGCCGCTTCGAACACGCCGACGCCGCCCGGCGTATGAACGATCATGCCGAGCAGCATGGCCGCGGCATAGACCGTGATAAATGTGACGAAGCCGACGTCGGCATGCGGCAGCAGCGCCCAGAGCGCGAGGCCCGCGGCCACTACGTCCAGAACGCCGAGCGCGACCTGTTCGATCAGATCGCGGCGCGCGGGAATATCGAATGAAAGCCAGTTCCAGCGCGTGCGGATGGCGCGCGTTTCGCGGCGGCAGAGCACAATGCCAGCAGTACGAACGCCGTGAGGAGCGCGAGGCCGCCTCAGTGCACCATGAGCGGCGTGAGATGCAGCATCGGCGCGAGCGTGTCGGCGAGGCAGACCATGCCGAGCGCGGTCATCAGAACAAGCGCGAGTGCGAGCGAAACGCTCGTGAACACCGTCATGCGGCCGATCTGCGCCGGCGTGACGCCCGCTACGCCGTAGACGCGCGCGCACACTGCGCCGCCCGTCAGCGCGCCGAGATAGCGCAAACCGACGGCGTCCCGGCCGACGAGCGCAACGTAGCTCCGCGGTGGCCGCGAGCGCCGCACACCACTCGTCAGGGCTCAGATCGCGCAATTGACGGATCACCGAGCGATAGTCGACCGCTTGCGACAGATGCTGGAAGACGACCAGCAGCAGCCCGCAAATCACCAATGCGAGCAGCGGAGAGATGACTCCCCTGTTGCCGAGCGTTTTCGATGCACGTTTGAACATCGCGCCCAACTGGTCGAATTCGTTCTTGTATCGATGGAACATGGTCAAATGCGGGCCTTGCCTGAACTGTCGCAACGGACAGTCCGTCTGCCGAGGCGTCGCAGTCTATCGAGAAACACGAAGATGTGGAACGCAGTCCCATCTGCAGCATGTCGAGATTGCGGCCTGCGCCGAATGGCGTTAGAAATACCGCCTGCATGTCGCGCTCATGCCCTCCTCGATCCTCGCGGCACGTTGCCGTGCCCGATGACGCCTGACCAACCCGTTGAACGGCGTCGCGAACGGCACGGCACCCGGCAGATCTATCCGGCCGTCCGCGTCGACATAAGTCTTGTGAAAATACTCGCGCACGCTGAGCGGATGCGCGGTCCAGTCGTCCATGGCAATCGAGCCGCATACTGCGTCCGCGCCTAGGCCGAGCTGTGCGACGAGCCAGCCGCGCGACACGCGGCTGTCGGCGTCGGTGAACGCGAGCCAGCGCGCACCGCCCGTCAGCAGGCAATCGGCGCCCGTCGCACGCGCGATGCCTACGTTGCGCGCCTTCAGCGACATCATCTCGACACCGTACGCTCGCGCGATCGCGCCGGAAAAATCGTCGCAGTCGTCGAGCACGACGACGATGAGCTGTGCGCGCATCGCCTCACGTTGTGCGTCGGCGCGAGGATTGGCGTCGATCCATGCAGCGGTTTCGCGCAATACCGCCGATGCACCCGACAACGCGACGTCCACGGCACCGAGATGTGCCCAGCAAAATCTTCCAGCGGCACGGCAGGCTCAACTTTTTCGACCCGTGGATCGGAACCGGAAATCTGCGCACGCGGCATGTCGCGATTCGCGTGACGACTGGGGTCGAGTGGCGGCTGTATGTTGCTGGCCACCCGATCGCGCGTATCGAGCATCGTGCCTCCTTAGGGTGGTGTATTGAGCTGGACGGTTGAGCGGACTACCGGACGTGTCGAACGGAAACGATGCGAGTGCCCGGCGTCCGCAGTAACTTGCTAAAAAATTAAGCAAGCAGCGTGCCTCATGTTCGAGTGAAGCTGGCAACGGAGAGCGTGATGGCCCGAGCGTGCGAAAAAAATGCGCCCGTTGGGACGCATCGAAATGTATGAAGGAAGACGTGGCGTGCGATAAACGCGTGCGAATGCAACTGATGCGGGTGAATGCAGATGGAAACGGAAGAATCGAAGCGCAGATACACGCCCCGCTTCGTCTTAATCGCCGCCGCGCGCCTTGCGCCGCTCTTCCACCTGCGCGATCAGCGTATCGAACAACGACAGTTCCACCGGCTTCACGAGGTGTGCATGAAAGCCCGCGTCGCGCGTGCGCTCGCGGTCGCTGTCCTGCCCGAAACCCGTCATCGCCGCGTACATCGTATTGACCAATTCCGGCATGTCGCGCAACGCCGAGATGGTTGCGTAGCCATCCATCTTCGGCATGGCGATGTCGATGACCGCAAGGTGCGGTACGAAACGCGGCGCCGTGCCCAACGCCTGTTCGCCGTTGTAAGCGATGCGCACTTCGTGACCCTTGAGCTCGAGCAGCATGGCAAGGCTGTCTGCCGAATCGTGGTTGTCGTCGACGAGCAGAATGCGCAGCGGCGCGACGTCTTCCTCGTTTTGCGCAGCTTCCGGCTGCCCGCGCGGGGCGGACGCCACCGCCGCGGCAAGCGGCAGACTGAGCGTGAACGTGTTGCCACGTCCCGGTCCTTCGCTGCTCGCGACGATGCTGCTGCCATGCATTTCGATCAGCGATTTGCACAACATGAGACCGATGCCGAGACCGCCCTCGCCTGAGTTCGGATTGTTCTTTTCCTGCGCGAACAGTTCGAAAATCGAGTCGAGCGCGCGCAGCGGAATACCGCAACCGGCGTCGTGCACTTCGAGCACCGCCATGTTGTAGTCGATGCGGCCATTGACTTCGATCCGGCTGTTGACTGGCGAAAACTTGGACGCGTTATGCAGCAGGTTCTGCACGACCTGCACGAGCCGCACCATGTCGCCGCGCACGGTGACGGGCGCAAACGGCATGTTCTGCACGACGCTTTGCCCGTGAGCCTCGCTGAAAGGACGCGCAGCCTCGATGTTGCGCGCCACCAGTTCGCCGAGATCCACTTCTGCGAAACGTCGTAGCTCGACCTTGTTCGACATGATGCGCCCGACGTCAAGCAGAGCGTCGACGAGCCGCGTGATATGCGTGACCTGGTCGATCAGATCGCGTGAACGCGCGACGGTCGAGCTCACGCCGGTTTCCAGTTTCAGGACGCCCACCGCGTTGCGCACCGGCGCAAGCGGATTGCGCAACTCGTGCGCGAGCGTAGCGAGCAACTGGCGCATGCGTTCGCCCGAACGCTCCAGTTCTTCGCGCTGACGCCGCTCGGTGAGATCGCGTATGACCTTGGCAAACCCACGCAGCCGGTTCGTCTCGTCGTACACCGCTGTGAGGTTGACGTTGGCCCAGAACGTGGTGCCGTCTTTGCGCACGCGCCAGCCTTCTTCTTCCACATTACCCATCTGACGCGCCATTGCGAGTTCGCGCGCCGGCTTGCCGGCCGCCGCTTCCTCGGGCACGTAGAACTGGGAAAAGTGCTTGCCGATGATGTCCTCGCGCGAATAGCCCTTGATACGCGACGCGCCCGCGTTCCAGCTCATCACATAGCCTTGCGGGTCAAGCATGAAGATCGCGTAGTCCTTCACGCTATCGACCAGCAGACGGAAGCGCTTTTCGCTCTGGCGCAGCGCTTCGAGGTATTCACGCTGCGCGGTGAGATCGCGCGTGATCTTGGCAAAACCCGTGAGGATGCCCGCGTCGTTGCGAATCGCCGTGATCACCACGTTCGACCAGAACATCGAGCCGTCTTTGCACACTCGCCAGCCTTCGTCCTCGAAGCGACCCGTGAGCGACGCCTGCTGCAATTCATAAGCGGGCCAGCCGCGCGCCACCACTTCTTCCGTGTAGAAGCGCGAGAAGTGCTGCCCGATGATTTCCTGCTCCGAATAACCCTTGAGTTTTTGCGCGCCCACTTCCAACTCACGATGCGACCAGTCGCGTCGAGCAGGAAGATTGCATAGTCTTCGATCGCCTGCACAAGCTCGCTGTAATTGACCTGCACGGGCGCGTTCTCGCGTGGCGTGGGCTCTACCGGAGTAGGCTCGCCGATTGTGCAGACCGTGCCGCCGGATTTGGCATCAAGCTGATTCATGGTAATGATGGGGAGTCGATGTCAAAAGCTTTTCAAAAGCATACACCGGCAGCGGTCGCCCGAAGCGCACAACAGTCTTTACCCAAGCTGCAAATATTCTAGGGAACTTGCCTGCGCGAGGTCGGGCCCCGCAATTACTATCGCATGCATGGGTCGTCATTAAAATAGGGAGATTCAATTGAAGAAACGCGTACTCACTTACTCTATCGCTTGCAGCCATTCTCGCTCTGGCCCATACCGCTGCGCAGGCGGAAGGCTGTACCAAGGGCGCTGTCGTCGGCGACGTGGCAGGACACGTCGCGGGCAAGCACGGCGCGGCCGCCGGCTGTGCGATCGGCCATCATGAGGCAAAGAAGAAGGACAAGGCGGCGAGTGCGGCAGCGGCGGCGAGTCAGCCTGCCGGGAAATAAACGTTCGCGTAACAGCGTCGCCACGACGTAGCGCTAACGGCGCCCGGCATCTGCGCGTGATTTGTTTGATTCACACATATGTGCCGGGCGCTCCGCTTCCGCACCCGGCGTTCGACGCAGCCGCACTAAGCCGGCGCAACCGCGCACGGGTCATCGAAAAAATCTCGCACTATATCAACCCGCCGCGCTCACCTTTTCGGCGAGTTTAGCATCGTAGCTCGAATGCACGTGCAAGCGCTTCTTATCCGGAAACGCGTACGCATAAGCTTTTCGCAATGCGAGCGAAGCTTCATGAAAGCCGGACAGAATCAGCTTCTGCTTGTTCGGATAGTTAGCGATGTCGCCCACCGCGAAAATGCCCGGACGCGAGCTTTCGTAGTAAGAGGTGTCCACGTCGACACGGCCGCCGTGCAGCGTGAGACCCCATTGCCCAATCGGCCCGAGATCGGCGACCAGTCCATATAGCACCACCAGTTGCTCGGTCTCATGCTGCGTTTCGCCTTCGATATGCCGCAGCGTGATCGACTTCAGCACGCCGCCCTCTTCGGTCAACGCCGAAATCGCGCCGACGATGAAATCCATCTCGCCGGCTTCCACCGCACGCCGCATCAATTCCACGCTCGAGTCGGCCGCGCTGAAACCATTGCGCCGATGCACGAGCGTGACGCGCTTCGCGACCTTGCGCAGCGCGAGCGCCCAGTCGAGCGCGGAGTCGCCGCCGCCTGCCACGACAACATTCTTGTCGGCGAAATCGGCGAGACGCTGCACGCTGTAGTGAACGTGGCGCGATTCCAGCGGCACGGCTTCGGCAAGCGCGAGTTTCTGCGGTACGAACGCGCCGTTGCCGGCGGCGAGCAGAATCGCGGCGACGTCGAATTCGAGGCCGCGATTCGTGTGCACCGTCCAGCGTCCGTCATCGCGTCGCTCGACTGTTTCGACGCGCTGTTCGAGATGAATGGGCACGTTGAACGGCTTGCATTGCGCGAGCAGCCGGTCCACCAGTTCACGTGCGGTGCACGACGAAATGGCCGGAATGTCGTAGATCGGCTTGTCGGGATAAAGCTCCGTGCACTGGCCGCCGATCTTGTCCAGCACGTCGACGATCTGACACGTGAAGCCGATCACGCCCGCCTCGAAGGCGGCGAAGAGACCCACGGGACCGGCGCCGACGATAAGCACGTCAGAGCGGACAGGTTGCGTGGGCGCGGAAGATGGATTGTCTGGATTGTCGGCGGACATCGTGCAGGCTCTCTGTGCGAGTATGGAGCCACCATACACAAACGCTGCACACTGGGCAACGAAGCCATTACACCGCGTAAGGACGCTGCTTCATCGAAGGCGACATTCATGCGGCCGTCGCGCAAGGCAAGCTCACTCGCCGATCCACGATCCGCGCAGATCGCTGTCGTGCAATAGTTGCAGCAGCGTGCTGGCCGGACGGCTCAGGCGCTTCGCCGCCAGCGCGATGAATTCCATCGACGGCAACGCCGGCAGACTCGCCGCATTCAACAGCGGCGCAAGTCCGCGCGCCGCCAGATACGGCGGACGCACGGTGGTCACGCCTAAGCCGCCACGCGCCGCCGCGATACATCCCGCGTGACTGCTGCTCGTGCACACCACCTGCCAGCTGAAGCCGGCCTCGGCGAGCGCGTCGAGTACCACCGCGCGCGTGACGCTCGGCTCGGCCACGAGAATCAGGGGCAAGGGCTGCGTAAGATCGACCAGCGTACCCGCGCGCGCGAGCCATTCGAGGCGTCCGGTAAAGAGCGGCACGCCGCGCTGGTCGCCGAGACGCCGCTTGCCGACCAGCAGATCGATCGAGCCCGCATCCAGCAATTCGTAGAGCTTGCCCGTCATGCCGATGGTGATTTCCAGTTCGACATCGGGATGCGCGTCGCGAAACGCCGCCAGCACCGTGGGCAGCGGACCGAGCGCCACGTCGTCGGAAGAGCCGAGCCGTACGCGGCCTTTCAGGCGCGGCGTGCGAAACTGCGATTCGGCGCGAGCAAGTGCGTGCAGAATCACGCTCGCATGCGCGAGCATCGCCTCGCCGTCGGGCGTGAGCGCGAGCGAATGCGTATCGCGTACGAACAGACGCCGCCCGACGCTTGCTTCGAGCCGGCGCACGTGTTCACTCACGCTCGACTGCGTGAGATCGAGCCGCCGTCCTGCTTCGGTGAAGCTGTGGCAGGCGGCAACCGTCATGAAAGTCTTGAGCTAGATGGGATTGAGCATGGACGCATTGTCGCGCCGGTTATCGGCAAAGTCGATAACAGTCAAAGACCTCAGTGGGGTTCCCGATTGACGACGATGTCATATCATGACGGAATATCTTATAGATTGCTTTGCGGCCAACGCAACCCGCGTCAGCCCACCGCTTCCGTTGAAGATGAACAAGGATGCCTCCCACACCGCGCTGCTATGGATCGTCGCCGCCGGTTTCATGCAGTCGTTCGATACGACGATCGTCAACACGGTGCTGCCGTCCATCGCGCATAGCCTGAACGTCGCGCCACTCGCCATACAGCCGGTGGTGGTCGCCTACATGCTCACCATGGCGATGCTCACGCCCGTTTCCGGCTGGCTCGCCGACCGCTTCGGCACGCGGCGCGTGTACTTCGCGGCAATCCCCGTATTCGTGATCGGTTCGGTCTGCTGCGCGAGCGCGCATACGCTGGGCGAACTCGTCTCGTGGTCGCGCGCGTGCTGCAGGGACTCGGCGGTTCGATGCTGCTGCCGATCGGCCGGCTCGCCGTGCTGCGCAGCGTGACGGGCGAACAGTACGTGTCGGCGCTCGCGTTCATCTCTGTTGCCGGCCAGCTCGGCCCGATCGCCGGACCGACGCTCGGCGGCTGGTTCGTGCAGGCCGCCACGTGGCACTGGATCTTTCTGATCAACGTGCCGATCGGCGCGATCGGCCTCTTTGCCATGCATCGCTTTTTGCCTTCGCATGGCGAGACTCAGGCACCGCCGTTCGACTTCATCGGCTGCGGGTTGCTGTCGCTGTGCATGATCGCCTTCCCGCTCACCATCGAGGCGCCCGTGCCCACGCATCGCGCAGCCTGGTCGGCGGGATTGTTCGTGCTGGCCGTGGCGAGCGCGCTCGCCTACATCCCGCACGCGAAGCGCCGCAGCAATCCGCTCTTCAGCGAGCCGAATCTCAGCGTCGGTTTGATCGGCAATCTGGTGTGTCGTGTCGGGTCGAGCGCCGTGCCGTTTCTCGTGCTGCTGCTGCAATTGCAGCTCGGCTATACGCCGTTTCATTCCGGCATGATGATGCTGCCCGCCGCGCTCGTCGGCACCGTCGCCAAACGCTGGATCGCGCCGCTCGTGCGCCGCTACGGTTACGATACGTTCCTGCTCGTGAATACGATCATCGTGGGTTCGTCGATCGTCGCGTTCGCGCTGTTCTCACGCGGCACGCCGCTCATCGTCGAGATCGCGGTGCTGGCCGTGTTCGGCGCGGCAAATTCCATGCAAGTTCGCGGCGATGAACAGCGTCACGCTCAAAGGCCTCTCGCACGAGGACGCGGGCAGCGGCAACAGTCTCTTCTCGATGGCACAGATGCTTGCGATCGGCCTCGGCGTATCGATCGGCGGCGGGGCCTCGTGAACGTGTTCGCCGCGCATGGCGAATCGGCCGCGCTCCATTTTCGCGTGCCTCTTTCTTCTGCTTCTCTTCGCGTGCATCTTCAGGCACGCCATCAATTCGGCAGACGTATCCCCGAAAACTTCTCGCACGCTTCGATCAGACGTTCCTGTACGGCCGTATCACGCACAGCCGGATGCGTTTCGCGCGGCTTCATGTGATAGAAGTACCGACCGCTCACGTGCGCTGCCGATTCGTCGCTCACCGCAAGCCACACCTAGGTCTTCGGCGCGGCCTGCAAGTCGTCGGGCGTGCCCGTGCCGCCCATTTTCGTCGTGACCCAACTAGGCTCTAAAGCATTCGAATACACCTGCGGCCAGCGTCGCGCGATCGCAAAGGCGAGCAGCGCGTCGTGCAGTTTCGAATCCAAATACGCCGCCGTGCCCTGCCACGCGCGCTGTTCCCACGCGAGGTCATTCAGGCCCGCATCGCCGCTGCGGTGCAGACCTGGACTCAGATAAATGAGCCGCTCGGGCTTGTCGATCAACGCGGTCAGGATGTATGGCGCAAGCGTGTTGATCGCGAACACGTGCGGCAAACCGTCCACGGTCGCGATACGGCGCGGCTCCTGATAGCCGACGGTCGCGTTATGGATCACGGCGTCGAAACGGTCGAGCCGGTTCACCTCTTTTGCCAGCGCGACGCTCGCCTCGATGCTTGCGAGATCGCCCACCAGCGCCGTCTCCGCCTGCGGCACGGCCTTCAGCGCATCTTCGGCCCGCGCGGCACTGCGGGCGTGCAACACGACCTGATGACCCGCGTCCACGAGCAGGCGCGCGGCCATCTGACCCAAGCCATTGGCGAAGCTGGTAATAATTCGCGACATGATGAGTTTCTCCGTTGATCCATCCAACATGCACTACGCATAGCGGCACGCGCATTGCTAGGTTCGCCGAACGATTGACGACAGATTAGCGCCTCGTCCGCTATTGACACGAACGCCTCACCGTCATTTCACTCATGACACGAGGTCATTTAAAGAGCCCACGCACGGCGCGGCGGGGCCCGGACGGTGTGAATCGAAAGCGCAATTCGCGTTAGCATGTCACGCACGAACGAATAACAAAGGGAAAACCACATGCCTTTTGACGAGCGCATGCTAAACGGTATGGGGGTGCTGACGGCAATCGTCGAATGCGGCAGTTTCGCGGCGGCGGGCGAAGCACTCGACATGTCGCAATCCGGGGTGAGCCGTTCGGTCGCCCGGCTCGAAGCGCGTCTGGGTATTCGCCTGTTCGATCGCACCACCCGCTCGGTCACGCTCACCGACGAAGGCCGACGCTTCTACGAACAGATCGTGCCGCTCCTCGGCGGGGCGGACTCGAAGAAGCTGCCGCTTCCGCAGCCGAAGGCGCGATGAGCGTGCGCGGCCGGTTGCGCGTAAACATGGATCCCATGGATCCGTTCTTCTCGCGTCTCGTGCTTGGGCCGAGGGCTGGGCGGCTTCGTCGACAAGCATCCGAATCTGCAGCTCGAACTCGTAACGCGCGATCAACTGGGCGATACGGTCGCCGACGGCTTCGACATCGCGATCCATTTCGGCGAGCCGCCCGTTTCCACGCTGATTGCGCGCAAACTGCTGGATACGCGCATTCTGACCGTGGCCGCGCCCTCCTATCTGAAGAAGCACGGCCATCCCCCGAGCCCGAACGACCTCGAAGGCGGCCAGCATGTCTGCACCAAGTTTCGCGATCCGCTCACGGGCTATCCGTTCTCCTAGGAATTCCATCGCGGCCGCAAGAAAATCGTGATCGCGCCACAAGGCCGGCTTACCGTCAACGACGTCGGCACACTGCATAGTGTCTGCACCGCCGGCCAAGCATCACGCAGATTCTCGCGCTCGGTGCCGAGCCGCTGCTTGCAAGCGGCAAGCTGGTCGAACTCTTCCCCGATTGGGGCGACGAGGTGTATCCGCTCTTCGCGCTGTATCCGTCACGGCATCATCCGCCGGCCAAGGTGCGGGCGTTCTACGACTTCATCGTTTTGCTCACCGGCCAGCCGCATCCGCCAAAAAATGCGCAATGAGCATGCGTAACGAATAAGCCCGAGTCTACGCCTTGCTTCAGTGTTCATGTCATCAACCAGGACCCAAACCAGGAGATGGCCATGAGTGAAACCAACGACAAGCCGAAGACGACACCCGCCGATCTCGAGCATCCGCAACCCGCCGTACATAGCGACAACGAAAAAAGCAAGCTGCCCGAACGCAGCGACGAGGGGCGCAAGCAGTCGCCCGCGGATCATCCTGGCAAGAATCCCGGTGAAGACGAACCTTCAGTCAGTTGACGGGCGCAAAACTTGAAGCGTGCAGGCACACGCAGATGCACGCAAGTGCCGCACAATTAAGCGCGGGTCTACAAGCAGCTTTGCTGCATTTTTCGGGCAAAGCTGCATAAATTTTTTCCTTCCAGCGCCTTTCAGAAAGCAGACATTTTTTCCGATTTATTACCGATTATTTTTTCTGCGTGATGGACTAATTTCTCGTTTGCAGCGACGTGTGCGCCAAGCGAACCGGCTGCCGCCCCCTAACTCGATAAGAAAGGCGAGCCCATGTCCATCTCTTCAGCTTCTTTCGCGTTGCCCAAGGTTTCCATCTGCCTGCCGACCTGCGATCGTGCGGAACTGATCGTGGCGTGTATCGATTCG
Source organism: uncultured Paraburkholderia sp. (assembly GCA_940747215.1). Taxonomy (GTDB): domain Bacteria; phylum Pseudomonadota; class Gammaproteobacteria; order Burkholderiales; family Burkholderiaceae; genus Paraburkholderia. The sequence goes on along the minus strand of CALNWS010000026.1, from coordinate 1,313 downwards.
TGTGTCTTGCCCAGAGTTTCGACGACATCGAAATCGTCATCGGCGACGATTCGCGCGACACTCGCACGCAGCAGGTGATCGCCGAGCGTTACGGCTTCGATCCACGCATCGACTATGCGTTGAATCAACCGCCGCTTGGCTAGGCGCGCAACGTCGCGAGCCTGTTCGAACGCGCGTGCGGCGAGAAGATCCTGCTGATCCACGGACGACATGCTCGCCACCGACGGCGTCGAAAAGCTCGTGTCGCTGTGGATGCAGCATCCGCAACTCGACACCGCGTTCGGTGACCAGTTCGAAGCGGACCACGAAGGCTCGATCGATTACGACGCCAGCGTGCGTCTGAACTGCCGCATTCTATCGCACGAAAGAAGCAGAAGGTCTGCAGGCGTTGCTGGGGCGAACCGGCCTCGTGCAGATGTTCCCGAACAACGGCTGGATGGCCAACGCGCAACTCGTGAAGCGCATCGTCGTGAAGCGCATCGGCTACAAGGACGATTACGGCATGTGCTGCGACTTCGTTTTTGGCAGCGAACTGTGTTTCGCTTCGCGCGAAGCGTTCTACCTGCACGACTACATTTCGGTGTATCGCAAAACGGCGACGTCGATTTCGCATAGCACGCGGGGCACCGCCGTTGCCGCGACGCTCGGCGTGTATCGTTTCGTGAATGCGCTCGACCTGCCTGTGCCGCTCGAACCCGCGCGCAAGGTCACGTTGCGGCGTCTCGCGCCGATCGTCGTGTCGATTCACGCGAAGAATCAGCAGGTGTCGGCGGGATTGCGCGTCGCGCTCACCCATCTGTTCGCCCACCAATACGGACTGAGCGCACGCCTTTACTATCACCTGCTGATGCTCGCGCGCGCCGCGCTCAGAACGCCGCAGCGCGCAGCGGTTGCGACCACTGCGGCGGTCGTCGCCGCGGTGCCTGCCGTGGTGACGGAGCCCATGGCGATTGTGAACGAACTGCTGACGGAGTTCACTGTGGATCGTTCAGAACCGGTCTGAGACATTGCCTGTGTGACGTTCCACGCGCGCTTGAGCGGCATGAAATATGCGCCGCCTAAGCGCGTTTTCTGCTAAGCATCGGCTGATTAACTTTCGCGATTTTGTTGCTTGGTGCTGCGGCCCGCGCTGGTTACGATGCTTTCGAAGCATCGCCAGCCAAGAGGTGAATCGTCATGTCGGACAGCCTGCGGGATTTCGGTGATGGTGATCAGGCCGTTTTGGCGACCGTGATCAGTTTGGAAGGTGGCGTTGCGCGGGCAATGGATTATATGGTGAAGGTGATCATGATCAGGATGCGGAGGACTGCTTG
>CALNWS010000025.1 GCA_940747215.1 uncultured Paraburkholderia sp. | reverse complement strand
AAAAAGCTTGCTCGGCAAAGGACTGACCTATCTGCGCACGCAGTGGCCGAAGCTGATCCGCTTCACTACCACACCTCACGCGCTCCGCTACCTTACTCTGGGGAACGTCGTTCGTGGATCGCATACGGTCGAATCGGGCGCGCAATAAACGGAGCGCTCGATGGCAAAGTTCTTTATCGACCGGCCGATTTTTGCGTGGGTGATCGCGATCATTCTGATGCTCGCTGGCACTGCTTCCATTTTCAATCTGCCTGTCGCGCAGTATCCGGCCATTGCGCCGCCTTCGGTACAGATCAGCGCGACGTATCCGGGCGCATCGGCGAAAACGGTGGAAAACACCGTGACGCAGGTGATCGAGCAACAGATGAGCGGCCTCGATCATTTGCTGTACCTGTCCTCCACTTCCGACGATTCCGGTTCGGCCACCATCATGCTGACGTTCGCAGCGGGCACCAATCCCGACATCGCGCAGGTGCAGGTGCAGAACAAATTGCAGCTTGCGACACCGCTTCTTCCGGAAGCCGTGCAACAGCAGGGTACCAAGGTCACGAAATCGAGCAGCAGTTTTTTGATGGTCATGGCGTTCATTTCATCGGACGGCAGCATGGACCGCTACGATCTCGCGAACTACGTCGCCTCGCATATCGAAGATCCGGTGAGCCACGTGGACGGCGTGGGCACCGTGCAGCTATTCGGCACGCAGTTCGCGATGCGCGTCTGGCTCGACGCGGACAAGCTGAATCAGTACAGCCTCACGCCGGTAGACGTCGAAACCGCGCTCACGAATCAGAACGTGCAGGTCGCGGGCGGCTTGCTCGGCGGCACGCCTTCCGTGCCGGGGCAGACGTTGCAGGCGACGATCACGCAGGCGACGCTGCTGCAGATGCCCGAGCAGTTCGGCAACGTGCTGCTGAAGGTGAATCAGGACGGCTCGCAGGTGCATCAAGGACGTGGCGTGCGTGGAGCTGGGCAGCGAAAACTATAACTTCGACACGAAGTTCAACGGCCAACCCACGGCAGGTTTCGGCATTCAGCTTGCCACCGGCGCGAATGCGCTACAGACGGCCAAAGCGGTGCGTGCGAAGATCGACGAGTTGTCAAAAAAACTTTCCGCACGGCCTGAAAGTGAACTACCCGTACGACACGACGCCGTTCGTGAAGCAGTCGATCGAGGAAGTCGTGAAGACGCTCGTCGAAGGCATCGTGCTCGTGTTCCTCGTGATGCATCTGTTCCTGCAAAATCTGCGCGCGACGTTGATTCCAACGATCGCAGTACCTGTCGTGCTGCTCGGCACGTTCGCGATCATGAGCGTGGCGGGTTTCTCGATCAATACGCTTTCGATGTTCGGCCTCGTACTGGCCATCGGGCTACTGGTGGACGACGCCATTGTCGTGGTGGAGAACGTCGAACGTGTGATGGCGGAAGAGGGACTGTCTCCACGCGAAGCCACACGCAAGGCGATGGGCCAGATTACCGGCGCGCTCGTCGGCGTGGCGCTCGTGCTGTCCGCCGTATTCGTGCCGGTGGCGTTCTCGGTCGGCTCGGTCGGCGCAATCTACCGGCAGTTCTCGCTGACGATCGTCGCAGCGATGGTGCTCTCCGTGCTGGTCGCACTGGTGCTCACTCCCGCACTGTGCGCGACGATTCTCAAGCCGATACCGCAGGGGCATCACGAAGAAAAGAAGGGTTTTTCGGCTGGTTCAATCGCACCTTTGACAAAGGCCGCGACCGTTATCACGGCGGCGTGCAGCACGTCATCCGGCGCTCGGGCCGCTGGCTGATCATTTACCTCATGTTGATCGCCGCTGTGGCTCTGCTGTTCGTGAAGCTGCCCAAGTCGTTCCTGCCCGACGAAGATCAGGGCACGATGTTCGTAATCGTGCAGACGCCGCCGGGTTCGACGCAGGAAACCACGGCACGTACGCTGAAAAACGTGTCCGACTATCTGCTCACGCAGGAAAAGGACGTTGTCGATTCGGTTTTCACGGTGAACGGTTTCAGCTTCGCGGGGCGTGGCCAGAACCCGGGTCTCGCGTTCGTGCGCATGAAGGATTACACGCAGCGTCAGCACGCGAACCAGAAAGTGCAGGCGCTAGTGGGCCGCATGTTCGCGTATTACGAGTCGTACAAGGGCGCGACCGTGATTCCAGTGAATCCGCCGTCCATTCCCGAACGCGGTACCGCATCCGGTTTCGATTTCGAACTCACGGATAACGCCGGCTTCTGTCACGAAGCATTGATGAACGCGCGTAACCAGTTGCTCGGTATGGCGGCGAAAGATTCGTCGCTCTCGCTCGTGCATCCGAATGGTTTGAGCGACACGCCGCATTTCAAGGTGAACGTGAATCGCGAGAAAGCGCAGACATTGGGCGTGACGGTCTCCGATATCGACCAGACGTTCTCGATTGCATGGGCCTCGGCTTATGTGAACAACTTTCTCGATACCGACGGCCGCATCAAAAAGGTCTACCTGCAGGGCGATTCGCCGTTCCGCATGAATCCGCAGGATCTCGACAAATGGTACGTGCGCGGCAGTTCGGGTTCGATGGTGCATTTCTCGGCAATCGCATCGGGCGAGTGGACGTACGGTTCGCCGAAGCTCGAGCGGTACAACGGTATTTCCGCCGTATAAATTCAGGGCGCGGCGGGTGCAGGCAAGAGTACCGGCTAGGCGATGGATGCGATGCAGAAGCTCGCCGCGAAGCTGCCCGCGGGTATCGGCTACGACTGGACCGGCCTGTCGTTCCAGGAGCGTCAATCGGGCTCGCAGGCACCGATCCTGTACGGCATTTCGATCCTCGTCGTGTTCCTGTGTCTCGCCGCGTTGTACGAAAGCTGGTCGATCCCGTTCGCCGTGGTCATGGTCGTGCCGCTCGGTGCGCTCGGTGTGGTGGGCGCGTTGCTCGCCGTCACCTTGCGTGGCCTCAAAAACGACGTGTTCCTCCTGGTAGCGAAAAACGCGATCCTGGTCGTGGAGTTCGCGTGCGAGTTGCAACTCTAACGCGGGCTTACGCCAGTCGCTGCCGCAATCGAAGCCGCACGTCTGCGCTTGCGGCCCATCCTGATGACGTCGCTCGCTTTCATTCTCGGCGTGTTTCCGCTCGTGATCAGTAACGGCGCCGACTCGGCGAGCCAGCACGCAATCGGTACCGGCGTGATCGGCGGGATGCTCATCGCGACGTTCTTCGCCATTTTCACTATCCCGATGTTCTACGTGGTGATCCGTTCGAAATTCTCCAGCAGCGACGCGCCGGCACAAGAAGACGCGCAAAGCGAAGGACATTGATATGCACAAGCACGAACTGATTGCGCTGGCTGCTGCCGCGCTGATGACCGGCTGCCTGGCCCCGACCTATCACCGGCCCGATGCGCCGGTTGCCGCGAGCTATCCGCAAGGCGGCGTTTATGAAACGCAGCCGGACACGAGCGCTGCGGCGCGCAGCGCATAAGGCCGTGCCGCAACCGACATCGGCTGGAACGAGTTCTTCACCGATCCGCGTCTGAAACGCATTATCGAACTCGCGTTGAATAACACAACCGTGATCTGCGCGTCCCCGTGTTGCAGGTGCAGGAGGCGCGCGCAATATCGCATCGAGCGCACGAATCTACTGCCGACGGTGTCGGTGACAGGCGAGGGCACACGCACGCGTACGCCCGCCGATCTCTCGTATGTTGGCCGCATGACGGTGAGCAGCGACTATCAGGTGGCGGCGGGCGCGTCGTCAGTTTGCCGAAACAGCCCGCTTTTCAACGATTCTGGTGCACCCGGATCCTTTCGTCGCTATCGTTCCAGATGCTGGCGGTGGCGATGGGCTGGCATATCTACGCGCTCACGCATAGCGCGTTCGCACTCGGTCTCGTCGGGCTCGCGCAGTTCCTGCCGATGTTTCTGCTGACGCTCGTCGTCGGACATTTTGCCGACCGTTACGACCGGCGCCGTATCGCGGCCATCTGTCAAAGCCTCGAAAGTGTCGCTGCATTGCTGTTTGCGCTCGGCACGTTCGGCGGCTGGATCAGTGCGCCGGCCATCTATGTGCTCGCTGCCTGCGTAGGTGCAGCGCGCGCGTTCGAATCGCCCGCGGTGGCGTCGCTGCTGCCGGGCGTCGTGCCGCGTGACCAGTTGCCGAAGGCGACCGCGTGGGCCACTTCCGCGAATCAGACCGCGCAGATCGCGTGTTCCACATTGGGTGGCCTGCTGTACGACGTTGGTCCCGGTGCGGCCTATCTGGCGTGCATGCTGTCGTTCGCCGCCGCCTTTGCCGTGTGGGCCATTCCGTTACAGGCGAAGCCGGCGAGCCGTGCACCCGTTACGCTCGAATCGGTATTCTCGGGCATCAAATTCATTCGCAGCGAACCGGTCATTCTCGGCGCGTTGTCGCTCGATCTGTTCGCGGTGCTGTTCGGCGGCGTGATCGCATTCGACGCGGCGACTGTGGTGTTCGGTCTGTCGCATCAATTCACCGTCTCGCTGATCGGGCTGTTCGTGCTGGGCGCATCGGACACGATCAGCGTCGTCGTGCGTCTGTCGCTCGTGCAGTTGCGCACACCCGATGAAATGCTGGGCCGTGTGAGCGCGGTCAATTCGCTGTTCATCGGCACGTCGAACCAGTTGGGCGAATTCGAATCCGGCCTGACCGCGGGTTGGTGGGGCGCGCAACCCGCCGTACTGGTGGGCGGCTTTGCGACGATCGCGGTCGCGCTGCTATGGATGAAATTCTTCCCCGAACTCAAACGTACGCGCACGCTGGAGCGTGTCGACGAACTGGTGCCGAGCCAGTAAAACACGGAGACAAACAATGACATCGCGTGAGAGCGCCCCGGTTGCGGCAACCGTCTACCGTGGCGAATCGGTCGAGAACAGACATGTCGGCCACGTTGCCGTGGTGAGCGCGAACGGCGGCCTGCTGTATTCGTTCGGCGATCCCTCACGCATGACGCTCGCGCATTCCGCCGCGAAGCCGGCGCAGGCGCTGGCGGTGGTCGAAACCGGCGCGCTAGAACGCTTCGGTTTCGACGAGGCCGATCTCGCGTTGATGTGCGCGTCGCATAGCAGCGAGCCGCGTCACATCGAACATGCGCGCTCGATGCTGGCGAAAGTGCAGGCCAGTGAAGCCGATTTGCGTTGCGGCGGTCATCCGCCGTTATCGGACGCCGTGTATGTCGACTGGTTGAAGCGTGATTTCAAACCGGGCGCCGTATGCAGCAACTGCTCCGGCAAGCACGCCGCCATGCTGGCGGGCGCGCGTTCCATCGGCGCGGCGCTGGCGGGTTACGAATTGCCGGACCATCCGTTGCAGGTGCGCGTGAAGTACACGGTGGCGGACGTCTGCGATTTGCCGGACGACGGCGTGAAATGGGCGATCGACGGTTGCAATCTGCCGACGCCCGCGTTTCCTCTCGACCGTCTCTCGCGTCTCTTCGCAAAGCTGGCCGTAGCGGAAGACGAAGTGAACGAGTCATCGAACGGCGCGCACGCAGGCACTCGCGCGAATCTATCGGGCTATGACGACGTATCCCGAACTCGTGGCAGGCGAGGGCCGTTTTTGTACGGAGTTGATGCGTGTCTTCGGCGGCACGCTTGTCGGCAAGGTGGGCGCGGACGGCAGTTATGCGTGCGTCGCTGGCCTCGCGTGTGAACGCACCAGGTGCGTGGGGAATCGCGGCGAAATTGGAGGACGGCAACGTCGGCATGCTGTACGCAGTGGTCGCCGAAGTGTTGGAGCGCCTCGAAGTCGGCCCGACGGAACAGCGCGTGGGCATAAAAACGCCATTCATATGAAGGTTACCTAAGGTTACAAAAGCGACGGCGCCGTTTCATATGACGAATAGCGCGCCTCCTAGAATCCCCAGCGAAAGATGCATGCGGTCAGGCGCTCGCAAGCGGACTGCAAGGGGGTTTAACACGCATCGCATGTCAGGGTTCACGCATTAGTTTCGCTTTCACACAACAAGGAGAAGTCATGAATCGTTCGCCTTTCGCCGCTCTTGCCGGTACGTGCATGTTCAGCCTGTTGATGGCCGCAGGTGCGGCGCACGCGCAGAACGTACCCGCAGCGCCCGCTGCCGCCGCGTCCGACGACGTCCGTCTGCATGCGGCCGATCAAACGTTCATCGCCGACGGCACGAAGGCCGTTGCAACGCAGCGCGATGCGGTGCGCATTGCAACGTCGCGTTCGACGGATCGTGATGTGAATGCACTCGCCGAACGTGTCTCCACTGACAACGCGAAGATTTCCGACGCATTGCGCGCGGCCAGCCCGCGTGGCGTCGATGTGCAGAAGAACGATCCCGGCACGGCCGTGATCGCGAGCATCAACAATCTGCGCGGTGCCGATTTCGACAAGGCGTATATCGAGCAGGTCGCACTCGCAGGCGAAAAGTTGAAGGACGCTGCGAAGAAAACGTTGCCGACGATCCAGCACACTACGCGATGGCGCAGGAACTCGCCAAGCGTAAGCATCTGTCGGTTCAGCAAGCGGTGGTCTTGCGTTGCGCGTCACGTTGCGGCGTGATGCGTGACGCCTGAGGTGTAACGAAATAAGTGTCCTGTTTTCGGCGATAATTGGTTGAGCGCGTTTGGCCTTCAGACTCGCGTCACGTCCCGCGCCACTCAACCGACTCTTTCTCGCTCACATTATATGAGCAAGCCCGCCAATCTGTCGCAACAGTTGGACCATATGCTTCAGCAAGCCATCGCGTTACAGCAGAACAACGCGTTGACGGAAGCCGAAGAACTCTATCGCGAGATTCCCGAACTCAAGCCGCGTCACTTCGAGGCGCTGCAATTGCTCGGCGCGCTTGAATTGAAATTGGGTCGCTTGCAGTCAGGCATCGAGTTGTTGCAACGCGCGGTTGTGGTCAATGCGAGGCAGGTGCCGGTTCCTTCGAACCTTGCGTTCGCCTTCAATGCGCTTCGACGCTTCAAGGAAGGCCTTGCGAGTGCCGATCGCGCACTGTGGCGTTGCAGCCCAGATTCCCCGATGCCCTGAACAATCGCGGCAACGCGCTGGCCGGTTTGAATCGGCCTGTCGATGCGCTCGCGAGTTTCGAGCGCGCTCTTACGCTTGCGCCGGATTTCGCGTAAGCCTGGAACAACCGTGCCTGCGTGTTGCGCGATCTGGATCGAGCCGCCGACTCTTTGACGAGTTGCGATCACGCGCTCGCATTGCAGCCAAACTACCCATGACGCATGGAGCAATCGCGGCAATGCGTTGAGCGATCTGAACGAACCGCAGGAAGCGGAGCATTGCTATCGTCGCGCGCTCGAACTCGCGCCCGCCTTCGTTGATGCATGGAATAACCTCGGTCTCACGCAGATCGACCTCGATCAGCACGCGCAGGCGCTGTCGAGTTACGAGCGTGCGTTGGCGCTGAATCTCGACGCGGTGGAAACACATTGGAACGAAGCACTGTGTCTGTTGCAAATGGGGCGCCTGGATGCCGGCTGGAAAGCGTATGAATGGCGTTGGCAGCGCGAACGCATCGCGCCGAGCCGTCGTCAGTTCGCACAACCCTTGTGGCTCGGCGATTTCTCTATCGCCGGCAAGACGATCCTGCTGCACGCGGAATAGGGGCTGGGCGACACGTTGCAGTTTTGCCGCTACGCCTCGCTCGTGTCGAAGCTCGGCGCGAAGGTCGTGCTCGAAGTGCAGCCGGAATTGATGCGATTGATGTCGACGCTCGAAGGCGTGGATCAACTCATCGAAAGCGGTGCGACGTTGCCGTCTCACCGGCATATTCGCGCGGAGATGCGCAGACTGAACGTCCGTTTTATCGACGGCTAGGCCACGGAGAATCTTCAATGGAATACAGACATCTGAGTGCTTCCGTTTTCAAGGTGCCGGTACTGAGTTTCGGTACGGGCACGTTTGGCGGTAAGGATGAATTCCTTCAGGCGTGGGGCGCGACGGATGTCGCTGAAGCACACCGTCTGCTCGACATCTGTTTCGATGCGGGCGTCACGATGTTCGACACGGCGGACATCTATTCGAGCGGTGCGTCCGAGTCCGTATTGGGCGAAGCGCTGAAGGGCAAGCGCGACAAGGCGATCATCTCGACCAAGGCCACGTTCCGTTTCGACGACGGCCCGAACAACGTCGGGTCGTCGCGCTTTCACCTGATTCAGGCCGTGGATTCCGCTCTCAAACGCCTGCAAACGGATTACATCGATCTGTTCCATTTGCACAGCTTCAACGCGGAAACGCCGATCGTCGAAGTGATGTCCATGCTCGACGATCTCGTGCGCGCGGGCAAGATCCGCTATACAGGCGTGTCGAATTTTTCGGGCTGGCATCTGATGAAATCGCAGGATATCGCCAAGTGTTGCGGCTATCCGCGCTACGTGGCGAATCAGACGTATTATTCGCTGGTGGGCCGCGATTACGAATGGGAGTTGATGCCGCTCGGCGTCGATCAAGGCGTGGGAGCCGTGGTGTGGAGTCCGCTCGGTTGGGGCGCTTCACGGGCAAGATCAAGCGCGGGTAGCCGCTGCCGGAATCGAGCCGTCTGCATAAAACAGCGGACATGGGTCCGCCGGTGCCGGAGGAGTATCTGTTTCGCGTGCTCGACACCATCGACGAAATCGCGGCCGAAACCGGCAAGACGGTGCCGCAAATCGCGCTGAACTGGCTGCTACAACGGCCCACCGTATCCACCCGTGCTGATCGGCGCGCGTAACGAAGAGCATTTGCGTCAGAACCTGGTGCGGTGGGCTGGAACCTGACGCCCGAGCAGGTTGCCAAACTGGATGCAGCGAGTGCCGTGCGGCCCGCTTATTCGTACTGGCATCAGGAAGGGTTTGTCGAGCGCAATTCGAAGGCCGTTTAATCTCGTTGGTCGCCTGGCGTTACGCGTTTTTCGGCACGCCCGTTTTGAAATTCGCTACAGGCCCGCACTTTTGCAGTGCGGGCCTGTAGCGAATATCGTCGCGTAGTAACGCCGCCCCGCGTCGAGATGTGAGTCGCACGCGAAGCCTTGCTTCAGAATGTTTTCGAAATCGACGTGCTCGATACGCATCACGTAGCTGTGTTCCGCCGCCACGAGGCGGAACGGTTTGTCGGTTACAGTTGCGCTGAACCATTTTCCCGTGCCCGCATGATTCGATTCACTCACGAGCAAGGCGTGCGCGTGAGTCCATTCAATCCGCCAGTTGCCATCCAGCAGAATCCATAAAGTGTGCTCAGGCTGCGTGCCGTGCACGGGTGCGGACTCGCGCTGCGTAATCAGCGCATCCGCTTGCGCTTTCCATTTCTGCGAGTGAGCGGAGGCCCAGCGTAACTGATCGGCCGTCAGACTCGTGAAGAAGGGCGTGTGCTTCAGCAGATGAAGCGACGTGACCGAAGCCTGCATGACAATGCTCCACGTTTCGCTTGTGCATGGTCGCCGCGAATCAGGCGGGACCGCCGTTCGCGCGCAGCACCTGGCCGTTCACCCAGCTTGCGTCTGGGCCGACGAGGAACGATACGACTGACGCCACGTTTTCCGGCTCGCCGAGACGTTGCAGCGGCGGCATGTTGGCGAGCGTCTTGATCTGTTAGTCTGTCTTGCCCTCGAAGAACAGCGATGTGGCGATCGGACCCGGCGCGACGGTGTTCACCGTGATATGGCGGCCGCGCAGTTCCTTCGCGAATACGGGCGTAAATGCTTCGACGGCGGCTTTGGTCGCATTGTAGATCGCATAGCCGGGCATGTTCAACTTCAGCGCAGTGATCGAAAAATTGACGATGCGTCCGCCGTCGTTCAGGCGGGTGGCCGCTTCGCGCAGCGTGTTGAATGTGCCGCGCACGTTCGTGTTGAAGGTCTGGTCATAGAGTGTGTCGCTGGTGTCGGCGAGCGGCGTGGCCTTGAGCACGCCCGCGTTGTTGATCAGCACGTTCATCTTGCCGAGCTGTTGTTCAGTGGTGTCGAAAAGGCGGCGCACGTCGTCGGGATTCGAGACGTCGGCCTTCACGGCGATCGCGTTCGCGCCCGAAGCACGCACGTCATCCACGAGCGCATCGGCTTCCTTCGAACTGCTCGCGTAGTTCACCACTACCGCGAAGCCGTCTTTCGCGAGACGTTGTACGAGCGCCGCGCCGATGCCGCGTGCCGCGCCGGTGAAGATGGCTACTTTAGCGTTCTGAGTCGTGTTCATGATTCGTGTCCTTCTGTCGAAGTGATGAGGTGAATGATGGACGCTTTCGCCGCATAGATAATCCGGTTAGACTAAGTATTATTATTCCATTTGCTTTAACAATACGGCGGAATCATGGATCGTTTCGAGGAAATGCGGGTGTTCGTGCGGATTGCGGAGCGGCAAAGCTTTACGCGCGCATCCGACGATCTGCAGATTTCGCGTGCCACCTTTACCAATCTGATGAAACGCATAGAAGAGCGGCTCCTCGAGCGCACCACGCGCACGGTGCGCCTTACGCACGACGGCGAGGCGTATTATCGCCGCTGCGTGCGGCTGATCGCGGACATGGAAGAGGCTGAGGGCTCGTTCACCAACATCGCGCCGAAGGGGCTGTCGGATCTGTCCACGCATCAAGCGTGAATTAAGTGTCGAGCGCAACGGGCAAACCCGTGCCGCTCGAATTCGACGCAGACGGACGCGAGACGGCCATCGTCCTGCCGTCGATCGTCTCGGTAACGGGCGCCTGAAGATCATTCTCGCGGACTTTCCGCCGCCGCCCATGCCGGTTTCGGTGCTGTTCCTCAGAACCGGCAACTGTCGTCGCGTGTGCATGTGTTTGCGCAGTGGCTGCGCGATATTTTCGAGGCCGCTGCGCCGACCATTCACGCTGTGCCTAGGCCCGATCGTCTCCGTCGAAAAAGAAAGCGCTCAGGCGGCCGTGCGGATCGGCCCGAAAATATTGATCAGGTTGCCTTCAGGGTCGCGCACCATCGTAGAGCAACGCTGCTGGCTGAGCGGCTGATTGGTCCACACGAATTCCACGCCATGCCGTTGCAGCGCTGCGGTGGTTGCAAGCAGATCGTCGGTTTCGAACACGATGGCCTTGTAGCCGAGCACGTCGAGATGATGCGGTGCGGCGTCCTGTCTACACGCTGATGCTCGGCGTACGGACACGAGACGAGTTCCAGACGTAGACCCGAAGCTTCGATCATCGCGTAGTTTGCACCGATCGAATCAAAGCGGCCGCGCTCCGTCACCACGAAGCCGAGCACGCTCTGGTACCACGTCACGGTGTTCTCCAGATCGCCGGTGGCAAGCGCGACATTGTGTAGCCGGAGTCCGGTTAATGGCCCTCGTGGTTCATGTCAGTCACTCCTCGACGCTAGGCACCATGCAAGTTCGCAATTCGCTCATGCGGGTTTGTCGAAACTAGAAGACACGCGATTTCATGTTAGAAAACGCCGCATCAAACCGGTATTGTCGTTTCTCATCGAGAGTTTGCCGTACCATGCCTTCGTCGAACTCGTGCGAAGGCATGGTACATGTTGTCGGAAGATGAACTGGCTTTGCTCGACGCCATTCGCGAAACAGGAAGCCTCGCGCGCGCGGCCGCCCGTCTTGGCAAGGCGCCGTCCACGGTGTCGCATGCTGGCAACTGGAAAATCGCTTCGATGCCTTGCTGTTCGACCGGCGCCGCTATCGCTTGCAACTGACACCTGCGGGGCAGTTGCTCGCCGACGAAGCTGCACGTCTGATGCTCGACATGTCGCGCATGACGCAACGCGTCAAACAGATCGCGAGCGGCTGGGAAGATCGCCTGTGGGTCGTGACCGACGAGATCCTCGAATTCGAATTGATCATGCCCGTGGTGCGTGCGTTTGATTCGCTCGAATCCGGCGTCAAGCTGCGCTTCACGCACGAGGTATTGAGCGGCACGTGGGAAGCGCTGCGTGACGGCCGCGCCGATCTGATCGTGGGTGCCACCAACGAACCGCCCGCGATTCCGGGTCTGCGTTGGTTCGAACTCGGCGTGATGGAGTGGGTGTTTGCCGTGGCGCCTCGTCATCCGCTCGTGAACGTGGAAAGGCCGCTCACGCGTGAACGGATACTCGAACATCGCGCCGTGGTGGTCGCGGATTCGTCACGCACCACGGCGGGGCGCGCCTATGGCGTGATCGGCGGGCAGGCTTCGCTTGCGGTGCCTACCATGCGAGCGAAGATTCTCGCGCAGCGCGACGGTCTCGGCGTGGGTTGGCTGCCGTGTCAGCGTGTGGCGTCGCTTCTGAAGAACGGTCAACTGGTGGAGAAAGAGAAAGCGACGGCTGACCCGCGTGAACCCAACGTGCTCTATGTAGCATGGCGCGGAGATCACGAAGGCCGTGCGCTGCAATGGTGGCTCAAACAGTTGTGGCAGCCGAGACTCGCAAAACGTCTGGTACGCGGCGTGGATCTGGTGATCGGCAGTTGATCTGCTCTTGATCCGCGCATGACGTAGGTGCAGTTATTTCGCCGTTTTGCGCGAGCCGGGCCGCGTCTCGTGGGATCATACGCACTGTGCCGGGCAATCGCGCTTGTTGCACGGTAAGAAACGACGAGGAGTGGGCAATGATCGAGGGACTGGTAGGCGGGCAGGTGCCTGTATGGCGAAGCGCAGATTCGCACGGGGCATAACGGCAGGTGTTTCGTCGCGTGCAAGGTACGTGCGAGCACGAACGACGGCGATACGGTTTTCGTGAACGTGATCGCTTTCGACGACGATCTGCAAACCGCGCTGCTCGCACTCACTGACGCCGATAGCGTCGCGCTGAGCGGCACGCTCACGCCGAAAGTCCGGACCGACAAGAACGGACTCGTGAAGCCGGCCATCGACATGGTCGCGCACAAATTGCTTACCGCTTATGACGCGCGTCGCGAAGGGGACGCGTGAGACGTTTTTCGTGAGTGCTGCCGCCTTGCTTCACACCACTTTGCTTCACACCGTTTTCCTTCAGATACTCGACGAAGCGGTCCGCCACGGGTTCCACGTCGCCGCTACGGCGCAGCAGCAGAACCTGCGATAGCAGTGTCTCACCCTGCAGCGGCAGAAACGCCACGCGTGGGTCCTGAATCTGGCGCAACGTGTAGGGCACGAGCGCTGCACCCATGCCAAATCCCACCATCGTCACGACGGGGTTTGCCACAAACGCGCCTCGTGACGTATCAGCGGACTGAATCCGGCGCTCACGCACTGCGCGATGATCAGATCGTGATAATGCGGAGACACGGTACGCGGAAACAGAATGAACGGTTCCTGCGCGAGCGGATGATCGGCCGGCAGGCAGCACAGAAAGGGCTCGGAAAAGATCGGCGTGGACACGACGTCCGCCGGAAAATTACCCCCAGTGTGCGCAACCCATGTCGATCTGCATGCGCTGGGTCGCATGAACCTGTTCGCTCGTGTTCATTTCCTTCAGCACGATTTCCACGCCCGGATAATCGGCTTCGAAACGGCTCACCGCGTGCGGCATGCCGCGATACAGCATGGAATTGACGAAACCGATGCGCAAACGGCCGGCGAGTCTGTGTGCCGAGCGCACTGTCATCCGTTCCGCTTCGCTCGCCTGCAATAAAAGCCGGTGTGCTTCGCCGAGCAACATCTGCCCCGCGTTGGTGAGCGCAACGCTCTTGTTAGTGCGCGCGAGCAACTGCACGCCGAGCTGTTCCTCGAACTTGCTGATGTCGAAGCTGAGCGCCGGCTGCGAGATGAAAAGCCGCTTGGCGGTACGGCCAAAATGCAGTTCTTCCGCGACCGCCACGAAATAGCGCAACTGTTTGAGATCCATGGCCGTCTCCTGAATTCTTATCGATAAGTTGCGTCTATCGTACTGGATATAAGTTGTATTACACGATTATCGACCGCGCTTCTATGCTCGTCTCACCAAGGAGACACGCAATGAGCGATATCACTACGCAGCTGGCTACCGGCGCGTCCAATATTCCCGACAGCCGCGGCATCAACTTCCATACCGTCGATCCCGACTTCTCACGCCTGTTGCGCCTGCATCTCGGCGAAGCGCTCTACGCGGAGCTCGAAAGCCAGTTCGTTTCGCTCGGCCAGCGCGCCTCGGACGAACTGGACACGTGGGCTCTCACCGCGGACAAAAACCCGCCGCAACTGCGCCATCGCACGCGGCGAGGCACTGCAAAGCATCGACAAGCATTCCGATTACGTTGCGCTGGAACGGGTCGCCTATTCGGAATTGGGCCTCGCGTCGATGAGTCACGCGAGTGGCGAGAAAGTGCAGCCGCTCGTCAAATACGCGTTGACGTTCCTGTTCGTGCAGGCCGAATTCGGGTTCTGCTGCCCCGTCAGCATGACCGATTCGCTCACGCGCACGCTGCGCAAATTCGGCGCGCCGGAACTGGTGGGTGCTTTCTGCCGATGCTTGCGTCATGCGATTTCGACACGCTGTTTCAGGGCGCGATGTTCATGACGGAGCAGGCGGCGGGCTCCGACGTCGCGCGAATCGCAACGCGCGCTTCGCAAGGCACCGGCGCGAACGGCGAAACCACATGGCGCTTATACGGCGACAAATGGTTCTGTTCGAACGCGGATGCCGATCTCGCGATGGTGCTCGCGTGGCCCGATACCGCGCCCGAAGGCATCAACGGACTCGGTCTTTTTTGCTGTCGAAAACGCTGCCGGACGGCTCGCGTAATCGCTACCGGATCGTGCGCCTGAAAGACAAACTCGGCAGCCGGTCGATGGCGAGCGGCGAGATCGTGCTCGAAGGTGCCGAGGCCTATCTGATCGGCGAGGTGGGCCGAGGTTTTCATCAGATGGCGGACATGATCAACATGTCGCGTCTTTCGAACGGTGTGCGCGCAGCGGGCCTGATGCACTGCGCGCTGACCGAAGCACTGCATATCGCGCGCAATCGCGAGGCGTTCGGCCGCAAGCTGATCGATATGCCGTTGATGCAGCGTCAACTGCTGAAGATGATGCTGCCTGCCGAACAGGCGCGCTCGATGTTCATGCGGATCGCGCTGCTGCTCGATCAGGCCGATGCGGGTGATCGCCAAGCCGCGAAGTGCGTACGCATTCTAACGCCGCTCATCAAATTCCGTGCATGCCGCGACGCGCGCCGCGTGGCGGGCGACGCGATGGGGGTGCGCGGCGGCACGGGCTATATCGAAGAATGGAGCGACGCGCACCTCGGTTCCATCTGGGAAGGCACGAGCAATATCGCCGCGCTCGACATTGCGCGCGCGGCGAAGCGCGACGGCGCGCTCGAACCGCTGCGCACGTATCTGCAGGATCTGCTCGATTCGGCTGGTTTGCCCGCTGCGAGTCTCGCGTTGCTGCGCACGACGCTGGCGCGGGCCTGCGACACGCTGGCAAGTGTCGCCGATTCGGGCCGCGACGAATACTTCCAGCAAGCGGGCACCGCGTTGTATCACGCAACGACGGCCGTGCTGATGGCCTGCGAAGGTGCACAACTCGCGCCGGACTTCAGGCGCCTCGCGCTGAGCCATCTCGTGTTGCGTCACAAGTTGCTGCCTTCCGATCCGCTCGAACTGCGAAGCTCGCAGGACGAGAGCGCCGTGACCGATGCGCTCGTAAAGGGGCGCGACGTGACACTCGACGAGGCCATGCAACTGTTGTCGGCGGGGAGTGCACAATGAATGATTTTACTACGATATCTGCTTCGAATTCGGCATCGGCTTCGAAAGAGACCGCGACGAACGGCGGCGCTTTGCAAGGCATCAAGGTGGTCTTGAGCCGTGTGCTCGGCAGCCCGTATTGCACGCAAGCTTTGGCCGATCACGGCGCGCAGGTCATCAAGCTCGAACCGCCCGACGGTGACGAAACACGCTGCTGGGGGCCGCTGTTCTATGGTGACACCGCGTGGTATTTCGCGGGTGTGAATCGCAACAAGCAGGGCATCGCAGTCGATCTGTCGCGCGAAGAGGGCCGCGAGATTCTGTGGAAGCTGCTCGAAGACGCGGACGTGTTCGTCGAAAACTTCAAGCCGGGCACGCTCGCGCGCTGGGGCATGGATTACGAGCGCGATTTGCGTGAGCACTTCCCGAAGCTGATTCATTGCCGCGGTGTCGGGCTTCGGTCCCGATGGTCCGCTCGGTGGCCTGCCCGGCTACGGATGCGGCGATTCAGGCGATGACGGGCTTGATGAGCGTGGGCGGCGAACGCGACGGCCCGGCCCCGCGCGTCGGCTTGCCGGTGGTCGATATGGTGACCGGTCTGAATGCGCTCGCTGAGCGCACGAAAAGCGGACGCAGAATCGATCGACATCGCGCTCTACGACTGCGGTGTTTCGCTGCTGCATCCGCATCTGCCGAACTACTTCGGCTCGGGAAAAACACCGCAGCGCAGCGGCAATGCACATCCGAACATCACACCCTACGACAGTTATCGTACGGCAACCGAGCCGATTTTTCTCGCAGTGGGCAACGACCGTCAGTTCGCGCGGCTGTGCGCGCATCTCGGTGCGCCGGAGCTTGCGGACGATCCGCGTTATGCCGACAACCACAGCCGCTGCGCACATCGCGAGCCGTTGAAAGTCGCGCTGGAAAGTTTGCTGGCAAAGCATGAATGCGAACCACTCGCAAAGCAGCTGATCAACGCGGGCGTGCCGTGCGGTCCGGTGCAAACCGTCGACATGGTCGCGCAGCATCCGCATACGTTGCATCGCGGCCTCGTGGTGGAGCTGAGCGAATATCGCGGCACGGCTTCGCCGATCAAACTGTCGCGCACGCCGGCCAGTTACTGGAGTCCGCCGCCCACGCTTGGCCGCGATACGCGCGACGTGATCGACGCGTTGGGCATCGACGCCGATACGCAGAAACGTTTGCTGGAAGCTGGAGTACTGAAAACGTAAAACCCGAAGCAGCGCATTTTTCCCGGCGACGGCACGCAGAAGC
Source organism: uncultured Paraburkholderia sp. (assembly GCA_940747215.1). Lineage (GTDB taxonomy): Bacteria > Pseudomonadota > Gammaproteobacteria > Burkholderiales > Burkholderiaceae > Paraburkholderia. The sequence continues at coordinate 42,338 of CALNWS010000025.1, read as the reverse complement.
CACGCCACCCAGAAGAACGACCTTGGAGACGAAGACATGAATCGCGAGCCGGACGATCACGCCGCAACACGGCAACCCGCACGTGCCGCAGCCGCGGCATTCGTGGGCACCACGATCGAGTGGTACGATTTTTACATCTACGCCACGGCATCGGTGCTGATATTCGGCAAGCTGTTTTTCCCTGGCAGCGATCCGTTCTTCGGCACGCTCGCATCGTTCGGCACCTACCTTTGCTGTAGGCTTTTTCGCGCGACCGTTCGGCGGTCTCGTGTTCGGGCATCTCGGCGATCGCATCGGCCGCAAGAAAGCGCTCGTCGCGACGCTTGGCGATCGTGGGCATCGGCCGGCACCGTCGGTATCGGCTTCCTGCCGACGTATGCAAGCGCCGGCTTGTGGGCGCCCGTGCTGCTCGCGTTTCGCGCGGTGGCGTCGATAGATAAAAGACGCGTTTCTCACATGGGGCTGGCGCCTGCCGTTTATCGCGAGCGCGCTGCTGCTGGTGGTCGGCCTGCTGATTCGCGCGGGCGTGGACGAGTCGCCCGAATTCAAGGCGATCAAGGAGCAGCGCCGCGTGGCCACGCTGCCGGTCGCGGAAGTGGTGCGCGACTCGTGACGCACGCTGCTGTTGTGCCTCGGCGCCAACGTAATCGGCGTGGCGGGCGCATAGTTCGTCAACAAGTTCATGCTCAATTACACGACGCAGACGCTCGGCCTCGACCGTTCGCTGATTCTCTACTGCCTGTTTGTGGTGGCGTTCATCCAGTTGTTCACGCAGCTCGCTTCGGGATGGTGCGCGCAACGCGTGGGCACAGGGCGTTTCCTGAAGGGCGCGGCGGCTCTCGCGATGCTCTCGCCTTATCCGATGCGCGCTGGTGTCGACGGGATAGCCTGCTGCGATCGTGGTGGGCATCACGCTGGCGGTGATGTGAATGTCGAGTTCGTATGCGGTGATGGCGGGCTTCATGTCGACCGCGTTCGCCGTGCGCGTACGCTATTCGGCGATCTCGCTGTCGTACTAGGTGTGCGCGGCGCTTGCCGGCGGTTTGACGCCGTTGATCGGCACCCTGCTCGCGCATCGCTATCCGGGCGCGTGGTGGCCGCTGGCCGTGTTTTCCAGCGTGTTGGCGGGTGTGTCGCTCGCGTGCATTTCGATCTTGGAGCGCAAGAAGCAGGCGGGTGGTGGGCGGCGTCGCCAAGGCGCTCTAGAAGCGCCGGCGCGGCGCGCCATGCCGCGCCGCTGAGTGGAGTTGGGGCCTTCGTGGAAACTGTATAAATATACAGGATAGTGTTCCGTTGCGAGCAGACCGTGGGTGCGACGTGCAGGCACCAGTTCTGCTTCCCTGAACTTGCGCGGTCGCGAGGCGTCCGTGAGAGGTAGCCCACTCATTCAGACGGTCGGAAAAGTTGTCATCTAACGGCACTATCAAGATTCGCGGCGCGCGCCAGCACAACCTCAAGAACGTCGACCTCGACGTAAGAGCCGGGGAAATGACGGTCGTGATCGGCCCGTCCGGTTCCGGCAAATCGAGCCTCGTGTTCGACACGCTTTATGCCGAAGGCCAGCGGCGCTACGTTGAAACCTTCAGCGCGTATGCGCGGCAGTTCCTCGACCGCATGGACTGGCCACAGGTCGACCGGGTGGACGGCGTGCCGCCCGCCATCGCGATCGACCAGACCAATCCGGTGCGCAGCTCGCGCTCCACGGTCGGCACCATGACCGAACTGAACGACCACCTGAAGCTGCTATATGCGCGGGCGGCCGAACTGTTCGACCGCGAGACGTCGCACCCTGTTCGCCATGACACGCCGGAGACGATCTACGCCGAACTGGCGGCGCGCACGGCGCAGGACGATCCGCGTCTCGTCGTCACTTTCCCGGTCAAATTGCCCGAATCCGCTTCGGAACAGGAAGTGGAGCAATGGCTGTCCGCGAGCGGCTACACGAGCGTGCAGGCGCAACGCGAGGTCGATTCGCCCACGGGCCGGCGCAAGATGCTCGACGTGGTCGCCGATCGTTTCCGCCTTAGCGCCGTGGAAAAAGGGCGTGCGGTCGAGGCGATCGAAGCGTCGCTCAAGCGCGGCGGCGGCCGCGTCAATATTTACGTGTTGCCGGCGGCGGGCGAAGCGGAGTCTCCCGCGGGCACGGCGCAACCCGAGCCGCAAATCTAGCGCTTTTCCACGGGGTTTACACAGCCCCGACAGCGATCTGCGTTACGCAGATCCGCAACCGGCGCTGTTCTCGTTCAACTCGGCGTACGGCGCGTGTGAGGCGTGCCGCGGTTTCGGCCACGTGATCGGCGTCGATCTGGGCCTCGTCATTCCCGACGCGCGCAAAACGCTGCGCGAAGGCGCGATCAAGCCGATGCAAACGCCGGCCTGGAAGGAATGCCAGGACGACCTGATGCGTTACGCGGGCAAAGCGGCGATTCGCCGCGACACGCCGTGGGGCGAATTGACGGACGCGGAGCGCGACTGGGTCATCAACGGCTCGCCGGACTGGAACGGCAAATGGCAAAGCCATTGGTACGGCGTCAAACGCTTCTTCAAGTATCTCGAATCGAAAGCGTACAAGATGCATATCCGCGTGCTGCTGTCGAAGTATCGCAGCTACACGCCGTGCGAAACGTGCGGCGGCGCGCGTCTGAAAACGGAGTCGCTGTTGTGGCGTCTCGGCAGCAAGGAAAATGCAGACAGCGTTCTCGCGGCCGACCAGCGTTTCATGCCGCGCGGCGTGCATTGGTCGCGCGAGCAGCTCGAAGCGTTGTCGAGCCTCACGGTGCACGATCTGATGCTGATGCCGATCGAGCGCATCCGGCGCTTCTTCGACGAGATCGCGTTGCCGAGCGCTCTGCTCGACGACGCGCTCAAGCTGTTGCTGGCCGAGGTGCGCACGCGCCTGAAATACCTGTGCGACTTCGGCCTCGGCTACCTCACGCTCGACCGGCAAAGCCGCACGCTCTCCGGCGGCGAGGTGCAGCGGATCAACCTCACCACGGTGCTCGGCACGTCGCTCACCAAGACACTGTTCGTGCTCGACGAACCCAGTATCGGTCTGCATCCGCGCGACCTGAACCGGATCGTCGAAGCCATGCATCGGCTGCGCGACGCCGGCAATACGCTCATGGTGGTCGAGCACGATCCTTCGGTCATGCTGGCGGCAGACCGTCTGATCGACATGGGTCCCGGCCCCGGCGAGCGCGGCGGCTCGATCATTTTCGACGGCGTGCCGGAAACCATCCGTTCGAGCGGCACGCTCACCAGCGAATACCTCGGCGGGTGGCGTCACGTGGCGGATGCGGCGCACTAGTCGCAACGTCCTGTGGACGCGAAGACGCCGCGCATCGTGCTGGAAGGCGCGACCGAACACAATCTGCGTGACGTTACTGTCGAAATTCCATTGCAACGGCTCGTGTGCGTGACGGGCGTGTCCGGTTCGGGCAAGTCCACGTTGCTGCAGGACGTGCTGTATCCGGCGATGGCTCGCCACTTCGGCATCGCCACAGAATCGCCAGGCGCGTTCAGAAGCTTGAGCGGCGCGGACCAGGTGAGCGACGTCGTCTTCGTCGACCAGTCGCCGATCGGCAGAACCGCGCGCTCGAATCCCGCGAGTTACGTGGGCGCGTTCGACGAGATCCGCAAGCTGTTCGCCAAGGCGCCGCTCGCGCAGTAGCGTGGCTATGGTCCCGGCATGTTTAGTTTCAACTCCGGCAACGGGCGTTGCCCGACGTGCGGCGGCTCCGGTTTCGAGCATATCGAAATGCAATTTCTGAGCGACGTCTATCTACGTTGTCCGGATTGTGACGGCCACGTTATCGCGCGGAACTGCTCGAAGTGAAAATCGAGCGCGGTGAACCGACGCGTTCGCTCAGCATTGCAGATGCGCTCGAATTGACAATGAGCGAAGCTGTAACCTATTTCGCGAAGGACGCGGAAGTGTTGCGCGTCCTTCAGCCTATCGTTGACGTGGGTCTCGAATACTTGAAGCTCGGGCAGCCGGTGCCCACGCTTTCGGGCGGCGAGGCACAGCGTCTGAAGCTCGCGGGCTTTCTTGCGGAGTCCGCGCAGCCGCGCAGCACGCGCGGCGCGAAGCAGGAGATCCCGAAGCGTTTCTTCATGTTCGACGAGCCGACCACGGGTCTGCATTTCGACGACATCGCGAAGCTCATGCAGGCGTTCGGAAAGCTGCTTGCGAGTGGCCATTCGCTGATCGTGATCGAACACAATCTCGACGTGATCCGCGCAGCCGACTGGCTCATCGATCTCGGCCCGGAAGGCGGTGACGGCGGCGGGTGTGTGCTCTGCGTGGGCACGCCTGAAGGGGTCAAGCGATGTCCAGAATCGCACACAGGTGAAGCGTTGCTGCAATACGATCGCGCGGTAGGCGCGGCCGTCGCGCCCGAAGCGCAGGGCATGCCGCTGCAGAAAGCGCTGAGCGCGGCGCGCGCACACAATTTGAAGGCGCTCGATGTCGATATTCCGCATGGCAAATTCAACGTGATTACGGGCGTGTCCGGTTCGGGCAAATCCACGCTCGCGTTCGACATTCTTTTTCACGAAGGTCAGAGCCGCTACCTGGAATCGCTGAACGCCTATGCGCGTTCCATCGTGCAACCGGCGGGTCGTCCGGAGGTGGACGCGGTGTATGGCATTCCGCCAACGGTCGCGATCGAACAGCGTCTGTATCGCGGCGGGCGCAAGAGTACGGTGGTGGCGACTTCGGAAGTGTGGCACTTCCTGCGGCTGCTTTACGTGAAGCTGGGCCTGCAGCACTGCATTCACGACGGCACGCCGGTTACGTCGCAGAGTGTCGAATCGATCGCCGCGCAACTGCTGGGCGATCACAAGGGAGAGCATGTTGGCTTCCTCGCGCCGCTCGTCGTGAATCGCAAGGGCGTGTACACGGATCTCGCAAAGTGGGCCAAGGCGCGCGGCAATACGCATTTGCGCGTGGACGGCGAGTTCGTGACCGTGGACCCGTGGCCGAAGCTGGACCGTTTCCGCGAGCACACCATCGAACTGCCGGTGGCCGATCTCGTCATTTCGGCGAAGAACGAGGCGGAGTTGCGCCGCACGCTGGACCAGACGCTCGACGTGGGCAAGGGCGTGATGCATCTGCTCACGCCGCTGGACGGTTTGCACAACGCGATTACGAATGGGCGCTCTACGTCGAAGCTCGGCGAAGTAAAGGTGCTGTCCATCAAGCGCGCCTGTCCGGTGTGCGGCACGAGCTATCCGGAACTCGATCCGCGCATGTTCTTGTACAACAGCAAACACGGCTGGTGTACGACTTGTGTGGGCACGGGCCTGTCGCTTACGCGTGAACAACGTGCGGCCTACGACGATACGATCGTCGTCGACGACAATCGCGGCCGCGAACAAAGTTTGCCTTCGGAAGAGCAGGAGCCGGAAGGTCTGCAGGACGAGCCGTGTCCGGATTGCCACGGCACGCGTCTGAACCCCACTGCGCGTGCCGTCACGTTCGATTCGCAGGCGATTGCCGATGTCGCACAATGGACGGTGTCCGAAACGCGTGAGTGGGTCGATTCGCTGGAAATGACGGGACGTGATGCCGAAATCGCGCGCGACATGGTGAGCAAAATCGGCAGCCTTCTGCAGTTCCTCGAAGAGGTCGGGCTTGGTTATCTGAGCCTCGATCGCGCAGCGCCGAGTCTGTCCGGTGGCGAAGCGCAACGTATCCGGCTGGCTGCGCAGTTGGGCAGCAATCTTCAGGGCGTCTGCTACGTGCTCGACGAACCCACGATTCGGCGCACGGATCACATCATCGACATTGGTCCGGGCGCAGGTAAACGCGGCGGTATGCTCGTCGCACAGGGCAGCGTGGCGGATCTGTCGGCGAAACCCGATTCGCTGACCGGACAGTTTCTTGCGCAGCCGATCGTGCATCCGTTACAGCATCGCCGCGAAGTGAAGGCGGCGACGAAGCGCGCGGCTGCCGTCCCTGAAAACTGGCTGACCGTGCACGGCGCGAAGCTGCACAATCTGCGCGATGTCACCGTGGGCATTCCGCTGTCGCGGCTCGTCTCGGTTACGGGTGTGAGCGGCTCGGGCAGGTCCACGCTTGCACGCGACGTACTGATGACCAATCTGCTCGACGCCGTTGGCCGATCGGTGTTGTCGTCGCCGGTCACGCGGCGCGCACGCGCGGCTGCGGCTGAACAACCGGCCACGAATCGCCGCTCCAGCGTGCTGGCGCGTACGGCACCGCGCGCGCCGCTCAACGTCACGCACGCGTGGCAGAGCTGCGATTCGATTACCGGTTGGGAGACGATCGACCGCGTGCTCGAAGTCGACCAGACGCCGATCGGCAAGACGCCGCGTTCGTGTCCTGGAACGTATATCGGAGTGTGGGACGCCATTCGCAAGCTCTTCGCGGGAACACTGGAGGCTCTTGCGCGTGGCTACACGGCGTCGCGCTTCTCGTTTAACACGGGCGAGGGTCGTTGCCCGGCCCAGGGCGTGCGCACGATCGGCATGAGCTTCCTGCCGGACGTGAAAGTGCATTGCGACGGTGTCATGGCCAGCGCTTCAATCCTGATATGGCAGACGTCGCCAAGCTGATTCGTGTGCTGCATCGTCTCGCGGACGGCGCGTCTCGCGGACGGCGGCCATAGCGTGGTCGTCATCGAACACGATCTGGACGTGATCGCCGAAGCCGACTGGATCTTCGACCTCGGCTCGGAAGGAGGCGTGGGTGGTGGTTCGATTGTCGCTGCTACGGATCCCGAAGGATTGTCGCGCGTAGCCGCGAGCCATACGGGCGCTGCATTGAAACCGGTGCTTGCCCACACGCGGAACGAAGTTTCACTGGCCGAAGAAGGCACGCACGGCTAGCCTTCAAACATGAAGCGGCGCAACGCAATGTTGCGCCGTTTTTTTCGTCTGTTGTTTCTCTCCTGTTTCCGCGGCTGCTGCTTCCGCCGCCACTCTCGCTGCGCTTATTCGCTCGCTCTATTCAGAGCTCTATCACCATCAAAGCGCATAAGCTTTGCCAATTCGGTGCATTGGCCGCGTTGTCGGCGTTATGTAATTAACTTGAATTTCCTTGTATGTAGTTAACGTTAAGTCGAATTGAAATTCACACCCGATGCGTCGCAGAAATTGCCGAAGAACCTTCGTTGCGCAAGACCGGCACGATCGTCGAAGTGGCACCTTATGCGCGGCAAGTATCTGGCCGTTGGTAATCCTATCAAGTTGTCGGATAGTCCGACTGAAGTGACGCGCTCGCCGCTGCTCGGCGAACACACCGACTAGGTGATGGCCGAACTGGGCTATTCAACTGAGCAGATCAGTGCACTGCGAGCTGCCGGCGCGATCTGAGCGCCCTCGCTGTTCTGCAAGGTTGCCGTCGCAGCGCGTCGTGCATTCGGCGCCGCTTGCGACGGCGCGTCAAATCGCTCGAGGAGCACACGCTCAAGGAGCAACGTATGGATACGTAGGATCTGACGCTAGAACCGGGCGACGTGATCGCGTGCGGCACGTCGGTTGGTGTCGGCTCGATCAAGGACGGCGCAACGGTGTCGATCTCGGTCGAAGGAATGGGCACGTTCTCGAATAAGTTGACGAACGCGCCGGCGTCGAAAGAGGCGGGGCAGTCTGCGCGCGCCGCCACGCTCGGCGTCTCCTGAGAAAGAAGCGGTTTGATTCGCCTGACCGGCGGCGCGCGTGCGACGTCCGGAGAACCCGGAAGGGGCACACATGCCGTTCACGTTCGACAGCCTGATGTGGATTGCAGGGACTTCAATGTCCTGTCCGCGTTCGGGCTCGCATCGTTTCTCGGAATGACGCTTGCGGCGCTCGCGCAATTGTAACTCGAACGCACGACGGCATCCAGACCCGTTTGGCAAGCGGCACTGTTGTCCATCGGACTCGCCGCGCTCGTGGATCTCGCGTTAGAAGCAAGCCTATTCATGATCTGCGCGACGACAGCGGGCGCGGTATGTGGCGTGTCGCTCGTTGGCGGTCACAACTTTGCGAAGCGCCCGCGCCGGGTGGCATCGGCAGTTTGCACGATTGGACTCGCTGTCATGACGAGCGGCTTCGCGCATTTCATCGTGTCGCCCCGCGCACTTCAATCTCGCTCGCGCTGAACTGGCTCTCGCGGTGTTCATCGGTGCGATGATCTTCGCGACATCCGCCATTGCACTGTGCAATCTGTGCGGCGTGATATCGTGCCGGGTTCGTGTGATGTCCGGCGACGGCATCGTGAAGTACTCCGCGATCCTGCTATGTGGGTGACTCGGCTACGCCTTCGTTACCGAAGAGACACAGCCATTGGGACTGCCGGCGCTTGCCGCGATCGGCACATTGGCCTGAGCGATCGGTGTGCATTCAATGACGAGCCGCAAGTACTCGAATCATCCGCACTGTGCGATGGAACAGCGGCGGCACGGATTGCTCGCCAGCATCGAATGGCGGATAGGAGATGAACCGGCGTGGGCGCTTCGCGAAGCGTGCCACAAACCGCGCGCTCGGCCGCAGACCGCAAGCGTCGCGCGCGTGGCTGGCGATGGTGATTCCCGTTTTCGGTTCCTGGTTTCGAATTCCTGTTTGCGAGCCTCAGGAATCCGCACGTGTCTTCATTCGTCGGCAGAAGAAAACTCGCTGTAGTACTGCGCTTTCTTATGCAGGATCAGTTGCGCGAGAAACTCGGCGTCGTACGCGCGATGCAGATGGGCATGAGAGCGCTCGATATAGGCCGTCACTTTTGCCGCTTCACTGTTGAACTCCTTCAGCACGTCGAGCGTGGCGCGGTCCCAGTGGAATCTCAGTCCGAGATCGCTGAATGCGGCATTGAACGCGCTCAGATGAGCGTCGTTGTTATGAAGTCCGGCAGCGGGCGTCTGGACAGACGTGTGAGATTCGACTGCGGCGTAGTGCATGATCCGGCTTCCTGTGCTGGCGAATAAGCGAGGTTCATGACCTCACTCGCAGCATAAAAGTACCGACCGATTCGCAATAGTTAAAGTTTTATTGGGTTTTTATAACTTACTGCTTATAGACGCTCAATTCCTTGACGCGTGTGATCTTTTCAATGAGATATGCGCCTTCTTCCATCACAGGAAGCGTTTGAAGGCGACGGCGACAGGCGGAAGGCGCTTGTTCTTTCTATGCACCACGTACCAGTTGAGCATGATTGGAAAGCTCTCTACGTCGGGTACAACCAGATGCCCAAGCTGCAATTCGAGGCTGATCGTATGCGCCGAAAGAAAGGCAATACCCATTCCCGCAATCACGGCCTGTTTGATTGTTTCAGTACTTTTTATCTCCATGGCGATTTACAGGTTCGCGAGTCGTCCCGCGAAACCTTCTTTCATGGAATTCCACGTGTCGGAACCGCGCTCGCGAACAATAAAAGCCTCGTTCGCGAGTTGACTCATCTTGATGTTGCGCTTCTGCGCGAGCGGATGCGTAGGTGCGGCAACGATCACATACGGATGTGGTGCGAAAGGCTCATTCGTCGCGTCAGTTTCGTGCGGCGGACGCACCATGACGGCAAGATCGGTCTGATTGCTCGCGAGCTGATGCAGAAATTCTTCACGATTGTGCACCGCGAGATTCAATACGACACCGGCATAACGCCGCGTGAATTCAGCGAAAACGCGCGGAAAGAAATAGTCGCCGGCGCTGATGACCGCGACATTCAGCTTGCCGCCCGAGACGCCTTTGAGTTGACTCATCGCCTCGTCGACTTCGTGGAATTGCTGAATGATCGCGCGGCTGTAGTGAAGCATCTCGGTACCTGCAGGTGTCAGGTAGATCTTCTTGCCGAATTGTTCGAAAAGAGGAAGCCCGGCATGTTCTTCGAGTTGCCGGACCTGAGTAGAGACAGCGGGCTGTGTGAGATGCAATTCTTCTGCTGTGTGCGAGAAGCTGAGGTGACGCGCCACCGTTTCGAATACCTTCAATTGCTGCAGAGTCGCATTGCGCATCGTCATGGCCGATGTATAAGCAAATGTGAATCGACATAGTAACAAATTTTAATTATTAGTAATTCAGCAATCACCCTAGCATGGGCTCTATACAAGTCGAAAGGCAAGCGTCAACCCAATAGCAGTACCCGGGTTAACGCCTAGCCATGACGCGACGCAGTGCGCTCGGACGCAATGTGGCGGAAGAAGCAGATGGAAAGCGGGCTGGTCTCACCATACATGGTCGTAAAAGAGCGTCTCTGCAAGTGCGATCGAATCAGGTTAACGCGAATCAATCGGGTCGCATTGCATTGGACAAAGGCGCGCATCAGAAGACGCAGTTATCGAATGTTCTCCGAATAGCGGCTCTGTTCGGTTCGTACCATAAGGTAGGGTGAATACAGCACGGCACTTTGGCCGGCTGCACTAAATATATATATCGCGGAGACAAGGCTCATGGACGGTACCCCTCAGCAGGCTAGGGCGAGTGCATTTTGGGCGAACCGCTGGTGGCAACTCGTCATCGGTATGGTGTGCATGGCACTCGTGGCCAATCTGCAATATGAAATGATCAAGACGCCTGTGTTCTGGGTGATCTACGTGTCGTTCGTCGCAGTGGCGACGGACGGATTGATGGCGACGGCGCAAATCGGCCCGATCGCAAAAGACTGGGGACTCGCGCGTATTCCGATGACCCTCTTCGGTATGACGCTGCCGCTGCTCACCGCGACGCTTTCCATCGACAACGTGTGCAACGGTTTTACGCGACCGCTGTGCGGTTTCATCTCCTACAAGATCGGCCGCGAAAACACGATGTTCATCATCTTCATCGGCGAAGGACTGGCTCTGCTCGGTCTCATGCAGTACGGCACGAATCCCTATGCGTTCATGACGTTCGCTGCACTGATCTTTCTCTTCTGGGGTGAGATCTTCTCGATCTTTCCGGCCATTTGCGCCGACACTTTCGGCAGCAAATACGCAGCGGCCAATGCGGGCACGTTGTACACGGCAAAGGGCACAGCCTCATTGCTGGTGCCGCTTGCTTCGGTGTTATCCGCAACCGGCGGCTGGAGTCTCGTGTTCATCGTCTCTGCCATCGTAGCGGTCGCGGCCGGTATTTCGGCGAAATTCATCCTCGGACCGATGCGTTCCCGCTGGATCGAAACGCACAACCAGCCGCAAGGCGTGCTCGCAACCGCGGGCAATGGCAATGCATCGCGTCTTGGCCGTTGGCCGGAACAGACCGGCGAATAGCGCACTTTGAATAAAGGCGAGAGCAATCGCCGAACACGGACCGCGATGACGTCATGAATGTTTCGTTGCAGCAGTTGAAGGTATTCGTTACAGTCGCGCGAGAAAAGAGCTTCACGCGCGCTGCGCGCGAATTCGATCTGACGCAGTCGGCGGTGAGCCGCTGCATTCGCGAACTCGAAGATGCGGTCGCACTCAAGCGCTGTTCGACCGCACCACGCGCCAAGTTTAACTGACGAATGCCGGCGCGAGTCTCGAACGCCGCATCGGCCGTCTACTCGATGAAATCGACTTGACGCTTCGTTAAGAACGCGCGGCCTACGACGGACATACCGGTGTCGTCGTGATCGCGAGCAATCCTGTCATGTCATCCACGTGGGTCGCGCAGGGACTCGCGCGATGCGCGTCCGCTTTGCCGGGACTCATCGTCTCCGTGCAGGATCAGGCGCAAAGCAGCGTACTCTCGCGTGTCGAACAGGGCGAAGTGGATTTGGCGTGGTGTCGGTGGCGGAGTCGTTGATTGGCACGCTGCTGCAGGAGCAGGCTCTCCATGCGCAGACCATGTTCACCACGCCGCTGCAGACGGTCGTCCTTCCTTCGCATCCGCTTGCGCAACGAACCAGCATTGCCTGGGACTCTTTGCGAGAGTGGCCGGTCATTACGATGAATGCCGATGCGGGCGTGCGCACTGCCTTCGAGCTCGTGTTTAGCGCGACCGGTTCGAAGCGGCCTCCAGTGCAGGAACTCGGCCATGCGGCGGCCGTGCTGTGCCTCGTGGAGTTGGGCCTCGGCGTGGGCGTTTTGCCGGTCGATTCGCATTGGCATGCGCCCAAAGAGACGCTCGTTTGCAGGCCGCTCGTGCCGCAAATCAAACTCTGGCCACGTTACTCGTGCATCGCCGCAACCGCTCGCTGCGTCCCAACGCAGCGGCGGCGTGGGCGCAGTTCGCCATACTCGGCGAAGCGCAATCGAATGAGCGCATCTTGATGTCAGCCCTATGAATCGCGCGAATGCCGATCGGTCGATCGGCATTCAGGATATGCAACATTTCGTGCAAGAAGCTTCACCATGGACATGAAAACCGACCTCATGTGCCACGATCTGCTGATTGACGGCAAGCGTTCGCCGCTAGGTACGGGCGAATATTCCACCGACATCAATCCCGCAACCGAAGAACCCATCTTGCTCGTCGCGCAAGGCAGTGCCGGCGACGTCGACACGGCGGTGAAGGCCGCGCGTGACGCGCTGAAAGTGTGGAATTCGATCCGCGCCGCGGAGCGGGGCCGCATTCTGATGCGGCTCGCTGCATTGATGCGCGAGAATCTGGAGGAGATCGCCGCTCTGGAAAGTCTCGATGCAGGCAAGCCGATTGCCGCCGTGATGTGCTAGGACATTCCCGCTGCGATCGATACGCTCGAATACTACGCAGGATGGTGCGACAAGATCAACGGACAGATCGTGCCGGTGTGCCCCGACGCGTTGACGTACACGCTGCGCGAACCGGTCGACGTGGTCGCGGCCATCGTGCCGTGGAACTTCCCGTTGATGATCGGCATGTGGAAGATCGCGCCTGCGCTCGCGTGCGGTTGTACGCTCATCGTCAAACCCGCTGAAATCACGCCGCTTTCGGCGCTGCGAATCGGCGAACTCGCGCTTGAAGCCGGTGTGCCGCCAAGCGTACTGAATATCGTCACGGGTAAAGGGCGCGTGGTAGGCGATGCGCTTGTCGCGCATCCCGGTATCGATAAAGTGACGTTCACCGGATCGCCCTCCGTGGGACGCGGCATTCTGCAGGGCGCGGCTGGCAATTTCAAACGCATCACGCTCGAACTGGGCGGCAAATCCGCCAACGTGATTTTCCCGGACGCGAACCTCGACAACGCCGTGCGCGCCGCTGCGTCGGGCATCTTCTTCAACACTGGCCAGGTGTGCTCTGCAGGCTCGCGGATCCTCGCGCATCGCGACGTGTACGACGAAGTGGTTGAGCGCCTCGCCGCCCGCGCGAAGTCGATCAAGGTGGGTGATCCGTCCGTGCGCGAGACGTCGATGGATCCGCTCATTTCCGCTGCGCAGATGAAGACCGTGCTGGGCTACGTCGAAACCGGACGCTCGGAGGGCGCATCGCTCGTTACAGGCGGTGCGCGTATCCGCGAACGAGGCTTCTTCGTCGAGCCGACCGTGTTTGCGAATGTCGAACACGAGATGCGGATCTCGTAGGAAGAGATCCTCGGTCCCGTAGCCAGCGTGATTCGTTTCGAAGACGAAGCGGACGCGGTACGTATCGCGAACGGCACGTTGTATAGCCTTGTGGCAGGCGTGTGGAGTGCGGACATCGGCCGCGTGCATCGCGTGGCGCGCGATCTGAAAGCGGGCACCGTGTGGATCAATACCTACGGTTATACCGACGTGCGTCTGCCGTGGGGCGGCTAGGGCGATTCGGGTTTCGGCCGCGAACATGGCGACGTTGCGATCGAGAACTTTACCGAGCCGAAAGCGGTGTGGCTCTCGATCGATCAATAGACGGAAATAGGGCGTTCTAAATGAAGAGCGCCTCGAATGCCGTCAGCATTCGAGGCGCTTTCTCTTTCTGCGTCGCAAAGAACTCAGTCGCCTTGCAAGGCCATCCGTTCGCGCAGTTTGACGAGTGCGAGCACGACGTCGATGGTCGGCGTTGGTTCGCCGACGAGCCACCCCATTTCCTGAACCACCGTCAGCAGAGGATCGATTTCCATCGGACGGCGGTTTTCAAGATCCACGAGTGTCGATGTTTTATGCGCGCCGACTGCGCCTGCGCCGTCGATCCGCTTTTCCACGTTGACGCGAGATCTCAAGCGACCCCGCCACATCTCTTCAGTTCACTGCCCGAACGAAACCTGGATCTCCGATCAACGCATCGATGTTCGCCTTCACCGTATTCTCGATGGTAATCGTATTGTTGGTGAATTTCGGCGACTTCTGTTTGACCGTCTTTGTCGTGGAGAACACCACTTTGCGCGTTGCAACGTCGGTGACGACGTAGCGCATCTGCAGCGTCCAGTGAGTGGGCGAGCGTGCGTCGTCCACGGTGAACTTCTCGATGTTGCCGCTCAGTACTTTCGTTCCCTGATTGAGGTGAAAGCCCGTGATTTGCAACGAATGCGCGACGCTGTTGCGTGTCGCAGCCCTTGAGCACGGTGTATCGCAAGGGATAACGCAGCGAGACCGGAGCCCGGAACGTAGCCGCGTTCCGTTGCGGCAACTTAGGCGCGGTGCTGGGTAAAGCGACGGTCGGAGTCAGAGGAGTTGCCCTTTAAAGTGGTGTCTTCCTAGATCAGCGCAACATGGTAACAGCCGTATGTGGCGATTCGTGGATTTGTGTGCACGGTAGGTCCATGTCGCCTTCTTGATGGACCGCAACGCTTCAATTAAAGGCTATTCATGAAAGGGGCGCCAGTCACTATTCCCAAATCCAAAAGAAACCGGCCTTGCCTTGCGTCATATCCACGAGTTCACGACGCGCCGCGTCCACCGCATTCTCGGGCAGACGAAGCGTCATCTTGACGAGCATGCCGTATGCGCTGTCGGCAAGACTGTAGCCTTCGGCGTCGATCCAGCGGCGAACTTTCGCTTCGTCCGCGTAACTCACCTCAACAGTGAGCAGGGTCTGCGCAATCCGTTCGACTCGCGGCGCATCGAATAGGGCTGACGCGATCGCATCCGTATAGGCTCGCACGAGGCCGCCCGCGCCGAGCTTCACGCCGCCGTAGTAGCGCACCACGGCCGCTAGGACGCCGTCCAGATCGTGATGCCGCAGCACTTCGAGGATGGGACGCCCAGCCGTGCCGGATGGCTCGCCGTCGTCGGACATGCCCGACTGGCCGCGTACGAGCAGCGCCCAGCAAACGTGCGTCGCGGCGGGATGGGCTTCGCGCAGCTTGCGCAGTTCTTCCATCGCCGCGTCGCGATCGAGGACGGGGATCGCGTGCGCAATGAAGCGGCTCTTGCGAATGTCGAGTTCCGCGCTCAACGCCGCGGGCAGGGTGTAAGTGGGCAAGGCAAACACGTCGGTGAATGGAAAACACGCGCCACGGGTAGGGAACGAACGCGCGGCGCACCGCGGGTGGACTGCGGGCCAACGGCGCCAGCCCGTGCGTCCGCCCGGCGCTCCGCCATGGTAACGGATCGCGGCGGCTCCGATGCCAATTCGCGCGTTCGTCTACAATCAAACGCTAAGCGCGCGCGAGCCTTCGAAACCTCGTGCGTCGACACAGAGGACAGAAAACAGGAGACAACATGCTTGATCTTTCTAATTTAGGGACTTTCGTGGCCGTCGTGCTCGGGCTGTTTCTGATTACGACGGGTCCGGTAGTGCTGCTCGTATTGACGCGCACGGTGCACGGCGGGCACAAGGCCGGCATTCTCACCGGGCTCGGGGCATCGGTCGGCCTGTCGGCGTTGTTGATGACTTCGGCGCTCGCGTTCAACACCGTCAAATTCGTGGGCGCGGCGTATCTGGTTTATCTGGGTATTCGTGCGCTGCGCGAAAAAGACGGACACGCATATGCCGACGGTACTGGCCGTATCCGCTTCAAAGGCGTTTTTCTAGGCGATTCCGGCCGAAGTGCTGAATCCCAAGACCGCGCTCTTTTCCTCGCATTCCTGCCGCAGTTCGTGCATCCGAACACGGCTCCACGTTCCTGCAATTCACCACGCTCGGGCTGATTTTCGTCGCGATGAGCGCGCTCTACACCACGCCACGCTGCTCGTGCTGACGATTCGTCCGCTGGGCCGACTTGTGAAGCGTTTGACGTGGCTCGCGCGCTGGCAGAACAAGATCATTGGCGTGCTGTTCATTTCGCTCGGTTTGCGCGTGGCCACACAAACGCGATAAGGCGGCACCATAAGCCACGCGACAAGCCAGCCCAACCACTAAAAGCACTTCTCGGCGCCGCTAGATATTGTGGCGCTGCCTTCTAAGCTGCCCCTCACGCAGATAATCCGCCTGACCTTGCGTGCGAACCGCAAGCCATTCCTGTTCGGCGCGGCTCATCTTCCGGCTGTCGTCGATATCGCCCACGCGCAGCACTTCCTGCGCGATGCGTATGCGCAGCGTCATGAGCGGCTTGCCCCGGTCGACGAGCGCGCGATCTGCTTCGCGCGTCTGCCACACGCCGTGGTCGAGCGTGGGGGATCGAAGGGTGGCAGACGCATTGTTCGGACAAAAAAGTACTGTATATTTATGCAGTATATCCCGTCCTTTTTTGAAAATGGGCGCAGCGCGAAAAAATCGCGAACTGCCCGGCACCACACGGGCTTAAGCGAAGCAATGATTCAATCCACACGGTAGCGACCGAAATGACAACCCAGCCTGCAGCCTCCCAACTCACCGGCGGCCCGGAGTTTCAGTTCTTGGTTCGACTTCGGCAGTAACTACAGCTATCTGAGCGTCATGCGTATCGAGGCGCTGGCTGCAGCGCGCGGCGTGCGCATCGGCTGGCGGCCGTTTCTGCTGGGGCCGGTGTTTCGCAAGCTCGGCTTCGACAATTCGCCGTTCGTGCTGCAAAAGGAGAAGGGCACATACGTATGAAAAGACATGGAGCGTCAATGCCGCAAATACGGGCTAGCGTTGACGCGCCCCAGCACGTTTCCGCGCGCGGCGCTGCTCGCTGCTAGGCGCGGATGAGCCGTGGATCCGGTGCTTTCTGCCGCGCGATCGTGCAGATGAACTTCGTGCACGACCGCGATATTGGTTTGCCGGAAGTCGTGAGCGATGTCCTCGATCAACTGGGTTTATCCACGCAGCAGATCATCGCCGACGCACAGAGCGATGCCAACAAACTGCATCTGCGGGAACAGACGGAAGAGGCGATCAGGCGGGGAATTTTCGGTGCGCCAACTTTCTTTGCCGGCGAAGAAATGTTCTGGGGGGCGATCGTCTGGACGATGCGCTCGCGTACTGTGAACCGACTGCGGCGAAGAAATAGGCGAGGCGCACGCGGCGTTGAAGCGAAGGTAAGCAGTGGAAAGAATCAATGCAATGCGGGCGTTAAAAACGCTTAGCCGCATGCTATTCGTCGGGCTGCTGACAGAAGCACCGGCCCGGCACATGCGAGGCCATCGCCAGTGCGATTTCGAGCGGCGTACTTTCGGCGGGCACCACACGGCAGCTCGATTCCACTGCATGCTTCATGGTCCATTCGACGAGCCAGTACGATCTTTCCTAGGGCGGCTGCAGCGGATCGGAAACTTTGCATGAATGAATCTGCCCGACCCATTCGTTATCGGGCATGGCACGCAGATGCTCGAACACCGTGTCTTCAAACATGGTTAGACCTCCTTCTTCGCAGGCATGCGACCCGTCTTCTATAGCGTGTTGGCAACATCGCCTAAAAAGCGCCGCCGATGTTCTGGCGGCTCAACGGGGATGTTGCGCACCATATTACAGCAAAGAATTAAGCGAGACTTAAGAACGCTTAAAAGCACGCACAGGGCGCCCGAATCTATCCGAGCCCTCAAGGCCGCGAAGAAACGGCCGTTATAGAAGCGGTTGGGGCTATTGCCTCGCTGAGCCTTCGGATTCAACCGATCGATAACGTGACCGCCCAGACGCCAGCCCAAACTTCTGCCCGCACGCTGCGCCGCTTCCAGAACGTCGAGTTGCGGCTGATTGGTGCGCAGGATTTCGCTGCGTTTCTGTACACGCTGTTCCGTCAATTGCCGCAGGAGTTTTCGCTGACGAGCGTGACGTTATGGCTCGACGATCGCGCGCCGATGCTGCGGAATTGCTTGACGCGTCCGCGTTGCGCGCGCTCAATCAGCCCGGTTTGCGAACGTCGCGCGAAGGCGGTCTCGTCGCGCAGGCGCTGTGTGACGAAGGCTTTCCGTGGCTCGGCCAAACCGCAGACCTGGACGAGACCGCGCGCCGCGCGTTCTTCGGCAGGAGTGCGTTGCCGTCGAGCATGATTCTGTTGCCGCTCGCAGCCGGCGACATCGTGAGCGGTTATCTGTGCCTTGGCAGCGACGATCCGGCGCGCTTCGCCGAAGGCATGGCCACCGACATACTTGAACGTTTCGCGAGCATTATCACGGCAAGTCTCGACAACGTTGCGCATCGCGAGCGGTTCAAGCAACTCGGCATGACCGACGCGCTTACCGGTCTTTCGAATCGCCGCTATTTCGACGATCTGCGTGAAGAGATTATGCGCGCCACGCGTTATTGCGTACCCGTGGCGTGTCTTTTCATCGACATCGACAGTTTCAAGCAGATCAACGATACCCACGGCCACCAGACCGGCGACCGCGCATTGGCGGCCGTCGCCGCATGCGTGCGTCCTGCCGTGGAGCGGCTCGATCTGCGCGACGGCCACGGCGAGCGCATTGCGCTGACCGTGTCGATCGGCGTGGCGGCGCGCACAGTGAGCGGCTCGGGCACCGACGCCGCTGCGCTCGGCCCAGCAATGATCCAGGAAGCGGAACGCGCGATGTATTAGGCCAAACGCAATGGGCGCAATCGCATCGAGGCGCTCGTCGCTGCCGTGTGATTCTGCTTTGCGATTGCCGCGCGGCGAGAGCCCGCGCGTTATCAGGTGTCCGGCGACGCATCCGGCGGCACGCTCAGCAACTTCGAGGTCGCCGCCGAGCGATTGCCGCACGCTGCGCAGCACGAGCAGCATCACGCCCGTGGCGATCGCGCCGAGCGCTGATGATGAGCCAGCGCAGCAGGTTCGCTTAGAACGCGCTCTGTACGTCGTCCATGTACATGCCGGTCACGATGTACTAGTCCACGGCGTGAAATGCGCGGAGTAGCTCGTCTTCGGAACGGGCTTTTCGCTGCCCGGCTTCGACCACAGATAATCGATGAAGCCGCCGCCTTCATGATTGCAGGCGTTGACGATATCGACGAACAGATGGTTGCCCGCTGGATCGGTGAATTGCGCGAGGTTCTTGCTCACCAGTTCCTTCTTGATCGGATGCATCAGCACGACCGGCTGCGAGTCGTTCACGGAGATGTAGCCGTCCTTGCCGTAGCGCATCGTGCCGAGCGATTCGAGCGCCTGCTTTTTCGCCTCGTCCGGGCATGGCATGCGTCTGCGCCAGCGTGTAATAGCGGGCGACGAAGCGGGCGACGATGTGATTGCCCTGATCGACGAGGGACATCAGTTGATCGCGGCGGTCCGAAATCATGGAGGCGCGGTTCTGCCATGCGCCGAAGCTGCCGATCAGGACCAGCCCGATCCACAGCACGGCAATCATCGAAGCCAGTTTTTTGTTCAGAGTCATAGCAAGGGTTCTGCTTTCACGAGGTGGTCGGTCAGTTGGAGTTCGCGTGTGCGAATGGCTTGTCGCTGACGGTGTTTACGGCTTCGCGGCGCGCGATGCACAGGCAGGGGAAACCCACTCTTCAGGCTTTTCTCGTCTGATCTGAAATTGTTTTTCCGACGACGATGCCCCGGATTTTAAGGCGATGGAAACGCCGATTAACTGTTCATATAAATACACGCTCGCAATTAATCGAAAATCTGAACGGTAAATTCGCAGATATTCGAATTTCTCGGAAATGGAAATAATATTTATGAATATACGCAGTAATAATAATGCCACATCCGAAAGCTCAATGAAAACCTGAATACATTCGCTGATATCTATGCTGGTCTGGAGTTTCGCCAGGATTCCACAAAATGCCAATAAAGCGCAAATCAGCGCCGAAACCATGAAAATGAAAAAACGACACAATTTTACAAATTCGGCAAACTGCGGGAAAACCCCGGCCGTTCAAAAGGCCAATAAATAAAAATTCCGCTATAGTCGCCATTTTCCATCCGACAGCCGGGCAGAAAAAAGTACCAATAAATACCGGATAAGCCCGCCACAGGAGTACCGAACATGAATGCCCGCGAACCCGTTTTCATCCCCGTTTCCCGCAGCGCACGCCTGCGCCAGATGCTTCTGAGCAATGAACTCGAATCCCTGATGGAAGCCCACAACGGCATGTCCGCGCGCATCGTGCGCGAAGCCGGCTTCAATGGCATCTGGGGCTCGGGCCTGTCGATCTCCGCACAATTCGGCGTGCGCGACAACAATGAAGCGAGCTGAACCCAAGTGGTCGACAACCTCGAGTTCATGGCCGACGCGAGCGATCTGCCGATCCTGCTCGACGGCGACACCGGCTATGGCAACTTCAACAACATGCGCCGCCTCGTGCGCAAGCTCGAACAGCATGGCATTGCCGGCGTCTGTATCGAAGACAAGCAGTTTCCGAAAACCAACAGCTTCATCAACGGCGAGGCGCAGCCGCTCGCCGACATGGACGAATTCTGCGGCAAGATCAAGGCTGGCAAGGACTCGCAGTCGGACGAAAATTTCTCGATCGTGGCGCGCGTCGAAGCGCTGATCGCCGGCTGGGGTATGGACGAAGCGCTGCGCCGCGCCGAGGCGTACCGCCTCGCGGGCGCGGACGCGATCCTAATCCACAGCAAGCTGTCGCGTCCCGACGAAATTCTGGAATTCGCGCGTGAATGGGCCCGGCCGCGGCCCGCTCGTCATCGGGCCGACCAAGTACTACAGCATGCTGACCGAAGTGTTCCGCGAAGCGGGCATCAGCACGGTGATCTGGGCGAACCATCTGATCTGCGCAGCTACCTCCGCGATGCAGGCGGTCGCGAAGGAAATCCACACGAGCCAGACGCTCGTGAACGTGGAAGACAGCATCGCCGCCGTCAACGAAAGTTTCCGCCTGCAGGACGCCGATGAATACTCGGAAGTGGAAGACCCGCTATCTGTCGAGCGGCCGCGCGGCCGGCTCGGCGGTGGTGCTCGCGGCGAGCCGCGGCAAGGGCCTCTAAGCCGTCACCGAAGACCGTCCGAAGGTCATGTTGCCGATCGCGGGCAAGCCGCTCCTGCGCTGGCTCGTCGACGCGTTCAAGAAGCAGGGCGTGAACGACATCACCGTGTGGTGGGCGGCTATCGCGTCGACACCATCGACACGGCCGGCATCAAGCTCGTCGTCAACAAACGGCATGCGCAAACAGGCGAGCTGGCGTCGCTGGCCTGCGCGATCGACAAGCTCTCGGGCGACACCGTGATTTCGTACGGCGACCTGCTGTTCCGCAGCTACATGCTGCGCGACCCCTAGTGGAAAGCGAAGCGGCGTTCAGCGTGGTGGTGGATTCGTCGCTCACCGACGCGGAAAACGCCAGCGTGCGCGATTTCGCGTGGTGCTCGGCGTCGGACGACCGCGGCCTCTTCGGCAGCAAGATCGTGCTGCGTCACTTGTCGAGCGGGCAGGACGCGTCGAACGCGATCGCATCGCAAACGCCGCACGGCCGCTGGGTGGGTCTGTTGAACGTGCGCGGCGCGGGCCGCGAGCGTCTGCAGGCCGTGATGAGCCAGTTGCAGGCGTGCCCGGATTTCGATTCGCTCGACATGCCGGCGCTTCTGAACGCGCTGATCGAAGCGGGCGAGTCGATCGAAGTGCAATACGTGCACGACCACTGGCGCGGTGTGAACGACCTCGAAGACTTCCGCCGCGCAGGCGATTTTGCCCACGCGCAGGCGCCGTTCGCGGCGGCAGCCGGCAATCCGGCCGACATGGCCAATGCTACGAACGCAGCGGGCGGAGCGGCGCGATGATCGAAGCGGCACAGTTCGTCGAGGCGGCGCAAGAGCGCGGCTTCGACTGGTATGCGGGCGTGCCGTGTTCGTACCTCACGCCGTTCATCAATTACGTTTTGCAGAACGAATTGCTGCGTTATGTATCGGCGTGTATCGGCGGCGAACGAGGGTGATGCCGTCGCGCTGATCGTGGGCGTCACGCTCGGCGCGCAGAACGGCCGGCGCGGCGTCACGATGATGCAGAACTCCGGCCTCGGCAACGCCGTGAGTCCGCTCACGTCGCTCACGTGGACGTTCCGTCTGCCGCAACTGCTGATCGTGACTTGGCGCGGTCAACCCGGCGTCGCCGACGAACCGCAGCACGCGCTGATGGACCCGGTCACGCCGGCCATGCTCGACACGATGGAAATTTTGTGGGAAACCTTCCCGACGGAAGCCGACGCCATCGGCCCGGCACTCGACCGCGCCGTCGCGCATATGGACGCAACCGGCCGCCCTTACGCGCTCGTCATGCAGAAGGGCAGCGCCGCGCTCGTCGTTCGGCAGCGTGGGCGCGAACGAACTCGCGACGCTCGGCGCGTACGGCACGCCGAATCTCACGCACATCCTGCTCGATAACGGCGCGCACGATTCCACGGGCGGCTAGGCGACGGTGTCGCCGCAGGTGTCGTTCGCGGGCGTCGCGGCGGCGTGCGGCTATGCGTCGGCGGTAGAAAGCGACCATGCGGACGTGATCGACGAGGTGTTCGCTGCCGCGCCCGCGAGCGGTCCGCGTTTCGTGCGCCTTGCGATCCGTCGCGGCACGCCCGACGGTCTGCAGCGTCCCACGATTACCCCGGCCCGCTGTGAAGACGCGCCTGATGCGCCACATCGGCGCGGCTTAAGCTGCTAAAGGAGTGTTCATGCTGCTGCTCAATCTCGGTCCGGTGACGCTCACCGAGTGCGTTCGCAACAGCCTGTTGCAGACCGACCTGTGCCACCGCGAAAGCGAATTCTTCGACATGCAGGAAGAAGCGCGCACGCGTCTCGTCGGCGTGTACGGCCTGAATCTGGACGAATGGCAAGCCATCCTCATGACCGGCTCCGGCACGGCCGCCGTGGAAAGCATGACCGCCGCGCTGGTGCCGCAGAACGGCAAGCTGCTGGTGGTGGAAAATGGCGTGTACGGCGAGCGCATTTCGCAGATTGCCACGCAATACGGCATCGCGCACGAGTCGCTCAAGCACGGCTGGATGGACGCGCCGGATGTCGCACAGATCGCCGCGCGCCTCGACGCGAACAAGGCATTCACGCACGTGGCCGTGATCTACACGAAACCACGACCGGGCGCCTGAACGATATCGCCGCGATCGGCGCGTTGTGCCGCGAGCGCGGCCTGCGTCTGCTGGTGGACGGCGTGAGCAGTTTCGGCGCCGAAACGATCGATTTCGCCGACGCGAGTCTCGACGCCGTGGCCGCCACCGCGAACAAGTGTCTGCACGGCGTGCCGGGCGCGTCGTTCGTGCTGGTGCGCCGCGCGGCGCTCGAGCAGGCCGTGATGCGCGCGTACTATCTCGACCTCGGCCGTCTCGCGCGTTTGCAGGATCAGCGCAATACGCCGTTCACGCCGTCAGTGCACGCGTACTACGTCCTTGTCGAAGCGCTGCGCGAACTCGCGGACGAGGGCGGCTGGCGCGCGCGGGTCTCGCCGAACGTGGCATGGAGAACGTGTTGCCGCCGGAGCAGTCGTCGGTGGTGTTGTGCGCTTACCGCCTGCCGAAGGGCATCGCGTATCCGAAACTGCACGACGCGCTGAAGGTGCGCGGCTTCGTCATTTACGCGGGGCAGGGCGGTTTGTCGGCCGAACTGTTCCAGATCTCGACGATGGGCAATATCCACGCTGCCGACATCGACCGGCTGCTGCAAGGCTTCACCGAACTGATGCGCTGATTTCAACGTGTATTTGCGCGTGCGTTGAACTACGCGTTGAAGCTGGTTTCGGAGCGCGCCGCATTACGAGACACGTGATGCGGCGCGCTTTTCGTTTACACCGGATCCTTGTCCGGCGGACCGTCAGGCCGCTGCGGCTCTTCCACGTGATGTCCCGGCGATGGCGGGACGAGCGGATCGCCGCCTTCCGGATCGCGCGTCGGATCGGCGTTGGGGTCGGGAATCGGGTTCGTGTGCATGTCGTAGCTCATGGCGTCCTCTTCGAATCGGTTGAAAGGCGTTGGGGGCAAGCCGCCGTTTCTTCAAAGCGTAGGCAATTTCCTGGGTACTGCCGCACCCACCGCTTCATTCATTTTTTCGCGCGACGCTCCACGCTCAGTTGCCAGTAGCGCTCGGCGGCGAACACATCTTCGTAGTGACCCGTGCCGAACGCGCGCAACTGGCTTGCATATGCCGTTACGGCCTCGCGCTTGAGCTACGCGCGGCACGCCGCGTCGATCGTGTGGCCGGCGCTCGGCTGCGCCGGTGTCGCGACGATGCCGCACTGCGGGAGGTTTGCGAGCCGCGCCTGCACGACGCCCGGCGTGCGCCGGTGAATCGCTTCCTCGTAGCCGAAACACACGAGGTGCGACAGCCGCGGCAGGATTTCGCAGCAAGCCTCGAACACGCGAACGTGGTCGTTGTGATGCAAACCGAGCGACATCAGCAGCGTGTTGGCCGTGGTGCGGTAAATCGTCTCTTCGAGCGCGCGGTTGTCCTCGATCGTGCGCTGATGGATGGCATCGTGAGCGTCGGCGAAACCGGACTCCTTGTTCCACTCGGTATGCATCTCCTGTTCGGGCGGCGCGGCGAACACGGTGCAGACCGCGGCGTCCGGATGTGCGGTGAGCAGTTCGCCACAACTGAAGACGGCGTCGTCTAAATGGGGTGAGACGATGAAAAGACGTGGACTGGTTTCGCTCATGAGGCTGGCAGGATGATCGGAGCGTGCGGGACGCAGGCGGTGCGTCGGCAATGCTCACGTGCGACGCGAAAGTGCGGCTCCGGCGTGTGCGCGATGGTGGCGCGTACTGCAGCATTCGCGGCGTTCGTGGCATCGCGCGTTTCATGTCAACTTAGCTTAGGCACAAATAATGTGGTTTGCGTGACCGTTTCCGCGTACATGGCGCACGCGAACACATGACGCGGCTGCAACCGTACGTTTGATTGAGCGCAAGCGGTATGCCCGGTGGTGACTTCGGCACACCTGTTTCCTGTAAAGACTCACCGCTGGGAGTGTGCCGTCTCCCGAATGTGCTCACCTCATTGGCCGTTGAGGTGTCCGCCGGGTTGTTCACCGGGTGGCTCGGCGGGTGGCTCATCATTCACGCCCGCGGCTTCGTTCTGCTGCGATCCGGCGCACGGGGTCTGCTTCGCCAGCGCCGCTGCGCATCTGAACGCGGCCGCGATGCCCGCGACGATGTCCTCTCGCAACAGCGCGTGCGCGGTTCGCAGCGCGTAGGCGGGATGCTAGGTCGGCACGATCAGGTGGCCGCCGTGCGCGATCGTCTGCCCGAGATATTCGGACAGATTGACGTGCGCGCCGGTCAGCGCCTTGAGCGCCGTGGTGGTGCCCAGTGTGACGATCACGCGTGGCGCGACTTGCGTCAGCTCTTTTTCCAGCCAGTACTGGCAGGCTTCGACCTCGCGCGGCGCGGGCGTGCGATGCACGCGATGGTGATCGAATGTCTCCCGCTTGTAATGTTTGACAGCGTAGGTCAGATACAACCCGCCTCGCTCGATCTCCGCGCGCGCGAGCACGGTATCCAGCAACTGGCCGGCGGGACCGGCGAACGGCTCGCTATGCTGGTTCTCGTACTCGCCAAGCTGCTCGCCCACCACCATGATCGATGGCTTCGAATCCGAAGGGCCCATGCCCGCGACGGCCTGCCTCGCATTGCGTCACAGCGCGTACCGGCGGCACGTGGCGAGCGAACCGGTGGGCTCGCGAAACGGCGGCGTCAGCGCGGAATATTCGACGGACGGTTTCTCCGGCACGCGCACGCTCGCGCGCTGCGCGCCGAGCCGGCAGCGCTCGCGGGCGAGATGCGCGGGCAGCGGCGGTCCGGCGGGCGGCGTTCTCCAGTATCGCAAGGGCATTGGCACCGGTTCGTGACTGACCGCGTTCGCGTAGTAAGCGAGCCAGAGCGCTTCGGCCAGTTCGCTGGTAACGGCTTCTCCCGCCATCGCGCCGGCGGGCAGCGCCTGCTCGTTTTCCTCCTGTTCTTCCGCCGACGTGCGCGGATTGCGCAACAGCAGGCCATTCCAGAATGCCGCGCCGTGCGGCGTGGCGAACATCCACGTGGATTCGCCCATGCGCTCGGCAAAGCGCGCGGTGGCTCGCTCCAGTAGATCGCTCCGGGGCTCTTAGCAGCCGACGAATTCCGGCGGTCCCATCGACGGATCGCGGCGCCTGAACAGCGTGAGCATGAGCAGATCGCCGGTTTCGCGTTCCACCGAATCAGTACGCTGGGCGAGCAACGCGCCGTCGGCGTCGGCGGGATGGATGACGCGACGCTCGCCTTGCGTCCAGCGCCACAGCACGCGGTAGAACAGCGCCCAACGGTCTGGCGCGCGGAAACAGGCAGCGGTTTTCAGCCGCGCAAGCAGTTCGCGCGGGATGGCCACGGCGGGTGGGAGCGATGCAGGCGGATTAGCCGAGCCTTCTGAGCCAGGCGAGTTACCCGAAGCATCCGGAGCACCTGGAGCACCCGAGGCACTGAACCACCCGAACCCGCCGAAGCCACAGCAGAATCCCAGACGTCTCCGCAGAAAAATCCGCCTCGATCCCCGCCAACTCACCCGCCTGCGTGACAGACCCGGACTCCACCCACTCGACCCTCTCCGGCGCGATGCCTCGCCGCAGCAGCGCCCGCGCGGCGCGGCACCACGCGGCGAAGTTCGGTTCGATGGAAATACGGATCATGCGGTTCATGCGGACGCCACCGTGGCCACGCGCAAACCAGCGTGCATGTGCTCACGGAAATGCTGTATGGATATACAGAATCCGTCAAAACCGTCGTGTCGATCAAGTCCCCGAGTGTGAAGCCGCGACGTTTCTGCAGGTCTTCAGGCGTACCGACGTCGCGCAGAATGCCCGGGTCGTCCACGTCCCACACCATATACGGCGACCACACGCGGCACGCGAATCGTCCCGAGTTCCGCGTCTACGTGAACTTCGACGAACACCGCGCCGAACGAGTGAAACGAGTACTTCTGCTTTTCGGCAACGGGCTTTACTGTCGACGTCGCTTCGATCGGCTTCGCCTGCGCAAAATCCACGGTCGCGGCGTTCCGTTGATAGACGATGCGCAACTGGTGCGCGGCGTCGGTCGCATGTTCGAGCGTGTCGGCCACGACCACAGCAACGGGCTCGTTGCTGTAATGCACCTCGTTGTCCTGCAATAGGGAAAGACGCCGTCCCGCAGGCGGCGCGAGCGCAGGCTTGCCGCCGTTCGGCAGACGCAGCGCGTTCTGATACGTCATGACGAGCAGCACGCCGGGCAACGTCTGCGCACGGCTCGTATCGATCGAAGCAATCGTGCCGCTCGCAATCGTGCTCGTGACAAGGACGGCATGCGCAAGGCGTGCTGCGGGAAACTCGGCGACTGCCGCGCGCGTCATGCGGACGAAGGTCTCTACTACGCACGTGCCAGGATCACGCGCGTGCCGCGGAAAACGAGCATCTTCAGTCGCACGATTCCGGCGACATCGACACATTTTCAACTGAAGCCGACGCGATTGCCTGCGCCAGATCGTGGGCGATGGAGTGGTGCGATCTGGCTGCGGGATAACACGCCATTCGAGAGGAAACTTCGATGAGCAGGCTGCGACTCGCCACATACAATATCAACGGCATCCGTTCGCGGCTGCCCGCCCTGTTGCAATGGCTCGAACGCGAGTCGCCCGATATCGTGTGTCTGCAGGAACTCAAAGCCGTGGATAGTGCGTTTCCCGTCGAGCAGTTGCGCAAAGCGGGGTACGGCGCACTCTGGCAAGGGCAAAGCGCGTGGAACGGTGTGGCGATTCTGTCGAAGGGCGAGCCGCCGCTCGAAAGCCGCCGCAGCTTGCCGGGATTCGAGCACGACACGCATAGCCGTTATCTGGAAGCGGCGGTCGGCGGCTTGCTCGTGTGCTGTCTGTACTTGCCGAACGGCAATCCGCAGCCGGGCCCCAAGTTCGAATACAAGCTCGAATGGTTCGATCATCTGATCAAACACACGGGAAGCTTTTCAAAAGCGGATACCCCGTGGTAATCGCGGGCAACTTCAATGTCGTGCCCACCGGACGAAGACATCTACAACACGCGCTCATGGCTGAAGGACGCGCTGTTGCAGCCCGAAAGCCGCGAGCGTTATCAGCGGCTTGCCTTCGATCGTGTGTGCGGCGTTGCCGTCGTGCAGAAGCAGAATGTCGCGCGGTGCGAGACCGTCGAACCGTCGAGCAAACGTTTTGCAACGCGCTGCGGATAGCGTTCGCGCGTGTCGTAACCGTGCCACGTCCATGCTGCGAGCCGCAGATCGAGCTTGTGCAGAACGGGTTCGAGAAAGAGATTGCGCAAATCCGCCGGTGCGCGGAAGAACATGGGGCATTCGCCGCTCAGCGCTTCGAGCGTGTGTTGCGCGGTGTCGATCTCGCGTGTGAGCGAGCCGGGAAACGTCACCGAAAACGTATGCACGTGTACTTGCGAATGATTTTCCAGCGCATGACTGCGCGCCACGATTTCCCCCACGAGCGCGGGATGACACTGCGCTTTTGCGCCGATACAGAAGAAGGTGGCGCGCACATTGAACGCGTCGAGCAGATCGAGCACTTGCGGCGTGACGACAGGGTCGGGGCCGTCGTCGATGGTGAGCGCAATGGCGTCTGCATTGCGCGCGTGTTCGGGCAGACGTGTCTAGTTCGGGCCGAACAGCGTAGTGTGCGGAAGCAGTCCCGCGATCGTGAAGATCGCGTGGTTCACGAAGATCGCCGCAAGCCACCACGCCCATGCAGCGGGCCTGATCAGCCAGCCGGCCAGCACGAGCACGTGCCACGCGGCCGTGGCTGTGAGCATCGCGGGATAGCCGGATGCGGCCAGCGGCGCGGCAGTTCCCGCGCGCGGCTGTGCCGCTGCGCCGGGCGCTGGTCGTGCTGCGAACCGTGTTGTGGCGTGAAAAGGTTGTTCATAAAGCGTTGCGTCCTGTCACCTTCCTTTCGGCAAGGCTCTTTCGTTGCGTGCATACGGCGCGTAACAGCGAACGATAAGCGATACCATTGATGCGTGAGCCGACACAGTTGCAGGTTGTAAGGCTTTACATCCGGCTTCTGTTGGCGGATACGCATTCGCGTGATTTGTGACGGGCGGTGCGCTGCGGTATGGTGCTGAAGCACGCATGTGAAACCTCGCAAAACCTCACGAAACGTCGGCCTCACAAGGAGAAGTGCTTTGACTGCAACGGGAATCGGAAAAGTGGCGCTCGTCACGGGCGCGGGCAGCGGCATCGACCGCACCTGTGCGCTCAAGCTGCTCGAACACGGCTATAGCGTCGTGCTCGCGGGACGGCGTGAGGCCGCGCTTCAGGCCGTCGTGGACGAGGCCCGGCTTAGAAGGAGAAGCGCTCGCAGTGCCGTGCGACGTCACGCAGGCGGAGAGCGTCGCCGCGTTGTTCGATACGATTCGCGCGTAACGCGGCCGCCTCGACATGCTGTTCAATAACGCGGGACGCAACGGCTCGCGTCGATATCGACGAACTCGACATCGACGAGTGGAGCTCGGTGGTCGATACGAATCTCACGGGCGTGTTTCTCTGCACGCGCGCCGCGTTCGGTATGAAAACGCAGAGCCCGCGTGGTGGCCGCATCATCAACAACGGGTCGATTTCCGCACATGCGCCACGGCCCAATAGCATTCATTGCCTGCACGGCCACCAAACATGCGATCATGGGGCTGACCAAGGCCGTATCGCTCGATGGCCGCAAATACGACATCGCGTGCGGGCAGATCGACATCGGCAATGCCGCGACGGAAATGGCCGAGCGGATGGCGCGCGGCGTGCCGCAAGCGAACGGCGAGATCGCGGCCGAACCGTTGATGGACGTTCAGCACGTAGCCGATGCCGTGCTCTACATGGCGGGTTTGCCGCTATCGGCCAACGTGCAGTTCATGACGGTCATGGCGACGAAGATGCCGTTCGTGGGACGCGGCTGATTCAAGGTTGACTTGCGGTCCGCTAACGGCCGCACGCATGGCGGTCACGCGATCAACTTATACTGATTGTTTGCCGCATTCAGAAGAAGTGATTCGCCGTGTCACAAGCTACCGTCAACGACAACACGAACGAGAAACCGGACAGCGGCGCGGACACCGTCGCGGAAGATCCGCGGCCAGAGCCGCCCGTGCAGCCCGAACTCGAGGATTGCTGCAACAGCGGCTGCAGTCCGTGCGTGTTCGATCTCTACGGTGAAGCGCTCGCGCGTTATCGCGTCGCGCTTGCCGAATGGCAGGCGCGGCATCCCGATGAAAGCGGGCGCACGTAGCCCATCCCACGTTCCGTCATGACCGACACTCCGTCCGCGCTCATCGATTCTTCCGATCCGACTGCCGCTTCGCTCACACCCGAAGCGCTCGACGAACTGCAAGACTTCGTGCAACGTTATCCGCACCTTTTCGTGCTGACGGGCGCGGGCATCAGCACTGACTCCGGCATTCCCGGCTATCGCGACGAGAACGGCGAGTGGAAGCGCTCGCCGCCAATCACGTTGCAGGAGTTTCTCGGCACCGAGGCGATGTGCAGGCGTTATTGGGCGCGCAGCATGGTCGGCTGGCCCGTCGTCGGCAAGGCGCAGCCCAATGCCGCGCATGTTACGCTCGCAAGGCTCTAGGCCGCGGGCCACATTCCCACGCTGATTACGCAGAACGTCGACGGGTTGCATTAGCGCTCGGGCAGTCACGACGTGGTCGAACTGCATGGCGGCATCGGCGGCGTGACATGCCTAGATTGCGGCATGCATCACTCGCGTGCATCGATCCAGCAAACGCTCGAAGCCGAAAATCCCGCACTGTTCTCCGTCACCGCCGAAACCGGCGCCGATGGCGACGCGCATCTCGAAAGGCACGACCTCGACTCGTTCTGCATTCCCGCCTGCCCGAATTGCGGCGGGTTGCTGAAACCGGCGGTGGTGTTCTTCGGCGAAAGCGTGCCGCGCGAGCGTGTCGAAGCGGCGTCGCATGCACTCGATGCAGCGGACGCCGTGCTCGTGGTCGGTTCGTCGCTGATGGTGTATTCGGGGTATCGCTTCTGCGTGTGGGCGCAGAAGCAGGGTAAGCCGGTGGTGGTGATCAACCTCGGGCGCACGCGCGCCGATCCGATGCTGGCGCTGAAAATCGCTACGCCGTGCGCGGAGACGCTCACGGCGCTGGCCGGGCGCATGGCGTTGGACTAGCGTTTGCTCAATGCCCTTATGCGACGGCGAAACTCAAGCGACATTCACCACGGCTACAGGTACACTCCCGCGCCTTTCCGATCACCGAAGTTCTAACTGCGCTTGCAGGCGCGCATCCATCGCCATGACAGACTCCTATTCCACGTTGCGGCAACGTTCGCCTTCCGCCGAACGCAATCGCGAGCCGATCCTCGCCGTGTTGCGCGACGTGCTGCCGGCGAGCGGCCGCGTGCTCGAAATCGCGAGCGGCACGGGGCAGCACGCCGTCTGGTTCGCTCGCGCCCTGCCAGGGCTCGACTGGCAGCCGAGCGATCTCGACGCCGGCGCTCGAGCATCGATTGCCGCATGGGTCGCGCATGAGAAGCTGGCGAACGTGCGTGAGCCGCTCGCGCTCGACATGCATCAGCCGGACTGGCAGGTGCCGGCGCTCGACGCTGTGGTCTGCATCAACATGATCCACATTTCGCCGTGGAGCGCGACCGAGGCGCTTTTTGCCGGCGCGAGCGAGCGGCTCGTCGACGGCGGTGTACTGTATCTCTACGGACCGTACCGGCGCGGCGGCGCGCATACTGCTCCGAGCAACGCAGCGTTCGACGAGCAGTTGCAAAGCCGCGATCCATCGTGGGGCGTGCGCGATATGGAGACGGTGATCGAACTGGGCGCGTCGCACGGGCTCCTCTGTGCGGAGCCGATCGCCATGCCGGCCAACAACTTCAGTCTCGTGTTCAGGAAACGTCCAGACGCCGCGCGAGTCTGAGGAGCAGGCCATCATGCGCTCTTTGTTGTAGCGCGCTGTCTTGCGGCTGTCACGAAGCATGCAGCATCAGGCATATACCAGGCGGCAAGCGGCAAGCACTAGGCGGCACCGGTGCCGCGCGATGTTCGCGAGCGAGCGCCAAGCCGGCATTTCTTTTATTCTTTCACCCTCGACGTCCCGCCGACGCAGCTTCCGGCGTGGCGTCACGACACTTTTCGACTCTGGAGAATTCACATGGGCAAACAGGCAATCGGCGTGGTGGGGCTGGCGGTCATGGGCCGCAATCTGGCGCTCAACATCGAGAGCCGCGGCCACGCGGTGTCGGTGTACAACCGCAGCCGCGAGAAAACCGACGAACTCATCGCCGAATATCCGGACAAGAAGCTGGTGCCGGCTTTCACTCTGGAAGAATTTGTGGACTCGCTGGAAAAGCCGCGCCGCATTCTGCTGATGGTGAAAGCGGGCGAAGGCACCGACGCGACGATCAACCAGCTCAAGCCGCTGCTGGAGAAGGGTGACATCCTGATCGACGGCGGCAATACGCATTTCACTGACACCATCCGCCGCAATCAGGACCTCGCGAAGTCGGGCCTGCATTTCATCGGCACGGGCGTGTCGGGCGGTGAAGAAGGCGCGCTGAAAGGCCCGTCGATCATGCCGGGCGGCCAGCGCGACGCCTACGACCTCGTGGCTCCGATCCTCACGGAAATCGTCGCGAAGGCACCGGACGGCGAGCCGTGCGTCGCCTACATGGGCCCGGACGGCGCAGGCCACTTCGTGAAGATGGTGCACAACGGCATCGAATACGGCGACATGCAACTGATCGCGGAAAGCTACGCGGTGCTCAAACAGGTAGTCGGCCTCTCCAACGAAGAATTGGGCAAGGTCTACACCGAGTGGAATCAGGGCGAGCTCGACAGCTATCTGATCGAAATCACCTCGAAGATCTTCAGCAAGAAGGACGACGAAACGGGCAAGGATCTCGTCGACGTGATTCTCGACCGTGCCGCGCAGAAGGGCACCGGCAAGTGGACGAGCCAGAACGCGCTCGACCTCGGCGCGCCGCTGCCGCTCATCACCGAGGCGGTGTTCGCACGCGTGCTGTCGTCGCTGAAGACGCAGCGCGTGGCGGCGAGCAAGGTGCTCGAAGGGCCGGCGGCCAAACCGCTCGGCGTGGAGCGCGAGGCGTTCATCGAATCGGTGCGCCGCGCGCTGTACTTCAGCAAGGTCATCTCGTACGCACAGGGCTTCGCGCAACTGCGCGCGGCGTCGGAAGAGTATAAGTGGGATCTGGATTACGGCACGATCGCGAAGATTTTCCGCGCCGGCTGTATCATCCGCGCCCGCTTCCTGCAAAAGATCACGGACGCCTATACGAAGGACAAGGCGATCGCCAATCTGCTGCTCGATCCGTACTTCCGTGACATCGCTAGGAATTACCAGGCGGCGCTGCGCGAAGTGGTAGTCGCAGCAGTGAACGCGGGCGTGCCGGTACCGGCGTTCGCGTCGGCTATCGCGTATTACGACGCGTACTGCTCGGAACGCCTGCCGGCCAACCTCGTGCAGGCTCAACGCGACTTCTTCGGCGCGCATACGTTCGAGCGCATCGACAAGCTGGGCAGCTTCCACGTGAGCTGGAGCTGAACCAAGCATCCGACGGGCGTTCCGGCCGGCCCTGTTCGCAGGACAGGCTTGCCGGGACGCCCGGCCCGCAGAACTGCCGCAAAACTGGAAAAAAGTCAGGTCAACAAGTAAGACAAGGGAATTATTGCTGAAAGCTGCTGTTCAACTAGCAGATGGGGAATTCAAGAGCCGGACTATTGCGAAAACAGGAATAGAGTTTCGCCGTTTTAGGGATTTCCCCTAGGTGATCGCCCTCCTAAACTTCTACTTAACTGTTGCGGACACGAAGTCCCAAGCGAATCAAAACAAGTTCTGGAGGTTTGCATCATGAAGTCCCTTATCTCTGCTGTTGTCGTCGCCACTGCTCTGGTCGCTCCTGTTGCTTCATTTGCTCAATCGAACCAGCCGCTCACACGCGCCGAAGTCCGCGCCCAACTGGTTCAACTGGAAAAGGCCGGTTAAAACTCGATCGGCGACCACACGACTACCCGAACAACCTGCAAGCCGCTCAGGCACGTATCGACGCACAAAACGGCACCGCGCAAGCTCAGGCAGCAACCAGCGGTTACGGCGCTCCGATGGTCGGTACTTCGCAAGCCGGCCGTCCCCGGTAAGCGGCAACGACCATAACTCGGTGTACTTCGGCAACTAATTTGCGCCGAACAGGAAGCAAACACCGTCCAAGCTAGTGGATAGACGGCGCATTAATTGAAAACGCCATCCGGATTGCCGGAGGGCGTTTTGTCGTTTACGGCGGCAGATCATTAGCGGCGACAAGTGCACGACGCTCGTTTCAACGGTTCTCTAGCGATTCGGCAGATGCGGAATCCCTTCATTGCGCGTCACGTTCAATTGATGAAGCTGCCGCTGTGCCTTGTTCAGATACGCCTGCGCGGCCACACGCTGCGCTTCGAGTTGCGACACTTCCTTGCGCACCTGATGCTGCCGGTTCGTCACCGTCTGCTCATGCGTGCCGCGCCGCTGCAGGTCGCTACGCAGCCGCTCGGCCCGCGCCTCCGCGCAGGCGATCAGCCGCGCGATCTGTTCGTTTTGCGCTTCGAGCTGGGCGCGGCGCGTATCGCCCGCCGTCCGCGAGCCGCGTCGCCTGGTCTTCGAAGTGATGAAAAGCCGTTTCGGCGGATTTGAGAGGTCGGCAGCCTTCAGCGCGCGCCAGAGCGAGCCGTCCTGATACAGCACGACGTAATACGTCACTTCCTTCGCGTGAAAGAGCAGGCTCACCGAGTAGTCGAAGCTGCGGAACACGCGAAACGGCACGAGCGGGTACGAGCGCCTCTTCCTCGGCGAGCCATTCTACACTTCCGCCACATCCGCGATCTGTACGCCGCGCGCGCTTACCTGGCTCGACACCACGGGCACCGGGCGCAGGGTCGTTACCGGACGGCTCGCTTCGGCGGGCGCGGCATTGCCGGCGGACGGCTCGCGTTGTGCGAGCATTTCACTTTCGCTCTCGCCCGGCGACGACGATGCGGCGCTGTGCTCTCGCACGACCTGCACGAGATGCGAAGGCCCGGCTAGGACGCTGCGGCGGTTCAGAAGACTTTTCACGGCGATTCTCCAGTAGACCCGCCGAATCCGCATGCTGCGCCGGCATTCGGACATGCCGGCCAGTGTGCAAGGCGAGCAGTGAGCGAAAGAGGGCGGACCGGCGGCGCTGCCGGACAGGCGCCGCGGTGCGCAAGCGTACGGAGTTCCTCGGCGGACGCGAGTTTAATGCAGCGTGCGTTGACGTCTGGCGATATCGGCGAACAGCGCGTGACTCGGTTCGAGCGCGAGCAGCCAAGATTCGTCATAGCCGCTCAGGTTGTCGAGCGCTTCGCGCAGCCGTTCGATCGCGACGGCCGGAATCTCCACGCTCGCCTCAACGCCACTCGACAGACCCGCGACGCTCGCGAGCTGCACCAACGCGTCGGCGGCTTCGGTCACGTCGGCCGTGAAAATCAGGTGCGTGTTCAGCAATTCGACGAGGCCAAGCGACGCGGTGATGTCGTCGACATTCAGTTGCACGGCCAGAAACGTGGCTTTGTTCATTCCAACTCCTCGCAGGATCGATGTGTTGGGACACCGCGGTTTTGGACGCAGTATTTTCAAGTATAGGCGAGGGTCGAGAGTATTCAATGGTCACGCAATTGGCACAGAATGGGCACCGGTGCGCGGTGCCGCGCCGGCTGGGATCGCGCGCGGAACTATAATTGCGCAGCTACGGCTCGCGGCGAACAATGTTGCCGATGCAGGCGGTATCGCGACAATGGACCGTCGGCGCACGTCAATCAGCCCGGTTCCGACCTCACTCACGTCACCGAACATGAATTATTCGCAGCAGGACATTCACCGCGTCGCGCCCTTGGGGCGCGCTCGACATTGCGAACATGAACGGCATCACCACGCGTCTGCACTGGACCGACCAGCCTTACAAATGGCATGTGAACGACGGCGAAGAAGTCTTCGCCGTGCCTCGACGGACGTGTCGAAATGCGCTACCGGGATGGCGGCGTCGAGCAATCGGCGGTGCTCGAGGCGGGCAATGTGTTCTACGCGTCGGTCGGCACCGAACACGTGGCGCATCCGATTGGAGCGGCGCGCATTCTGGTGGTCGAATCGGAGGGCAGCGTCTGAATGTTGGTGGGCCGGTATGCCGGTTCGGCGTCGGTGCCTACGGACGGAACGGCATAATGGAGAGTCGCGGTGGTCGTCAAGCAGCGAGCCGCCGCGCCATTGCAGCAAACCCACGCAGTTATTCATGCAGTAACGCTTTAAACAAGTCCGGCAGCAGTGGCACGGCGAATGCTTGGGGCTGATTGAAACCGATTGAATCATAGTGTCGAGGAAAATCAAATGACAAGACGATGGCAGTTGACGGGGAAGCGGCTGCTCGCAGCAACCGCGCTGGGCGCAATGTTCAGCGGCTGTACCACGATGCCGTGGGACAGCACACCGTTCTACAACAGCGCACCCACCCGTCCCACCACCCTCAGCATGGTGCCCGTGCCCGCCGGTTTCTACCGCGTGAATCCGGGCGATTCGATGGCCGGCATTGCGTCGGCATACGGCCGCACGCCGCAGGACATCGGCTCGTGGAACGGACTGCCGCCGAACTCTCCCGTCACGCCGGGCCAGGTCCTGCGCGTTTCACCGCCAATGGCCTCGGGCAGCGTCGTGACGCCGCCCGTCAATCTTGGCGGCCCGAACCCGCCGTCCGCAACTGCCAAGCCGGCACCTTCCGGTCCGCAGCAGGGCGTGCTGCAATGGCCGCTGCGCGGCCCGATTCTGCACACGTTCGCGCCGGGCAAGTCGAACGGCGTCGTGATCGGCGGCCGTCCGGGCGATCCCGTGAAAGCCGCCGCCACCGGCCGCGTGGTGTATGCCGGCACGGGCATCGAAGCGTATGGTCCGCTCATCATCATCAAGCACGACGATTCGCTGATCACCGCTTACGGCCAGAACAGCACGCTGCTCGTGAAGGAAAGCGACGCGGTCGCGCAAGGGCAGACCATCGGCGAAGTCGGCGTGGATAGCCACGGCGTCGCGTCGATCCAGTTCGAAGTGCGGCAGAACGGCCAACCGGTCGATCCGCTTCAATGGCTACCGAAGTCGGGCGGTTGATTCCGCCGTCGAGCCGGTTTGCCGGCATCGTCTGATGCTTCAGTCAGCAGCCTAAATCTAGGCTGGTCAAGAAAGCCCGCTAGTTGCCCGCCGTCGCGGCGGACGCTAGCGGGTTTTTTATTGGCGCCGCGTGGCCTTGCCCGCGAAGCCGCAGTCGCGCGACTTATGCGCCACAAATTCAGCGACTGCTTAAGCTGACACTAAGTTGATACACTGTGCGACTCAGCGGCCGGCGTCGCGTCGGCCCGTCATCGGCTGTAATTCCTGCACGCACAAGGACACACAATGATCGATTTGCGCAGCGATACCGCGTAACCCGTCCCACTCAGGCGATGCTTGCGGCGATGTCGGCCGCCGAAGCGGGCGATGACGTCTAGGGCGACGACCCCACCGTGCTTCGTCTGCAGGCCGAGGTTGCCGGACGCGCCGGCAAGGAAGCGGGTCTCTTCTTTCCGAGCGGCACGCAAAGCAATTTCGCGGCATTGATGGCGCACTGCGCACGTGGTGTCGGCCAGCTCGCTCACACGTACAAATACGAAGGCGGCGGCGCGGCTGTGCTCGGCAGCATCCAGCCGCAGCCGCTCGAAAAAATCGCCGCCGCAATCAAGCCGATCGACGACCACTTCGCGCGTACACGTCTGCTGGCGCTGGAAAACACCATCGGCGGGAAAGTGCTGCCCGCGGGTTACGTGACCGAAGCCGTGCAGCTCGCGCGCGACCGCGGTCTGTCGACGCATCTGGACGGCGCGCGTGTGTTCAACGTGGCCGTCGCTTCCGGCAAGCGGCTTGCCGTGCTGTGCGAGCCGTTCGATTCGGTGTCGATCTGTTTCTCGAAAGGCCTCGGCGCGCCGCTCGGTTCGGTGTTGGTTGGCAGCAAGTCGCTG
This sequence comes from uncultured Paraburkholderia sp., assembly GCA_940747215.1. GTDB lineage: Bacteria > Pseudomonadota > Gammaproteobacteria > Burkholderiales > Burkholderiaceae > Paraburkholderia. The sequence goes on along the minus strand of CALNWS010000025.1, from coordinate 4,290 downwards.
ATCGACGTGGCGCACCGTTGGCGCAAGGTGCTGGGCGGCGGCATGCGTCAGGCCGGCGTGCTGGCGGCCGCGTGCCTCTATGCGCTCGATCACAACGTCGAGCGTCTCGCGGACGATCACGCGAACGCCGCGCATCTCGCGGCCGGTCTCGAGTCGATCGCGCATGTGAAGGTGCAGTCGGTCGCGACGAACATGGTGTTCGCACAGTTCCCGCAGGAGCATTGCGTGCCGCTCGAAGCGTGGCTCAAGGAGCGCGGCATTCTCACGCAGATGCTGTGCGCGTCGCGTTTCGTCACGCATAAGGACGTGTCGCGTGGCGACATCGACACGTTCCTCACGGAAGTGAAGGCGTATTTCGCCGCGCATTGAGTTGGGCTTCAGACGCTGCCCGAGTTGAGCGTCACGTAGAAAACGGGCGCACTGTGTGAACAGTGCGCCCGTTTTTCATTCGAGCCGTATTTCAGTCCGCCGACGCTTTCGCTTGCGCGCCCGCGCGATGCGACGGCGCGAACAGACGCAAGCCGCTCGCAAGGCTCGGCGCACCCGCGAAAAAAGCGCCTGCGCCGAGCGCGAGCGTCGGGCCATGCTGGCCCGCAATGCCGAAGCTCAGCGCGAGCGCGACGAGCGCGGCGCTCGTGGTCTGCCCAAGCAGGCGCGCCGTCGCGACGATGCCGCTCGCGCCACCGCTGCGTTCGGGCGGCGCGCTCGCCATCAGCGCTTTCAGATTCGGCGATTGGAAAAAGCCGAAGCCTGCACCGCACACGGCCATGCGAATGCCGATGTCGAGCACATGCGGATGCACCGGCAACAACGCGAGCGACGCCATACCCGCCGACAACACCGCAAGCCCAATCGCGCCGAGAAGCCTAGGCGGATAACGGTCCGACAGACTGCCCGCGAGCGGCGCGGCGAGCGCTACGACCACGGGCCACGGCGTCATCAGAAAGCCTGTTTCGACCTGCTGCGATGAAGCACGTATTCGAAATAGAACGGCAGCGAAACGAACGCGAGACCTTGTGCGGCGAAGGAACATACGGCGGTCACGGCCGAAAGCGCGAACACCGGACGCCTGAAAAGATCGGTTTGCGGCGTGCATCGTTGGCGTTGTGCCATGCATCGTTTCTTCTCACCCTTTCGCGGCAGTCGGTCCGCGCTGCGCAAGCAAAACTACGTCGCCACGGATCATGTCTTCGCACGAGGCCGGCACGCCGTTGAACGCGTTGATGCACGCACGCAGTGCCGCGTGCGCGCGAACCGCACCGCCCGCGTGCGAGGAATCCGCTCATGGGCCGACTCGACGGCCCATGTCGCTGGGCATGGCATGTGCTTAGTCGAGCGCTTGCGCTTGCCGGTGTCCGGTGGCCGTAAAATGTCCTACTATGTTTCTTAACCCGCCTGCGCCTCCCGCCCGTGATCTGTGCGGTCCGCGTATGTCGCGTCATTTTTTTCGGAGGCTTCGATGACAGCCGTCGATCTGGAATTCGACCAGCTCAACAGTACCGTCGACGCGCTACGGCGCTCAATTTCCAATCGCATGATGTACGACGTCGGCAAGGACGCTGTCACCGCGCATCCGCGTGACTGGCTGCATGCCGCCGCGCTCGCCGTGCGCGACCGTCTGGTCGCGCACTGGATGAAAGCCACGCGCCTGCAATACGAACAGGACGTGAAGCGCGTCTATTACCTGTCGATGGAATTTCTGATCGGCCGCACGTTTACGAACGCCTTGCTTGCGCTCGGCATTCACGATCAAATGCGCGAGGCGCTCGCAAGCCTCGGCGTCGACATGGACATGCTCACCGACATCGAGCCTGACGCCGCGCTCGGCAACGGCGGCCTCGGCCGTCTCGCCGCGTGTTTCCTCGACTCTATGGCGACGCTCGGCATTCCGGGCTTCGGCTACGGTATCCGTTACGAATACGGCATGTTCCGGCAGGAGATCAGGGACGGCGAGCAGGTCGAAGCGCCGGACTACTGGCTGCGCGCAGGCAATCCATGGGAATTTCCGCGCCCCGAAGTGACCTACATGGTTCATTTCGGTGGACGCACGGTGCAGCGCGGCGAGCATGTGGAATGGATCGATATCCAACATGTGAACGCAATGGCCTACGACACCGTGATTCCCGGCTACGCGACGAGCGCGACCAACACGCTGCGCTTGTGGTCGGCGCGTGCGCCCGAGGAACTCGACCTCGGAGCGTTCAATCGCGGCGACTACCGCAACGCGGTCGACACGAAGAACATGTCGGAGAACGTGTCGCGTCTGCTGTATCCGGACGACTCCACGCCTGCCGGGCGCGAACTGCGTCTGCGTCAGGAATATTTCTTCGTCTCGGCGACGATGCAGGATCTGATCCGCCGTTATCAGCGCACGCACAGCACGTTCGGGCGCTTCTCCGAAAAGGTCGTGGTGCATCTGAACGACACGCACCCGGTGCTCGCGATTCCCGAGCTCATGCGCCTGCTCGTGGACGTGCATCATCAGCCGTGGGACAAAGCGTGGCAGCACGTCACGAAAATCTTTTCGTACACGAATCACACGCTGATGCCGGAAGCGCTCGAAACTTGGGATGTCGAAATGCTTGCGCGTCTGTTGCCGCGGCATCTCGAGATCATCTTCGAGATCAATGCCGAGTTTCTGAAGCACGTGAGCGAGCAGTCGGGACACGATGTCGAAATGATCCGCCGCATCTCGCTCGTCGACGAATACGGGCAGCGCCGAGTGCGCATGGCGTATCTGGCGATCGTCGCGAGCCACAAGGTGAACGGCGTGTCGAAGCTGCATTCGCAACTCATGACGCGCGACATTTTCGCGGACTTCGCGCGCATTTATCCCGACCGCTTCACGAACGTGACGAACGGCATCACGCCGCGCCGCTGGCTGTCGCAGGCGAGCCCGTCATTGTCGTCGCTGATCGATCAGCAGATCGGCACGCACTGGCGCAGCAACCTGTTCGAGCTTGAACAATTGCGCGCGCTGCGGCACGACAGCGCTTTCGTCGATGCCTTCCGCGAAGCGAAGCGGCAGAACAAGCTGCGTCTCGTGCAGCGCCTCGCGCATCACACGAAACTGCATTTCGATCCGAACGCGCTCTTCGATCTGCAGGTCAAACGGATTCACGAATACAAGCGGCAACTGCTGAACGTGCTGCACGTGATCGTGCGCTACAACCAGATTAGCGCGAATCCCGAGCGCGACTGGGTGCCGCGCGTCGTGATGTTCGCGGGCAAGGCGGCGTCCGCTTACCGGATGGCGAAGACGATCATCAAGCTGATCGGCGACGTGAGCGAGAAGGTCAATCACGATCTGTTGATCGGCGATCGACTGAAGGTGGTGTTCGTGCCGAACTACGGCGTGAGCGTGGCCGAGTTGATCATTCCGGCGGCCGATCTGTCCGAACAGATTTCGATGGCGGGTACCGAAGCATCGGGCACCGGCAACATGAAGCTCGCGTTGAATGGCGCGTTGACCATCGGCACGATGGACGGCGCGAACATCGAGATCTGCGACGCGGTGGGCCGCGAGAACATCTTCATCTTCGGCCACACCGCGGACGAAGTGGACGACCTGCGTGCGACCGGCTACCGTCCGCGTCAAGTGTACGAGGAAAATGCCGACTTGCGCATGGCGCTCGACCAGATCCGCTCGGGCTATTTCTCGCCGGACGACCCGCTGCGTTTCTCGGACATTTTCCACACGCTGGTGGACTGGGGCGATCACTACATGGTGCTCGCCGACTTCGCGGCATTTGCGAAGGCGCAGGACGAAGTGGACGCGCGCTTCGTCGACAAACAGGCGTGGGCGCAGAGTGCGATTGAAAACGTCGCCGGCATGGGACAGTTCTCGTCGGATCGCACGATCGCCGAATACGCGCGCAATATCTGGCATGTGAATCCGCTCGAGATAGACTGAGCGAGCGGATCGTTGCTGATGCAAACAGAAGCCGTGCGAACCTTCCGGGCCGCATGGCTTTTTTCATCTGCGCGGGTTCCAACCTCACGCGCTCAAGGCGCAAGCATTTCCGTATCGCTCGCGGAATGCAACCTGAGTTCATGACGCGAAAAATCGAACAGCATGTCGAGCTTCTGCATGCCCATCAGGCCGATCACGATACGGTCCGCGCCCGGTTTCGCCTTGACGATCGTCACCTGCGCGGCCTGATAGTGCGTATTTTGGCGAACGTGATCAGGGGATTCGGGTTGAACGTGACGGGTCCTTTCGGTTGAAGGTGATCGCTGATCAGCGGTTTTCGAAGCGAGCGAGCATCTTGCCGAAATGGGTGATCACGT
>CALNWS010000024.1 GCA_940747215.1 uncultured Paraburkholderia sp. | reverse complement strand
GCGCTCAGCAATCCCGCCTTGCTGAGCGCACCGCTTAAAAATCATTTTCCAGAGTGAGCTGCCCGATCTTGGCGTGTAACGTCGTCACGTCTACCGGCGGCTCGTTCGATACCGTGCCAGCCGACCCTAGGGACGCTATCACGGATCGTTTCATTCGCGAGCTTCATGCACCCGCGGTGAAAGATCTAGCGTGGGAGGGTGACCGAACCCCAGGAGCCTATAGAATGGGAGGGGTCGGATCAATCAATCGGAGCACTTACCGCCAGATCCTGTATTGGTGCCAGAGTATATGGCAGCGCTAGTGGCCTTTATAAATCACCAACACCAGCCGAAGTACGATTTGATGAAGGTCGCTCTCGAACACCATCGGTTCGGTTGGGTACACCCGGGTAATGGCAACGGCCGGGTTGTCAGACTGTTGACTTATGCTTTACTGATTAAGTACGGTTTCAACGTTCAAAAGGGCGGCCGCGTGTTGAATCCGGCCGCGGTGTTTTGGCCGCGGTGTTTTGCAATGATCGCGAGAAGTACTATGAGATGCTGGCACTGGCCGATCAAGGGACCGACGAGGGACTTGAAGCTTGGTGCGTCTATGTCCTCGACGGCATCCTTGCAGAATTGAAAAAGGTTGATCAACTGACCAACTTCAAATTCCTGCGAGCTAACGTGCTAGTGCCGACATTGAGGTTTGCCGAAGAGCGAGAGCTGATAACTCGGCTTGAGTCTGCCATGCTGGAAAGGGCGCTCAGTGAGCAGGCTGTTAAGGCAGCCGATCTTCGGACATCCTCGGTGGGCTCACATCAAATCAGCGAACGTATCAGATAAAGAAGCTGGTCGACAGAAATATGCTGCAGCCTATTGCACCGGACGCTCGCGCGTATGTTGCTTGCTTCGAAAATAGCTATCTTATTCGCTGGGTGATGAGAGCACTTGCTCAGCATGGGTTCATTCCAGCTCCAGTTGAGCGCCCCAATGTGCCACAGAGCGCGCCGGCTACCAAAGCGATCGGCTGATACCCCGCGGAGAGCAAATCCCGTGGGATCGAAATACGGACTCCATATGCCCTACACAAGGGTAGCTATTGACGCGTCCGCGCAGCGACTGCAACCTGCGATGTCTGCGCTAGGGACGCTGTCCATCCGTATTAAATATGGTCGGCATCGCCTCCAACAACCAAGCATTGACTTGCACGATCTGCCGATGTTTCTTATTTATTGATAGTCAAGCGCGGCAAGGCCGGTTAGGTTCGCCTGTCATAAACGACAGTAATGGCGGAGCGATCAAACGCAAGATCAAGAGCGGCGCGAGCCACATAGGTGGCGCTCCAACGGCGCGTCCGCGCCATGAGTGAAACGAGTTGGCGCATAGTACTTCGCACTTAAAAGCATGGGACGCGATATGTTCGGAATGAGTGACGACATGTGGTTTCGCTTTGTGTCAGTTTTGTATTTTGTAGCCGCCGCCGTCAGCATCCTCGCTGGCGTTGCGCAGTATCGGCGCAGTATCGGATCAGCAACAAGATTTCCGACGACAAGGACCGGGCACTAGCGGAATACAAGACTCAGGCTGAAAAGAAGTTGGCAGCCGTCAATAATGAAGCGGCCGCGGCAAACAAGCGAGCGGCAGAAGCAGATCAGAAAGCAGCGGAGCTCAATCGCGAAACGGCCGAACTTAAAATAATAAGACGGCCCGATTAGAGGCTGACAATCTCCGCTTGAGGCAACAGTTGACGTGGCGCGAGTTGGATAAGCAACAGTTCGACGCGCTGCGCGACGCGTTGCTAAAATCGAAGGCTGTTAAAGTGGCGTTAGTCTCGATAGTGGGTGGGTGATGCGGAAGGCGATAATTATCTTGAGCAATTCGCCAAAGTCTTTCGGCAGGCGAACCTAGAGATTGACAATTTTACATTTCAGTCGATCTTCACATCTCATTCTCCCATCGGCCTATGGGTTTCCATCAATCCAGACGATATAGGTGATCAATCGGTTCCCCACATGGCGAACGTCTTGGGGAACGCTCTCGAGCACGCAAAAAATGCTGACCCACACAAGTTGCTCTACGCGCCAGTCGTTCCGCGCGGGCAATTATGACAGCCTCGGCGATGCCAATGGAACGCCGCCCCGCAACTGCTCGCCGACGACATCTAAGAACCTTCGAGCGTCATCGCGCCGCCGTGATCGGGATGACGTCCGCCCCGCATCTGATACGGTCAAGGTATTCTGCCCATTTCTGCATCATCGTGCGGCGTTCCTTGATGAACTTCGTGCGGGTTGTACGCGCCGCCGAGGTTGTCCGGTAACGCGTGCGCCAGTTGATGTTCAATGACCTCTGGCTTTTGCTCGAGTTCTTCGTGAAGAATTGTGCGTGCCATTGCTTGGAAGCCGTGGCCGGTAATCTCGGTGCGGGTATCGTAGCCGAGCCGGCGCAGCGCGGCGTTGATCGCTGCCTCACTCATCGGGCGTTTGCGATCTCGTGCGCCAGGAAACACATAACGACCTGCACCCGTCAGGGTATGCAGTTCGCGCAAGATAACGACGGCCTGCGTGGCAAGCGGCACCAGGTGCTCGGTCGGTCTTCGTCTTACTGACGTGATAGCGCCACTCGCCTTTGTTCAGATCTATCTCTGTCCACTTGCCTGACGTAACTCGCCGGGCCGAACAAATATCGGTGCGAGCCGCTGCGCGCATTTAACCGGGAAAGTGCCGGAGAATGCGTCGAACGAGCGCAGCATCTCTCCGACCTTGGGAGATTCCGTGATGGACGCGAAATGAGTCGTCTGCGCTGGAGGGATCGCGCCGGTGAGATCGCGTGCCGGATTGGCTTTGCAGAAGCCTTCCTTGATGCCAGCGAAACACGCGACTGATTTCGCTGCGAAGGCGATGGGCCGTAAAGCGTGCGCCGCGGCTGTCGACGCGCTTGAGCACGTCAAGGATGTCCGGCGCCTCAATTTCTGCAATTGAGCGTTTGCCGAGCCACGGGAACGCGTCATTCCTGAACCGTACAAGCGTCTTGTCGTACTGCGCGGACTCGACATAAGGGCGGCGCTCGTCCATCCACGCAAGGGCCACGGCTTCGAACGAGTTCGCAGCCGCGAGCTTGGCGGCGCGCTTGTCTGCTTTCTTGGCGTCCCCGGGATCGATGCCGACCGCCAGTTTTCGCGCGCAGCGTCGCGACGCTTGCGCGCTTCCACGAGGGCGACCTGCGGGTACATGCCGAGCGCAAGGCTTTTCTCTCTGCCGTTGACGCGATACTTCAGCACCCACCGTTCGTTTTCCACCCGCCGGCGTGATGAGCAGGAACAGGCCGCCGCTATCAAACAGTTTTTTCTGCTTCTCTGCCGGCTTGACATTGCGAATGGCGAGATCGGTGAGAGCCATGCGGACGTTCCCTGCGAGAACAGCGGGCGTAATTCTGGGGGTCTTTTTCACTGCTGATCTACCCGACTAGCGGACGACCCCCGGAAGAACCCCCGACTTGGGGTTGTTGGTGATGGTGAAAGTTGGGATTAGTTTGCAACAAAAACCCCCGTAAAGCTAGGCTTGACGGTGTTCAGTGGTGAAACATGGTTAACGCTTGGAAACTAACTGGTGCCCAGGACCGGAATCGAACCGGCACGCCTTGCGGCGGGGGATTTTGAGTCCCCTGCGTCTACCAATTTCACCACCTGGGCAGGTCCTGCAGCGCACGCGCAAAGTCATGGCGCGCGGCGAAGGCGCAGATTATGGCCGAAAACTCTACGGCGAGCAAGCAAGTTTACTCCGGCCGGGGGCCGGGTAGGGCGTGTCAGACCGTGCGTGAGAAGCGTTCGAGCGTTTGCTGGCCGAGATAGCGGTCGAACACCATCGCGATGTTGCGCACGAGCATGCGACCGGCCGTCTTCACTTCGAGCCGCGTATCGCTCACCAACACCAGACCGTCCTCTTCGAAACTGCGCAGACGTTCCAGTTCCGGCTCGAATGCATTGGCGAAGCGGATGCCGTACGCGGCCTCGAATTCGTCGAAGCGCAATTCCACCAGGTTGCACATCAATTGCGTGATGATGTCGCGGCGCAGGCGGTCGTCGGCATTCCAATGCACGCCGCGCGTGATCGTGAGTTGGCCTGCGTCGATGGCTGCGGTATACGCGGGCAGATCCTTGGCGTTCTGCGCGTAGACATTGCCCACCTTGCCGATCGACGACACCCCGAAGCCGATTAGATCGCAATCAGCGCGCGTGCTGTAGCCCTGAAAATTCCGATGCAGCGTGCGCTGCGCTTGAGCGCGCGCAAGTTCGTCGGTGGCAGCGCGAAGTGATCCATGCCGATATATAGACGTAGGCCCGCCGACGTCAATCTTTCCACGACACGTTGCAGGATCGCGAGCCGTTCCGTCGACGAAGGCAGTGTGGCTTCGTCCATCTGACGCCGCATCTTGAAGATGCTGCGGCATGTGCGCATACGCGAATACGGACAGACGGTCGGGCGCGAGTTCGATCATGGTGTCGAGCGTACGGCTGAAGCTCTCCACAGCTTGATGCGGCAGGCCGTAAATCAGATCGACGCCGATCGAATGGAAGCCCGTGGCGCGCGCGGCCTACATGGCGGCGACCGTCATGTCGAGCGGCTACACACGGTTGATCGCTTTCTGCACGACCGGATCGAAATCCTGAACGCCGAGGCTCAGCCGGTTGAAGCCGAGCGTGCGCAGATGCGCGATGGTCTCGGGCGAGGCCTCGCGCGGATCGACTTCGATCGAATATTCGCTCTCCGCATCCGGCAGCAGAGTGAAATGATCACGCGCCGTGGCCATCAATTCGGCGAGCTCGTCGTGCGATAAAAACGTGGGCGTGCCGCCGCCCAGATGCAGTTGCGAGACCGGACGGCGTGTGTCGAAATAGTCCGCCTGCAAGGCCATTTCGCGCTTCAGCCGATCGAGATACGGGCGGGCGTGCGATTCTTCGTCGCGATCTTGTTGCAGCCGCAATAGAAGCGGACGGTGTCGCAGAACGGAATGTGGAAGTAGCGCGAAAGATCCGTCGACGATGCGCCGGGGTCCGCGGTGGCGTGCGCGTAATGTGCGGGATCGAAGTCGTCGCGGAACTGCAGTGCAGTCGAATAAGACTTATAACGCGGACCGTTTGCACTGTAGCACGCGAGCAGGTCTGGCCGGAACAGTGTGTTGGCGGTGGTCATGAAAGGCTCGGATCGTGATGCCGAGCTGAGGAGGCAGCGGGTTCGCTCAATCGGATCGAAGAACCTCACGCACGCCTCTTAAGCGCGGCCTTTTTTACGCGACCAGTTTACGTGACGGGTCATCGCGGCCATTGCATAAAAAAGGTCGCATGAGAGGCAATGGCACAATGCGGGTCTGTCAATGCGTTGCCGCTTTCGAAGAAAGTTGTGGATTGTCGAGTTTAGGAAGAATGCCGTGAGTGATGTGGCGGGTAGCGTCGTAAAGCATGAGCGCCGTTCAAGGTGCCGGGCCACGCATGCCGGCCGGACTGCGGTGCGTGCTGTATCCGCGCCGTCGATATCGACGAGGTCCGATTCCGGGCATGCCGGACGGCAAGCCGGCGGGCGTGCGCTGCGTGCAACTCGGCGACGATCTGCGCTGCAAGATCTTCGGCCAGCCCGAACGGCCAGCGTGCTGTTCAGGTCTGCAACCGCAACTGGAGATGTGTGGAGCGGACCGCGCCCAGGCGCTCGCGTGGCTCACACAGCTCGAAGCGCAGACGCAGCCTCATGCAGATTCACGTTGATTGACGCTGTGTTTGACTTACCGCATGTTCGAGCCGAATTCGCGCTGATTCAGAACGACGTGAATCGTTTAGCCAATGCGCCGGTCCAACACCCCTGAACGCAACACAACGCACGCAACACCAGTCCGAGAAAGTTTCCACAGGAGATTTCGCATGACCCGACCCGCTACGCCGTCCCGGCGCCGCTTTCTGCTTGCCGCGCTCTCCGGTGTCAGCGTGGCCGGCGTTACGGTTTCCATGACGGCGTACATCACGCCGACGTTTCCGTTCATCCCGTCGCACTACACATTCTCCCTGCAGCAGGTGCAGGACGCGGTGCAGCGCAAGTTTCCGTATCAGCGGACGATGTCGCAGGTGTTCGACGTCTCGCTCACGCACCCGGTCGTCGGCTTCCTGCCTGACACAAACCGTGTGGTCGTCAAACTCGATGCGCATCTCGTGAGTCCGTTCATGCCGCAGCCGGTGGATGGCGTGTTCACGCTGTCGAGCGAACTCGCTTACGATGCGACCAGCAAATCCGTCGTGCTGCGCTCGCCGAACGTTGACAACGTAAGCGTGACAGGCCAAGCGCAAGCCTACACGCAGCAGATCAACGCGGCCGCTGCTGTGCTTGCCACCCAGTTGCTGACCAACTATCCGATCTACACATTTAAACCGGAAGAGCTGCAATTCGCCGGAGTGAACTACGAACCCGGTACAATCACCATCCTTACAAAATGCATACGCGTGCGGATCGTCGAAAAATGACGGCGGGCGTGGCCGACAGGGCCGCGCGCTACCGTGCTGCCCTCTGATTCGTTCCAACCAATACCAGCCGAAAAGGGGCAGGGATGGACTGGCTACTGGCTTGCAAAGTACTCATTCTGGACGTTGTGGAAGGGCTGACGGAGTTTTTGCCGGTGGTCGAGCACGGGACACCTGATCGTGGCGGGCAGTCTGCTCGATTTCAACGACGCGCACGCCAAGACCTTCGACGTAGTCATCCAGTTCGGCGCAATTCTCTCTGTGTGCTGGGAATTCCGCCGGCGCATCGGCACCGTGGTGTCGAGGCTGCCGAGCCGGCCAGAGGCGCGACGCTTCACGCTGAACGTCATCATCGCGACGATTTCGACCGTCGTGCTCGGTCTTCTGTTCGAAAAGGCCATCAAGAGGCCGCGCTCTTCTCGCCCGGTGCCGGTACCGGTGGCATTCGCGCTCGTCGTGGGCGGCGTGGTGATTCTCTGGGCCGAAGCGCGCCAGCGTTCGGGCGGCGCCACCGTGACGCGTGTGCACGACGTGGACAATCTCACGCCGCTCGACGCATTGAAGGTCGGCCTTGCGCAATGTTTCGCGCTCATTCCGGGCATGTCGCGCTCGGGATCGACGATCATCGGCGGGATGCTGTTCGGGCTCGACCGGCGCGTGGCCACGGAGTTTTCGTTCTTCCTCGCCATCCCGATCATTTTCGGCGCGACGACCTACGAGCTTTATAAACTTTATAAAGACTGGCACTCGCTTTCCGTCGACGCGCTCGGCACGTTCGCGATCGGCTTCATCAGCGCGTTTGCGTGCGTGCTCTGGCTGCTGCGCTACGTCGCCGCGCACGATTTCACCGCGTTCGCGTGGTATCGCATCGGCTTCGGTCTGCTGATCCTGTTGATCGGCTATAGCGGCGCGTTGAGCTGGGCCGATTGAGGTTTCGAGTCTTGGCGCTGTAACGAAAAAAGGTCCGCCAACGTGCGGACCTTTTTTATTTTCGGGCGTTGCGCTTTAGGCGCGAGGTGAATTATCCGCGTTTGCGGAACACCAGGTCCCACACGCCGTGTCCGAGCCGCAATCCGCGCCGTTCGAACTTGGTGACCGGGCGATAGTCGGGACGGGGTGGTGCATAGCCGTCGGCGGTATTTTGAAGCGAGGTGTCGGCGCCGAGCACTTCGAGCATTTGTTCGGCGTAGTTCTGCCAGTCGGTTGCGAGATGCAGATACGCGCTCGGCTTCAGACGCGACACGAGCAGCGCGACGAACTTCGGCTGGATCAGACGGCGCTTGTGATGGCGCACCTTGTGCCACGGGTCCGGAAAAAAAATATGCACGCCGTCGAGGCTTTCGGGCGCGATCATGTGTTCGAGCACTTCGACTGCGTCATACTGAATGATCCGGATGTTCGACAGATTTTGCTCGCCCATCAGCTTGAGCAGCGCGCCGACGCCCGGCTCGTGCACTTCGACGCCGAGGAAGTCGTCGTCCGGACGATGCGAGGCGATCTCCGCCGTGGTCGTGCCCATGCCGAAGCCGATTTCTAGCACGCGCGGCGCCTGCCGGCCAAATACGCTGTTCCAGTCCGGCGCTTGCGCCGTATAGGGCACGACGAAACGCGGCCCGAGTTCGTCCATCGCGCGGCGCTGGCCCGTCGAGACACGGCCCGCACGCGTGACGAAGCTGCGGATGCGGCGACGGCGCAGTGCTTCGTCGGGCTGGGCGGATTCGTCGGGAGTGGCATCCGCGGCTTCGTTCGCGGACGGCGGGAGTTCGTCGAGCAGGCTGGCGTCATTTGGATCGTGAGTCATCTTCGATGCTGCTAAAAGGGTGAGGCTTAGCGGCCGACTTCGTGTGTTGCGGTGCGCCGGTGCGCAATCGCTGCGGGTGCGGTTTCCGCGCTTTGGCGGCAGGCATGTGTGGGTTGCACGGCTACGTCGCTACAAAAAAGCCGCCTTCGTGGAGGCGGCTCGTGCGGAATGCTGCTCGAGGCTCGGCAGCAAAATGGAGCGGGCGTTGCAAGTGCGCGTAAGGTAGCACATCCCAAAAGGGCGAGTCCAGAGGCGAAGCACGTCGCGGCCACCACTTTTCGCCTAGCTTTTCACCGTGCTTATTCCCAGGAAATTACAATTCAATAACCGCCATGGCGATTCATGTGATTTAATCGTTCTGTAAGAAAATTGTTTGCCACGATTATCTCAACCTGAATTTGCTAATGAGCCAATACGCACACTGCTAATGAGCCAATACGCACACAATCATCGTCAGGCGAAAGCCGCTAAATCCGGCTGGACCGAAGTCAATCCTGATACCGTGTCGACCACGTCACGTCATGCGTTACGCAAAGCGCTTTCACTGGAAGACGTGGCGCTCACGCAATTCAACGATCTGCTTTGGCTGATGGCGCAGGAATCCGGCGGCGTGGTCGATTTGCGCAATACGAAGTATTCGACGCGCGGGCTTTATCAGCTATTGCCGCCGCAATACGAATTGAATCCGGACGGAGAAAAGTCTTTCGGCAATGCCGTTGAAGAATGCCGCGGCGGTATTCGGTACATTCTCGGCCGCACAGTGCGGCCTCCGCCCGATTGGCGTGGCAGGCGAATCACTGGATTTAATGCTGAAAAATGCCGCGCCAATTCTCGTGAATCCTGGTTGCGTCGTTCGAAACCAGATCAAAGCCAGAAGCGAAGCCGGGAGCGGGAAGAACAGGGAATGAGGAAAGCAGATTTTTTCGCTATGCCGTGGCGCTCGCGAAGTATTGATCAAGCGAGTGCGCGGCGAGTTGATACGGAAGAAATCTGGAGCTGGCGATGGGAATAGAACCCACGGCTCTAGCTTGGTTGGGAAGCTAGGATATTACCATTATACGATGGAGCGTACGATTTTACCCGCGAACGGGCGGTAAGCGCAAATCGCGCCCCCGTCCGTTCACGCAGAAATCCCTTAAATTGCTTGCCGCGTATTCAGATCACGAAGTAGGTGAACTGGACGGCGGCGCGCGTCACCACCATCAGCAGAACCTGCACGATCACGAACAGCAGGCTCGGCGAAAGATCGATGCCACCGAGCTGCGGCACGATGCGGCGCAGCGGGTCCAGGAACGGCGCGGTCAGTTGATACAGAATCGGCATGGCCGGCGAATGCGGGTTCAGCCACGATAGCAGCGCCATCAGGATCGTCATCCAGATAATCAGATTCAGCGCCCACTTGATGAGCGTCAGTACCGCCACGATCAGCAGCGTGGGCAGCAGCGTAAGCGGATCGGTGCCGGTCAGTACCACCATCAGCACCACGTAGACGATCGCCGCAAGCAAGGCCGCGACGATGCTCGCCCAGTCGATGCTGTGCGTGCTCGGCAGGATCTTGCGAAGCGGCAGCACGATCCAGTTAGTGGCCTGCAGAACGGCATTCGTGACAGGGTTGTACGGCGGCATGTGCACGACCTGAAGCCATGCGCGCAGCAGTAGCGCCGCGCCGAACAGCGTGAAAACGGTATTGAGTAGAAAGCGGGCGATATCGCCAAACATCTCGTGTCCTTATCCTTCGTGAAACTCATGAAACGGCCGTGAACGGGCCGCGGATGCCGGTGCTAACCGATCGGTGCGCCGGCGGTTTCTTGTTGATTCATGCACACGTCTACCGTGAGGCGCGTCGTGCACGGTATGAAGTCCCTGCTCACGGTGTTGCGACGCGGACGCCGACGACATCGACTCTATGCCGCCGGATTCGCGCCGGCCGTTGGGCATCACACGGAAACCTTGACTTCGCTGATCAGGATGGTAATGTTGCCGCCGTCGGTGTAGTTGGGGATGTCGGCTTGAATACTTTATTCAAGTCGTCCGTGCTGTCGAACAGGAAGTGGCCCGCGGCCACGTAAGGTGGCGACGTTCCCGGCGGCCCGGCGTTGATGCCGACGTCGACCGACCAGCTCTTGAACGACGGTCCGAACAGCTTGGCCGCGAGCGGCATGTGATGGACGCAGTAATAGTCCACGTCGAAGTGGCCGTTTTCCCGGTACGGATAGAGGATGCTGACCTTGATCATTGTGCGTTCTCGTCTGTTGGTCCCGAAGCGCGGCGCGGGCGGATTGCGCGCCGCGTCGGCGTCACATTATCACGGCTTACTTGACGCTTGCACCTGCCGAAGCCTGATTCAACGAACGGCCAAGCGATTCTTCGACGGCCTCGGAGATCGCTTCGGCCGCAGCGAGCGGTTTCGCGCGGCGCTCTGCGAGTTGCACCGCCCGCCGCGACATCAGCCCGTACAACGCGGCATGGTCGCCGCCCAGACCTTCCAGCAACGCCAGCTGCTTCTCGACGCCCGTGTCGCCGCGCGACAGCGGATGATGCAGCGCAGCGCGACCGCCAGCGCCACCAGCGTGTCTTTTAGCACGCCGTCGGCCTCGATCGTGACCGAGCAGCCGGCGATCTCGCTATCTGCGAGATCGCCGCTGAAGAGGTAAAGCGGGTGAAAACCACCTTCTTGGTCAAACCCACGAATCCGGCCGCTGACTATCACGTTCGCATATTCACCACGCATGGCGAACTGCCGTTTGCCGGTCATCCCACGCTCAGTACCGCACACGCGCTGCTCGAAAGCGGTTATCAGCCGAAGCAGCCAGGCAAGCTGGTCCAGCAATGCGGCGTCGGCCTCGTCGAGCTGAAGGCGCTGTCTTCAGAAGCAACCGCGGCAAGCCTGGGCGTTCGCCGCCCCGCTGCCCGGGAATCAATATGACGCGTTCGCCACGGCCTTGCGCAGCGATACAATCGATTTCGACGCACAGCCTTGCGCCGTCGACAACGGCGCACCCTGGCTCGTCGTGCGTGTCGGTTCGGCAAGGGCGTGTCTCGCGCTCGATCCCGATCCGGTTGCGCTCGCGGCCGTCGTCCATTCGGTGGACACGCATGGCGTCGCCGTCTAGGATCGCACGAAGCCGGCGGCCCGGCCACCTTCGAAGTACGCTGCCTGATGTCGGGCGGCAGCTTCGGCGTCGGCAAAGATCCGATGACGGGCAGCGCGAACGCCGCGCTCGCCGGTCTGCTGAGTGCGCAAAACCGTCGCCCGGGCGAACGCTACACGGCGCGTCAGGGTACGGCGCTCGGTCATGCCGGCGAAGTGTCCGTGCACTACGACGATGCGAACGGCAAGACATGGATCGGCGGGCCATCGGTCACGATCGTCGACGGCATATTCCGGCTGCCGTAGTGTGCCCATGCACGTCTGTGCGCGTCCACATGCGGCCGGTAGGCACACGCGTTTCGCACACGCCGGACAACCGGTGGCGATATGCTCACCGCGCCACGCCGAGCCACAGAATGCCGCACCGTTTGCACACAACATGCGCCTCACATAGCGAGACGCACACGAAAAGCCGGACACGTTGCTGGACCGGTCACACGCACGCCGGATGCCGAACCCGATGAAATATTCGAAACCAGAAGCCCGGCCGCAGCGTCAAGACAGGCCTAGCCGGCTGCAGCAGTGGATAAACGGAAGCGTCCGGTACGCCCGCGTATACCCGATGTCCGGGCACTTCCTTAATCCAGTGGCATTAAGTATATCGAAAGGTACCCGATGACCTGCGGGTGGACTGGCTCGTCGCCACGCTCTTTCCTCCTATGCAGCAGGCCCGGCACTTTGGTCACCATGCAGCCACCCATGAAATCAGCGCAGTCGATGCTCGCGCGTTTGCAGCCGGCCGGCACAGAGGCATGGACTGCCCAATGAGCAAACCCCGCTTCCACGATTTGCGCGAATCCAAACCGCGCCGCGATCCTGCTGTTTTGCGTCGTCGCGCGCTGCTCGCAATTCCCGCACTCGGCGTACTGGTTTTAATCCTGCTCTGGACGGTGATTTCCGACAGATTGGTCCAGCGCGCGATGGCCTGCATCTGATCAGTGTCGAGCGAATCGGCGTCGAACACCACGGCAAGCGGATTGCCTTTGAACGGCACCGACGTGAAAACGTCGACTTGTTTGAATCGAACAGTGTTGGCGGGCATGGGACGCTACCAGCGAATCCAGCGGTTGTGTGGCTCGCGGATTCTATCTGGTGATGGCGCAACGATCCACCTCGCAACAAAAAGCCAAACGCGCCGCGGGTGACGGGCACTTCGCGACGCGTTTATTCGTGCTTCCCGGCGAACCTGCCGCCACAAACAGCGCGGTTCGTGAAACGGGCTTTTCAAGCACGCCGTAAGCTCATGTGCGACTGAGCACGAAGCTGTGGACGTACTTCAGGATCAGGATGCTTACTCGACCTCGGCGATCATTTCGATCTCGACGCACGCGCCGAGCGGAATCTGCGCCACGCCGAACGCCGAGCGTGCATGCTTGCCGCGCTTGCCGAACACGTCGGCAAACAGTTCCGACGCACCGTTCGCGACGATGTGCTGTTCGGTGAAATCGAGCGTAGAGTTCACGAGGCTCATCAGCTTCACGATGCGCTTCACGCGGTTCAGGTCGCCCGTGTGCGTATGCAGGGTGGCGAGCAGGTCGATGGCGATGGAACGTGCGGCGGCCTTGCCTTCTTCGGTCGAGATGTTGTCGCCGAGTAGATAGACCGTGTTGCCGCTTTGCGTGCTCATCACATATGCCGCTGCCGGCAGTTCGATGCCCAGTTCCTTGAGCTTGTCGTGCACATTCGTTTAGCCATTTTGTCTTCCTGGTTCAGTAGTGGAAACGGGTGGGGCTGCGGCGCGCCGTATCGGACTTGGTTCTAACTCTAACTCAGACTTTCGAGCGGATCAGCGTGGCGAGACGCGACACGCCTTCGTCGATCTTCGCCGGCGGCACCGTGACGAACGACAAACGCAGCGTGTTGTGCTGCGCGTCGTTCGCGAAGAACGGACCGCCCGGCACGAACGCGACGTTCTGCGCGACGGCTTCTTCCTGCAACTTCATGCTGTCGATCTGCGCGGGCAGATTCACCCAGATGAACATGCCGCCTTCCGGACGGTTCCACGTCACGCCTTCCGGCATGTAACGTTCTAGCGACGCCAACATCGCTTCGCACTGGTCGCGATACAGCTCGCGGATGCTCGGCACGTGCGTGTCGAGGAAGCCGTTCTTGATTACTTCATAAACGATGCGCTGCGTGAAGCTCGGCGTGTGCAGATCCGTTGCCTGCTTGGCCTGCACGAGTTTGAAGATCAGATCTTCCGGCGCAATGATGTAACCCACGCGCAGACCCGGCGCGAGCACCTTCGAGAACGAGCCGAGATGCACTATGTGGTCCAGCGCCATCGAGAGCATGGTGGGCAGCGGCTCGCCCGCGTAGTCGAGCGCGCCGTACGGGTCGTCTTCGATCACCGGAAACGGCGCGGTCTTCGCGAATTCGGCGAGCGCGCGGCGGCGCTCCACCGGCAAATGCCGGCCCGTAGGATTCTGGAAGTTCGGCTGTGCGTACAGCAGACGCACGCCGGCCGTGAGTTCCGGCGTGAGGCCTTCGGGAATCAGGCCTTGCTCGTCGGTCGGCACCTGAATGTAGCGCGGCTCGTACATCGAAAACGATTGCAGCGCGCCGAGGTAGGTCGGCGTTTCGACGAGTACCGGGCTTTCCGGACACACCAGCACTTTACCGAGCAGGTCGAGCGCCTGCTGCGAACCCGTGGTGATGAGCACCTGGCTCGCGCGGATCTTCGCGCCGTTCACGGAGTAGCGCCTCGCCACCCATTCGCGCAGCGGCGCATAACCTTCGGTCGCGCTGTATTGCAAGGCGGCCGAGGGCTCGTCGCGCAGGATGCGGTCAGCGGCTGCGCGCATTTCTTCGGCAGGGAACGTGGCCGGCGAAGGCTGGCCGCCCGCGAACGAAATGACTTCAGGCCGCTCTGTGACCTTCAGAATCTCCCGAATCGCCGAGCTCGTGAGCTTGCGTGCGCGTTCGGACAATTGCCACGTGGGGGCTTTCAAATCGCTTTGGTCCATGGTCTCCTCTGCTGGTATCACTGGAACCGGTCAAAACTTTGATTATCGCGCGAGTTGGACGCCCGCGCGCGCTGCTTTATTTAAGGCGCAGACCCTCGGGTGTTTCGACTTCGGCGACAAGCGCCGCCGCGCCGTCGGTCGGCTGCACGTCGATCAGATGAGCGGTGCCCAGCCAGTTCAGTTGTTACGCGATCACGTCCGCACGCGGATGCACGGCTTTCAAGGCTTTCAGCGCGATGTCCGTTTCCGGCAACACCGCCGACCGTATCTGTCGCACTGGGTGGCGCGGGTCGAGCGCCCGCGGAATCTTGCCGGCGAGGCGCAGTATCCGCAGGCATCCCGCCCATCGTGCCGATGACGCGCGGCGATTTCACGTGGGGTCTGTCGATCGCGGAAAACGGCGGATTCCCCGCCTAGCAAGGCGCGGGCGATGGCGTGCTGCCCTCGCTGATCCAGTGGGACTCGGCGCAGCAACCGTGATTTTCGCGCGTCTTTCGGTCGAAAAAGAAGCGAACCACGGCGAGGCAATGGCGTTCGCCGCGATTCTCTCCGCGGCGCTCGAACAGCACACGGTGAAGGCGATTCACCAAGTGGATCAGATCACGCGTTTCGTCAAATACGAATTCGAAAAAACGCCGAATAATTTCGACCTTTCCACGACGGTTGAAAAAGGCGTCGTGCAAAGTGGGACGCTGGTGCAGGTTTCGTTGATCGACGAACACGGCACGCTGATCGCCAACAAGACCGAACTCAACCCGAAACACATCGATCTGTCCGACCGCGAGCACTTCAAGGTCCACCAACACGAAAACGACGACCAACTGTTCATCAGCAAACCGGTGCTCGGCCGCGTGTCCGGCCACTGGACATTGCAGATGATGCAGCGCCTGGATCATCCGGACGGATCGTTCGCGGACGTCGTGGTGGTCTCGGAAGATCCCAGCTATTTCACGAGCGACTTCTACACAACGCGGCCATCGGCCGCGACGGTGTAATCGCGGTGATCTCGGACAACGGCGCGGTGCTCGCGCGCCGCACGGGCAGCGTCGAAAACGCGAACGGCGCGTTCTCGGCAAGCGGCTCGTATCCGACATCGGAACACGTATCGGGCACGTACGTGGATTCGATCGACAGCGTCACGCGTATCGTCTCGTACCGGCATATCGACGGTTATCCGCTCGGCGTGCTGGTCGGCCTCTCGCAGGCCGAAGAGTTCGCCGACTACAACCACACGCGCAACGTCTATCTGCTGATGGCGGGCTTCATCTCGTTCGCCATGCTGAGCTTCTTCGCGGTGGCCACGGGGCTGATCGGCAAACTGCTCGGCCGCGAGCGCGAGATGACGCATCTCGTCGAATACGATCTGCTCACCGGACTGCGCAATCGTTATGCAACGTTGCAGGGCTTGCGGCACGACGTCACGCAACAGGCCAATCTCGGCCGCCTCGCGATTCTCTTTATCGACCTCGACAACTTCAAGACGGTCAACGACACGCTCGGCCACAACGCCGGCGACATCGTGCTGCAGATGACGGCCTCGCGCCTCTCGGCGGCGATCGGCGAAGGCGGCACGGCCGGATCGGCGGCGACGAGTTCGTCGTCGTGATCAAGGGCGACGACGTCGAGAAGCGCGCGGTGGCACTCGCCGAAGGCGCGGCGGAGGCGTTCGCGAAGCCGTTCGAGGTGCGCGGCAGTTCGTTCGTGCTGCATGCGAGCATCGGCATCGCGCTCTACTCGGTTGCGAACGAAAGCGAGATCGACCTGCTGAAGAAGGCCGACCTCGCGATGTACAGCGCGAAGGACGCGGGCAAGAACTGCTACCAGTTCTATTCGCCGCAACTGTCGCACCGCGCTGACCATCTGATGAAGTGGGAACAGCAACTGTGCGTGGCGCTTGCCGAAGGCCAACTCTTCCTCACCTATCAGCCGAAGATCGACCTCACGCGCCGCTGCATTACCGGCTTCGAGGCGCTCGTGCGCTGGAACTATCCGCAGCACGGACTGATTCCGGCCAACGAATTCATCCCGGTCGCGGAATCCACGGGGCTCATCGTGCCGATCAGCGACTTCGTGATCGAAACGGCGTGCCGGCAACTCGCGGTGTGGCAGCAGCAAGGCTACGACACGCTCTCGCTCGCGGTGAACATCTCGGCCGTGCAGTTCTGGCGCGGCGACCTCTACGAGACGGTGTCGCACGCCATCGAGGAAAGCGGCATTTCCGCGCGCCGCTTCGAACTCGAAATCACCGAGACGGCGATGATGGAATATCCCAAACTCGTCTCCGAGAAAATCTTCGCGCTCAAGCATCTCGGCGTGCGTATCGCGCTCGACGACTTCGGCATGGGTTACTCGTCGCTGTAGTACTGAACCGCTTCTCGGTCGATACGCTGAAGGTGGACCGCTCGTTCGTGCAGGCCATTCCGGGCGACCGCAGCGTCTGCGTGATGGTCACGGCAATCGTCAATCTCGCGCGCTCGCTTGGCCTCACCGTCGTGGTGGAAGGCACCGAAACCGAAGAGCAGATTGCGTGGCTCGCGGCGCTCGGTCATATC
This sequence comes from uncultured Paraburkholderia sp., assembly GCA_940747215.1. Lineage (GTDB taxonomy): Bacteria > Pseudomonadota > Gammaproteobacteria > Burkholderiales > Burkholderiaceae > Paraburkholderia. Next base: position 42,483 of record CALNWS010000024.1, on the reverse strand, counting down.
GAGGCACAGGGCTTCCTGTTCTCGCGCCCCGTGCCGGTGGAGGCGATACCGGCGCTGCTGGAGCGCTTCGGCGTGTACGGCATGCCGTGCCGCCGAAGAGACGGGTGGCGCGGATAGCGCCGACAACGCGGACAACAGCAGCCACGTGCCGAGCACCAGCACGAACAACTAAAATAGAGATTCATGGCTCGCGCTCATAGCGAGCCATGCGCCCACGCTGCTGCACTAGCGCATTTTCACCGGCGACCTTTCACATGGGTAACGGCGAATTACCGCTGCCCTGCAAAACCGGCTACATTCTCGCAGTACTGCGTTTCAGCGCGCGGCTGGCCAGCGGCGCGTCAATCGATAACGACAATTCCCAAAGGACGGACGCCCGCACGCGGCGTCCGTGGGCACCATGCAGACGATCACCAATCAGGATGTAGCGAGACGAGGTACGGATTTCGGTGATGGTGATCAGCCGTTTCGGCAAGATGCTCGCTCGTTTCGAAAACCAGTGATCAGCGATCACCTTCGACCGAAAGGACCGGTCACGTTCCGTTCAACCGGAACCCCTGATTACGTTCGCCGAAATACGCAGAAAGGATGGCGCGCGCCGGAACGCCAAGCAGCCAAGCTGCCGGAAGATCAGTTCAGCAGCAGCTTGATGTCGTGAACCCAAGGCGTTGCGCCCTGCCCGTCGCGCGCGAAGAAACGCAGCTTGCCGTCCGGATCGAACACATAGCTCGCGGCCGTGTGGTCCATCGTGTAGCTGTCGGGCGTCTTGCCGGGCACTTTCGCGTAGTACACGCGGAAGTCTTTCGTGACCTTCGCGAGTTGCACCTGATCCGCTGAACGCAAACCGACGAACGTCGGGTTGAATGCCGGCACGTACTGGGCGAGCAAAGCAGGCGTGTCGCGTTCCGGGTCGACGGTAACGAAGAGCACCCGGACACGTTTGGCGTCGTCGGGGCCGAGTTGCTGCAATGCTTGCGACAGTTCGGCCATCGTGGTCGGGCAAACGTCCGGACAGTGCGTGTAGCCGAAGAACAGCACGACTACTTTGCCCTTGTAGTCCGCCATCGTGCGGATCTTGCCGGACGTGTCGGGCAGCGAGAAGTCGCTGCCGAACTGCTTGTTGCCGGTGATGTCGAGATTGGTGAACGCGGGCGGCTGCTTGCCGCAACCGGCCACCAACACAGCGCCGCCGAGCGCGCATGAGATCAGAGTGGCACGCACCGAACGCGCGAAGCGGTTTGTCAGCATGGTATTACGCACCGATCACGATGCGCGCATAGTGGTCGATCAACAGGGCCGCGAAGAGCAGCGACAGGTAGACGATCGAATAACGGAAGGTTTTGCGCGCGAGGTCGTCCGAATACTCGCGATAGATTTTCCACGCGTACGCGAGGAACACCGCGCCGAGCAACACCGCCGCCGAGATATACACTACACCGCTCATGCCGGAGATGAACGGCATCATGGTGACCACAAACAGAATGACCGTATACAGCAGGATATACAGACGCGTGTACTTCTCGCCGTGCGTGTTCGGCAGCATCGGCAAACCGGCGTTTTCGTAGTCTTTACGGCGATACAGCGCGAGCGCCCAGAAGTGCGGCGGCGTCCAGACGAAAATGATGAGGACGAGAATCCATGCGTCGCCGGGAACGTGGCCCGTGACCGCGGCCCAGCCCAGCGCGGGGGGCATGGCACCCGAGGCGCCGCCGATCACGATGTTCTGCGGCGTGGCCGGCTTGAGCAGCAGCGTGTAGATCACTGCGTAACCGACGAACGTGGCCAGCGTGAGCCACATGGTGAGCGGATTGGCGAACGTGTAGAGCGTCCACATGCCGAGCCCACCGAGCAGCGCGGAAAACAGGAGGATCTGCGCCGTGGTGATTTCGCCGCGCGCAGACGGCCGCCACGACGTACGGCGCATTTTCGCGTCGATTTTCTGCTCGACGAGGCAGTTGATGGCGAACGCCGCACCGGCCAGCAGCCAGATGCCGACGGTGCCGCCGATCAGCACCGTCCAAGGCATCATGCCAGGCGTGGACAGGAACATGCCGATCACGGCGCAGAACACGGCGAGCTGCGTAACGCGCGGCTTCGTCAGAGCGATGTATTGGGAAACCCGGCTACTGGGTGTCTGGGAAAGAGTTGTGCTGTCCATGTGGAGTTACGCTGGCGCGGCGTCGCGCGCGGGGACGGCTATAAGCGATCTGAAAGTCTAACATAACGAGCAGAAGCAGCAGGATTGCGGTCCCACCGTTATGCGCCACTGCAATGGGCAACGGCCATTGCAGCACGATGTTCGACAGGCCGGTGATGAACTGGATAACCACCAACAGCAACACGCCGTTCGCGGGTCGCCGCAGCGACTCGAAGTGCCGCAGCTTAAGCGCAAGCCACGCCAGATAGGCCACCACGACGATTGCAAACGTGCGATGCGTCCAGTGGATCGCAACGAGCGCGTCCTGCGTAATGACGTCGCCGTTACCCGTCATGCCGAGCGCGCGCCAGAGGTGGAAACCGTGCGCGAAGTCCATCGGCGGAATCCATTGGCCGTTGCAGGTCGGGAAGTCCGTGCACACCAGCACCGCGTAGTTCGTGCTGACCCAGCCGCCGAGCGCGATCTGGACGATCAGCAGAATCAGGCCCGCAAGCGCCGCGGTGCGCCAGCGCGCGGCTTCCGGCTCATACGCGGGCAATAGCGTCTGGCGCGCCGCCAGCCAGCCGAGCGTGCCGAGCAGCGCAAGTCCGAGCAGGAGGTGCGTCGTCACGATGACAGGCTGCAGTTTCATCGTCACGGTGAACGCGCCGAACGCGCCCTGCACGAGAATCAGCAGCAGAGACGTCGGCCACCATGGCGACACGTGGAGCGGGCGGCGCTTCACGCACGCCGTCCACGCGATGACGGTCTGCGCGATGATCAGCACGCCGATCGCCATCGCGAAGTAGCGGTGGATCATCTCGATCCACGCCTTCGTCATGCTGACGGGCCCGGTGGGCATCAACTGATGCGCGGCCGAAATCGCGGCATGCGCGATGAATGGCGACGACGTGCCGTAGCAACCCGGCCAGTCTGGACAGCCGAGCCCGGAATCGGTGAGGCGCGTGAAGCCGCCGAACATCACCAGATCGAGCGTGAGAAAAGTGGTGAGCCACACCAGCTTGCGGAATTTGTTGTCGTCGGCTTTCACCCACACGTAGGAGAGCGGCAACAACGCGATACACAAGCCGATCAGGCCCAGTTGCAATATATACATTTTTCTTACCTAGGTTGCGGCATTAGCCGATGCTCGACCATTTGAGCAGCTTGGTCACGTCACCCTTGATCTTGCTCGGGTTCAGATCTTTCGGGAAACGCATCATCAGATTGCCGTTCGGATCGACTAGGTAGATGTGGTCGATCATCTTCGTGCCGGCATCGACGGGCAGCCAGTTGGCGATCTGCGCCGGGTCGGCGACCAGCATGTCGGTGTCGGGATAAGCGGGTTGTACCACGCCGGGCACATTGCCCGCATCGGTACGCAGCCACACCTGCACGACGCGCTCGCGTTCCGAGCCCTGAGCTGTGCGGATTTGTCGCATGAAGTAGAGCTTCGTGACGCAGGCTTTGTCGCAGGCGCTGTTGTCGACGGAGATCATCAGCCAGCGACCGCGCAGCGACGCGAGCTTGAGCGGCTTGCCGTCTTCGCTGGTCACGACGAGCGAATCTGGTATCGGCCGCTGCGGCTGCACCAGCGTGCCGTAGCTCGTGCTGCCGCCGGCCGGCTTGATCACGTAGTACGTGAAGTACGACACGGCGATCGGCAGTGCGCAGATCACCGCGAGCAGCAGTAGCGTCCAGCGGCCGCGCTGCCACGAGCCTTTACCGTTGGGCTGGCCGGGCATCGGTTTGGATGCGGCCGCTGATGCACCGGCGCGTGCGGCGGACTTGTCGGCTTGCGAACGGGGAGATTGCATCGACACTACATGGACCTCTTCGATTTTGATTGCGCGATTGTGTGGCCCTCCATGGACCGAGCCTCCGCTTGCACAGCTTCACACGCCCGGCACGTGCTCTTTCCTCGCGGCGTACAGCCCGAAGGCGACTGCCGCGACCGCCATGCCCCACCACTGGAACATGTAGCCGTAGTTACGTTCGACGCCGCTCGTCGGTACAGGCCAGTCGCGAATCAGCTTGTCGCCGTCGTCGCTCAACTGCTGGATCACGAACGGCTGCAATGGCAGATCGGTTTCCGCCGCGTACACCGCCGTGTCGAGATTCTGACGGATCAGCTGATGCGCAGCCGAACCGTTGCCCAATTCGAAAGCGCGCGATGCGTCGGCGCGAGCAATACCTTCGATTTCGACCTCGCCTTGCGGCGTGGTGTACGGCGCGATGATCTCGCGGTTGATCATGTTACGTGGCAACCAGCCGCGATTAACCAGCACGTACCCGCCGCCGGCCAGTTTAAAAGGCATGACAACGTAAAAGCCCGGCTGATCGTTATACGGACGATTACCCAGATACACGACCTTGTCCGCGACGAAGCTGCCGCGCGCCTTCACGCGATGAAACTCTATGTCCTTCAACGCGACCGGCGCGCCGGTCAACGTCTGCGTGGACGCGTGCTCGAACTGTGTGATTTGCGCCTCGAGCGCTTCCTTCCGATGCGCGCGATCGCGCTGCCAGAAACCGAGTCGCACGGTCACGACGACCACCAGCAGAATCAGCAGCGCGGGAACGAGGCGAAACTTCATACCGCATGTTCCGGCGCTGCTTTACGCGCGGCCCGGAACGTGCGGCAGAGCCCGACGCGCGGTGCGATAATGATAAATGTTTTGCCTCTGCGCTTTCTGGTTTCAGTGGGTTCCATGTACATTCTCGTTCCAATCGCGTTTGCCCTGATCATCGCCAGCATGGTGTCGGCGCTGTACTTCATGATGCATGACAAGGGCAAAACCAAGCGGATGGTCTGGTCGCTGGCCACACGTGTCGGCCTGTCGATTTCGCTGTTCCTGTTCATCCTGTTCGCACACTGGATGGGCTGGATTCAGTCGACGGGTATACTCGGCCGCTAGGCTCACCAGCGGATCGCGCCAGATCAGCCCGGCTTGAAGCACGCCGGGCCTCCAAGCAAAACGCCGCCCCGACAGGGTTGAGGGCGGCGCTGCATACGGATTTCTGCCAATTACTCGTGCACCGCGCACCGAAGCGCTGCGCCACGAAAGGCCTGCCAATAGTCCGTTTCCGGTTAGTGCAGGCCAGATTGCGTTACAGCCAGTACACCACGACGTACAGACTCAGCCACACCACGTCAACAAAGTGCCAATACCACGCGGCGCCTTCGAATGCGAAGTGATGATCCGCCGTGAAGTGGCCGCGAATCATACGCGCCAGCACCACAGCCAGCATCGTGCCGCCGAGGAACACGTGGAAACCGTGGAAGCCGGTGAGCAGGAAGAACGTCGAACCATACACGCCCGACGCCAGCGTCAGATTCAGTTCGTTGTACGCGTGGAAATACTCGAAGCCTTGCAGGAACAGGAAGCAGACGCCCAGCACGAGCGTAGCCGCCAGCCAAATAATCGCCTTCTTGCGATGATCCTCACGCAGCGCGTGGTGCGACACGGTAAGCGTCGCGCCCGACGAGAGGAGCAGCGCCGTGTTGATGGTCGGCACCGGCCACGGTTGCATCGACTTGAACGCGGACACCAGCGAAGCCGGTCCGTTGTTCGGCCACACCGCCGAGAAGTCCGGCCAGATCAGCTTGTAATCGAGGCTACCCAGCTGATGCAACGCAATTTCACGCGCATAGAACAGCGCGCCGAAGAACGCGCCGAAGAACATCACTTCCGAGAAGATGAACCAGCTCATGCTCCAGCGGTACGACTTGTCGACATTCTTGCCGTACATGCCGCCTTCGGACTCGGCGATCGCGTCGCCGAACCAGTGCCACAGCGTGAAGAGGAGCCACAGCAAACCAACGATCACGCCGATCGGCGCCCAGTCGTGGTCGTTGATCCAGGCTGCCAGCGATCCGAGCATGACCAGCAGGCCACACGCAGCGCTGATCGGATGCCGCGACGGATGCGGTACGAAGTAGTACGGGCTCTCGTTTTGACCGCTCATTCTTGATTCTCCACTTCAGTCCAGTTGTTCCGGAATCTCCGGCTGTATCCTCGGCGGCGCGTCGATACCGCACCGCTTCACTCTAATTCGTGGGCCCTGCTTCGCCCGCTGCATCAACCAACGACGAATCGCACCACCAGAATCAGCGCCACGATGAAGATCGCCGCGCTGATCAGCGCCGCCGCGATCACATGCAGCGGATTGAGCTGCGTCGCGTCTGCCTCTAGGTCGCGCCGCTTGCGCACTCAAAAAAACGACCAGAACACGGCGCGCATCGACTGACCAAAACTACTCCTGCGAGGAGTGCCGCCGTTATCGCTCATCTCGTTTTTTCCTTCACCTGCTGTTCGAGCCGTCATGCGGGATTGGCCGAGGCGTTGACCGTCGGCGCCGTGCTTCCCGCCTTCGCCGTTGCCAGCGTATTCAATTCGAAGAATGTGTACGATAACGTGATCGTTTTCACGTCCTTTGGCAACTTCGGATCAACCACGAATACGACCGGCATGCGTTTGGTCTGATTCGCCGTCAACGTCTGCTGCGTAAAACAGAAGCATTTGATCTTTCTGAAGTACTCGGTGGCCTGCTTCGGCACGTAGCTCGGAATAGCTTGCGCCTGAATCGTGCGCGCCTGTTCGTTGCTGACTTCGTACATCACCGTGGTGACTTCGCCCGGATGCACGTCGAGACTGCGCTGCTCCGGCTTGAAACCCAGCGGTCCACGTGCGTTCGCGTCGAATTCGATCGAAATCGTGCGACTCATGTCGACCTGCGTATTCTTCGCCTCGCGCGCCGTGGCGTCGCGCTGCACGAGGTTGTTGATGCCGGTGATCTGGCAGATTACGCGATACATCGGCACCAGAGCGAAACCGAAGCCGAACATCATCAAAGCGACGATGAACAGCTTGATCAGCATGGAACGGTTAAAAGAGCGATCGGCCTCAGCCGGTGGTTGCGTCGACATCTCAATCCTCAACAAACCTGCAGATCCGACCCGGTCACTCTGTCAGGAAAACCGGACCTGTTTGATGATGGCGCTCGCGAAAAAGACAGCCGCGATAGCCAGCATCACCAAACCTATGCGACTGTTGCCCGCGCGAATCTGTTCCGGCGTACGTCTTTCCTGTGGATTGCGCGTCATGCTCGAGTTTCTGAATGCTTTCGTTACTGCGGTGTAGCAGTCGCCGCTGACGGCCGCACGGTTCCGGCGCGAGCGTCGATCTGCTCTCACAGGAACCGGCTTACTCGCTCGCCAGCCATTACTCGACGGTCGGCGGATGTTCGAACGTGTGGAACGGAGCCGGGCTCGGCATGGTCCACTCGAGGCCCGTTGCGCCGTCCCACGGCTTGTCGCTCGTCTTTTCGAGTTCGCCGCCGCCACGGTAGGCCGGCAGTGCAACCGCGAACAGGAAGTAGACCTGCGCGAGACCGAAGCCGAATGCGCCGATCGAAATGACCTGGTTCCAGTCGGTGAACTGCGCCGGGTAGTCGGCGTAACGACGTGGCATGCCTGCGAGACCCACGAAGTGCATCGGCAGGAACGCGAGGTTGAAGAAAATCAGCGAACCCCAGAAGTGGATCTTGCCGCGCGTTTCGTTGTACATCCAGCCCGTCCATTTCGGCGCCCAGTAGTACCAGCCGGAGAAGAGCGCAAAGAGCGAACCCGCCACCAGCACGTAATGGAAGTGCGCCACCACGAAATAGGTACCGTGATACTGGATATCGAGCGGCGCTATCGCGAGCATCAGACCCGACAGACCGCCGAACGTGAACACGAGCAGGAAGCCCACTGCGAACAGCATCGGCGTTTCGAAGCTCAGCGAGCCGCGCCACATCGTGGCCACCCAGTTGAACACCTTCACGCCCGTGGGCACGGCGATCAGCATCGTGGCGTACATGAAGAACAGCTGACCCGTAACCGGCATGCCCGTGGCGAACATGTGGTGCGCCCAGACCATGAACGACAGGATCGCGATCGACGACGTTGCGTACACCATCGAGCTATAGCCGAACAACGGCTTGCGCGAGAACGCCGGGATGACCTGCGACACGATCCCGAACGCCGGCAAGATCATGATGTACACCTCGGGGTGCCCGAAGAACCAGAAGATGTGCTGGTACATGACCGGGTCGCCGCCGCCTGCCGCGTTGAAGAACGACGTGCCGAAGTGACGATCGAACAGCACCATCGTGATCGCGCCAGCGAGAACCGGTATCACGGCGATCAGCAGGTACGCGGTGATCAGCCAGGTCCACACGAACATCGGCATTTTCATCAGGGTGAGGCCGGGTGCGCGCATGTTCAGGATCGTCACGACGATGTTGATCCCGCCCATGATCGACGATGCACCCATCAGGTGGACCGCGAAAATCGCGAAGTCCATGCCCGGGCCCATCTGCGTGGAGAGCGGCGCGTACAGCGTCCAGCCCGCGGCGGTCGCGCCGCCCGGTGCGAAGAACGAACCGACCAGCAGAACCGCGGCAACCGGCAGTAGCCAGAAGCTGAAGTTGTTCATCCGCGCGAAGGCCATGTCCGATGCGCCGATCTGCAGCGGCACCATCCAGTTCGCGAAGCCGACGAACGCCGGCATGATCGCGCCGAACACCATGATCAGGCCGTGCATGGTGGTCAACTGGTTGAAAAACTCGGGGCGCATGATCTGCAGGCTCGGCTCGAACAGCTCGGCACGGATCATCAGCGCCATCACGCCCCCGAAGAGGAACATGGTGAACGAGAAGATCAGGTACAGCGTACCGATGTCCTTGTGATTGGTTGCGAACAGCCACCGACGCCAGCCATGCGGCGTCTCGTGGGCGTAGTCGCCGTGTACGTGCTCGTGGCCCGCGGTTACATCGTGTCCGATGCTAGACATGACAATCTCCTAATACGAATACTGCGGTGCTAACCAGTAACACGTCAGGCAGCCGGGCTGATCTGAACGCGCCGGGCTTCTTTCGCGTCTGTGCCGCCCGTGATCGTTTCCGGCTTCTTCAAAATAATATGGTCTTCGGCAATGCCGGCTGCTTTCAACGCGTCGTGCACGGCTTCGGCACGGCTCCTCGCAAGCTTCGCGTTGAGGTCGGCAGAACCGGTGGCGTCGGTGAAGCCCGACAGCGTGAACTTGGCGTCCTGATGCGACTTCGCGTAGGCCGGCAGCGTGCTCTTGCCGGTGTCGAAGTAGACGCTAGCCGGCAGTGCTGCTTGCGCTGCCGAGCTATCCGAACCTGCTGAGGCCGCCTGCGCGGCCTCGGCGCCGCACCGCTGGCTGCCGCGCCCGCGTCGGCCAGATGGTTGCCGCCTTCCGGCAGCTTGCCGTTGCGCGCGTCGGCGACCTGCTTCGGCTGGAGAATGTCGCCGGTTTGGTTGCCCCACGAATTGCGTTCGTACGTGATGACGGAAGCGATCTCGACGTCGTTCAGCGTAGGCACCCACGACGGCATCGCGTCCTTGCCCTTCAGCACGAGGCTGACGTGCTCGGCGATTGCGCCGTTGGCGATCTTGCTGCCGTCCAGCGCCGGGAACTGGCCCGCGCCCTTGCCCGTAGGCTGGTGGCAGACCGCGCAGTTCGCCGAGTACACCTTGCCGCCGCGTTCCATCAGCTCGGCCATCGTGTAGGTCTTGTTCAGATCGTCCTGGCCGGCGGCCATTTTCTTCTTCTGCACGTCGACCCACTTCGCGTAGTCGTCGGCGGAGAGCACTTCTACCACAATCGGCATGAACGCGTGTTCCTTGCCGCAAAGTTCGGTACAGAAGCCGCGGAATGTGCCGACCTTGTCGGCCTTGAACCACGTGTCGCGCACGAAGCCCGGAATCGCGTCCTGCTTCACGCCGAAGGCCGGCATGTACCAGGAGTGGACCACGTCGTTCGCGGTGGTGATGATGCGGATTTTCTTGTCGACAGGAACGACGAGCGGGTTGTCGACTTCCTGCAGATACGTGGTGGAAATCGGCTGATGGCCGTCGGTCTCGGCACGCGGCGTAGCCAGCGTGGAGAGGAAGTTGATGCCCTCGCCCGGACCCTTCACGTAGTCGTAGCCCCACTTCCACTGATAGCCGGTGACCTTGATGGTAACGTCGGCGTTCGTGGTGTCTTTCATCGCGACCACCGTCTTGGTGGCGGGCAGCGCCATCAGCACGACGATGATGAACGGCACGATCGTCCAGATGATTTCGACGGTGGTGCTTTCGTGGAAATTAGAAGCTTTGTGGCCCTTCGATTTGCGGTGCGCAAAGATCGAATAGAACATCACGCCGAACACGCCGACGAAGATGACGAGGCAAAGGACTAGCATGAACATGTGGAGGCTGAAAAGCTCCTCAGCGATTTTGGTCGTAGGCGGCTGGAGATTGATCTCGTTGACGGCAGGGCCGCCCGGAACATCGCCCACTGCCAGGGCCGCACCAGCGAAAAGCAGTCCGCTCATCGCCAGCACGCCCATGAGGGCTCGCTTGATTGTTTTCATAGCTTCCTTACCCAAAATTTCCATTCAAACCCTCGACCCCGCTGGCAGGCTGTCTCGCGATCCCCGTGAACGCCGCGTGACCTGCACACGTCTAACAACGTGTGAGCCACAACGCAGTTCACCTGCGAACTACGCGCGCCGATACTGCGCGAGATGTTGCCCGATCATGATCGTCTGGCCGCGCGAGACCAGTTTGATCTGGTCACGCGGTGTTGCGTCTGCCTAGATCCGCACCCAGCGCGTAGTGAATTCAAACTGCGTGAGCCGCTCGGCGCTAACCGGCTCAATGACGAGCCGGTGTAGAAACAGCCGGATACGCTCGTAATCCACCGCATGACGCGCATAGATGGTGAATGCAATGCCCACCGCCAGCAATTCGATACCGGTGAACGGCAACACCAGCCAAGCTGCCGACCAGAACCAGCATGAAAGAATTGCCAACGAGAACAAAGCAAGCGACGCGTAGAAACAGACGAACTGTCGCGGCGAGATCGAACAGTTGCGCTTCATCGTCCAGTCTTTGAGGACCGGTTCTGAATCCGCCAGCAGATCATCAGATGCGTTCACCGCTGCCTCCTGCCGATTGCTTCCGACTTGTGCCCGAATGTCTCCAACCACCACGTCATCGCACACAGCCACGATTCAGGGCCTCGAAAACCAGCCTCTGAGTCACCGCCGCGTCATCTCCTTGCCGCCCCAAATGTGGGAACTCCAAGCGACAAACTGACGCGTTATAGGCGCGATCCATGGCATCCACAAGCAAGCCTCCATCGGCCCACAACCTCTAGGCGCGACAAGCCTCCGCGCCGTTTTGACGCATCTTTTACGCGTCTTTTGAAGCGGTAATTTCAGACATAACAGATGCCCCTCTTTACCGCATCACCGATTCCGCGAAGAACCGCGTCCGATGTCCTCGATCCGCACAATTCCATGACCTTCGGCCGTGGTACGCGGCACCGCTTTCCATGCATGTCCGTAGATCACATCGAAGGTGAGCGCGATGGTGCCGTCGGCACGACGGCACGCTTCGAGCGCGGCCAGCAAAGCCTTGTGCAGCTTGCGCGCAGTCGCGCCCGGCATGGCTTCGCGCTCGAACGGATATGCGCCCCAGCGGCGCACGTCGGCAAGCAGCGACTCGGGCGACTTATACGTGATGGTCAAGGTTTCCTGGTCCATCACCGGAATCTCGAAGCCGCTTTCCACGAGCATATCGCCGAGATCGTGCATGTCGACGAAATCGATCACGTGTTTGCGCGACGGGACACCGTGCGCCGCCTCGATCTCAGCGTACACGCCGCGCAGTTCCTTGAGCGTGTCCGGGCCGAGCGTGCTGAACATGAGCAGGCCGCCGACCTTGAGCACGCGCTGCCATTCGGGGAACACGAGATCGGGCCGCGAATGCCAGTGCAGCGCCAGGTTGGACCAGATGAATTCGAAGGCACCCGCCACGAACGGCAGCGCCGAAAAATCGGCCTGCGCGAAGCGCGGACCGCGCACGGCCAACGCCTTGCCGAGCGAGGCAGGCAGGAAACGCCGCCAGCTCGTGTCGCCCGAGTCGTGACGCAACGCTCGCACGAGCATACCGTGCGACAGGTCGGAGCCGAACACCGGCGCATCGGGGAAACGTTCTCGCAAGCAGGGAATGTCTTCGCCCGCGCCGCAGCCCGCGTCGAGCACGCACGCGGGCGTGACCTTGATGTAATCGAGACGCTCGCGCATGCGCTGCGCGATTTCGCGCAGCAGGAATGCGACGTCGTCGAAGGTCACCGCGCGGCGGTCGAAAATCCGCCGCAGGCACCGGGAGTCATAGGCCGGACGGCCAGATTGAGCGGTTGTTGTGGACATGGATGTCGTACTGACGTTGAGCACGAAGTATACTCGTTCGCCTATATATGTTCAGCGGTACTACCCCTTAGCGGCCATCCAGGCATGCCATTCCCGCTACGTCCGTCATCGCGCTCCAAGCGAATTGCGAATTTTGCGCAAGGGCTGATTTCGGTCTGGCCGCGCGCGTCATGCACGCCGCATTGCCGAACCTGTGCGCTTTATGCGGCAATTGGTCGCAGAAAACACTGTGCAGCGATTGCGACGAAGCGCACTGGAATGAAGGTCGACTGCGTTGCACCGTGTGCGCAGTGCCGTTATCGTTCGGTGCCGAAACGCGCGGTCTGCCCGACATGGCGCTCGACGAGTTCACCAACGAACAGCGCGTGCGTCTGCCGATGCGGCCGGGCAACCGCAGCCTGAATCTGTCGAACACGGTGGCAGTGGTGGTGTTCGAAGCGTGGCGTCAGAGGGGTTTCGAAGGCAGTGCCTGACGGCGCTTCAGTTCGGTCTGATAGCGCTCGAACATCGCGTCGTCGAAACAGGCGAAGATCACGCGCGCGATATGCGGCGTGCGCGGCAATGTGTCGAGCACCGTGGCCACCGCGATCCACACGGCGTCGTCCGCCGGGAAATGGTAGACGCCACAACTAATCGCGGGAAACGCAATGCTCGCGCAATCCGCCTCGCGCGCCACTTCCAGCGAGCGCTGATAGCAAGATGCAAGCAGATCGGCTTCGCCATGCGCCCCGCCGCGCCACACCGGGCCCACCGCGTAAATCACGTGCTTCGCGGGTAACGCATAGCCGCCGGTTATCTTCGCATCGCCCGTCGCGCAGCCGCCGAGCATCTCGCACTCGCGCAGCAACGCCTTTCCCGCCGCACGGTGAATGGCACCGTCCACGCCACCGCCGCCCAGTGACGTGTTCGCGGCGTTGACGATCACGTCGACGTCGAGCGTGGTGATATCCGCCACGCATGCGTCCAGCGTGCATTGATTGGCTTTGAACATGTGAAAGAACCTTGCCGATCCGAAGTATCGATTAAGACGTGGACACTGCGAGGGAGCAGCCGTTCAGCGTCTATTCGCACTAAACGGCTGATAGAAAATACTTATTCGGCTTTGGAGTCGCGCCGCAGTAGGACGCTGACGGCGTTGCGGGGCGCGACGCCGTTAAACAGCACGTCGCAGACTGCCTCGGTGATCGGCATGTCGATCGCATGCGCACGAGCGATGGCGAGCACTGCCTGCGCACAACGCACGCCTTCCGCCACATGACCGAGCGCGCCGAGAATGTCGTCGAGCGTACGGCCGCTGGCGAGCTGCACACCTACTGTGCGATTGCGCGACAGGTCGCCAGTTGCGGTGAGGATCAGATCGCCGAGACCGGTCAGACCTGTGAACGTCTTCGCCCGGCCGCCGAGCGTCACGCCGAGGCGCGACATTTCAGCAAGCCCGCGCGTGATGAGCGCCGCTCGCGCATTCAGGCCGAGACCGAGACCGTCGGCGATACCCGTTGCGATGGCCAGCACGTTCTTCACCGCACCGCCCACTTCCACGCCGATGACGTCGTCGCCGGTATAGATGCGCATTGCGCCATGATGGAACGCGGCCACGGTGCGCTCGCGGCATGCCGCGGACGCGCTTGCGATGGTCAACGCCACCGGCAAGCCCTGCCCCACTTCGCGTGCGAAGCTCGGACCGGACAGCACGCCGTTGCTGCCATGCTCCAGCAACTCGGCGGCCACCACCTGATTCGGCAGCAACTGCGAGTCGGCCTCGAAACCCTTGCACAGCCAGATGACGTGCGCCGGCACTTTGCCCGCGTCGCGCATAGACTTGAACAGACCACGCAGCCCGGCGACGGGCGTGGCGACGACGCAGAGTGCGTCTTCGGCGAGCACGTGGTCGAGCGCGGCATTCAGATCCGCTTCGTAACGAAGCGACTCCGGCAAAACAACGCCCGCCAGATAGCGGGCGTTTTCGTGCGATGCGGCAAGGTCGGCGATGAGCGCGGGTTCACTTGCCCAGAGGACCGTGTCGTGTCGCGCGGCGAGATGGCCGGCGAGGGCTGTGCCCCATGCGCCGGCGCCAAGAACTGCTACCTTCATAGCCGATGTTGCCGGCTGCGCCGCAGACGACACATCAGTGCGTGACGCCGTTCTGCGCCGCGCCTCCCTGGCCGCCCATCTGCGCGAGACGTTGCTCGTACAGCGCCTGGAAGTTGATCTCAGCGAGGTGGATCGGCGGGAAACCGGCTCGAGTGATCGCGTCGGCAATATTCGAACGCAGGTACGGGAACAGAATGGTCGGGCATGCAATGCCAACGAGCGGATCGATCTGCTCGGCCGGAATGTTGCGGATGTCGAAAATGCCGGCCTGCTTGGCCTCGATCAGAAACGCAACCTTGTCCGACACCTTGGCCGTGACCGTGCCCATGACGATGATTTCGAACACGGTGTCGGCGAGGCGTTCGGCCTTCACGTCCACTTCCACTTCGACCGACGGCATTTCCTGCTCGAAGAAGATGCCCGGCGAATTCGGCTGCTCTAGTGACATGTCCTTCAGATAGATGCGCTGGATATTGAAGAACGGCTGGTTATTCTCGTTGGACATGATTGAAGATCCTTGGTATGTATGCGTAGCGGCAGTCCATGCTTTCATGGACTGCCGAATCGTTGCGGCGCCGCGCCGGCTTGTTCATCCACCGTTTTTTCACGCGCCGTGTGGCGCGCAAGTTCAGGCGGCGGCTTCGAGCAATGGCGTCAGACCACCCGCGCGATCGAGCGCGGAAAGATCATCGTACCCGCCGACATGCGTCTCGCCGATGAAAACCTGCGGCACCGTGCGACGGCCGGTTCGGGTCATCATTTCTTCACGACGCGACGGATCTTTGTCGATCAGTACCTTTTCGATGTGCTCGACGCCGCGCGACTTTAAAAGACGTTCGGCCATCTGGCAATACGGGCACACCTGGGTGCTGTACATGATCACTTTGTTCACTTGGCTGCTCCTTGTTTCACGGCCGATTGCTTCACGATCGGCATACCGGCTTTCTGCCAAGCGTCGACGCCACCGTCGAGAACGTGGACTTCCGCGTAACCTGCATCCTGCACGATACGCGCTGCCTTGTTCGATTGCTGGCCGGTCTGGCACACTAGCAGCACCGGGTTGCTCTTGTTCTTGACGAGTTGCGCGACTTTTGCCTGTAACTCCGCAAACTCGAGATGCCGTGCCGATGGTAGGTGCCTTTTGGCGAAGTCGGCGGACGAACGCAGATCGATGACCGCCGCATTGCGCCGGTTGATCAGTTGAGTGGCGGCAGCAGCCGACAGGCCGCGCCGGCTGATCGTCGGCCACAGCAGCAATCCACCGGAGATGAGGACGATCGCGATCAGTACAAGGTTTGTGTAATCAGTGAAAAACTTCACGGAAAATCCGCCGAAAAAGAGGGAAATCGAAAAGGGCAATTTAGTCATTATAAAATAACTACCTGACGCGATGGCGGCGCTCCTTTAGAGCAGCTCGCAACGCTTACTGCTTCCTCACTACCGACCGGCAATCTCATGTACAAACTCGTTCTCATCCGCCATGGCGAATCGACGTGGAACAAGGAAAACCGCTTCACGGGCTGGGTCGACGTCGACCTGACGGAACAGGGCAATCACGAAGCGCAGCAGGCTGGCGTGCTGCTGAAGAAGTCGGGCTACACGTTCGACATCGCGTACACTTCGGTGCTCAAGCGCGCGATCCGCACGCTGTGGCACGCGCAGGACAAGATGGACCAGATGTATATCCCCGTCGTGCATTCGTGGCGCCTGAACGAACGCCACTACGGCGCACTGTCGGGTCTGAACAAGGCGGAAACCGCGGCCAAGTTCGGTGACGAACAGGTTCTGGTCTGGCGCCGCAGCTACGACACGCCGCCGCCCGCGCTCGAAGCGTCGGACGAACGCGCGCCATATGCCGACCCGCGCTACGCGAAGGTGCCGCGCGAGCAGCTGCCGCTCACCGAATGCCTGAAAGATACCGTTGCCCGCGTGCTGCCGCTGTGGAACGAGTCGATTGCTCCGGCCATCAAGAGCGGCCACAACAAGGTCGTGATCGTCGCGCACGGCAACTCCATTCGCGCCCTCGTGAAGTATCTCGACAATATTTCGGACAACGACATCGTCGGCCTGAACATTCCGAACGGCGTGCCGCTCGTCTATGAACTGGACGCGGACCTCAAGCCGATCAAGCACTACTATCTCGGCGACTAGGAAACGATTGCGAAGGCACAAGCCGCAGTTGCCAAACAGGGCAAGGCAGGCTGATCCGCACGATCGTTGCCATCTAGCCGCCATGTGCGCCATGAATACAGAAGCATGGCGCCAGACGGGTCACGTCAGCCGGCAAGACATACCGGTTAGCGTGGCCCGCTTCGCTGGAAGACGGCATTCTGTCCGTCTCGACCGGTTACAGCACATTTCTTCGGGAGCGCGAGTTCGATCTCACGAACCGGGCCCGGCCTGTGCTGTCGAATCTCAATTGCCTGCACCGCGCCCAGAGTGGGCGAGTGTGCAGTTATACTTGTCCGTCCCCATTTCTATCGACGCTGCCACGCGCCTCCGACCGCAACAGACTCTATGCGAAAGAACCTAAAAAATATCGGCCTGATTGCCGCGGGCCTTGCTACCGGTGTTTTTGCCACCCTGCAACTTTCGGCCTCGGCCCAGCAACCCGCCAGCGCCGCTGCGACTCCGCTTCCGCTGGACCAGCTCAGGCTCTTTGCCGAAGTGTTCGGGCAAATCAAGCACGAGTACGTCGAACCGGTCGACGATAAAAAGCTTCTCACCGCGGCCATCAAGGGCATGGTGTCGAGCCTCGACCCGCACTCGTCGTATCTCGACAAGACCGATTACGAAGAACTGCAGGAACAGACCAAGGGTCGCTTCGCGGGCCTCGGCATCGAGATTTCGTCGGAAGACGGCCTGATCAAGGTGATCTCACCGATCGAAGACACGCCGGCGTTCCGCGCCGGTATCCGTCCGGGCGACATCATCACGCGCATCAACGACAAGCCGGTGCGCGGCATGACGCTCGATCAGGCCGTGAAGCAGATGCGCGGCGACCCGGGCACGAAGGTCACGCTCACCATCTTCCGCAAGACCGACGACCGCACCTTCCCGCTCACGGTGACTCGCGCGATCATCAAGGTGCAGTCGGTGAAGATGAAGATTCTGGCGCCGGGTTACGCCTACGTTCGTATCACGAGCTTCCAGGAACGCACCACGCCCGATCTGGCCGCCAAGCTGCAGGACATCGCGCGTCAGCAGCCGAACCTGAAGGGCCTCGTGCTCGACCTGCGCAACAACGGCGGCGGTCTACTGCAAAGCGCGGTCGGCGTGGCCGGCGCGTTCCTGCCGCCGAATTCGGTTGTGGTGTCCACCAACGGCCAGATTCCGGATTCGAAGCAGGTGTATCGCGACACCTACGACAACTACCGTCTGCAATCTTTCGACAGCGACCTGCTGAAGGACGAAGCGCCGATCTTCAAGACCGTGCCGATGGTCGTGCTGACCAACGCGTACTCGGCGTCGGCATCGGAAATCGTCGCGGGCGCGCTGCAGGATCAGCATCGTGCGCTGATCGTCGGCAAGACCACATTCGGCAAGGGCTCGGTGCAAACCGTGCGCCTCATGACGGCTGACACTGCACTGCGTCTGACCACGGCGTACTACTATACGCCGAGCGGCCGCTCGATCCAGAACAAGGGTATCCGTCCTGACATCGCGGTGGATCAGTACGCTGAAGGCGATCCGGACGACGCACTCGTCACCCGCGAAGTCGACTACTCGAACCACCTGGCCAACACCCAGGATCCGAACGAGAAGAAGGAAGCGGAACAGCGCGAAGCGGATCGTATGGAGCAACTGCGTGTGCTCGAAGAGCAGAACGACAGGAAGACGCCTGAACAGTGTCAGAAAGATCGTGAACGCAAGTCGGTCGAATTCGGTTCGAACGACGACTTCATGCTCCAGCAAGCGCTGAACAAGCTGGAAGGCAAACCGGTTCAGGAATCGAAGTCGGTGAGCGAACGGCACCTTGCGCAGAACAAGCCGGGCACCTCGGCTTCCGCGCCGGTTGCCGTGAAGCCCACGCAACCGGTGCCGGGCGCATCTGCACCTGCCGGTGCATCGGCAGCAGCGCCGGCCAAGTAAGCAGTCTTCGGCTCGTGTCTTCGCAGCGATGGCTGCGAAGACACGACGCCAGTTCGGCACGCCCGGCAGCTAGCCGGGCAAAGCATTCTCTCCCGCGCGATTAAAATAGCTATAATCACAACTCGCACCGCAAACACCCAGCCTGCGTCACATTGCGCGACTCACTCACGCGCCGCCCCATGAACGACGATCAACTCCTCCGCTATTCCCGTCATATTCTCGTCGACGAAATCGGCATTGAGGCGCAGCAGCATTTTATCGACGCGCATGCGATCATCGTGGGCGCAGGTGGACTCGGCTCGCCCGCTGCGATGTATCTGGCAGCGGCAGGCGTCGGGCGAGTCACGCTCGTGGACGCCGACACGGTGGACCTCACCAATCTGCAACGGCAGATTCTGCACGTCACCGCATCAGTGGGCCGCAAGAAAGTGGACTCGGGACGCGACACACTCGCGCAGATCAACCCGGAAGTGAAGGTGAACGCCGTGGCGGAACGCGTGAACGACGCGTGGCTGGACCGCGAAGTACCGCACGCGAGCGTGGTGCTGGATTGCACCGACAACTTCGCCACGCGCCACGCGATCAACCGTGCGTGCGTGAAGCATGGCATGCCGCTCGTCTCGGGCGCGGCGTTGCGCTTCGACGGACAGATCAGCACCTTCGATTTTCGCGACGCAGCTTCGCCGTGCTATGCGTGCATATTCCCCGAAGACCAGCCGTTCGAAGAAGTAACGTGCTTGACGATAGGCGTGTTCGCGCCGACGGTGGGCATAATAGGCTCGATGCAGGCAACCGAAGCGCTCAAAGTGATTGGCGACATTGGCACGCCGCTGCTCGGCCGACTGTGCATGCTCGACTCGCTGAGAATGGAATGGACCACGATGCGCATTGCGCGCCAACCGGACTGCCCTGTCTGCGGTCGTGAGCACTGACGCCTGAGCGTCGGGCAATGTGACACGCCTGAATAAAAAACGCCGCGATGATTATTCGCGGCGTTTTTTCATCAAGCTCAATCAGGAATTCAGACCTGCGCCACGCGCTGCAGCGCGGCCTGCACTTCCTCCGGCTCGAACGAAGCCAGCACGTCCGCCACCGGCTTCTCCAGCGTCTTCAGATGCGAGCGCAGCACTTCCTGCTTGACCACGAGCAACTGGCTCGGATGCATCGAAAATTCGGTGAGACCCATGCCGAGCAACAGACCCGTCAACGCCGGATCGCCCGCCATTTCACCGCACACCGAAACGGGCACGCCTGCGCGCTTCGCTTCACGCAGCGTGAACGCGATCAGATGCAGCACGGCCGGATGCAACGGATCGTACAGATGCGCGACCGAGTTGTCCGCGCGGTCGATGGCGAGTGTGTACTGGATCAGATCGTTCGTGCCGATCGAGAGGAAATCGAGCCGCTTCAGAAACAACGGCAACGCAATCGCCGCCGCCGGAATTTCGATCATCGCGCCAACCTGCACGTTCGGATCGTAGCCAATGCCGGCGTCGTCGAGTTGACACTTGGCTTCGCGGATCAGGTCGAGCGTCTGGTCGATTTCCTGCGCGTGCGCGAGCATCGGAATCAGGATCTTGACCTTACCGAATACCGACGCCCGCAAGATCGCACGCAACTGCGTGAGGAACATGTGCGGCTCGGAGAGGCTCCAGCGAATCGCGCGCAAACCCAGCGCAGGGTTCGCGGCCGTTTCGTAGCCGTCGCCACCGCTCATTGAATCGAGCGGCTTGTCGGCGCCCACGTCGATCGTGCGAATCGTGACCGGCATCCCGTTCATCAACTCGACCGCGCGACGATACGCGGCGAACTGCTCCTCCTCTTCCGGCAGACTGTGCTTGTGATTCATGAACAGGAACTCGGTGCGAAACAAACCGACACCCATCGCGCCCGAGTCAACCGCCGCGCGCGCATCTTCCGGCAACTCGATGTTCGCGCACAACTCGATGCGCGTGCCACACAGCGTTTGCGTAGGAGAAAACTTGAAACGCTGAAGCTTGCGCTGTTCGAGCGCCTCCTCGCTCTGACGATATGAATACTCCTCAAGCACGATCGGCGCCGGATCGACGATCACGATACCGTGATCGCCGTCCACGATGATTAGATCGTCCTGACAGATCAGCGCGCTCGCGTGCTGCACACCGACCGCTGCGGGAATGCCAAGACTGCGCGCGACGATCGCCGTGTGTGACGTACGGCCGCCGAGATCGGTGACGAAGCCTTGGAACGTTTGCGTCTTGAACTGCATCATGTCGGCCGGCGCGATGTCGTGCGCGACGACGATCATCTCGTCGCATGCACCGTGCGCACCGTCCACCAGCGCACCGGATGCGCCGGCCAGTGCCTTCAGCACACGTTCGACCACCTGCTCGATATCGGCTTTGCGCTCGCGCAGATATTCGTCTTCGATGTCGTCGAAATGGCGCGACAGACGCTCGACCTGCTCCATGAGCGCCCACTCCACATTGTAGCGGCGCGTACGGATCAGGTCGATGGTTTCCTGCACGAGCATCGCATCGTTCAGGATCATTGAATGGACGTTGATGAACGCGCCCATTTCGCTTGGCGCGTCGGCCGCGAGGTCCGCACGCAATGCATCGAGCTCGTGATGCACGAGTTGCTGGGCCGCGCGAAAGCGTTCGATCTCGCTCTCGATTTGAGCGGGTTCGATCAGATAGTGGTCTACGTCAAGTGCGGCCGGGGCGATCAGATAAGCCCGCCCAATGGCGATACCGCGTGACACGGGAATTCCATGCAGCGTGAACGACACGCGCACCTCCTCTCGGTGTGATGGCCGCGGCAAACCGCTTCAATGCTCTCAGACTCTCATCCCGATTATAAATTCCACGCTCTTTGCAAGTGCGCCAACACTGTGTGCAGCGCAGCACGAATATTAACGTAAGTCGGAGCGAGGCATGATGCTTAGTCGATGTCATTATCAATTTGCTGATTCGACCGTTTTTTCTCTGCGCTTATTCCCGATCCCGACGAATTGTCACACGCTAAAAAAACGCCGCGGTGTGCCGCGGCGTTTGCTGTGAGTCGCGTGAACGCGCGGCTTTACTGACCTTCGCCTAATTTATCGGCAATCAGTTTCAGCAATGCGTCCATCGCTTCCTTTTCGTCCGCGCCTTCCGTTTCGATCAGGACCGTACTGCCGATGCCCGCTGCCAGCATCATCACCCCCATGATGCTCTTGGCATTGATACGGCGGCCGTTGCGGCTCATCCATATTTCTGACTGGTAATTGCCCGCGAGTTGGGTCAACTTGGCCGACGCGCGCGCGTGCAGCCCCAGCTTGTTCACAATCGTCGTTTCCTGTTGCAGCATGTGATGGTCCGAAAGCGCGGGTAAGTGTTGTCGTAAAGAATGAAACTGCAAACGGGCAGCAGGGTACTCAGGATCAACCCTGTTGCCCGTTCTGATTCTTCGGGCTAGATACCTGTGGAATCCGCCTTCTGCGTCAGATCGGCGTCTTCCGGCAACGCAAGCAGACAGTCGGCGGACGCGGTGTCGGGCGGCAATGCCGGCAGACAGTCGCCGGAACACGGCGATGGCGCAACCGGCACCGGTGTCGCAGGGCCGATTGCATGCACGCCTTTGGTCGCGCCGGCGAGCGCCTTGTCGACGAGCGTATCGAGCGGTGTAGCGCGGTAACACACGGCGCGCACCAGCATCGGTAAATTCACGCCGCACAGCACACGCACGTCCGGCGCCGAAGCGAGTCGCCCGGCGATGTTCGCCGGCGTGGCCCCAAACATATCGGTGAGCACGAGCGCGCCGTTCTCTTCCTTCAAACGATCGATCTCGGCGTTCGCAAACGCCACCATCTGCGCAGGATCGCAATCCGGCGATACGTCGATCACGCCGATGCGAGCCGGCAAGCCGCCATAAATATGCGAAATACAGTCGCGCAACGCGGTGGCGAACGGAGCGTGCGCAATGATCAGAATGCCTGCCATGTCAGCCTTACTGCAAAAGAACGGCCTCGAACCGTGGACCGGGACGACACCCGGTTCGCAAGCGCCCACGACCGGCCGTGGGTCGTTGGGGCCGGAATGCACCATCGGCGAACAGTCCGCGGCACGCGAAATCTGCTCGCTCGCAGTCCGCAAGCCATGCTCGCGGCGCCCGGCAGACGCCGCCCAACCAGCTTGGCGCGGCGAAGCTGGCATTGTAGCAGGCTCATTTTCGCGCCAAAGCGGCTATTCACTACGCAATTTGGGGACGACCGCAGCCATTCAAGCCGGATTCGAACCTTGCCTCGAACTCGCCTCGGGCTCGTACCCAGCCGGCTCCCGGCTCACTTCAGGCTAGCATCGCGGGCGGTTTAACCCGCCGCGCGTTCCAGCGCGTCGATGAACATGGCCGCAACGTCGAAACCCGTCTGGTCCATGATTTCGCGGAAACACGTCGGGCTCGTTACGTTGACTTCGGTGAGCCAGTCGCCGATTGTATCCAGACCAACCAGCAGCAAGCCGCGCGCCGCCAGCACGGGTGCGAGCGTGTCGGCGATCTTGCGGTCGTGATCGGTGAGAGGACGCGCCACGCCCAAACCGCCCGCCGCGAGATTGCCGCGCACTTCATTGCCTTGCGGAATGCGCGCGAGCGAATACGGCACCGCTTCGCCGCCTATCAGCAGAATGCGCTTGTCGCCTTCCTTGATTTCGGGGATGAATTTCTGCACCATCACCGTGCGCGCGCCGTCGTGGCTCAGCATTTCGATGATCGAACCGAGGTTCATGCCGTCCGCCTTCACCCGGAAGACGCCCATGCCGCCCATGCCGTCGAGCGGCTTCAGAATCACGTCGCCATGCTGCTCGTGGAAGGCACGCAGACGTGCGGTGTCGCGCGTCACGAGCGTGGGCGCGACGAACTCCGGAAACTCGCCGATCGCGAGCTTTTCCGAGTGATCGCGGATCGCCTGCGGCTTGTTGAAGATGCGCGCGCCGCCGCGCTCGGCCATCTCCAGCAGCCACGTGGACGTCACGTATTCCATGTCGAACGGCGGGTCCTTGCGCATCAGCACGGCACTGAAGCTCTTCAGCGAACGCGGCGCGGCTGCCTCGGCCGCGTACCACGTGTTACGGTGCAGACCCGTCACGTCGCCAATGATCGCAAAACGCTGCACGTTCGCTTCGACGTCACCGCCCGTCCACGCCAGATGCTTCGGCTCGCACGTATAGAGCGTGTGACCGCGGCGCGCGGCCTCGGCCATCATCGCGTAGGTCGAGTCCTTGTAAATCTTGAATTGCGGGAGTGGATCGGCGATGAAAAGAATGTCCATGAGGATTCCGGTGCGCCCAGACGAGCTTGGCTTTGTTCGTCAATATAGTCGTTGAAAATGACGATGGCGGCACGCATGCCGCCATCGTCCACCTAGGGAGTTAAACCTGGATCGCTTCCGGATCGGTCTTTTCGAGTTCGACCGATGCGGCGAGCAGCCCGAGCCGCGCCACCACGCCGTACATGTAGAAGCGGTTCGGCGGCACCGCGCCGGATTTGGCGTGCGCGTCGGGCAGCGCCGTATGCTCGAAGCCGAGCGGCACGAAGTGCATGCCCGGGGCGTTCAGATTCTGGTCGCGCTCGCGGCTGCCGTGCACGCGGTAGAAGCCGCCCACCACGTGGCGGTCGATCATGTACACGACGGGTTCGGCCACTTCTTCGCCGATGCGCTCGAACGTGTACACGCCCTCCTGCACGATCACGTCATGCACTTCGAGACCGTCTTTGGTGGCGGCCATCTTGGCGCGTTCACGCTTGGTAAGCGCGGCGACTTCGGAAGCGTCGTGCACCGTCATCACGCCCATGCCGTACGTGCCAGCGTCGGACTTGATCACGACGTACGGTTTCTCGGAGATGCCGTACTCGCGATACTTCTTGGCGATCTTCTTGAGCACGCCGTCGATCGCCTCGGTGAGCGCCTCCTCGCCCGTGCGCTCCTGAAAATCGACGCCTTCCACGTGCGCGAAGTACGGGTTGATCATCCACGGATCGATCTCGACCATCTTGGCGAACTTCTTCGCCACGTCGTCATAGCACGAGAAGTGCGTCGATTTGCGGCGAACGGCCCAGCCCGCATGCAGCGGCGGTAGCAGATATTGCTCGTGCAGATTTTCCAGCACGGGCGGAATGCCACCGGAGAGGTCATTGTTCAGCAGAATCGAGCACGGGTCGAAATTCTTGAGTCCAAGGCGACGCTGCGAGCGTTCGAGCGGTTCGAGCACAAGCTTCTGACCGTCGGACAGCGCAATGGTGACGGGACCTTGAATGCTTTCGTCGAGCGTGCCGAAACGCACGTTCAGGCCGGCCTGGCGCATGATCACGGCCAGACGGGCGACGTTCTCGAGATAAAACGCGTTGCGCGTGTGGCGCTCGGGAATGACCAGCAGGTTCTTCGCGTCCGGGCAGATCTTTTCGATCGACGCCATCGCGGCCTGCACGGCGAGCGGCAACACTTCCTGCGGCAGGTTGTTGAACGCGCCAGGAAACAGATTGGTATCGACCGGCGCGAGCTTGAAGCCGGCGTTACGCAGATCGACGGAACAGTAGAACGGCGGCGTATGCTCCTGCCATTCGAGCCGGAACCAGCGTTCGATGACGGGCGTAGCGTCGAGGATCTTCCGCTCGAGATCGAGCAGCGGGCCGTTTAACGCCGTAACTAGGTGCGGAACCATTGATCACTCGCAGACTGGAGAAAAAAGGTTGTAGAGCAAATAAATACTTTGTCCATTTGGGGACGCTTTCTCCATTCGCAAGCGGACGCGAATGCATTCTCGCTATCGCTCCGATAGGCGCGAAAAACTACTGTTACTGTTAAAACGAGACAGGCGCAAGAAAAACCCGCCGAAGGCGCGCCAAAATCGCTGTGCTTACCCCTGCTCCGCACACCCTAGAGCGCGCGGAGTCGAACCCCGAGGCTGTCCTTATTCGACGTGCTCGCCGTGCAGGCTCACGTCCAGACCTTCGCGTTCCTGTTCTTCCGTCACGCGGATGCCCATCACCATGTCGATGATCTTCAGCAGGATGAAGCTCACCACGCCACTGTAGACGAGGGTCGTGATCACGCCCTTGGCCTGCAGAACGAAGCTGCCGCCCACGCCGCCGATGTCCTTGACTGCGAACACGCCGGTCAGCAGTGCGCCCACGATGCCGCCGACGCAGTGCACGCCGAACGCGTCGAGCGAGTCGTCGTAACCGAACTTGTGCTTGAGCCACGTGGCCGACCAGAAGCAGACCACGCCTGCCACGATGCCGATCACGAGCGAACCCGTCATGCCGACGAAGCCCGAAGCCGGCGTAATCGCCACGAGACCCGCCACAGCGCCCGACACGATACCGAGCACCGACGGCTTACCCTTCGCGGCCCATTCGGCGAACATCCAGGCGAGTGCCGCCGCGGCCGTCGCAACCTGCGTGGCGAACATCGCGAAGCTGGCACGGCCGTCCGCTGCGAGAGCCGAACCGGCGTTGAAGCCGAACCAGCCCACCCACAGCATCGCGCCACCGATCAGCGTGAGCGTCAGGTTGTGCGGCGCCATCGCTTCGCGGCCGTAGCCGACGCGCTTGCCGAGCACCAGACAGCAGACGAGGCCCGCGATACCCGCGTTAATGTGCACCACCGTACCGCCTGCGAAGTCGAGGATGCCTGCCGATGCGAGCCAGCCGGTCGGTTCCCAGACCATGTGCGCGATCGGCGAGTAGACGATGATCGACCACAGCATCATGAACACGAGCATCGCCGAGAACTTCATGCGGTCAGCAAACGCGCCCGTGATGAGAGCCGGCGTGATGATCGCGAACGTCATCTGATAGACGAAGTATACGGTCTCGGGAATCGTCGGCGCGAGGTGGCTGACGGTCAGCATCGTGGCCTTGTCGCCCTTCACGTAGCTCATGCCCGCCATGAAAAAGCGCGAAAAGCCGCCGATGAACGCGCCGCCCGGCGTAAACGCGAGCGTGTAGCCCACGACCGCCCAGATGATCGTCACGAGGCAGGTGATAGCGAAGCTTTGCATCAGCGTCGCGAGCACGTTCTTCTTACGGACCATGCCGCCGTAGAACAGTGCGAGACCCGGAATCGTCATGAACAGCACGAGCGCGGTGGACGTCAGCATCCAGGCGGTGTCGCCGGAATTGATCTTCGACGAATCGACCGTGAACGGCGCAGTCGGTGCAGCGGGCGCGCCGTCCGATGGTGCTGCCACCGCTGCCGGTGCCGAAGCCACCGCGTTGGCGGTACCGGCGGTCGCGTCCGCGGTCGAAGCGGCGGCCGACGCGCTCGCCGTCGTATCGGAAGCAGCGGCCGAGGCGGCTGCCGGCGCGGAAGCGTCGTCCGCGAGAGCGGTGCCGATACCGCCCGTGAGCAGCGAACCGGCCATCAGCAGGGACATCAATAATTTGCGCATCTTTCGTTTCCTCTTATCGCTATCTGTATGTATCGATATCTCTTGGTGCTACAGGGCGTCGGCCCCAGTCTCCCTGGTGCGAATCCGGATCACCTGCTCGATCTGCGTGACGAAAATCTTGCCATCGCCGATCTTGCCGGTGCGTGCCGCGCATTCCA
The DNA here is from genome assembly GCA_940747215.1 of uncultured Paraburkholderia sp. GTDB lineage: Bacteria > Pseudomonadota > Gammaproteobacteria > Burkholderiales > Burkholderiaceae > Paraburkholderia. The sequence goes on along the minus strand of CALNWS010000024.1, from coordinate 15,322 downwards.
GCGCTTCGATCGCCTGGTCGACGATGTCGTCCGAGACGGCGGCCTCGATCTTCACCTTCGGCAGGAAATCGACGACGTATTCCGCGCCTCGATACAGTTCCGTGTGTCCTTTCTGGCGTCCGAAACCTTTGACTTCTGTCACCGTGATGCCCGAGACGCCGATGGCCGACAAGGCTTCGCGCGCCTCATCGAGCTTGAACGGCTTGATGATTGCGGTGATGAGTTTCATGAAATAATCCCTCGCTTAGTTGCGTAACCTGTTTGCATGACCCGTTTGCGTACCGCTGCGTAACCCGTTTCGTTCCCGTAACCCGCTTCGTGTGGTCTATGCGCTACCGATAAAAAACGCCGGTGGTACACGCGGGGCAGTAAAAGCAACAGCCATGCCATATTGCGTCCGGGGCCGCGCAGCGGGCCTTGCGTGAAGTGGCGCAAAGCACCCTGGCCGGACGTCCAACGTTGGCGGGGTATGATGGCGCGTCATATGGATCGCTGTTAGAGTGCTCGAAGGTCTCGAACGCGGGAGCGCGCACAAACGGGCTCATACGCTTGCGGCGGCCGGCTGGACATGCACCAAGTCCGCCCATTCGCCGTAGTGAGGCACAGGCGTAATGAAATATGCACATTTTTTGTGCACCAAGGGGAACACCATGAAACAACCGAACGATGCGTTTAACGACTTTCAGGCCCGCATGAGTGAGCTATTCAAGAACTCGCCGGTCAAGGACGTCGAACGCAACGTGAAGGCAATGCTGTCGCAAGGCTTTTCGAAGCTCGATCTGGTGACGCGCGAAGAGTTCGATACGCAAACCCAAGTGCTGGTGCGCACGCGCGCACGTCTCGAAGAACTGGAGCGCCGCGTGGCCGAGCTCGAACAGAAGCTGCCGGTTTCCATGCCTACACCTTAAACCGCGCTTTCAAAGCGCAGCGTTCGCGCTGCGCCGGGCTGTAATCACTGCCAAGCGAGCCGTGACGTCATCAGTATCTTAAGGGGACTTGCGCGTCTGTCGCGCGGTCCGGCGGGAAAAAACATGTCGCTTGCCGTGGTGCGCAGTCGCGCGCCGGCCTCTGGTCGCGCGCCCGAAGTAACCGTCGAGGCCCATCTCGCCAACGGTCTTCCCTCTTTCTCGATAGTCGGCCTTCCGGATCTCGAAGTGCGCGAGAGCCGCGAGCGCGTGCGCGCCGCTTTGCAGAACTGCGGCTTCGACTTCCCGGTGCGGCGAATCACCGTCAATCTCGCGCCAGCCAATCTTCCGAAGGAATCGGGACGCTTCGATCTGCCGATCGCGCTGGGCATTCTCGCGGCAAGCGGACAGATTCCGCCCGAATCGCGCTGCATCGAAAGTTTGCCGGTGAGCTTTCCCTGACAGACGCGCTGCGGCCCATGCGCGGCGCATTTGCGATGGCGTGCGGGACGGCGCGCTCGGCGGCGCAGGCGGCTTCTCAACCGCTTTCTCGGGCTTCTTTTCCAGACTCGACTTGCGGCGCGGTTCCCGCCTCGTATTCCACTTCGGTTCCCAGCGACGAGCATGCCCGGCCAATGCCGCGCATTGCACGCCACAGCTCTATCTGCCCGCGGCGAGCGCGGCGGAAGCGGCGCTCGTGCCCGGCGTGGACGTCTACGGCACCGCTGATCTGCCGAGCCTGTGCGCGCACTCGAAGTCGCGGCCGCGGGCGGCCATCACATGCTAATAGTCGGACCGCCCGGCGCGGGCAAGTCGATGCTTGCCGCGCGTCTGCCGAGCCTCCTGCCGCCGATGACCGACGACGAGGCGCACAGCTCTGCCGCGCTGCTGTCGGCGAGCCGCGCCGGTTTTTCGCCGTCGCAATGGCGGCAGTGGCCGTTTCGCGCGCCGCATCATTCGTCGAGCGCGGCGGAGCTCGTGGGCGGACGCAATCCGCCGCAACCCGGCGAGATCAAGCTGGCGCATCTCGGGGTCCTGTTCCTCGACGAATTGCCCGAGTTCGACCGCAACGTGCTCGAAACGCTACGCGAACCGCTGAAAGCCGGCCACATCACCATTTCGCGCGCGGCATTGCAGGCGGACTTTCCGGCAGCCTGCAATGCCGCAATGAACCCCTGCCCGTGCGGCTGGCGCGGCGATCCGAACGGCCGCTGCCGCTGCACGCCGGAAATTGCCGCACGCTATCTGCGCAAGCTCTCTGGGCCCTTGCTCGACCGCATCGACATCCAGATCGAGATTCCGGCGCTTACCCCGGTCGAGTTGTCGGCGCGCGTGAGCGTCACGGGCGAAAGAAGCGAGCCGATCGCCGGACGCGTGCGCGCGGCTCGCTAACGGCAACTCACTCGTCAGGGAAAGACCAATCGGGAACTGGCGGGCCGCGAAGTCGACGAGATGTGCCGACCCGACGCAGCGGGTGAAGCGCTGTTGCGCGAAGCGGGCGAGCGCTTCGGCTGGTCGGCGCGAGCTTATTACCGTGTGCTGAAGATCGTGCGCAGGTCGGCGAAGCAATCCAGTATCGCCGCGCGGCGGGCGCTCTATGAGATGAAAAATCTACTGTCAAGACTTGACTTATGCACACGTTAGCGCTCCAGACAGATTTTGAAACATCTGAAAGGTGCATTAAAGGTGGAAGGACAAGACCATTGATTTTATTGAATTTTCAAACGGTCGCGCGCAGCATTTCCTGACAGGAAGCCCATCCGATGAGCATTTGCGGCAAAAAACGGTGACTTCTCAACAGAGTTATCCATAGGCAATCGAGGTTTGGGGAAAACCTCAACGTAAACCGTGAATTAGCGCATGAAGCTACGAAGGAACCTTCACTTCACGCGCTCATCTTCAGCGCGCTGGATCGGCCAAAAATACCGTTTTTAAAACAGTTTGAACGACGAAAAAATTGATCGACCTGCTCGTCCGGCAGTGGTTTGGAAGCGATGATCCGGCCTGATAGACGTGCCTGCCATGGGCACGAGGCGCGCATAGACCAGCCTAGATTCGTGCTTCGAACCCGCCCCGGTGCATCTCCAGTCCAAGCACCTGGCCGCCCGTTGCGAGCGGAATCTGCACGGCGCCCACGTTCCGCGCAAGCTCGTCCGGCAGCATCACGGTGCCGACGGCGAAAACGGCGTCGGCGGTCTGGGCATCACCATCTGCATCGGTGTTCCGCCGATCTGCACCGTACGCTCGTCATTGCCGGGTTTGGCGGGCAGATCGACGGTGTAGCCATCGTCGTTATTCATGATGGTCCGCCAGTCGAATGTCGGCGAACAGGCCGTGAGCGCGGCACCGAGGACCAGCGCGAGCAGCACGGTCAACACTGTCGGCACGGTGGCGGATACGCGCCTCGCGACTGGAAAAGACGGAACATTGAAAAAACGACGGAAGGCAAAAAAAGCGCGGGCATCGGTTGCGAGCATGGGGAGCCAGAAATGAGTCCTCTGAAAGACCGTTGAAATCGTAAAACCCTATTAAACTTATCGGCCCATCGGCCTATTAGCCTACGAGCCGCCGCCTGCTGCTGCACCGGAATGCGGCTACAATACGCGGACTGCGCCGTGGCTGAGTTGCAAGGCCTTGTTGCAGCAGGCAAAAGCACCAGCAGCGCACCCTTCCGCGCATCCAGCGTGACTCTCGAGGCGTACATGAGCACCACTGTTTCCAGCGTGTCCACTCCCGCCCGGCGCGGAAATCCGATTCGCTACATCATCGCGGCCGTCGTCGCCATCGCCATTGCGGTCGCCGGCTATTTCGCGTTCGCCAGCCAGCAACGCGTGCCGGACGCCACTTTCACGCTGCTGTCGGGGCAGAAAGTGTCCACGGCGGATCTGAAGGGCAAGGTTTATCTGGTCAACTTCTGGGCAACGAGCTGCGACACCTGCATGAAGGAAATGCCACAGATGGTCCAGACGTATAACCGCTTCAGGGACAAGGGCCTCGAATTCGTGGCCGTGGCGATGAATTACGACGCGCCCATGTACGTGACCAACTACACGCAAACGCGTCAGTTGCCGTTCAAGGTCGCAATGGACAACGGTTCGGCCGCCAAGCAGTTCGGCAACGTGCAGCTCACGCCCACCACGTTCCTCGTCGATAAAGACGGGCACATTCTGAAGCGCTACGTTGGGGAACCGCAATTCGCGGAACTCGACCAGTTACTGGAAAAGGCGCTGAACGCAGCCTGAGCAACGGATTCACTGAAGCTCACCCAAGCTCACCCGATCTGATTCAACCGCGCCGGCCATCACGCCCGATTCAACCGGGCCAGCCGGCGCAGCGAAAACCTCGCCTTACCTTTCCCCTTCCCCTTTGGCGGCGAGGCTATACCGCTTGATCTTCTCGTAAAGCGTCGCCTTGCCAAGCTACAACCGGTCCGCCGCCACGGCGACCGCGCCGCCCGCCTGTTCCAGAGCCTCCGCAATCACCGCCCGCTCGAATTGTTCGACACGCTCCTTGAGCGGTTGCGCCGCCGCATTGCGCAGTTCGCGCACGTTGCCCGGCCAGTCGCGCTGCATCAGGCCGGCGCGTTGCCGGTCCATGAGAATGGGCGCGGGCCGCTTATAGCGCACCGCCGCGTCCAGCAGGAAATGTTCGAAGAGCGGCACGATGTCTTCGCGACGCTCGCCGAGCGGCGGCAGCGCGATCGTCACCACGTTCAGACGGTACAGCAGGTCGCGCTGGAACGAGCCGTCGGCGACGTGTTCGGCCATATCGCCTTTCGCGGCGGCCACCACGCGGCAGTTCACGCGAATCGGCTGATTCGAACCCAGCCGCTCCAGCACGCCGTCCTGCAACACGCGAAGCAGCTTCACCTGCAACGCGAGCGGCATGCTTTCGATCTCGTCGAGAAAAAGCGTGCCGCCGCCCGACGCATGTTCGAGCTTGCCGATGCGCCGCTTCGCCGCGCCCGTGAAGGTGCCCGGCTCGTAGCCGAACATCTTGGACTCGAACATCGGCTCCGGCAGCGCGCCGCGGCGACATCTCGTGCAGGCTGCGCGCGATCAGCTCCTTGCCCGCGCCCGTGTTGCCGTTGATGAGCACCGAGGCGTCCGTGGGCGCCACGTTCGCAATGAGCCGCCGTATCTGTTCGATCGCCGGACTGCGCCCGATGTGCGCGGCGCCACCGAATTCTGTTCGGCCAGTTCGCGGCGCAGCACGAGGTTTTCGAGCACCAGCTTGCGCCGCACGGTTTCGATCAGACGCTCGGAAGCGAACGGCTTCTCGATGAAAATCGTACGCACCGTCGCGCATGGCCTGTACGGCCATCAAGATATCGCCATGACCGGTGACGAGAATCACCTGCACGTCAGGCGCGCGTGCGTTCCGCGACTTCCTTGTGCAGTTGTTCGTTCGCCTGCGACAGATCGGCCGTGCGCTCGGCCACGCACCGGTTCAGTTCCGCATACGCCTTCTGCAGCAGCGCGCGGCGCATGCGCCATTAGAACGCCAGCAGCATGAGCGAAACATAACCGAACGCGACAACGATAGTCGTGTTGCGCGAGTCGGCATCAACGGGATGAACGGACGACAGCGTGATCAGATGCCAGTCCGGTTCGCCCACACCACGGCGCGACGCCAGATAACGCGTAGCATGACGACCGCCGCCGATGCGCACGATCTGCGCGTTACCTTCGAGCGTGCGCTCGATCGTCACCGACAGCGGCGCGATCGGCAGTTGCGCATACTGGCGTGCCTGATAAATCGAATCGGGCGACCTGACCGGAGAGCGGACGAATCGTGTGGTACTTCCATGCGGGCACGGACGAAAGAAAGGTCACGCCGTGATCGTCGGTGACGACGAGCGGTTCGGACGCGTCCATGCCCTGAAACCATTCGAGATCGAGTTTGACGACGGCCACGCCGACGATCTTGCCGTCGCGCCGCACCGGCTGCGAGATGTAATAGCCCGGTGCCTGCGAGATCGTGCCGATGCCGAAGAAGCGGCCCACGCCGCCCTTGATCGCATTGACGAAATACGGTCTGAACAGATAGTCCGCGCCGATGAAGCTTCCCGGCCCCTGCCAATTGCTTGCCGCGACGCAATTGCCGTCCACCGGAATGATGTAGGTGACCGTTACGCGCGCGTGACGGTTCAGGTCTTCGAGATAGAGATTCGCGCGTTTGACCTTAGCCGGCGTGGGATTCAACAGTACGTCCTGCACGATGGGATGTTCGGCCAGCAGATAAGGCAGCAATTCGTGGCGTTCGAGCGTGCTCTTCAGCGCGCTGGCGGTGCGGTCCGCGCGCACCGCGGCGTTGCACCGATTGTCGATACCGCTTTGCCATGTGAGCGTGTAAGGTGAGCCCGCACGCCGCCACGAGCCCGACGACGAGCGCGAAGAGGATCAGCAGGCGACGCGTCACGTTGGCAATATCCGGTCGGTGTAGTTCGGATATTGTGGCATAAGGCGACACGCCGTCGGTGCGAGCTTCGTCGGCCGACGGCGTGGGTGGGGTTCTGGCGCGCGGTCACCCGTTTCATGTGCAGGTGTCCGCGGCTGGGCGTTGCGTATGAAGCAGCGAGAAGCGCGTTGCGCGTCAGACGCAGGCCGGTTCCTTGACCGGCACGTCGCCACGCAGTGCGGCGTTCAGCTTGTTGCGGTCCAGTTCCTTTTCCTAGGCCGACACGAAGACCGTCGCCACGCCATTGCCGACGATGTTCGTCAGCGCACGGCATTCGCTCATGAAGCGGTCGATACCGAGAATCAGCACCATGCCCGACAGCGGAATGGTCGGCACCACGGCGAGCGTTGCCGCCAGCGTGATGAAGCCCGCGCTGGTCACGCCGCTTGCGCCCTTCGAGGTCAGCATCGTGACGACGAGCAGCGTGAGCTGTTGCGTCCACGTGAGGTCGGTGTTCGTTGCCTGCGCGATGAACAGCACGGCCATCGTCATGTAGATGTTAGTGCCGTCGAGGTTGAACGAGTAACTGGTCGGCACTACGAGGCCCACCACCGAGCGCGAGCAGCCGAGCTTTTCCAGCTTGAGCATCAGTTGCGGCAGCGCGGCTTCGGACGAGCTCGTGCCGAGCACGATCAGCATCTCTTCCTTGATGTACGACACGAAGCGCAGGATGTTGAAACCCACCGCACGCGCGATGATGCCGAACACGACCACCACGAACACGATCGACGTCAGATAGAACGTGCCGATCAGCTTGAGCATCGGTAGCAGCGAGCCGATGCCGTACACAACCCTCACCCCGCGCTGCTCGTGCGCCAGACATTTCTCTATCCAGTCGCTGCTGAACCCGGCTTCATGCAACTGCGTGCGCGCCGTTCGCCGCAGATCGTGTACCGAAAAAGACTCGAAATCTTCTGCCCCACTCTTGTGAATGAGCTTCACCGTACTGTCAATCACGCGATTCAGGGTGGCCGCACTTATCGGCAATTCCGTCTCTTACCGACCGGGATGCAGGTACGAGCTTGCGCTGAAACACGTCTTAAAGGTGATCAGGATATCCAAGGCTTGCTGGCTCAGATAGACATTGTGCACGCGACCGGCTTTCATTCGGTCTTTCGGAATTGTCCAAATCGCGGCATTAAAGTCCACCTCATCCCATCTTGCCAAGATGAATTCCGACTTCCGCACCATTGTAAGCAGCATCAACCTAATAGCTACGCAGCGTAGGCAGGGTTGGCGTCCGCTCCAACGCCTTGAAAAACACGTGGATTTCTGCGGGTGTCAGTGCCCGGATCTCGCGGCTTAAAGGTAGCAATAGCTGAGGGGCGTATATATCTTCTGCCGGATTGGCAACCTTTAGTCCCCTCGCCTGCACGAAACGGTACTTCGAGGAAGCCACTCTCGCGGAGTCGACCCGCGCGATGAGGAAATCCGTCTACGACCGGAATCTCGCGGCGGAATTTGGGTGGCAGAAACTCGAAGAGGTCACTCCGTCAAGACTCCTAACGAGGTGTGAGAAGATCAAGGAGCAGGGCGCGGCCGCGCCTGCCGTTCAGGCACGCGATATTGTGCTTCAGGTCACCTTTCTGCCCACTTTCCGAACGTCATCGCCTCGGCCGCTTCTACCCGCTTTTCGACCTTGCTTTTCGACGGGCTGACGCCCTGCTCCACTTCCCGACGAGCCCGCTCAAGCAGTAGCCTCGCTTCCGCGAGACGCAGCGACATGCCAAAGGAAAGCTCCACAGCAGCGCGTGCGCCGCGAGCGGGTAGTCCCGGATCGTAGCGGCCTATGACCAAGGTCTCTCGTCGCCCGTTCAGACGATAGTCGAAGCGAAAACTCACCGCTCCGGATGACGTGACCGCCACATACAGGCCGCGCTGATCCGTAACCCGTAACCTTGTTGTATATCCTGCCGGTCGGCTTGAGCGCCCGCAATTCGAAGTCCGTAAGCATGCAACACTCCGTGAACTAATACCGTTGCTTGATACCGTCACGCGCCGTGACGGTATCAAACTGGATGGATCGTCTGCAGAGAAAGATGCTATACCGTCGCCTATGGCGTCGGCGACGTAACGCTGCCGACGGACGGTAGCGGATCAAAACAGTCGATAAACCCTTGTTTTTTTGGGAAACAAGGAATCGACGGACCACTGCAGAGGATCCTAAATTACTCCCACTCAATCGTCGCAGGCGGCTTACCAGAGATGTCATAAACAACCCGGTTAATACCGCGCACTTCATTGATGATGCGGTTCGACACGTGACCCAGAAGCTCATGCGGCAGATGTGCCCAATGCGCGGTCATGAAGTCGAGCGTTTGCACGGCGCGCAGCGCCACCACGTATTCATACGTGCGGCCATCGCCCATCACGCCGACGCTCTTCACCGGCAGGAACACCACGAACGCCTGGCTCGTCAGGTCGTACCACGACTTGCCCGTTTCCTTGTCGATGAACGTACGCAGCGTCTCGATGAAAATCGCATCCGCGCGGCGCAGCAGGCCTACGAAATCGCACTTCACTTCGCCAAGAATCCGCACGCCGAGGCCCGGACCCGGGAAAGGGTGGCAACACAACATTGCCGGCGGCAAACCGAGCTTCACGCCGAGTTCGCGCACTTCGTCCTTGAACAGTTCACGCAGCGGCTCGAGCAGCTTGAGATTCAACGTTTCAGGCAGGCCGCCCACGTTGTGATGGCTCTTGATGGTTTGCGCGGCCTTCTTGCCCTTGCCGGCCGATTCGATCACGTCCGGATAGATCGTGCCCTGCGCAAGCCACTTCGCGTCCGTCAGTTTGCCAGCTTCCGTCTGGAACACTTCGACGAACTCTGCACCGATGATCTTACGCTTCGCTTCCGGATCCGTCACGCCGGCCAGCTTGCTCAGGAACACTTCGCTTGCGTCGACGTGAATCACCTTCACGCCAAGGTGATCGGCGAACGTGGCCATGACCTGCTCGGCTTCGTTCAGACGCAGCAAGCCGTGGTCGACGAACACGCAGGTAAGCTGGTCGCCGATCGCGCGATGTAGCAGCGCCGCGGCCACCGACGAGTCCACGCCGCCCGACAGACCGAGAATCACCTGCTCGTTACCCACCTGCTCGCGAATCTTTGCAACGGCTTCGTCGACGTAATGGTCCATTTCCCAATCGGGCTTCGCGGCGCAGATCTGCAGCACGAAGCGTTCGAGCATCGCGCAGCCTTGCACAGTATGCGTGACTTCCGGGTGCCATTGCAAACCGTAGAAATGGCGCTGTTCGTCGGCCATTGCAGCGATCGGGCACGATTCCGTGGAAGCCATCAGCGCAAAGCCCGGCGGCATTTCCAGCACCTTGTCGCCGTGGCTCATCCATACCTTCAGCATGCCGTGACCTTCCGGCGTCTTGAAGTCGCTAATGCCTTCCAGCAGGCTCGTGTGATTGCGCGCGCGCACTTCGGCGTAACCGAATTCGCGCAGATGGCCGACGTCGACCTTGCCGCCCAGTTGCTGCGCCATAGCCTGCATGCCGTAGCAGATGCCGAGGACCGGCACGCCGAGTTCGAACACGGCTTGCGGCACGCGTGGCGTGTCGGTCTCGGTCACCGAGCTCGGGCCGCCGGAGAGGATCACGCCCTTCGGCGCGAAATCGCGGATGAACGACGTGTCGACGTCGTACGGGTGAATTTCCGAGTACACGTTGGCTTCGCGAACGCGACGTGCAATCAGTTGGGTGACTTGCGAACCGAAGTCGAGGATCAGGATCTTGTCATGCATGGCAGCGGACGGAGTCAAAAGTGAGCGGATACGGAATGCCGCGCACGAAACGCGGCGTTGAATTCAATGCGGTCCACATTGGGACGGCCGGATCTGAAGCGAAGCGCCCTGTACCCAAGCACATAGCGGGCACAGGCCGAGGCGCAAACAGGCGGACTACGACAGCATCGGCGGACGTAAGGTAGTTGACGAGCGCGTCAGAGCCATGAAGCGGCGGCCGGGGTGAACCCGACGCGTCTGTCCCAGCCTTGTCCGCCTGGTCGCGACTTTCGTCCCGCGCGGCGGATGCCTCGGCGTGAGCGGCACGCGCCGCCCTTTCTGCGCGTTCGGCATGCTCGGCGGGGCTCAGGCTCGACTCTTCGACCACCGGATGAAGCGGCAGATGCCGCAGACCGCATGACGGGCACAGCCGGCTCGATCACAGGCTCGATGGCCAGCTCGGCGCGATAAACCGGACCCTGCCGTAGCGGCACCGGGTTCACGACGGTTGGCTACGTCTTTAGCGGCATCTTTCGCAGCCTGACGCTCAGCGCGCTCAGCCACGGCGGCGTCGGCCAGCCGTTGCTTCTCGCGCTTGCGCACCGCGCCGACAGACGCACGCCACCGAGCCCCACCACCAGCAGCACGATGCCGGTCAACACGGCGACGATCTGCCCGAACCAGTTGAGCGCCGGCGTATGCATGCCGAGCAGCCACACCAGCATCAACACGCCGGTGAGCCAGTTCACGTGACCGACGATCTTGGCGACCGTCGACGTGAGCGTACCATCGATCGACACATGCACCCGCCAGCCACGCCAGCCCGATGAGCGCCACGCCAAACGCCTAGCCGACCAGAGCCGGCTGAGTTTGCATCAGAAGCAGCGCGTTGTACAACGAAGTCCACGGCGTCAGCAGAAACAGCAGGCCGAACGCGAGCAGCAGCAATGGCTTCATTGGCGATCAGTCCACGTGGTAGTTGGGAGCTTCCTTCGTGATCTGCACGTCGTGCACGTGCGATTCGCGCAAGCCCGCGCCCGTGATCTGCACGAACTCGGCCTTGTCGTTCATTTCCGCGATGGTGCGGCAGCCGCAGTAACCCATGCTGACGCGCACGCCGCCGATCAGCTGGAACAGGATCGCGTTGACCGAGCCCTTGTAAGCGACGCGGCCTTCGATACCTTCCGGCACCAGCTTGTCGATATTCGCGGAGTTGTCCTGGAAGTAGCGGTCTGCGGCGCCGTCTTTCATCGCGCCGACCGAACCCATGCCACGGTACGCCTTGTACTGACGGCCCTGATACAGGAACACGTCGCCCGGCGCTTCTTCGGTGCCGGCGAACATGCTGCCCATCATAACGGCGTTTGCGCCGGCGGCCAGCGCCTTGCTGACGTCGCCCGAGAAACGCACGCCGCCGTCGGCGATGACCGGCACGCCCGTGCCCTTCAGCGCTTCCGACACGTTGGCGATAGCAGTGACCTGCGGCACGCCTACACCGGCCACGATACGCGTGGTACAGATCGAGCCCGGGCCGATACCGACCTTCACGCCGTCAGCGCCGTATTCGACGAGCGCCTTTGCCGCGGCCGCGGTAGCGATGTTGCCGCCGATCACTTCGACGTGCGGGAAATTCTGCTTGACCCACTTGACGCGCTCGAGCACGCCCTTGCTGTGGCCGTGCGCCGTGTCGACCACGATCACGTCCACGCCGGCCTGCGCCAGCAGCGGGACGCGCTCTTCGTTGTCTTCGCCCACGCCGACTGCCGCGCCCGCGCGCAGCTTGCCGTGTTCGTCCTTGCACGCGTCCGGGTGTTCGGTCTGCTTGGTGATGTCTTTCACCGTCATCAGGCCGCGCAGTTCGAACGCGTCGTTGATAACCAGCACGCGCTCGAGGCGGTGGCTGTGCATCAGCGCCTTGGCTTGCGCGAGCGACGTGCCTTCCTTCACCGTGACGAGGCGCTCGCGCGGCGTCATGATGTTGCGCACGGGTTCGTCGAGACGCTCTTCGAAACGCAGGTCGCGGTTGGTAACGATACCCACCAGTTGTGCGCCTTCGACGACCGGGAAGCCCGAAATGCCATGCTGGCGCGACAGCGCGATGACGTCGCGCACCTTCATTTGCGGCGGCACCGTGATCGGATCGCGCACGACGCCCGATTCGAAACGCTTGACCTTGGCGACTTCATGCGCCTGCTCGGCCGGCATGAGGTTCTTGTGGATGATACCGACGCCACCCATTTGCGCCATCGCGATGGCGAGGCGAGCTTCGGTAACCGTGTCCATGGCGGCGGACACGAGCGGCATATTCAGGGATATGTTGTGGGTCAGCCGGGTCCTGAGGCTGGTGTCGCGCGGCAGAACATCGGAAAAAGCCGGGACGAGGAGCACGTCATCGAACGTGAGTGCTGTTTGGATCAGACGCATGGCAAATCCTATAGGCGCAAAAGCGAATTATACGCGATACCTCCCCGGTTTTCACTGCGCGAACAGCAGCTTAGCGAATTTCGGGCGATTTTTTCGCAGCTTTCGGGCCGCCGATTTCGCTTCGCTGTTCGCCTCGGGTTCGATCCGTTTTCGTTTGCGCGTTCGGACCCAAACCGCACTCACACCGCACCCGGACACACCGCGCCCTCCCACCAGGCTCTGAAAAAGCGACGGAATGCACCAGAATGCAGAATCGAACAAGACGTCCTGCCGCCGACAGGCTATTCTGCCGACCATTCCAGTTCTTTCTTGCAGGGGCAGTCGATGCGGCGCGGTGTGGCATATGGAGTAATGGCCGTGGCTTTAGGGGGCATGGTTTTTCTGGTGCCGCACGTGCTGCCGGACTTTTCGCCGCTTCTCCTGAGCGCCGGGCGCTACACGATGTACGGCATCGTCTCACTGGCCGCCGCGCTGCCGATGGCGCGCTCGCTCCTCAGACGCCTCACCCGCGAGGACCTCGGCGCGCTCGTCAAACTCGCGCTCGCGGGCAACCTGCTCTATTCCCTGCTGCTGACAGCAGCCGTCCATATGATCGGCATTGCGCCAGCGTCGCTGATCGTCGGCGTGTTGCCGGTCACGGCGCCATGCCGCTCGCCCGCCTCGCGTGGCCGCTTACGCTGGTGATGGCGGGCATCGTCTGCATCAACTTCGATGTATTCACGGCCGCCGACGCCACGCCCGTCGGCATTTCGGCCAAGCTGTCCGGCCTCGCCTGCGCGGTCGGCGCGCTCGTCTGCTGGACGTGGTTCGTGGTCGAAAACGCCCGCTATCTGCAGCGCCAAGACCACTTCAGCGGCAACGAATGGTCGGTGCTGTGGGGCGTCGTGACGGGCGCGCTCGGCGCGGCGCTTTGGCTTGTCATAGCCGTGCTGCCATCGGGCAGCCTGACGGGCGGACTCGCCGACGGCCGCTGGCACACGTTCTGGATGCTGAATCTGGCGCTCGCAATCGGCGCGTCATGGGTCGACAACGGCTTGTGGAATGCCGCGTCGAAGCGGCTGCCGCGCACGCTGTCCGGTCAGATGATCGTTTTCGAACGCTGTTCGTGCTGCTTTACGCGTTCATCTATGACGAGCGCCTGCCGCATGGACTGGAGATCGCCGCCATCGTGCTGCTCGTGGCGGGCGTGTGCTGGTCGGTGCGTCAACATGCGGACGACGACACGTCCGGTACGAAAGCCCAAACCCGGGAAAAGTTGCCGAAGAAAGCCGGCGTCCAAGCTGGTTGATCATCCGAAAGTTGACCGGATGATCACCGCCGCGGCTTCGCGTGCTGACGGCCGTTAGCCCGAATCTAGCGCGAATCCTTGTTCAGCAGCCAGCGCCGCCCTTCGATCGAGCCCGCCTTGCGCGTTTTCTCAACGCGGCGTTGACGCGACACCTTCGGGTCCACCAGCAGCGGACGATAAATCTCCACGCGATCGTGGTCCGCAAGCTCGGCATCGAGTGGCTTGATCTTGCCGAACACGCCCACTTTCTGCACACCCACGTCGATCTGCGGATAACGCCGCAGAATGCCGCTCGCGTCCAGCGCCTGCTGCACCGTCGCGCCCTGCGGCAGGTCGACGGCAATCACCGTTTGCTCGCCGGGAAGCGCATAGCAGACTTCGACGGAAAGACGCGCGCTCATACCTTGCCGTAGCGCTGGTCGGCGCGCTTCACGAACGATTCGACGAAGGTATTGGCAATATGATTGAACACCGGCCCGATGATCTTCTCGAGAATGATGTTGGTGAACTCGTAGTACAGTGCGAATTCGATCTTGCATGCGCCCGCACGCAATGGCGTGAAGCGCCAGAAACCCGTGAACTTGCGAAACGGGCCGTCGGCGAATTCCATGTCGATACGCGTGGGCCGCTCCATGCTGTTACGCGTCGCAAAATGCTGTTTGATGCCCTTGAAATTGATGTCGATCTTCGCCTCCATGCCCGTTTCGTCCTGGCGTCGAATTTCTACACCTCCGCACCAAGGCAGGAAGTTGGGGTAATCGGCGACGTCGGTGACGAGGTCGAACATCTGTTCCGCTGAATGGCGGATCAACACGGTTTTCTGGACATCTGCCATAAATTGAACAGCGCGCGGCAAGGGTGGAAAAGCGCCACGGGCTTTCGTCGGCCCGCTTTGCTAAAATCGTGATTTTAAACGAGTTGGGCACTTTCCATTCGTGAGCATCATCAACAACAGAAAAGCGTTCTACGACTATTCGATCGAAGAGCGCTACGAGGCAGGGCTCGTGCTCGAAGGATGGGAGGTCAAGGCGCTGCGCGCCGGGCGCGGCCAGATCAAGGAAGGCTATGTTGTGATCAAAAACAACGAGCTGTTTCTGATCGGCACGCACATCAGCCCGCTGCCCGAAGCCTCGACCCACATCAATCCCGACCCGGTCCGCACGCGCAAGCTGCTGTTGCACGCCGAGCAGATCAGCAAGCTGATCGGCAAGATCGAACAGCGCGGTTATACGCTCGTGCCGCTGAACTTCCACTACAAGGGTGGCCGTGTCAAATGCGAGATCGGACTCGCCAAGGGCAAGAAGCTGCACGACAAACGGGAGACCGAGAAGAAGCGCGACTGGGAACGCGAGAAGGCGCGTCTCATGCGTTCGTGACATGTCGGGCCTGCGGATTTCGGTGATGGTGATCAGGCCGTTTTGGCGACCGTGATCAGTTTGGAAGGTGGCGTTGCGCGGGCAATGGATTATATGGTGAAGGTGATCATGATCAGGATGCGGAGGACTGCTTGGTGC
>CALNWS010000023.1 GCA_940747215.1 uncultured Paraburkholderia sp. | reverse complement strand
AACGTGATCACCCATTTCGGCAAGATGCTCGCTCGCTTCGAAAACCGCTGATCAGCGATCACCTTCAACCGAAAGGACCCGTCACGTTCAACCCGAATCCCCTGATCACGTTCGCCAAAATACGCACTCTTGCCGATGCCTTCGTGCATCGCGCGTAGAAAATCGGCGTCGCTCCACTGGCCGATGCCGGTGTCCGGATCGGGTGTGATGTTCGGCGTGACGATCGTGCCGAACGGCGTGTTGATCGGCAGGCCGCCCGCGAACGGGCGCGTCTTGTCCGCCGTGTGGCAGGCCACGCAGTCGCCCGCGCGCGCGAGATATTCGCCGCGCTTCACGAGATCGCTGCTCGTCGCGGTGACAGGCAACGAAGCCGTACCGCCGGGTGGCGCATTGGCGTCGTCGGCGCGCGCCTGCGTAATCGGTAGTTCGTCGTTGCGACATGTACAGCGCGAACACCGAAAAGGCCGCAGCGAGGGTGGCACAATGTGAAGTAGCGTCGGCGTGTGGCTCGCAATGGCGAATGATCCGGCTGCACGCGAGAGATTTTCTGGTTCATCGTGGCTCTCCGTTCAGGCTCAGATTTCGCGTTTGAGCTTGTCGGCCAATTTCAGCGACAAGGCCGCGATCGTCAGCGTGCAATTCACCGACGCGGCCGTCGGCATCACTGCACTGCTGGCAAGGAACAGATTCGAGTGATCGTGCGTGCGGCAGTCGGCGTCGACAACCGAGTTCGCCGGATCGCTGCCCATGATCGTCGTGCCCATGATGGGATTGTTCTGCGCGAACGTGTCGTCGAATGCGATTTCGGTTCCGCCGAACAGCGCGGCGATCTGGCCATAGAGTTCGTGCGTATTGGCAGTGCTTTTCTTCACGTAGTCGTTAATCGAGTAATAGATCTCGGGCTGCGGAATGCCGAGCGAGTCCTTGTTGTGATCCGCCGACGGCACGATGCGGTTCTGCGGCTCCGCCAGATGCTCGTGAAAGCTGTTGATGATCATCGTGCGCGATGCGCGGTCGCGAATCTGCCGGTCGAGTTCGGCGCCGGTCACGCCTTTTTTCAGCAGGTCGGCGGTCACGCTCATGGTCGGCACGCCGTTCGAAAAATGCAGTTTCTTCGCGGCGTAGTCGGAGCGGAACGCGCCATCGCGGAAGTTGACGATCGAGGTCATTTCCATCGGCCCGCGTCCAAGCCACAGCGGCTCGTTCGCGAGGAACGACACGCCGGTGCCAGGATGATCCATCAGGTTGCGGCCCACTTGGTCGGAACTGTTGCCGAGGCCGTGCAAGAATTTATCGGACGTGGACATCAGCATCAGCTTCGGCGTTTCGATGCCGTTCGCGGCGAGCACGAAAAGCTTGTCCGTCACGCGCGTGCTGTTGCCGTTCGGGTCCTTGTAGTGCACCGCGTTGATAAGCCCTTTGTTGTCCGCTTCCACGCGATACACGACGGCTTGCGGAATCAGTTTCGCGTCCGCCTGCTCCGCCTTTTCCACATGCGTGCGTCCTTGTACATCGCGGCGATCGGACAGATCGGCATGCAGTTGTTGTTGCCGCAGCACGTAGGACGCGTATCGTACGGACGACTGTTGCGCGCCACCGGTTCGGGCACGACCTTGAAGCCTTGCGGATTGAGCACGTCGCTGAAACGCAGGTCCATGTACGAGAGCGGCAACGCGCTCATCGGATAAGGCTTCGAGCGCGGCGAGCCGAGGTCGATGGAAGCGTCCGGGCCCGAGACGCCGAGCGCCGCTTCGGCGACCAAATACCACGGCTCGAGCGTGTCGTACGGATACGGCCAGTCGCGGCCCACGCCGTAGAGCTTATGCAATTGAAAGTCGGAAAGCAGCAGACGCCAGGCCGCCGCCCAATGCCACGTGGTGCCGCCCACCAGCCGCAGATACTGCGAGTTGTAGGGCTGCTCGCCCTTCTGGATCAGATAATTGTTGGCGGGCGCGTATTCGGGATGCGGCGCGTACGGCGTGGAAGGATACGGTGTCGCGAAATCGGACTTGACCGGCGAGTTGCGGAAGTTCTCCACGATCGATCTGCCAGCGCGGAATGCGCGGACCGGCTTCGAGCAGAATCACCGAAGCGCCGGCGAACTCCATCTGATGCGCGACCAGTCCGCCCGCCACGCCCGAACCGACTACGACGACGTCGGCGGAAGTTGTATTTGCCATTGTTATCCTCTCAGGCCGGCATCTCGCTGTTTGCCTTGATTGCCTTGTGTTGTATGTGTTGCCTGCTGCGTTACCTGCTTGCGTTGCCTGATCTTCGAACCGATGCACGCGTGCGTACAGAAATGCACGCGCAAGACAGCAGATCACTCAGCTCTGCAGCGGTTTCTGCTTCCAGTAGAACGGCACGTCGCGACAATAGGACGGAATCGTCAGCACGTCCTTGACCGGATCGAACATCAACGCTTTTTCATACGCGACGACATCGACATGCGGCATATCGCCGACGAGTCCGAGATACCACGCGCGCATGATCACGCCGACGGTTTTCGCGAGCGCCGGCTGCTCCGCCTGCAATGTCTGCGTGACGGAGTCGGACGGCACGCCGCCGTGCGCCTGCAACCACGTGTTGAGCGCGCCGACGTTCTGCGTGAACTGGTTATCGGATTTCGACAGCGCTGCATAGACGCGCTTGCCTAGGAGCGGATCGAAGCTCGCGTGGCCCGTCAGCCGTTGCGAGAGTGCGAGGAACGTATCAAGTCCGCCACCCGCGGGCGCGGCGGGCGTATCGGCGAAAGCAGGAGCGATCCACGAGAAAGGACGGCCAACGCTTGCGAACGCAAGCGCAGCGGCGGTAGCACACGCGCCGAGCACCTAGGCACGGCGTGAAGCGGAAAAAGACGCAGATGAAGTCAACCCGGCGGATTGCGTGACCGACGTAGCTCGGTTCGCATGATCGCTCTCAGGAACATCTGTCATGGGGGCTCCAGATGGTAGTGATAGTGAGTTATTCTCGACGGCAACGTGACCGGAACAGGATGCCTTGCGTCCGCGCATTGCACCTGCGCATTGGACCTGCCTCGCCGTCGCTCGATTTCTCTACCCCAAACCTGGTCATACGCCGCCTTTGGCGCTCTTGTTGGATGCTGGTACGCAACGCGCCGCGACACCGTGTGCGACGCTAACGGCCCACCGGTAACAGCAGAATGAACGCGCGATGAAATGCTCGTGAATAGCGCAGGAAAACATCACGCGGCTGCCATTCGCCTTTTCAACTGAAAGCGTCGCGCAAGGCCACTACGAAAGACTATAGCGTGTGTTCCACCCATTCGACAAATGGTGCCAGAAGCGCGAGTAAAATCGTCGTCACCGGTCGCCACACAAGACAACTCCATGCTGACCACAAATACTATCCGTAGGTTTTACGCAATCAGCCGCGCATGATCGTCGGCCTCGTCATCGGCATCGTGGCCGCACTCCCCTTACCCCAACACCTGAGCTTGATGGTGCGTGTGCTGGCGGGCTGGGACGCCGGCATCTGGAGTTATCTGTTGATGATCTGGATACACATGGCACTCGCCGATGAAGGACGAGTGCGCGAGTTCGCTCGCCGCGACGATGAGAACGCAGGTGTCGTGCTGGTTGTGATCTGCGTGGCGATCATCGCAAGTATCGCGGCCATCGTGCTCGAACTCGCATCGGCGAAAGGCTCCGCCGGCGCGTCGAGCGTGTGGCACTAGGGCTCACCGGGCTCACGCTGATCGGCGCATGGTTCCTGATCCCGACTATCTTCACGTTGCACTACGCGCGGCTCTACTACGATCAAGGCGCTAAAGAGACACCCCTGTGCTTCCCTGACCGCAGTCTCGAACCGGACTACTGGGACTTCCTCTATTTCTCGTTCACGATCGCCGTGACATCGCAAACGTCGGACGTCGTGTTGCGCTCGCGCAGTCCGTGCTGTCGTTCTATTTCAATGTTGCCGTGCTCGGTTTGTGCGTGAACATCGCCGCGGGACTGCTCGGTTCGTAGCGCGTCATCTGGAGCAAAACCACCTCTCGTTTTGTGAGTGTTCATTCAGATAGTGGCACGCAACCCTGCGCCGTAGTTCGCGCACATGTCGGAGCGTGTCAAGCGCATTGCGATGCTCGTTTCAAACCGTCGCGTGTAAATCCCGGACGTGCGCGACCCGTTCTACATACATCTCACATTTTCCGGCATCTCCCGAACACGACGCCAAGCGCGCCCGGTTCTTACAGGGCACGCACCTGCCGTCCCATTTTCCCCACATGCAACCCGACTGGCACAACGTTTGCTGCGCTATGCCATCAGTTCTGGCCAGTCTGCTAGCAGCAAACCAAACCTCACCGCGTAACACCGGCGCTTGGCGTTCAGGCACCTCGAACTGGCCAGCGGCGTGACGATCTTTGCACTACATTGACCGCGCTTGACCGCGCCTTCGCCGCTTCTAAGCATCGCGCGGTAGCCGGCTCTGAAAGCCCAATGAGCGCTGTGATCGCATGCCTATTGCATCCACACCGCAGCAGGACGAATCTGGAAACGACCGATGGAATCTCCAAACGGGTACGCGCCGCGGATCTACTTTTTTCATTCACTTCTGGTTGGGCCGCTCGATGCATGGCCTGCGCAATTCGCGCATGCCGCCGCGCTGGGCTTCGATCATGCGCTGATCGGCAGCCTCTTCGAGCCTAGGCAGGCCGGTCACGGACAGGTGGTGGGCAACCACGCACGCCTCCATCCCGTGTTCGAAACGCAGCAGCCGGCCGCCGAGGCGGTCCGCACGCTTGCGGACGCCGCCCGGCAGCATGGCGTGAGTCTGATCGTCGATCTGGTGATCGACCGCATGGCCGCCGATGGCGCGCTCTATGCCGAACACGCCGCCTGGTTTCATCCGTTCGAATCGGAACTGGCGCGGCTCGATCCGCGCCATGTGCATCGCGAGGACAACGTCACGTATGCGGACTTCCACGACCCGGGCAAAGGCACCGCGTTGACCGGCTGGTGGAGCGAGCAGTTGCTCGCGCTCGCTGACGCAGGCGTGCGGGGCTTCCGCTTCGATTCGCCGCATCGCGTGCCGGCCGCTGTCTGGCGCCAGTTGTTCGATACGGTGCGCGCGCGTCATCCTGACATACGCTTTCTCGCAGCAACGCCCGGGCTCGCGCGTCAGGATCTGTTCGGCCTCGAAGGCGCAGGTTTCGAGAGCGTGTTTTCGTCCGTGCGCTGGTGGGACTTCCGCGCGAACTGGATGCTCGAGGAGCACGCCGCGCTCGCCCGTGTCGGTGCGCCGATCGCGTTTCCGGAAGCGCCGTACGGCACGCGCCTCGTCTCGGAACTGACCGATTCGCACGACGCGACCATCGTCGAGCGCGCCTATAAACGTGCGCTGTTCACCGCGGCATCCATCGGTACCGGCTGGATGATGCCGATGGGCTTCGAATACGGCATCGGCGAACCGCTGTCGCAAACGCGCGGCGATGCGTCGCAATACGCGCTCGCGTGTCAGTCAAAGGCTTTCGATCTATCGGGCGTGATCACGCATATCAACGAAGTGGCGAGCCGTTCGAAAACGCTGCACGCCAACGGTGAATTGCGCCCGCTCAGCGGACCCGGTGCACCGACAGCGGTCCTCCTGCGCGCCGACCGCACCGATCTGCGCGATGCCGGCGAAGCCATTCTCATCGCGATCAATCCCGAACTCGGTTCGGCCGTGCGTGTCGATCCGGCGCGCTTCCTGCACGGCGTGCCCGGCAACTTCACGCGCTTCGTGCCGCTCGACGCGCCGGGCCATACCGCGCCCGCCACGCTGGCACCGTTCACGCTCGCGCCCGGCGGCGTGCGCCTGTTCCATACGCTCACCGAAAAGCCGATCTGTCTCGCGCCGCCGATCGACAAGGCCAACAGCAAGCGTAGCGGCCGCAAGACCGTGATCGAGGCGATCAACGCACCGCGCGTGGCGATCGAAAGCGTGACGCCTTCGGTCGAAAACGGACGCTTTGCAGCCAAGCGCTCGGTGGGTGAACGCGCGGAGATCACCGCCGCGATCTTCGCCGAAGGACATGACAAGATCGCCGCCGCCGTCATCTGGCGCGCCGCCGACGAAACCGCGTGGCACGAAGTCCTGATGGCGCCCGCGCAACCCGCCGGCCTCGACATCTGGAAAGCGCGCATCCCGCTCGAACGGATGGGCCGCTACGAGTTCACCGTGATTGCGTGGCGCGACGACTTCGCGTCGCTCGTCGAACACGTGCAGAAGAAACTAAAGGCGGGTCAAACGGTCGAGATCGAACTCGACGAAGCCGCGCATCTGTTTGCGCTCGTGCTAGCCGAAGTGGAAACGGTGGAAGGCGCGGTGACGGCGCCGCTCGAACATATCGTCAAGGAGTTCACGAAGGCCGAAGCGCAAAGCAAGCTCGCGCTATTGCTCGCGCCGACCACGGCAAGGGCGATGACGGCCGCGCGCCATCGTCCGTTCCTGAGCCGCGATCCGGTGGTCTACAAGATCGACGCCGAGCGCACGGCCGCGAGCTTCGCAAGCTGGTACGAGATCTTCCCCCGCTCGATGAGCGACGACGAATCGCGCCACGGCACGTTTGCCGACGTGACGAGCAAACTGCCACGCATTCGCGACATGGGCTTCGACGTACTCTACTTCACGCCGATCCACCCGATCGGCGTGAAGAACCGCAAAGGCCGCAACAACACGCTCACCGCGCAGCCGGGCGACGTGGGCAGTCCGTACGCGATCGGCGGAGCGAAAGGCGGACACACCGCCGTGCATCCCGAACTCGGCACGCTCGACGACTTCAAGAAGATGCTCGCCGCCGCGCACGAACACGGCCTCGAAATCGCGCTCGACTTCGCGGTGCAGTGTTCGCCGGATCACCCGTGGTTGAAGGAACATCCGACGTGGTTCGCATGGCGTCCGAACGGCACGCTGCGTTACGCGGAAAATCCGCCGAAGAAGTATCAGGACATCGTCAATCCTGACTTCTATGCGCACGACGCCAAGCCCGATTTGTGGCTCGCCTTGCGCGACGTGTTCCTGCACTGGATCGACGCGGGTGTGCGCATTTTCCGTATCGACAATCCGCACACGAAGCCGCTACCTTTCTGGGAATGGGTGATCGGCGACATTCGCGCGCGTTTCCCCGACACGATCTTCCTCGCCGAAGCCTTCACGCGTCCGCGCATGATGAACCGGCTCGGCAAGATCGGCTTCTCGCAGTCGTACACGTACTTCACGTGGCGCGAATCGAAGCGCGATTTCATCGAGTACATGACGGAGCTTACGCAAACCAACACGCGCAATTCGTACCGGCCGAACTTCTTCGTGAATACGCCCGACATCAACCCGCGCCATCTGCAGTCGCAGGGACGCACGGGCTTCCTGATTCGCGCATCGCTCGCGACGACGCTCGCCGGCCTGTGGGGCGTGTATAGCGGCTTCGAACTGTGCGAGGCCGCTGCGCTACCGAACAGCGAGGAATATCTCGACTCCGAGAAGTATCAGCTTCGCGCGTGGGACTGGAACCGGCCCGGCAATATCGTGGGAGAGATCACGGCTCTCAACCGCATTCGCCGCGCGAATCCGGCGCTGCAAACGCATCTCGGCCTCACGTTCCTGCCCGCGCACAACGAGAACATCCTGTTCTTCGAGAAGTCGACCGAATCGCGCGACAACGTAATCGTGGTCGCGATCAATCTCGATCGGTTCAACGAACAGGGCGCGGATGTCGAATTGTCATGGGATACGTTCCAGCACTGGAATCTCCACGATCACGGCGCGCTGGAAGTCGTCGACCAGATGACCGGCGCGCGCTTCGAATGGCACGGCCGCTGGCAGCATGTGCGCCTCGGCTCTAGCCAGCCGTTCTCGATCTGGCGCATCGCGCCGTTGGGCGGCCTGCCCGCCGAGCGTCCCGATAAAGCCGAGAGCGGCCCAGACGGCGCCTATCACGCAGACGCTGGCAACCCAACCTCAACGGAAGGTGCGATATGAAGCGTGAGGAACCCGAAGAAGGCACGACAACAACGACGCAAGCGCCGGTGGGTCATGCACCCGGCAATACGGCCAAGCCGCGAGCGAATCGGCGCGGCAAGCCTGCGATGCTGAGCGACGATCCGCTCTGGTACAAGGACGCGATCATCTATCAGGTGCACATCAAGTCGTTCTTCGACGCGAACAACGACGGCGTGGGCGATTTTCCCGGCTTGATCGCGAAACTCGACTACATCGCCGAGCTTGGCGTGAACGCGATCTGGCTGCTGCCGTTCTATCCGTCGCCCCGTCGCGACGACGGCTACGACATCGCCGATTACCGCAACGTGCATCCCGACTACGGGCAGATTGCCGACGTGAAGCGCTTCATCCAAGAAGCGCACGCACGCAGCATCCGCGTGATTACCGAGCTGGTGATCAACCACACGTCGGATCAGCACCCGTGGTTCCAGCGCGCGCGCCGTGCGAAGCCAGGCTCGAATCATCGCAACTTCTACGTGTGGTCCGACACCGACCAGAAGTATCAGGGCACGCGGATCATCTTCATCGATTCGGAGCTGTCGAACTGGACGCACGATCCCGTTGCGGGCGCGTACTACTGGCACCGCTTCTATTCGCACCAGCCGGATCTGAACTTCGACAATCCCGCCGTGTTGAAGGAAGTGCTGCAGGTCATGCGCTTCTGGCTCGACATGGGCATCGACGGGCTGCGGCTCGACGCGGTGCCGTATCTCGTCGAACGTGAAGGCACGAACAACGAGAACCTGCCGGAAACGCACGAGATCCTGAAGAAGATTCGCGCGACGATCGACGCGAAGTATCCGAACCGGATGCTGCTCGCCGAAGCGAATCAGTGGCCGGAAGACGTGAAGGAATATTTCGGCGACGAAGACGAATGCCACATGGCGTTCCACTTCCCGCTGATGCCGCGCATCTACATGTCGATCGCGAGCGAAGACCGCTTTCCGATCACCGACATCATGCGGCAAACGCCGGACCTCGGCGAAACGAACCAGTGGGCGATTTTCCTGCGTAACCACGACGAACTGACGCTCGAAATGGTCACGGACTCCGAGCGCGACTACTTGTGGAACACGTACGCAAGCGATCGCCGCGCGCGTCTGAATCTCGGCATTCGCCGCCGTCTCGCGCCGTTGATGGAGCGCGACCGCCGCCGTATCGAGCTGATCAATTCGCTGCTGCTTTCCATGCCCGGCACACCCGTGATCTATTACGGCGACGAACTCGGCATGGGCGACAACATCCACCTCGGCGACCGCGACGGCGTGCGCACGCCGATGCAATGGTCGTCCGACCGCAACGGCGGATTCTCGCGCGCCGACCCCGAACAGCTCGTGCTGCCGCCGGTGATGGGCGCGCTCTACGGCTTCGACGCGGTGAACGTGGAAGCACAAAGCCGAGACCCGCATTCGCTGCTGAACTGGACGCGCCGCATGCTCGCCACGCGCCGCGCGAAGCAGACCTTCGGGCGCGGCACGATCCGCTTCCTGAAGCCGGAAAACCGCAAGATTCTCGCGTATCTGCGCGAAATGCCGGGCGAGCCGCCTATTTTGTGCGTCGCCAATCTGTCGCGCGCGCCGCAAGCGGTCGAGCTTGATCTGTCCGAATTCGCGGGCTCCGTGCCGATCGAAATGACGGCCGACTCCGTGTTCCCGGCCATCGGTCAACTCACCTATCTGCTGACGTTCCCGCCGTACGGTTTCCTGTGGTTCATGCTGTGCCCGGGCGGCCAGCGTCCGGCATGGGCGCAGGCGCATTCGGAACAGTTGCCGGAATTCGTCACGATCGTGGCGCGCGAGGGCCAGGTCGGCCCGACGCCGGAAAACGTGCGTCTGCTAGAATCCGAAGTGTTGCCGTCATGGCTGAGCCGGCGCCGCTGGTTTGCGTCGAAGGATCAAAAGCTCAATGCCGTGCGTCTCGCCGCCTTGACGACGATTCCGAACGGCGGCTTCTCGTTCACCGAAATCGAAGCGGACGTGGGCGAGCACACCGAGCGCTACACCGTGCCGATTGCGATTACGTGGGGTGGAGAAACCACCTTCCCGCTCTTCAAGCAACTGGCGCTGGCGCGCGTGCGGCGCGGCCGCAACGTCGGTCATCTGACCGATGCGTTCGCGCTGCCGATCTTCGCGCACGGCTTGATGCGCAAGCTGCGCGAACGCGCAGTCGTGCCGACCGTGCAGAAGAGCGAGATCAAGTTCATTCCGACCGAACGCTTCGACGAACTGGGCGAACTCGGCGAGCGGCCGGAAATCCGCTGGCTCGCGGCGGAGCAAAGCAACAGCTCGCTCATCATCGCCGACGCGGCTGTGCTGAAGCTGGTGCGCCGTCTCGTGGTCGGCATCCATCCGGAAGCGGAAATCAGCCGCTATCTGACACAGTTCGGCTACGCGAACACCGCGCCGCTGTATGGCGAAGTGGTGCGCGTCGACCCTGAAGGCGTGCCGCATACGCTGTGCATTCTGCAGGGCTACATCGAGAACCAGGGCGATGCCTGGAACTGGTCGCTCGATTATCTGCGCCGCGCCGTGGACGAACTCGCGATCGCCGTCGAAACCGACGGGCAATCCGCACCGGACCGCGACAACGAAGAGAGTCTGATGGAAGGCCACAGCGCGCTTGCAGGCATCATCGGTCGGCGCCTCGGCGAGTTGCACGTCGCGCTCGCCTTGCCGACCGACGACCCCGCGTTCTCTCCTGAACAGGCAAACGCCGAGCAGGTGAAGGCTTGGGTAGACGGCACGGAGGCGATGCTCGCCACCGCGCTCGACACGCTCGCGCAGCGCATTGACCAGATGGGCGATCCGGAAACGAAGGCGCTCGCGCAAAGTCTGCTGGACCGTCGCGCGGCGCTCGTCGAAGCGGTCAACAATCTGGTCTCCGCCAATGCGGGCGCGCTGCGCACGCGTGTCCACGGCGACTTCCATCTCGGCCAGGTGCTGGTCGCGCAGGGCGACGCTTATCTAATCGACTTCGAAGGCGAACCGGCGCGTTCGCTCGAAGAGCGTCGCCAGAAGTCGAGCCCGTTGCGCGACGTGGCGGGGCTCATGCGTTCGCTGTCGTATGCGAGCGCTGCCGCGCAGCCCACGACGGAAGCCGCGCCGCAACAGACCGCCGATCGCAAGCGCGTGCTGTTCGACCGTTTCCGCGCGCATGCAACCGACAAATTCCTGCGTGAATACCGCGCCGCCGTGGCCGAATCGGCGACGCCGCTCGTCGCACCGGAAGCCGAACAGGCGCTGCTCGATCTGTTCCTGATCGAAAAGGCCGCGTACGAAATCCGTTACGAGGCGGCCAACCGTCCGACGTGGCTCGGCCTGCCGGTGCGCGGTCTCGCCGCACTCGCGAGCCGTCTGCTCGGCGACACCGGCGCGCCACAGGATTCTTCAACCCCGGCGCGTGGCGCCGCCACGCCGCCTAATCCGGCCGAGGGCGACTATGAGTGATCATGATCCGGCCGCTGGCCTTCAACCTGTCGACATCGACGCGCTCGTCGAGGCGCGTCACCCCGATCCCTTCTCGCAGCTCGGGCTGCACGACACGGACGCGGGTCCGGTCGTGCGCGCGCTGTTGCCGAACGCCGCGAAGGTCGCGGTGATTTCGCGCGCCGACGGCGCGACGCTCGGCGAACTCGAACAGTTGCGGCCCGGTCTTTTCGCCGGACACGTGGCGTCCGCGGCGCCGTACCGTTTGCGTATCGACTGGCACGGGGTGGAGCAGATCATCGAGGACACGTATTCGTACGGTCCCGTTCTCGGCGACGAGCCGCTCGGCCGTCTCGCGGGCGGCGATCCGTATGCGGTGCTCGAATGTCTCGGCTCGCGTCCGATGAAAATCGACGGCGTGCCGGGCACGTGTTTCGCCGTGTGGGCACCAAATGCGCGGCGCGTTTCCGTGGTCGGCGACTTCAATGCGTGGGACGGACGGCGTCACCCGATGCGTTTGTGGCATCAGGCAGGCGTGTGGGAGCTGTTCGTGCCACGCGTCGGTCCGGGCACGCGCTACAAGTACGAGCTGCTGTCGCGCGACGGTCACCCGCTGCCACTGAAGGCCGACCCGTGCGCAATGCAGACTGAAAAGCCGCCGGGCACAGCGTCGGTTGTTGCACACGTCGACGAAATCGAGCAGTTTCCATGGACCGACCATAGCTGGATCGAATCGCGCGGTGCGAAGCAAACGCCGCGCTCGCCGATCACGATTTACGAAGTGCACGCGGAATCGTGGCTGCGCGTCGCGGAAGAAGGTCAGCGCGGTCTCGACTGGGAAGAACTCGCTGAGCGTCTGATTCCGTACGTGAAGAACATGGGTTTCACGCACGTCGAATTCATGCCGATCGCGGAACATCCGTTCGGCGGTTCGTGGGGTTATCAGCCGCTCGGACAGTTCGTGCCGTCCGCGCGGTTCGGCAAGCCCGAACAGTTCGCGACGTTCGTGAACGCGGCGCACGAAGCCGGCATCGGCGTGATTCTCGACTGGGTGCCCGCGCACTTTCCGAACGACGCGCACGGCCTCGTGCAGTTCGACGGCACGCCGCTCTACGAGCATGCCGATCCGCGCGAAGGCTATCACCAAGACTGGAACACGATGATCTACAATCTCGGACGCAACGAGGTGAGCGCGTTCCTGGTGGCATCGGGACTGGCGTGGCTGAAGCGTTATCACGTCGACGGCTTGCGCGTGGATGCCGTCGCGTCGATGCTGTATCGCGACTACTCGCGTAAGGCCGACGAATGGGTGCCGAACATTTACGGCGGCCGTGAAAACCTTGAATCGATCGCTTTCCTGAAACGCCTGAATCACGAAGTGGGTTACGTGCCGGGCGTGCCAGGCGCGATCACCATCGCGGAAGAATCTACCGCGTGGCCGGGCGTAACGGCGCGCGTGGAAGACGGCGGACTCGGCTTCAACTTCAAGTGGAACATGGGCTGGATGCACGACACGTTGCACTACATGGAGGAGGACCCGGTTTATCGCCAGTACCATCATCACATGCTGACCTTCGGCATGGTGTATGCGTATTCGGAGCGCTTCGTGCTGCCGCTTTCGCACGACGAAGTGGTGCACGGCAAAGGTTCGCTGCTCGGCAAGATGCCGGGCGACGCGTGGCAGAAGTTCGCCAATCTGCGCGCCTACTTCGGCTTCATGTGGACGCATCCGGGCAAGAAGCTGCTGTTCATGGGCGGCGAGTTCGGCCAGATGGCGGAGTTCAATCACGACACGTCCCCGCACTGGCATCTGCTGGACGAGTCGAATCACCACGGCGTGCAGATGCTCGTGCGCGATCTGAACCGCCTGTACAGCTCGGAGCCCACTTTGCATCTGATGGACTGCGAGCCCGGCGGCTTCGACTGGCTGATCGGCGACGACAACGGCAACAGCGTGTTCACATTCCGCCGCACGGACGGTGCGGGCGGCGATCTCGTGGTGGTCTGCAACATGACGCCGGTGCCGCGCGTCGGCTATCGCATGGGCATGCCGCGCGGCGGGCGCTGGTCCGAAGTGCTCAACACCGACGCAGGCGTCTACGGTGGTTCCAACATGGGCAACGGCGGCCTGATTCATACCAACGAAATCCCGAGCCACGGATGGCCGCATTCGGCATCGCTCACGCTGCCGCCGCTTGCCACGATCGTCTTGCGCGCGGATTGATCGATGTCTGAATCGACGTGTTGACAGTTATGTCTTAGCGGGCGCGCGGCATGCAAGCCATTTGCACCGCGCGCCCGTTGCATGAAGACCAACGATAGCGTTCAACAATCAGAACAGGAAGGGGAATCATGTCGCATGCAATGCCCGACCGGCTTCTGCCCGGCTCGCCCTACCCGCTCGGAGCAAGTTGGGACGGACTCGGCGTCAACTTTGCGGTGTTTTCGGCGAACGCGCAAAAAATCGAGCTTTGCCTTTTCGATCCCACCGGCCGCAAGGAAATCCGCCGCTACACACTGCCCGAATGTACCGACGAGGTGTGGCACGGCTATCTGCCGAATGCCCATCCCGGCACTGCGTATGGCTTTCGCGCGCACGGGCCGTATCAACCGCAGCACGGACATCGCTTCAACCCGCACAAGCTGTTGCTCGATCCTTATGCGCGTAAGCTCGTCGGGCAGTTCCGCTGGTCGGACGCGCTGTTCGGTTATCGCGTGCATTCGAATCGTGCGGACCTTTCGATCGACCGCCGCGACTCCGCGCCGGCGATGCCGAAATGCGTGGTGATCGACGAGGCTTTCGACTGGTCGCACGACAAACGCCCGAATGTGCCGTGGGGCGAAACGGTGATCTACGAAACGCACGTACGCGGCGCTTCGATGCTGCGCGCCGACTTGCGTCAGCATGAGCGCGGCACGTTCGCCGCGCTGGCATCGCCGGAATTCATCGAGCACATGGTGAAGCTCGGCGTGACGACGGTCGAACTGCTGCCCGTGCATGCGTTCCTGAACGATCGCTTCCTCGTGGAGCGCGGCCTGCGCAACTACTGGGGCTACAACACCGCTGCGTTTTTCGCACCGGAGCCGTCCTATCTCAGCACGCACCGGCTCGACGAAATGCGCATTGCCGTGCGGCAACTGCACGCGGCCGGCATTGAAGTGATTCTCGACGTGGTCTACAACCACACCTGCGAAGGCAACGAGATGGGACCGACCGTCTCGTGGCGCGGTCTCGACAACGCGAGCTACTACCGCCTGATTCCCGGCGACGAACGCCACCACATCAACGACACGGGTTGCGGCAACACGGTGAATCTGCCGCATCCGCGCGTGCTGCAGATGGTGATGGATTCGCTGCGCTACTGGTCCATCGCATTCAACATCGACGGCTTCCGTTTCGATCTCGGCGTGACGCTCGCGCGCGAGCAGCACGGTTTCGATCCCGGCTCGGGCTTCTTCGACGTGTTGCGCCAGGACCCGATCCTGTCGCAACGCAAGCTGATCTCCGAGCCGTGGGACATCGGCCCGGGCGGCTATCAGCTCGGCAATCATCCGCCGGGATTCGCCGAATGGAACGACCGTTTTCGCGACACCGTGCGCCGCTTCTGGCGCGGCGACGCCGCGATGCGGCCCGATCTGGCGGCACGGCTCACGGGCTCGGCGGACCTGTTCAACCGGCGCTTCAGAAAGCCGTGGGCGTCGGTCAATTTCGTCACGTCACATGACGGTTTTACGCTCGCCGACGTCACCGCCTACGAGAAAAAGCACAACGAGGCGAATCGCGAAGACAACAACGACGGCCACAACGAAAACTGCAGCCGCAACTGGGGCGTGGAAGGTCCTACCGACGACCCCGCGATCCAAGAAACGCGCAAGCGCGTAGCCCGTTCGCTCATCGCCACGCTGCTGATGGCGCTCGGCACGCCGATGCTGCTCGCGGGCGACGAAGCGCTGCGTACGCAGAACGGCAACAACAACGCGTACTGTCAGGACAGCGACATGTCGTGGATCGACTGGGACCGCGCCGCCGCCCCGAACGGCCGGCAGATGACGGATTTCGTCGCGCGCGTGATCGTGCTGCGCAAGCAGCATCCGCTATTGCGCGAAACGCGTTTTTTGTTCGGCGATCGCGAAGTGCTGCCGGGTCTGTTCGACGTCGGCTGGTTCGACGAACACGGCGATCCGCTCACGGTCGAAGCCTGGCAGGATCCGGAAGGCCGCGCGTTTACGTTGCGGCGCGCGGGTCCAGGTCTGAATGACGAAACTGAAGTATTGTTGATGATGCTCAACGCGTTCGACGAAACCGTGCGCTTCACGCAGCCCGCGCCGCACTTGGAATGGCATGTGCTACTAGATACGGCTGAACCAGAAAGCGCGCCGCACCGGTTGGCGGTTCCTGACGTGGAAGTGGCGGGACATAGCCTCGTGATGCTCGCCGCGCAACCGGTGGGCGAAGCGGACTGGCAGGCGGGATGGAAGGCCGGTGCGCAACATGGTCCCCGGCTTCTGACTGCGCTGCCGCCCGATCCGGGCGCGCATGCGCCGGGCAGCGAGACGTAATGCAGATGCCGGGCGCTGTGATCCGAAATGGCGCAGGTGTCCCGAGAATGTCTCGCAGCTCACGCACACACGTTAGGCACCTACGTCAGACGCGACCTCAAAGCAAAATCGAATGGTGAATAATCATGTCCGAAAGTCCGATTGATCCGTACGCGCATCATCATGCGCATTGCCTGCCGTTCGGCGCACAGTTGCTGGGCGCGGCGGGAGCGAAGCCGCGCACACGGTTCCGTTTCTGGGTGCCGTCGTGCAAGAACGTGAAGGTCGAAATCGAAAACGGTCCCGCGCAGGGCTCGCATAAAATGACGCCCGCGGGCAACGGCTGGTTCGAAGCCACCGTGGAGAGCGGCGCGGGCACGCTGTACCGCTTCCGTCTCGATGACGAGCATGCGGTGCCCGATCCCGCATCGCGTTTTCAGCCACAGGACGTGCATGGTCCGAGCGAAGTGATCGACCCGCGCGCGTATCGCTGGGAACACACGGGCTGGCATGGGTACCCGTGGGAAGAAACCGTGCTGTACGAATTGCACGTGGGCGCGATGGGCGGTTACGCGGCCGTGCAGAAGCGCTTGCCGGAACTGGTGACGCTCGGCGTGACCGCGATCGAACTGATGCCGCTGAACGACTTTTCCGGTACGCGCAACTGGGGTTATGACGGCGTGCTGCCGTTTGCGCCTGATTCCTCGTACGGCCGGCCCGACGAACTGAAAGCGCTGGTAGACGCCGCACACGGACTCGGCCTGATGGTGTTTCTCGACGTGGTGTACAACCACTTCGGCCCGGACGGCAATTATCTGCACGAATACGCGCGCAAGTTCTTCCGCGAAGGCACGCACACGCCGTGGGGTCCGGCGATCGACTTCGAGCGCAGCGAAGTGAGCGATTTCTTCACCGACAACGCGGCCTACTGGATCAACGAATATCGGATCGACGGTTTGCGTTTCGACGCCGTTCACGCCATCGACAACCACCCGTGGCTGCGCGAACTGTCCGACCATATCCGCGCGAAAACGCAGCACGGCCGCCATGTGCATCTCGTGCTCGAGAACGAGCACAACAGCGCGAGTCTGCTGGAAGCGCATTTCGACGCGCAATGGAACGACGACGCGCACAATACGCTGCACGTGCTGCTCACCGGCGAAACCGAAGGCTACTACCACGCATACGAAGATCAGCCGATTCGCCGGCTTGCGCGCGTGCTGTCCGAGGGTTTCGCGTATCAGGGCGATCCTTCGCCGCTGCACGACGGCGCGCCACGCGGCGAACCGAGCGGGCATCTGTCGCCCACGTCGTTCGTGATGTTTTTGCAGAACCACGACCAAGTGGGCAACCGCGCATTCGGTGAGCGTCTGCGCCAGCTCACCTCGGACGATGCGTTGCGCGCCGCCACCGGTCTGCTGTTGCTGTCGCCGCAGATTCCGCTGCTCTTCATGGACGAGGAATACGGTTCCACGCAGCCGTTCCTCTTTTTCACCGACTACACGGGCGACCTCGCCGACACCGTACGCGAAGGACGCCGCCGAGAATTCGCGAAGTTCTCGTCGTTCAGCGACGAGAAGCGCCGCGCACAGATTCCCGATCCGAACGACGTGAAGACGTTCGCCGCCTCGTCGCCACCCGAGCCGACGAGGTCCGCGAACGCACAGGACGCCGACGCCAAAGATCGTCTCGACTGGCTGCATTTCTACCGCTCGGCGCTCGCCGTGCGCGCGCGGCTCGTCACGCCGCGTCTGAAGCACAGCAAGCCGCTCGGCACGACCGTGCTTGCCGACGACAACGGCGGCGACGCGAATGCGCTTATCGCACGCTGGCGACTCGGCGACGGCGAGACGTTGTCGATAGCGCTGAATCTGTCGAAAGACAATGTAAAGCTCGCGGAGATTCCCGCAGGCAAGGTCATTTTCGAAACGCCGCCGCGCGCGCGCGAAAAGGTCAGCGAGAACGTGTTGCCGGCCAACGCATTCGTTGCGTGGGTAACGGGCGACGTGGGCCGCTATGCGACCGATCACAACGCTCGCGTTGCAGGTCAACAGGAGCGTAACGCGTGAGTACCCGACGCCCTAGCGAAACGATCGCCACACTCGCCACTCGCGCCGGTTTCGAGGTGGAGTGGGAGGATGCGCATCACAACACGCAACGCGTGCCCGACAAGACGCTCGCGGTGCTCCTCGACCGCATGGGTTTACCGTGCGGCAACGCCACGCAGATCCGGCAGAGCGCCGTCGCGCTCGACGCGGAATTGTCCGGCCGCAAACTGCCGCCGCTGATGACCGCCGAAGTGGGACGCGGCATCGCGTTGCCCGCTGCCGCGATCCGTTCGGGCAGTCACTACCGGATCGAACTCGAAAGCGGCTCGATCATCGATGGCCGCTTCACCGCGCCGAAGGGCGAAGAAGCGCTGCTCGCGCCGATCGACGAACCCGGCTATCACACGCTCGTCATCAACGAGCAACGCATGACGCTCGCGGTGGCGCCGCGCCGCTGCTACACGACCGCCGACGCCTGGCACACGCTGCACGCCAACGATGAAGCGGGCCAAGCCGCGCAAGACACAAAGGACGCGCCGCCGTTGTGGGGCGTTGCCGCGCAACTGTATGGCTTGCGACGCACGGGCGACGGCGGCATCGGCGATTACACGGCGCTCGCGCAGCTCGCAACTGAAAGCGCGAAGCGCGGCGCGCATGCGCTCGCCGTCAGTCCGACGCATGCGATGTTCAGCGCGGAGCCGAATCGCTTCAGCCCGTATTCGCCGTCGTCGCGTTTGTGGCTAAACGTCACGCATATCGACGCCGCCGCCATGTTCGGCGCGGACGCCGTGCGCAACGCGCTCGATTCGGTGAAGGGCAAGGAAACGTGGTCGCAACTCGAAGAGTTGTCACTCATCAACTGGCCGAATGCAGTCGTGCTGAAGCTCAAGGTGTTGCGCGCGCTTTATGAACAGTTCTGCAAGCAGGACCGCGCGCAGAACACGCCGCGCGCGCTCGAATTCCACGGCTTCTTCGAACGCGCCGGCCGCGCGCTCGAAGACCATGCGCGCTTCGAAGCGCTGCAGGCCGCGCAACTGTCGCAGGAAGGCGGCAACGGACACTGGCACAACTGGCCCGAGACGTTGCGCGATCCGCATAGTTCCAAAGTGGAAGCGTTCACCGAGGCCAATCGTCACGAGGTCGACTTTCATCTGTTCCTGCAATGGCTTGCGGCGAAGGGTTTGTCGCACGCGCAGCATGCGGCGCGCGAAGCGGGCATGTCCGTCGGTCTGATCGCCGATCTTGCCGTGGGCTGCGACAGTGCGGGCAGTCACGCGTGGTCTTATCGCGACGACATGCTGCAAGGCGTGTCCGTCGGCGCGCCGCCCGATCTGTTCAACCAGGCTGGCCAGTCGTGGGGACTCACCACGTTCTCGCCGCGCGCAATGCGCACGCAGGGCTTTTCTGCGTTCATCGACATGCTGCGCGCGGCGTTCGCGCACGCGGGCGGCATCCGTATCGATCACATTCTCGGCTTGCGCCGGCTGTGGCTCGTGCCGGAAGGCGAGAGCGCGCGCAACGGCGCGTATCTACGCTACCCGCTCGAAGACCTGCTGCGTCTGATCGCGCTCGAATCGTGGCGTTATCGGGCCATCGTGATCGGCGAGGATCTCGGCACCGTGCCGCCGGGTTTCCGCGAACGACTCGCGGAACACGGCCTTTCCGGCATTCGCGTACTGTGGTTCGAAGGCGCGACCCAAGGCAAAGGCTTCAAGCCGCCGCACGAATGGGACCCCAACGCGGTCGGCACGACCACGACGCACGATTTGCCGACCGTCACCGGCTGGTGGCGCGGCAGCGACATCACGTGGCGCAACAGGATCGGCCAGACGATGGCGCGCGCCGACGGCCGCGATGCTGAAGAAGTCGCGCAGGCGGAACGCGCCGACGACCGCGCGTTGCTCTGGCAGGCGTTCCAGCAGGCGGGCGTGGCCGCGCCGGATGTCGACACGCCGCCGATCGATCAGGTGCCCGTGGACGAGGCGCTCGCATTCGTCGCGGCCACGCCGGGT
The DNA here is from genome assembly GCA_940747215.1 of uncultured Paraburkholderia sp. Taxonomy (GTDB): domain Bacteria; phylum Pseudomonadota; class Gammaproteobacteria; order Burkholderiales; family Burkholderiaceae; genus Paraburkholderia. The sequence continues at coordinate 40,904 of CALNWS010000023.1, read as the reverse complement.
CCGCTCGTCACGTTCCCGCTCGAAGATCTGCTGGCGCTCGTCGAGCAGCCGAATCTGCCTGGTTCGATCGACGAGCATCCGAACTGGCGGTGCCGCTTGCATGTGCCCATCGAAGAACTGTTCGAGGACGACACGTTCTGCGACCGGCTGCTTGCCGTGGATCGCGCGCGCAAGACTGGCGTTGCCGTTGCGGCTGCGGCCGCTTCCACCGCTGCCTCTTCGGCTTCTGTTTCGAAACCGGCTTCTCCTGCCACGAACGCTTCTACGGAGCCCTGATACACCATGACCGTCCCGCGCTCCACACTTCGCCTCCAGTTCCATCAAGGCTTCACCTTCGACGACGCCGCGAAACACGTCGACTACTTTGCCGCGCTCGGCATGAGTCATATGTATGCGTCGCCGATCACGACTGCCGAGCCGGGCTCGATGCACGGCTACGATACCGTCGACTACACCCAGGTCAGCGCCGAGTGCGGCGGCGAGGCCGGTCTGAAATGCCTCGTCGACAAGCTGCACGCGCACAACATGGGGCTGATCGTTGACATGGTGCCGAACCATATGGGTGTCGGCGGCTCCAGCAATGCCTGGTGGCTCGACATTCTCGAATGGGGCCGCCATAGCGCCTATGCACGTCACTTCGACGTGGACTGGCACTCGCCCGACCCCACGCTGCGCGGCAAGGTGTTGCTGCCGACACTCGGCGCGTCGTACGGCGAAGAACTCGCCGCGGGCCGCATCGCGCTGAAGTTCGCCGCCGACAGCGGGCGCTTCTACGTCGCCTACGGCCCGCACGTGTTCCCAGTGTGCCCGACCGACTACGCGCAGATTCTGCAAAGCGCCGATCTCACGGCGCTCGCCGAGCGCTTCCATGGATTGACGACGCAGCCGACCGATCAGCCGCACGCCAACGAAGGCCGCGACATGCTGCGCGAGTTCATCGCGCAGAAGGGAGAGTCCGCAATCGAAATCGTGTTGCAGGCGTACTCGCCGGAAGATCCGGTGACGCGCGACAAGCTGCACCGGCTGATCGAGCGCCAGCATTTCAGACTGGCATGGTGGCGCACCGCATCCGACGAAGTGAACTGGCGGCGCTTCTTCGACATCTCGACGCTCGCCGGCGTGCGCGTGGAACGGCCCGAGGTGTTTGAAGCCGCGCACGCGCTCGTGTTCCGGCTCTACCAAGAAGGCGTGATCGACGGTTTGCGGATCGATCACGTGGACGGCCTCGCCGAGCCGCGCGAGTATTGCCAGCGTCTGCGGCAACGCTTGACGGAGTTGCGCGACACGACGCCGTACGTGATCGTCGAAAAGATTCTCGGACGCGGCGAACCGCTGCACGACGACTGGCCCGTTGACGGCACCACGGGCTACGATTTCATGAGCGACGTGGGCGCGCTGCTGCACGACCCGGCGGGTGCCGAACCGCTCGCGCAAACGTGGACCGAACTCACGGGTCGCAGCCCGTGCTTCGCCGACGAAGCCATCGTCGCGCGACGCAAGGTTCTCGCCGAGAACCTCTCGGCGGAACTGGATCGCGCGGCGCGCGCGTTGCATCAGCATCACATTGCACGCGATTCGCTGACCACGCGCGATTTCACGTTCACGACGCTGCGCCGCGTGCTGACCGAACTGGTCGTGCATTTCCCCGTGTATCGCATCTATCCGCAAAATGGCCTGCGTAGCGCGACGGATAACCTGTACTTCGATCAGGCGCTGGCGGGCGCGAAGGCTTCGCTCTCGCGCGCCGATCATGTCGCGCTCGAACGCGTGAACGAGTGGCTCGGCGGCGGCAGCGACGACGCATCCGCGAATCGCGCCAACGCGACGAGACACGGCGGGCAAAACGGCGGCACTGCGCCGAATCATGCAGGCTCGGCGCGGCGCACCGCGCAGACGCTCTTTTCGCAGCTCACCGCGCCGGTTGCCGCAAAGGCCATCGAAGATACCGCGTGTTATCGCTACGGACGTCTGCTGTCGCGCAACGAAGTGGGCTCGGATCCGGGCGAATTCGCGTTGTCGGTCGACGATTTTCACGCGGCCAATCTCGAACGCTCGCACCGCTTTCCCCACGCGATGCTGACCACCGTCACGCACGACCACAAGCGTGGTGAAGACGTGCGGGCGCGGCTCGCGGTGCTGAGCGAAATTCCCGGCGAATGGAGCGCGACGCTGCGCCGCTGGTCGACATTGAATGCGCCGCAGCGGCGCGCGCTCAACGGCAAGCCGGTCAGCAGCGTGAGCCAAGATATGAGTCAAGACTGGTCGCCGGGACCGGATGCGGAAGCGATGCTGTATCAAACGTTGGTGGGTTGCTGGCTGCCCGAGCTGAAACCGGACGACGAAGCGGGCGTGAAAGAACTCGCCGAGCGCGTCGTGCAGTGGCAATTGAAGGCGCTGCGCGAAGCCAAGCTGCAAACCAGTTGGCTCGCACCAGACGAAGCGTTCGAAGCCGGCTGCCGCGACTTCCTGTTCGACATCCTCGCGCCGCAGCGGCGTGACGGCTTTCTGAAAGAGTTGTCGGCGTTCGTCGCACGCATTGGCCGAGCGGGCGCGCTGAATAGTTTGCAGCAGACGGTGCTGCGTCTCACATCGCCCGGGATTCCAGACCTTTATCAGGGCACCGAGTTGTGGGACTTCAGCCTCGTCGATCCGGACAATCGCCAGCCTGTCGATTTCGACAAACGCGCCACGATGATCACGCAAACGCCGCCCTCGGAGTTTCTCGCCGACTGGCGCGACGGACGTGTAAAGCTCGCCGTGCTGCAGCGCGTGCTCGCCCTGCGCACGCATCTGCCGGAACTGTTGAGCCAGGGCACGTATTTGCCGCTCACGGTGCGTGGCGAGCATGCACAGAACGTGATTGCGTTTGCGCGGCGCCACGGCAACGCGTGGGCCATCGTGGTGGCGAGTCGTCTCGCTGCCAATCTGCTTGGCAGCGAAGGCGGCCTGCCGCTGGTCGATCCGGAGAAGTGGGGCGATACGGCTGTCGAGGTGCCGGCCGATCTGTCCGCGCGTGCGTTGTTCGACTGGCTGAGTCCGGCTGCGCCGAAGGTGGATGAGAACGGCTTGCTGTATCTACGCGAAGCGCTGGGCGCCATGCCGATCGCGATACTTGTAGAGAACGGCGTGCCGCGTAGCTGATGACGGAACGGCGTGGAAAAACGGCGACGTGTGCCGTTTTTCTAGCGCCCCGCCGCCCACACAATAAAGACAGACCCGACGACAGCATCAGCCCATCCACGACGAGCTTGAACATCGCGGGGCTCATTCTCACGACGATGGTTCGGGCGGCGAACGAGCCGATCATAAGTGACGTACCGGTGATGAGACCGTCGATCACGACATGCAGTGGCAATGCGCCGAAGTGGTCGAACACAGCGACCTTCGCGCCGTACACGGCGAGCGAACCGGCCGCCTCGGTGGCGAGGAACGCGCCCTTCACCAGCCCATACGACATGAAAACGGGCACGGTAATCGGCCCGGTGGACACGACGATGCCCGTGAGAAAACCCACCACCGCGCCGATCAGCGATAGTTGCCACAAGGAAAATTTGATTTCGCGGCGCGTGAGCCAGCGGCGCGTGGGCACCATGACGACGAAGAGAAGAAGAGACCGAGGGCAATTTCAACGGCATGGGGCGGCAGCGCAAGCAGCGTACGCACACCGAATGCCGCGCCGGGAACCGCCGTGATGCAGTAGGCGCCGCACGCCCGCCAATCGATTTCCCGCCACCACGCCCTTGCCGAAGTTGCCCATGATGGCCGCGATGGCCATGATCGGCACCGCCTGCTGCGGACTGGACAGCATGACGAGCACCGGCATCAGCATCATCGACGAACCGGTACCGATGACACCGCTCAATGTGCCGGCCAGCAAACCGACGCACAGCACCAGCACATATCCCATGTCGCCCCCCGAGTGTGGAGGACAATTTTAATCGCCTTCGTCGTCGAACACTTCGGGTACACGCGAACCAGCACGATGCGCGGACCTTTCATTTTCTTCACTACCACGTCGAAGTGGTCGAACTCCACGCGCTGACCCTCGGTGGGCAGATCGTTGAGCGCCTGAATGACGAGGCCGCCGACCGATTCGGCCTTGCCTTCGTCGATGTCGAACGCACGCTCCAGCGACACCACGGGCAGACTGCCCTTGCCCATCAGCGTACCGTCGTCCATGCGGTTCCAGTCGGCGTCGCCCTGACGGAACTCGTCGTGAATCTGGCCGACGAGCGCACCCAGCAGATTGTCGAGCGTGAGAAAGCCGACCGGCTTCGAATTCTTGTGATCGACGAGCGCGAAATTCGGCGCGCCTTTACGGAAGCGTCGAAACAGTTCGAGCGCCGGCATGTCGAGTTTCACGTATTGAACGGGACGCGCGTAGTCGGACAGGTCGTCGAGCGTGCTGCCCGCCTAGCGCGCGAGCAGCAATCCTTCAGGTGAATCATGCCGGCCACGCGCTCGCCGGATGCGTCTTCGAACAGCGGATAGCGGCTGAAGCGATGCCGCGCGACCACCTGCATGTTTTCGCGCAACGGCAGATCGCGCCGCATGCCCACCATCTCGAACGCCGGGCGCATCAGGTCCGACACGGTCATGCGCGAAAAATCGAGCGAGTGCGCAATCGTGTTCCATTCGTCCTGGCTGTATGCGTTTTCCGGCGAGTCGAGTTCGCTCGCCACGTTGGCACGACGACCCGCAGTATCAGCTTGAGTTCGTCCGTCGAATAGTGCGAATCGTGGCCGTGATCGGCGTCGAGACCGGCCAGTTTCAGCACGGCGTTCGCGCTGGTGTTGAGCACCCAGATTGCGGGGTACATGGCCCAGTAGAAGCCGTAGAGCGGCGTGGCGGCCCACAGCGACACCTTTTCCGCTTCACGGATGGCGAGCGACTTCGGCGCGAGTTCGCCCACTACGATGTGCAGGAACGAAATACACGAAACGCGAAGAAGAGCGAAATGCCGTGAATCAGCTTCTCCGACTCCACGCCGAGCAGGCTGAAGAGCGGCGTGAGCAGTTCGGCGAACGCAGGTTCGCCGATCCAGCCAAGCCCGAGCGACGCCAACGTGATGCCGGGCTAACACGCGGACAGATACGCATCGAGCCGGCCGTGCACTTTCGCGAGCAGCCGCCCGCGTATGCCGTAGCGTTTGGCGAGACTCTGCACGCGCGTCTGCCGGAGCTTGACCAGACCGAATTCCGCGGCGACGAAAAAACCGTTGAGGGCAACGAGAAACAACGCACCGATAAGGGCGACAACCTGGATCAAAGCGAAGGGCTCCGGCAACAAAAGTTGTCAGTATAGAGGGTGAAAGCCCGATGAAAGTTAATCGCGAGCACGTATGCGTGAAACTGACCGGCGCTCACGTTGCAGCCGATGCGCTAAGCGGAATGCGAAGCGACAGCGTGGTGGCTTCACCGTCTATCGTATCGGTTTGCTCGAAGCCGCCGCCGTGCGCTTCGGCCACGCGCTTGCAAAGCGCGAACACCCATGCAATGCGCTTGGCCTCGCGCGGTTCGCACGCCTGCTTGCGCGCGAACGCTTCCAGCAAATGCGGCAAGGCGGGATCTTCCAGCGCGCCGCCGCTAAACGTAAAGTTGACCGTGGCATGCCATGCGTTGCCGTCCACGCGCGCAGCCAGTGTGACGGCCGAATCTCGTGCGCTCGCCTCAACGGCGAACGCGAGCATCAGCCAGACAGCCGCGGCAAGGCGCTCGCGGTCGCCGTTCGGTTGTTCGGTGGCGAGTTGCGAATCGACGACCGTGATTTCGACGCCGCGAAGCCGCGCAAAACCCGCACGCACTTCCTCAACCGTTTCGTTGATGAGCGGATGCAGCGGAAACGGTTCGCAGTTGAGCGCAAGCGAGCGCGTTTCGGCGCGCGTGGTGTCCACCACCGTTTCGAGCAGTTTGACCTGCTGGTCGACGCCGCTGCGAATGCCAGTGACGGCGCGCCGCGAGTTGGGATCGTTCGGGTCGAGCTTGCGTTCGAGCACGTACGCCCAGCTATAAATGCCGTTCAGCGGACCGCGCAGGTCGTGCGACACGAGCGAGAACACGTGATCGCGCATGAACAGCGCAGTTTCCGCGCGCAGGTGTGCAGTGCGTTCCGATACGGCGAAGCCGGAAAATGCCGGTTTCTCGCCAGCAGATCCGGTGAAAGACGTTGTCACGATCGAGTCCTCTCAGGCCAGTGCATGATGATTGAAAGAAGCCCCATCATTTATAGGCATGCCATCCGGCGCAACCACCTTAGCCGAATGGCCATTTTTCGACGCAATCCATGTGCCACATGCAATCTTCGACCTGGCGCCGTCAACGCGCCTACAATGTCAATTTTTATATTTTCATCTGAGGAACGAAATATGTCGACTGTCACTACCGAATGAAGTATGAAGACATCGTGGAAGGCACCGGCGCCGAAGCTATCGCGGGCAAGACCGTCAGCGTGCATTACACCGGCTGGCTGACCGACGGCCAGAAGTTCGACTCCAGCAAGGATCGCAACGACCCGTTCGCGTTCGTTCTGGGCGGCGGCATGATCATCAAGGGCTGGGATGAAGGCGTGCAAGGCATGAAGGTTGGCGGCACGCGCAAGCTGACGATTCCGCCGCAACTCGGCTACGGCGTGCGCGGTACAGGCGGCGTCATTCCGCCGAATGCGACGCTCGTCTTCGAAGTCAAACTGCTCGACGTTTAAGTTTTTCGCTGTCCGTTCCTGCGCAACGCAGCCGTCGACTCATCATGACTCACGCCGACATTCACGCTCCCAGTGTCTCGCTGCGCCGCTATGGCGCGGTCGAGGCGTCGGACGTGCACGACTTCCATCAGGTCGTGCTCGGCCTCGACGGCGCGATGGTGATGATGGTAGACGGCGTTGCGCAACAGATCGACAGCGGCTCCGCCTGGCTGATCCCCGCCGACGCGCGTCACGACTATGCGGGTGTCGGCGAGAACCGGCAGCTGGTGCTCGATTTGCCCGCGGCGTCGCTCGCGGTGCCCGAGCGGCTTTTCGAGCGCGCGCGGGCCGTCACCGTCGACGCCTCGCTCACCGCCCTCGTGCATCGCATCGCGGCGCATCCATCAGCGATCTGGACAAGCGACGCTTTCAATGGGGCGCCGCGGCGCGTCTCGGCGCCGCGCTCGTGGCCGAAGCAGGCACGGCATCTGCCGTGCTGGCGCCCGGCGCGGGTCTCGACTTTGCGCGCATCGACCGCTGGCTGCGCGCGCATCTGTCGGAACCACTGCGCATTGCCAATCTCGCCGCGCATTGCGGCTTCGGCATGCGGCGCTTTCATCAGCTATTCATCGAGGCTTTCGGGGAGACGCCGCATCGCTATTTGCAAAGTTTGCGACTCGACATGTCGATCACGGTGCTTTCTCGGATCCTCGGCTTTCGCTCACGGAAATCGCGCTGGAAATTGGTTTCGGCGATCAGAGCGCTTACACACACGCGTTCACGCGGCGTTTCGGGCTGGCGCCCGGACAGTGGCGCGCGCTGCGCCACTGATTCCTGATTCATCACCCAACTTGCTGCTTCATTGGTGATTCGCGAACCGCCGGGCGGCGGCTCGCGTTCTGCTGCTTTTCTACTAATTACTGAACCGCGCTCAACCCACGGACAATTGCAGATGCAATTGCGCACGGGCCGGGCCGCCGCCGTCGATGGCTTCGCTAGCCGCGTCACGATCCGACTGCGACGACGGTGCGAGACGCGCCATTTCGATTCGGTCGAGATACTCGGTGGTAACGTCGCCCGTCACGTAATTGCCGTCGAAGCACGATGCTTCGAACTCCTTCAGCGCCGGGTTGATGTCGCGCACGGCCTGCTTGAGCGCGTCGACGTCCTGATAAACGAGATGGTCGGCACCTATCATGCGCGCCACTTCTTCGTCCGTGCGGCCGTGGGCGACGAGTTCACCGCGCGTCGGCATGTCGATGCCGTAGACGTTCGGGAATTTCACCGGCGGCGCCGCCGATGCGAAGATCACCTTGTTCGCGCCTGCATCGCGCGCCATCTGCACAATTTCATGCGATGTGGTGCCACGCACGATCGAATCGTCGACGATCAGCACGTTCTTGCCCTTGAACTCGATGCCCATCGCGTTCAGCTTCTGGCGCACGGATTTCTTGCGCACCGCCTGGCCCGGCATGATGAAGGTACGGCCGACGTAACGGTTCTTGAAGAAGCCTTCGCGGTATTCCACGCCCAGCTTCTTTGCGACCTGCATGGCCGCCGGACGCGACGAGTCCGGAATCGGCATCACGACGTCGATCGCGACGTCGGGCAGTTCGCGCTTGATCTTCTCCGCAAGGTAGTCGCCCATGCGCAGACGCACATTGTAGACTGGCACGCCGTCGAGCACCGAGTCCGGACGCGCCAGATACACGAGTTCGAAAATGCAGGGATTCAGGCTCGGTGCCGTTGCGCACTGTTGCGAGTGCAGATTGCCGTCGATGTCGATGAAAATGGCTTCACCCGGTTCGACGTCGCGCACGAACTCGAAACCGATGCCTTCAATCGCAACCGATTCCGACGCTAGAATCCATTCGACGCCTTCCGGCGTTTCCTGCTTGCCGAGACAAAGCGGACGAATGCCGAACGGGTCGCGGAAACCGAGCAGACCGTAGCCGACGATCAGCGAAACGATCGCGTACGACCCACGCACGCGGCGATGCACGCCCGACACGGCCTTGAAGAACGCAGCCGGATCGAGTTGCAGGCCCGAGCTGGAAAGCTGCAGTTCGTGCGCGAGCACGTTGAGCATGACTTCCGTGTCGGAATTGGTGTTGATGTGGCGGCGGTCGATACGGAACATCTCGTCTTTCAACTGCTGCCAGTTGGTGAGATTCCCGTTGTGCGCGAGGATGATGCCGAACGGCGCGTTCACGTAGAATGGCTGGGCTTCTTCTTCGCTCGATGCGGAACCGGCGGTCGGGTAGCGAACCTGGCCGATACCGGTGTTGCCGGGCAGGCTGCGCATGTTGCGCGTGCGGAACACGTCACGCACCATGCCGTTGGCCTTGTGCATATGGAAATTGCTGCCGTTCGCGGTTGCGATGCCGGCTGCGTCCTGACCGCGGTGCTGCAGAAGCAGCAGGCTGTCATAGATCAGCTGGTTGACCGGAGAGTGGGAAACTACGCCTACGATGCCGCACATGGCATGTCCTTCAAAGGTACGAAATTCGTCGGGGCGGCCGGTGCGCGCCATGTTGCGTGACGCACCGCGAGGGAACGCGGCAGGTACGAACAGGCGGGCCGGATTGCGCCGGAGTCCTGCTTCCTCCCTTTGACTACATGTCAGACCGTCATACACGGACGTAGGCGGCGAGTGTCTCGGGAAGCAGGGTTTCATTACGTGCACGCCCCCGACCGCGTAGGGCCGAAGCAAGGCGTTGCGCCAGAATTCCTGTCGGGGCAGTTCGGTCAAGCCAGCGAGGGCGACCAGAATCAGCACCAGAATGACCCCGCGCACGAGGCCGAACATCAAACCGAGCGAGCGGTCGATTCCGCCCAGCCCGCTTGCCTGCACGATGCGGGCGAGGAGCGCATTCAGCACGCTCGCCACCACGACCACGCCCACCACTACCAGCGCAAAAGCCAGCAGCCACCGGGTCAACGCGCCGCCCGGCCACGTGGACGGGATATAAGGCACGACGTAGCCGACGAACCGGCATGCAATGAAAAATGCCGCGATCCAGCCGATCAGTCCGAACACCTCGGACAGAAGGCCGCGCCACGCACCGCGCAGCGCCGACAAACCGATCACCACCATTACAGCGTAGTCGAAGGCAGTGAACATCGCTCGCTTACTGTGCAACGCCGCCGTTCGCACCCGACGTCAGGCCGGTTTCGCGAACCTTCGCAATCGCGGCGCTGGCCGCTGCGCGATCGGCGAACGGTCCGGCTCGCAACAGCGTGAGCGTGGAGCCATCTGCCTGCTTCCGATGTTCGGTATATGCGGGCACGCCGGCCGCTTTCAACTTGGCTGCCCAATTACGCGCGTTCGCCTCGTTGGCGAAGGCGCCCAGTTGCACCGCGAAACGGCTGCCCGGCGGCGATGCCGGCGTGCCGGAGTTCGCGTCGGCGCTGGCCGCAGCGGCATTCGCTTCGTCAGTGACCGGTGCCGGAGCGGTTGCCGCGTTACGCGTGACCGGCGGTTTCGTCTGCTTCGCAGGCGCAGCGGACGCCGGCCTAGCCGGTGCAGCAGCAGGTGCCGTATTTGCAGCAACGGCCGGTGCTTGTGGCTTCGCGACGGGCTTGTCGGTTGATTTATCGGCCGACTTCGCCGCAGGCGCCGCGCTCTGATCCTTGGCCCCATTGGCCGAATCGGCCACCGTTGCCGGCGCGAGGCTCGAAGCCGGCAATGCCGAATCGGTCGCAGGATTATCGGGCGCTACGCCGGCCTGCGTACCTTCGTCGCTTTTAGCGAGTTTGGGCGCAGAGCGGCTGGGAATGTCGAAGGAAATGTCGTCTGTGACCGGCTTGGGATGCGAGTCCAGCACCATAGGCAGGACAACCACTGCCGCCACGACCAGCGCGATTGCGCCGACGAGCCGACGCCGCGCACGCTGCTTTTCCGGCAACGTAGGGTCGAGCAACATCGCGTCGGCAACGCTGCGCTCCGTGCGGCGGGTGCGGCGGGTTCGCCTCTCCACGCGCTCGCCACGGGCGGCCCGAGTGGAACTGGTGTTTGCGCCGCGCCGACTTGGCGCGTCGTCTTTCTTGCCGAACGAGAAAATTCCCATGAATCGCTTGGTTCGAGCCTAGTACCCGTTCAGTGTTGCTGCGATTTACGGTAGGCCATAACGCCTGCTACAGTATAGAAACTACCGAAAACTACAATTCTATCATTCTCTGAAGCTCGTTTTAGCGCGTCTTGGAATGCTCCTGCAGGTGTTGCGTAGCGCGTCACACTACTGTCGACGCCGTCTTCCACGCCCTGCTCGCGCAAAACGGCTTCCAGTTCTTCCGCGGACGCCGCCCGCGGCGTGGGCAAATCCGTTACACACCAGTGATCGATTTCGCCCTTCAGATGCGTCAGGACGCCTGCAATATCCTTGTCGCGCATTGCACCGAATACGGCGTACGTGTACGGAAAGAAGCCCATGTTGCCGAGATTCTGCGACAATACGGCGGCAGCGTGCGGGTTATGGCCGACCTCGAGCACGACGGACGGCTTGCCCGGCAACACTTGGAAGCGGCCCGGCAATTCGACGTTGGCAAGTCCGAGGCGAATGTCTTGCGCGGAAACCGACAACCGGTCGCGCAGCGCTTCCAGCCCGGCCAGCGCGGCCGACGTGTTGATCAACTGATTCGCGCCGCGCAACGCCGGATAGGCGAGCGCCGAACGCCGCATGCCCGGGCCGACGTAGCTCCACTGCTGGCGCTCGCTGCCCGCTTGTCCTTCATAACGGAAATCGCGGCCAAAAAGCCACAATTCCGCGCCAATCTTTTCGGCGTAGTCGATGAGCGTTTGCGGCGGCACCGGATCCGCGCAGATTGCCGGCTTGCCCGGTCGGAAAATGCCGGCCTTTTCGAGGCCGATCTTTTCGCGCGTATCGCCAAGGTATTCGGTGTGATCGATGTCGATGCTCGTGATGATCGCGCAGTCGGTATCGAGAATATTGACCGCATCCAAACGGCCGCCCAAACCCACTTCGAAAATCACCGCGTCCAGCCCACGCGAGGCAAAGAGGCTCATGATCGCGAGCGTCGTGAATTCGAAATACGTCAGCGTGACGGGTTCGGCGAGGCTCAGGCGCGCGGCCTCGACGGCCTCGAAATGCGGCAGCAGGTCCGCGTCGCTTGCCATCGCGCCGTTCACGCGCGCCCGCTCATTAAACGTGAGCAGATGTGGTGACGTGTGACAACCCACCGTGAAACCGGCGCGCAGCAGAATCGACTCGAGAATCGCGCAGGTCGAACCCTTGCCGTTCGTGCCGCCCACTGTGATGACCGGACACGCGAACGACAGCTGCATCACGTCGCGCACCTTGCTGATACGCGCCAATCCCATGTCGATGCCGACCGGATGCGCAGATTCAAGGTGCGTGAGCCACGCGTCGAGGGTAGGAAATGTCGTCATCAGATCAGTTGCGGGTGAATCGCGGGTGTAGCGGGGTTGGTCGCGGGTCAATCGGTGCTGCTTTGAATCCGGTCGCATGGCCAATGCGCGGTGATTTTCTCGTGTCCAGGCGGATTCGCGAAAATGCCGGGACCACGCAGCAAGACCGTGATTATCCCGGAAATGAAAGCGCGCCGCTTGATCTCTCACGCGGCGCGCTCAATTGCTGCTTTTCGGACCGATTCGCGCCTCAGAAGCGCGGCGGTCGGCAATGACGGGCTATGGCCGTCCAAGCCACCGCGTCGGCAGGCTGATGGCTCAACAGCGCCATGAGTTGCGCGATTTCTTCGCGCAGCTTGCGACGGTCGACGATCATGTCGATCGCACCCTTCGTGAGCAAGAACTCAGCGCGCTGGAAGCCTTCCGGCAGTTTTTCGCGCACGGTTTGTTCGATCACGCGCGGGCCGGCGAAGCCGATCAGCGCCTTCGGCTCGGCAATCACGACGTCGCCAAGGAACGCGAAGCTCGCCGACACGCCGCCCATGGTCGGATCGGTCAGCACGGAAATAAACGGCAGCTTGGCTTCAGCGAGTTTGGTGAGCATGGCCGTGGTCTTGGGCATCTGCATGAGCGACAGCAGGCTTTCCTGTATACGCGCGCCGCCCGAGGCGGTGAAGCAGATGAACGGCACTTTCTGCTCGAGCGCGTTCTGTGCGCCGCGGGCAAAACGCTCGCCGACCACCGAACCCATCGAGCCGCCCATGAACGAGAACTCGAAACACGCGACTACCACCGGCAGCGTGCGGATCGCGCCGCCCATGACGACCATCGCATCGATTTCGTCCGTGTCGTCCATCGCCTCTTTCAGGCGCTCAGGATACTTGCGGCTGTCCTTGAACTTGAGTGCGTCGACCGGGACGATTTCTTGGCCGATTTCATAACGGCCTTCCGGATCAAGCAAGCCGTCGAGCCGCTCACGCGCGCCGATACGCATGTGGTGATCGCACTTCGGGCAAACGTGCAGATTAGCTTCCACGTCGTTGCGATACAGCACGGCTTCGCATGACAGGCACTTGATCCACAGGCCTTCCGGAATCCCCTTGCGGTTCTTCGGATCGGTTTGCTTGATTTTCGGCGGCAGCAGTTTATCGAGCCAGCTCATATCGAATCCTTCAGGTGTCGGTAATCGCGCGAACGGCGGATTAAGAAGCCTTAACCCGCAGCCACTTGCATAACAGACGACAAAAAAATAAGTTATCGGGCAGTCGCGCCGCTGTCCAACGCCTCGCGCACTTCGGTGACGAAGCTGGTCAGCTCTCTGGCGGCGCTTTCCGGCGCTGCCTTTTCCAGCAATTGCACGATGCGACTGCCGATCACGACGGCGTCGGACACTTCGGCGACCGAACGCGCGGTTTGCGCGTCACGAATGCCAAAACCGACGCCCACCGGCAGGGGTACGCGCGACTTGATGGCCGGGATTTTACTCGCGATGCTGGAAACGTCCAGACTTGCCGCTCCGGTCACCCCTTTCAGCGACACATAGTAGACGTAGCCGTTGGCGATCTTGCCGACTTCAGCGATGCGTTCGTCCGTGGACGTGGGCGCAAGCAAGAAAATCGGATCGATGCCGGCAGATCGCATCTGTTGCGCAAAGTTAGCCCACTCTTCGGGCGGATAGTCGACGACCAGCACGCCGTCAACACCGGCTTCCTTCGCCGCCGCTGCAAACGCTTCGGTGCCCATGCGTTCGATGGGGTTTGCGTAACCCATCAGTACGACCGGCGTCGTATCGTTCGTTTCGCGAAAGCGCTTCACATCGACCATGACATGGCGCAGCGACACGCCTTGCGCCAGCACGCGCTCCGACGATTGCTGGATCACCGGGCCGTCGGCCATCGGATCGGAAAACGGCACGCCAAGTTCGATCACGTCGGCACCGCCAGCGGCGAGTGCATGCATGAATTCGACCGTGCGCGCCGGATCGGGGTCGCCGGCCGTCATGAACGGAATCAGGCCTTTTTTGCCTTGAGCGGACAGCGAGTCGAACGTGTTCTTGATACGGGACATGGAAATATTCTCGATTGTCTGGCTACTGCGCGTTGGGCCTCAAGCCTCTGCCTGCTGCGCGTCGCTACTCGCCGCTGCTTTCCGGTACTCTTTCCGGTACTTACTGGGTCTCTCGGTTTGCTGCTCGGCTTTCACAGCGGCTTTGCGCGTTTTACGCGCACTGACAGGCAGCGCCGCGGCCGCGCTCACGCGTTCGCGCGCGATTGCGCAGTAACCTTCATTGATCTCATAGCCGACGAATTCGCGCTGTTGACGAGTGCACGCAACAGCCGTGGTGCCACTGCCCATGAACGGATCGAGCACGCGACCGCCCTTTGGACAACTTGCCAGCACCATGCGCTCGACAATTTCCAGAGGCTTCTGGGTGGGATGCGCGACGCGTTCAGCATGTTGCCGATGTAGCCGCGAGACCGCCCAGACGTCTTTCGGATTATAGCCAAGCTCCAACCACTTGCTGCCCTCGAACAACTTACGCGAACGCGCCTTCTTCGTGACGGCATCGTACGGGATGCGGACGGAATCGAGATCGAAGAAATAATCCTTCGACACCGCGAAGAAACCGATGTTGTCGTGTACCGACGTGAAGCGCCGGGTCGTTCCGCCCATGCTCGGCACGCGTCGGTCCCAGATGATTTCGTTGATCATCGTGAGTTTTGTCTTCAAGAAACTGAAGATTTCCGGCGCGTATTGCCATGTGCAGAAAATGTAGAACGAACCTGTTGGCTTGAGCTTCGGAATCGCAAGCTCGAGCCAGCCACACGTCCAGGCGAGAAATTCCTCGCCCGTCCGCATGTCGGAGTCGTTTCCGTAGTCCTTGCCCAGTCCGTAGGGCGGATCGCAGACGATCAAGTCGATCGACCCGTCTGGAATATTGACGACGTCGGTCAGAAAATCGCGGTTCAACAGCTGGATGCCGGCGGGCACCTGCGGCAACAGCGCAAGCGCCTCGGCCGCCGTAACGCCGGCGGCCACGTTGGTCTCAACCGCCGGTTGCGGCTCGTCGAACTCGTCACGCATCGTCGAATGACTCAGAATTGAATGCCGGATCGCTCAGCGACCGTGTGCATGTCCTTGTCGCCACGGCCCGACAAGTTGACCAGAAGGTATTTGTCCTTCGGCAGAATAGGCGTGAGCTTCGCGGCGTAGGCGAGCGCGTGGCTCGACTCCAGCGCCGGAATGATGCCTTCGATCCGGCAGCAATCATGGAACGCTTTGAGCGCCTCTTCGTCGGTGATGCCGACGTATTGCGCACGCTTGCTGTCTTTTAGCCACGCATGCTCGGGACCCACGCCCGGATAGTCGAGGCCCGCCGAGACCGAATGCGTCTCGATGATCTGGCCGTTCTCGTCCTGCAGCAGGTAAGTACGGTTGCCGTGCAGCACGCCTGGGCTTCCGCCGATCAGCGAAGCCGCATGCCGGCCGGATTCGATGCCGTGGCCGGCAGCTTCAACGCCGATAAGCTGCACCGAAGTATCGTCAATATACGGGTAAAAGATGCCCATTGCGTTTGAACCACCGCCAACGCACGCAATCACGGCGTCCGGCTGACGGCCCACGAGTTCGGGCATCTGCACCTTGCACTCGTCGCCGATCACGCGCTGGAAGTCGCGCACCATCATCGGATACGGATGCGGACCCGCCACCGTGCCGATAATGTAGAACGTGTTTTCGACGTTCGTAACCCAGTCGCGCACGGCCTCGTTCAACGCGTCTTTCAGCGTGCGCGAGCCCGATTCCACCGGCACGACGGTCGCGCCGAGCAGTTTCATGCGATACACGTTGGCGGCCTGGCGACGCACGTCTTCCGCGCCCATATACACGACGCATTCCATGCCGAAGCGGGCGGCGATGGCCGCCGTAGCCACGCCGTGCTGACCGGCGCCAGTTTCGGCGATCACGCGTGGCTTGCCCATGCGCTTGGCGAGCAGCGCCTGGCCGATCACGTTATTAACCTTGTGAGCGCCGGTGTGATTCAGGTCTTCGCGCTTGAGGAAAACCTGCGCGCCTCCGAGCATTTCGCTCCAGCGCTGCGCGTGATAAATTGGCGAAGGGCGACCCACGAAATATTTTAGTTCGCGCTCATATTCGGCGACGAACTCAGGGTCTTTCTGAAATTTTTCGTAGGCGGCACGCAGCTCGTCGAGCGCGTGAACAAGCGTTTCAGCAACGAACACGCCGCCAAACTGGCCGAAATGGCCTCTTTCGTCAGGCAAGTTATACATGGTGAGCACTCTTCTCAGTGTGGCGTGCGGCTGCGATCGAAACGGGCCGCACCGCCAGATTCATTCGGCGTCTGCCGCGCGCACCGCTCGCACGAACGCCGCCATCCGGGCGTGATCTTTCATGCCCTTGGCGCCCGGCACTTCGATGCCGCTGGATACATCGACCGCGTACGGGCGCACTTGATGGATCACGTCACTGACGTTTTGCGCGTTCAACCCACCACTCAAAACGGTCCGACGCGCGAGCTCTGCTGGAATAAGTGACCAATCGAAAACCTTCCCGCCACCGCCGTAGCCTTCGACATGGGTGTCGAACAGGAGGCCGCTGGCTGCTGAATAATTGAAAGTCGATTTTACCAAATCGGCCGGTTGAGTATCCGCCGCGACGCGCAGCGCGCGCAACCAAGGCAAACCCGCAACGCCGGCGAGCGTTTCGCACTGTTCGGCGGTTTCGTCGCCGTGAAACTGCAGCAGCGAAAGACCCACGTTGCTGACCACTTCGCGGATGCAGTCGGGTGTGACATTCACGAACAGGCCGACAACCGACACGAACGGCGGCACGTCGTGCACCAGTTCCACAGCCTGGGCGACGCTCACCGAGCGCGGGCTCGGCGGATAGAAGACGAGTCCGATCGCGTCGGCGCCGAGGTCAACGGCGTGCGCAACGTCCTCGGGCTTCGACAACCCGCAAAGCTTGACGCGCGTGCGACGCTGGCCGGCCTGTGCCCGTTCGGCGGTTCCGGCAGTGTCCTGCGACGCGATTTCGGCTGATTTCATGATTTGGCTTGCTCGGTCCATACGGTACTCCACGACACGCTGCCAATTTGCGGCGCGGGCACGTCGAATTGCTCAGGATAGCGCACTTGCGCGAGGTACAAGCCGTCCGGCATGAAGGTCGGCGCGGCGAATTCGCGATCACGCCCGGCCAAAACCTCGGCCATCCAATCCACCGGACGACGCCCGCGGCCAATGTAGACGAAACAGCCCATGATGTTACGCACCATGTGATGCAAAAACGCATTGGCCCGGAAGCGGAAGTGTACAAAATCGCCCTGCTGGAGCACGTCGATCTGATACAGATGCTTGACCGGCGTCTTCGCCTGACATTGCGACGACCGGAACGCCGAAAAGTCGTGCTCGCCGATCAGCAATGCCGCAGCGACGCGCATTGCGTCCACGTCGAGCGACGCGTGGCTCCAGCCGGCGCGCGTCGCCAGCATGGGCGAGCGAACCGGATTCACGTACAGCACGTAGTAATAAGTGCGTTCGAACGCCAAAAAGCGCGCATGAAACTCTTCGGGCATCGGCCTCGCCCACTGCACGGCGATCGACTTCGGCAAAAACGAGTTCGGGCCGCGCACCCAGGAAATGCCCGCGCGGTCGAGTTCGGTGTCGAAATGCACGACTTGCCCGAGCCCGTGCACACCCGTGTCCGTACGCCCCGCGACGACCGTCTGCACCGGCATCTGCGCAAATTCTCGCAACGCGCGCTCGAGCTCGTCCTGCACGGTGTTGCCGTGCGGTTGCGACTGCCAGCCGCAAAATGCCGAGCCGTCGTACTGAATGCCTAACGCAATACGCTTCACGACAAAGGCGCGAGAGTCGAGAGCAGCGCGCGTGCTTCGGTGCGCGTTGCCGGATCGTTAGCCTCGATCACTTCATTGATGAGCGTGTGCGCGCCGGACAGATCGCCGAGCTCGATGTACTCCGCCGCCAGATCGAGCTTGTTGCGTGCGATGCGGCTCAGTTCGGTCGCCGTGAACGCCGGGATCGGCTGGGTCGGGCTCGGCGGCAATTCGAGATCGAAATCGAGCTTGAGCACGCCGAAACCGGCCGCACCGAGCGGCGCGACGGCCTGCTGCGCGGTGGACTGAGGCGAAGCAACCGGCTGCGTGGTAAGCGACGCGGGCACATGAATGCGGTCGTCCGCCGATTCGACGCGTGGCGGCAAAGGCATGTCCAGGCCGCCGAAAGCGTCGAGCGCGTCGCGTGGAATTTCGTTCTGAGCGGGCGCGCCTGCGGGCGCGACGGGCAGATGCGCCAACGGCTGGTCGTAGTCGGCGTCGCGCAGTTCGTCGCGCGTATCGAACGACAATTCACCAAGTTCGTTCGCCGGCGGCAGACCAAGCGGCGCGAAGGTAGGCGACTCTAGCGCTTCGAGCGGCGCGTGTGCCTCATGCGCGAAGTCGATGAGAGGCGCGACTGTGTCGTCATGTTCGTCCGACGGCGCAATGCCCGGCGTTACCGCAATCGGCAGCGCGGACGGCTCCGGCGGCTCGGCGAGCGCGTCCGGCAATGGTTCGTCGTCCCAATGCAGCGTGCGCGGAGTCTCTTCCGGCTGGTGTGCGTCGCCGATCGGTGCTCGCGGCAGTTCTTCGGGCTGCGGCGCGTCTGCAAGCGGTATGCGCGACGGCTCTTCCGACTGCGGTGCTTCGTCGAGCGGGGTGCGCGGCAGTGCATCGGCGCCAAGTTCGGCCGCTGCAGCCAAGCTTGCCACCGTGGTCACGCTGCCGAAGCTGTCGTGATTGGCCGTGGGCAGCGGTTCCGGATCGGACGTTTCTGCCGTGGTATGCAGATGCGTTTCGGAAAGCGTATCTGCCGATTCCGCTTCAACATGATCGGCGTGCGGCGCTTCGAAAGCCGCCGCGTCGGCATCGCCAGCCATTGCCCGGTCCGCCGCTTCACGCTCGGCGACGATGCCCGCCGCGTCCGCCTGTTCTTCTTCGAGCGCGTGTGTGCGCTCCGTTGCCGAGAGTTGCTCGCCGGCCGCCTGTTCCGCGGCCTCGCTTTCCATGGCCCGGCGACCGGCATCGAAGAACATGGAGACGTGCTGTGTCGCTTCGTCGTCCTGCTGGTCTTGCGACGGCATCGTGCCGCGCGCCAACGACGTTTTGGGCGGCACGATCGGCGGCGTCTGATCGTCCGCAGCCTGCGCTGCAGCAAGACGCTCACGCTTGCGACGACGCGAGCGCATCGCGGCCAGCAGCACCACCAGCGCCGCACCGATTGCGATTGCGACGCTCAACCTCGTCTGCGAGATGCCTGCGTTGGTCTGCGCCGACGCCTGGCTATTGCCATGACCGGCTTGTGCCGCCGCCGAGGACGCACCCGCCGCCGGCTGAGCGCCGTTCGTGGACGCCGCGTTCTGCGTGGATGCCGGCGAGCTGCCAATGCCGTTTTTCTGCAATTCCATCAGCATGCGGTTTTTGAGCGCGAGCAATTGCTGCAAACTCGACACCTGCGCGCGGCTGCGAGGCCGCCTGCGCTGCGGAACCGGTTGCGGCGTCGCTGGCAGGCTGGACTGAGCCGGACCAAGCGTGTCCGGCGCTCGCTGGGACCGCCTGTGAACTTGCTTGCGAACCCGGCTGCGCGCCTGCTTGTGAGTCAGCAGCAGGCACTGATGTCGCCGCGTTTGCTTCGGCGGGCTCACTGGCCGCGCCGGATACTCTGCCTGTGTCGCCGACGTGGGCGCCGCCTGAGTCGTCGCGCTTGCCGCGTTACCGGCATTGCCGGAGCTAACTGCCGCCGTGTTCATATTCGATTGAGCGGCACCGCTCGCTGCGGACGCCACCGGCGCGCCGGTTTTGTCGAGCGGCGGCACGGTAAGCGTGGACCCGAGCCGCAACCGGCTCGGGTCATGGCTCATGAAGGCATTCGGATTCGCGTCAAACAACGCCCGCGACGCGCGAGCGAGCGACTGCGTGACGGCAATCGCGATGTCGTTCAGCGACTGACCCGGCTTCACCGCAATCTGACCGCCCGCCACATACGAAGCCGATGCGGCCTCGGGCACGCTGGCCGCATCGCCCGGCGCCGACAGCACGAGGCCGAGCAAGGCCGACGTCAAACGGTTCGAGACGGGACGCACGAACATGGCCGCAGGGAAGAGAGTCGAAAGGTCATCGGGACTCCAGGCGCGTCAGCGCGCAGCTTTTTTGCAATTGGAAAAAGACAAATTATTATTTGGAACACACAATGAAAAAAGCGCCGCGCAAGCGCGACGCTTTTTGAGTTTTCTACGCGTCGTACCCGCGTAGTTTACTTCACTTGTCGAGCACAATGCGAAGCATGCGACGCAGCGGTTCCGCAGCGCCCCACAACAGTTGATCGCCCACCGTGAAAGCGGACAGATATTCGCCGCCCATTGCCAGTTTGCGCACGCGGCCAACCGGCACCGTCAGCGTGCCCGTGACCACTGCCGGAGACAGATCACACATGGAAGCTTCGCGCTCGTTCGGCACGACCTTCACCCAGTCGTTGCCCGATGCAAGGATGCTGTTCACTTCGTCGAGCGGCACGTCCTTGTTCAGCTTGATGGTGAGCGCCTGCGAGTGGCAACGCATTGCGCCGATACGCACGCACAAACCGTCGACCGGAATCGAATCCGGCGTACCCATGGCCGGCTTGCCGAGAATCTTGTTGGTTTCGGTACCGCCCTTCCATTCTTCCTTCGACATGCCGTTGCCGAGATCCTTGTTGATCCACGGAATCAGCGAGCCGGCGAGCGGCAAGCCGAAGTTGTCGGTCGGCATGCGGTCGCTATTCATGGCGGACAGCACGCGGCGGTCGATGTCGAGAATTGTTGACGACGGGTTCGCTAGGTCTTCCTTCGCCGCACCGTACAACGTGCCCATTTGCTGCAGCAGTTCGCGCATGTTTTGCGCGCCCGCACCGGATGCAGCCTGATACGTCATAGTCGTCATCCAGTCGACGAGGCCTTCGCGGAACAGACCACCCAGTGCCATCAGCATCAGGCTGACCGTGCAGTTGCCGCCGATGAAATTCTTCTGGCCTTTGACAAGCGCGTTCTTGATCACGTCGAGGTTGACCGGATCGAGAATGATGACCGCGTCGTCCTTCATGCGCAGCGACGAAGCCGCGTCGATCCAGTAGCCATTCCAGCCCGCTGCGCGCAGCTTCGGGAACACTTCATTCGTGTAGTCGCCGCCCTGGCAGGAGATGATCGCTTCGCACTTCCTCAGGTCTTCGATGCTTGTTGCATCTTTGAGCTTGGTCTCGTTTTTGGCGAACGACGGTGCGTTGCCGCCCGCGTTGCTGGTGCTGAAAAACACCGGTTCGATCAGATCGAAATCGCGCTCTTCCTGCATGCGTTGCATGAGGACGCTGCCGACCATGCCGCGCCAACCTACGAGACCTACGTTCATGACTTCATACCCTTCGAATGCAAACTTCCCCGCATCTTTGCCCGCAGTGACCGCGCGGGGAAGATGAGCGGGCACGACGGACGATCAGCGTTTCGTGATCGTTTTCGGGGTAATCGTTTTTGCGCGCGTTGCATGCGCTTGGTGGTAATGGCGAACTCAACCACACGAGCCGTTTTGCCGTGCAGTTTCGAAATCGAAGAGATTTGAGCTTGAAATGCCATTGCTACAATATACACGAAACTGGAATCTGGCGACGCGATTGTCCGCCGGAATCGTCCGTATTACGCGTGGATCAGCTTCGACCGAAGCCGATCCACGTTTCTCGAGTCCGCTGAAAAGCTACTGAAAGCCCGATCAAACAGCTTCGCCTTTACTTCGAATGCACCTTACAGCGCTGCAACCACCGCGTCGCCCATGGCGACCGTGCCGACCTGCTTGCAACCCGGCGTGAGAATGTCGCCGGTGCGATAGCCTTGTTCCATTACCTTCTTCACGGCATTTTCGATGCGATCGGCCTGCTCAGCCTTGTTCAGCGAGTAGCGCAGCATCATGGCCGCCGACAGGATCGTGGCCAGCGGATTCGCCACACCCTTGCCCGCGATGTCCGGTACCGAACCGTGCGACGGCTCGTACAGACCCTTGCTGTTCTTGTCGAGCGAAGCCGACGGCAGCATGCCGATCGAGCCGGTGAGCATGGCCGCTTCGTCCGAGAGAATATCACCAAACATGTTGCCGGTCACGACCACGTCGAACGCCTTCGGCACCTTCACGAGTTGCATGGCCGCATTGTCAACGTACATGTGTGACAGTTCGACGTCCGAATA
The DNA here is from genome assembly GCA_940747215.1 of uncultured Paraburkholderia sp. Lineage (GTDB taxonomy): Bacteria > Pseudomonadota > Gammaproteobacteria > Burkholderiales > Burkholderiaceae > Paraburkholderia. Next base: position 18,559 of record CALNWS010000023.1, on the reverse strand, counting down.
CTCCTTCGATACGTCGATCATGATGTCGCGCCAGAACTGCGACGTTTCGAGCACGTTGGCCTTGTCGACGCTCGTCAACTTCTTGTCGCGCCTTTGCGCCGCCTGGAACGCGACATGCGCGATGCGGCGCACTTCTGGCTCCGAATAACGCATCGTGTCGAAGCCTTCCTTCGCGCCGGCGAAGAGACCGTCCGGCGCCTCGCGCATGCCGCGCGGCGCACCGAAATAAATGTCGCCGTTCAGTTCGCGCACGATCAGGATGTCGAGACCGGACACGATCTCTTCCTTCAACGACGAAGCACCCGTGAGTTGCGGATAGCAGATTGCCGGACGGAAGTTCGCGAACAGTTGCAGATGTTTGCGCAGACCCAGAATGGCCTGCTCCGGACGCAGCGCACGCTCAAGCGAATCGTACTTCCAGTCGCCCACGGCACCGAACAGAATCGCGTCAGCCTCTTTCGCGAGCGCGAGCGTGGAGTCGGGCAGCGGATGGCCCTTCGCCTCATAGCCCGCGCCGCCAACCGGCGCTTCTTCGAGTTCGAACTGTTCGCCGAGCACGTTCAGAACCTTCACGGCTTCCTTGACGATTTCGGGACCGATGCCGTCGCCCGGCAACACTGCGATCTTCATGCGAATTCCTTGATGATTTGCTTCGTGACTTTCAAGCGCGATTGAACTGGCGGCAAGCGCGCGGGTTGAAACCCACGCGCCTGCTTATCCGACAATGCGATGCGCCAGCCAAGGCTGCTTCGTGATGCGCTCAACTTCGAACTGACGGATCTTGGCCGCATGACGCAGCGTGAGGCCGATGTCGTCGAAACCGTTCAGCAGACAGTACTTGCGGAACGCCGCGACTTCGAACGGATACTCCGTGCCGTCGTCCGACGTACGCACGATCTGCGCTTCGAGGTCGACGGTCAGCTTGAAATCGTTGAACGCGTACGTTTCGTTGAACAGATGGTCGACTTGCTGCTCGGTCAGCATGATGGGCAGCAGGCCGTTCTTGAAGCAGTTGTTATAAAAAATGTCGGCGAAACTCGGCGCGATAATCGCGCCGAAGCCGTACTGCTGCAACGCCCATGGCGCGTGCTCACGCGAGCTGCCGCAGCCGAAATTCTTGCGCGCGAGCAACAGCGATGCGCCCTGATAGCGCGGCTGGTTCAGCACGAAGTCCGGGTTCAGCGGGCGCTTCGAATTGTCCTGCCCAGGTTCGCCATGATCGAGGTAGCGCCATTCGTCGAACGCGTTCGGACCGAAACCCGTGCGCTTGATCGACTTCAGGAACTGCTTCGGAATGATCGCGTCCGTGTCGACGTTCTCGCGATCGAGCGGCGCCACGACGCCGGTGTGTACGATGAATTTATCCATGACGCTTCTGCCTGTCTCAAGACCGGGCGATGCGCGTGACGGCCCGAGAGCCGCTCCCCGCATCGCCGGCACAAATCAAAAACCGCTTATTTGTCAGCGTGGTTGCTGATCGAATTGCCGAGGTGCGACATGTCCTCGCCGAATCCGTGCACCATGTTGCAGCCGGCCAGACCGAGCAGAAGCCCAGCCAAGATGCCGAGTGCGAAGCGGCGCAGTATAAAGTGGTGCGATTCATGTTCTTCATCATGCGATTTATCCAAGCTTGCGAATATCGACGAAATGCCCTTCGATGGCCGCAGCCGCAGCCATCGCGGGGCTGACTAGGTGCGTACGGCCACCGGCACCCTGACGACCTTCGAAATTACGATTCGACGTGGACGCGCAACGCTCGCCCGGATCGAGCCGGTCGGCGTTCATCGCGAGACACATCGAGCAACCTGGCTCACGCCATTCGAAACCTGCCTCGGTAAAGACCTTGTCGAGGCCTTCTTTCTCCGCTTGCGCCTTCACCAGTCCCGAACCCGGTACGACCATGGCGAGACGGATGTTCGGCGCGACACGGCGACCGAGTTTCTTCACGACGTAAGCCGCGGCACGAATGTCTTCAATGCGCGCGTTGGTGCACGATCCAATGAAGACTTTATCCGGCCTGATGGACTCGATCGGTGCATTCGGTTCGAGCGCCATGTATTTCAGCGCGCGCTCCATTGCGTCGCGTTTCACCGGGTCTTTTTCGCGCTCGGGATCGGGCACGCGGCCGTCTACTGCCGTGACCATTTCCGGCGACGTGCCCCACGTGACTTGCGGCACTTCAGCGGCATTCAGTTCGACGACGCGGTCGAAATGCGCGCCTTCGTCGGACTTGAACTGCTTCCAGTATTCCACCGCGTGATCCCACTCGACGCCTTCCGGCGAGAACGGGCGGCCCTTCAGATATTCGACCGTGGTGTCGTCCGCGGCGACCATGCCAGCTCGCGCGCCCGCTTCGATCGCCATGTTGCAGACCGTCATGCGGCCTTCCATGGAGAGCGAGCGAATCGTCGAACCGCCGAACTCGATTGCGTAGCCGGTGCCGCCTGCCGTGCCGATCTTGCCGATGATGGCGAGCACGATGTCTTTCGCGGTACAGCCGCGCGGCAACTGGCCTTCCACCTTCACGAGCATGTTCTTGCTCTTTCTCTGCAACAGCGTTTGCGTGGCCAGCACGTGCTCGACTTCGGAGGTGCCAATGCCATGCGCGAGCGCGCCGAACGCGCCATGCGTGGACGTGTGCGAGTCGCCGCAGACGATCGTCATGCCAGGCAGCGTAGCGCCCTGCTCCGGCCCGATGATGTGGACGATGCCCTGACGCAGGTCGTTCATCATCTTGAACTGCGTGATGCCGTAAGCGTCGCAGTTCGAATCGAGCGTGTCAACCTGCAGCTTCGAGACCGGATCGGCAATGCCGTGACTGCGGTCGGTGGTCGGCACGTTATGGTCCGACACGGCCAAGTTCGCGCTGATGCGCCACACCGGACGCTCGGCCATCTTCAGGCCTTCGAACGCCTGCGGGCTGGTGACTTCGTGCAGCAGGTGGCGGTCGATGTAGAGAATCGTCGTACCGTCGTCTTCCGTGTGGACCACGTGCGTGTTCCACAATTTGTCGTAGAGAGTCTGTGCCATGGTGGTATGCGGGGTAGTAACGACTGCGGGCTGACTGTGTCAGTCGATTATGCCACGCAGCGCCCCGCTCCGGGGCCATGAATCAGGGGAAAAACCAATAAAAAAACAGGGAGTTGGGTGGTAGTGACGATACCTGTATCGATGCCACCCGTCAGGCTGCGGCGCCGCTTTGAAGCCGAAACGTCGTGCAAAGAAAAAGCCCCGACGGCATGGCCGTCGGGGCTTCTTTCAAACTACCGCACTTGGCGGCGCAGCCGGTTTCCCGACGTGCCGCTTCGTGCGTTTCAATGCTTAGCGCTTGGCGATCGGCTTCGCTTCACGTTCCGTGTCGCCAATGAACAGTTGACGCGGACGGCCAATCTTCTGCTCAGGATCGGCGATCATTTCGTTCCACTGTGCAATCCAGCCCACGGTACGTGCCATCGCGAAGATACACGTGAACATGGACGTCGGGATGCCCAGCGCGCGCTGCACGATACCCGAGTAGAAGTCGACGTTCGGGTACAGCTTACGCGACACGAAATACTCGTCTTCCAGCGCGATTTTTTCCAATGCCATGGCCAGCTTGAACAGCGGGTCGTCGTGCAGGCCCAGTTCGTTCAGCACTTCGTGGCAGGTTTCGCGCATCAGTTTCGCACGCGGGTCGTAGTTCTTGTACACGCGGTGACCAAAGCCCATCAGCTTCACGCCCGAATTCTTGTCCTTCACCTGCTTGATGAATTCAGGAATGTTGTCGACCGAGCCGATTTCTTCCAGCATATTCAGTGCGGCTTCGTTCGCACCACCGTGCGCCGGACCCCACAGACATGCGATACCTGCTGCGATACATGCGAACGGATTCGCGCCCGACGAACCGGCGAGACGCACAGTCGAGGTCGATGCGTTCTGCTCGTGGTCTGCGTGCAGGATCAGGATACGGTCGAGCGCGCGCACCAGCACGTCGTTGACCTTGTACTCTTCGCACGGGTTCGAGAACATCATGTGCATGAAGTTAGCGCTGTACGACAGGTCGTTCTTTGGGTACGCAAACGGTTGGCCGATGCTGTACTTGTACGCCATGGCGACAAGCGTCGGCAGCTTCGCGATCATGCGAATGGCCGAGACTTCACGGTGACGCGAATTGTTGATGTCGAGCGAGTCGTGATAAAACGCCGACAGCGCGCCCACCGCAGCGACCAGAATCGCCATCGGGTGGGCGTCGCGACGGAAACCGCGGAAGAAGAAGTGCATCTGCTCATGCACCATCGTGTGGTTCGTGACCGTTTTCACGAACTCTTCCTTCTGCTGCGCGTTCGGCAGTTCGCCCTTCAGCAGCAGGTAGCAGGTTTCGAGGAAGTCGGCGTTTTCCGCGAGGTTGTCGATCGGGTAGCCGCGGTACAGCAGCTCGCCCTTGTCGCCGTCGATGTAGGTGATCGCCGAGTTACACGCCGCCGTCGACATGAAGCCCGGGTCGTACGTGAACTTGCCGGTCTGGCCGTACAGTTTGCGGATGTCGATCACGTCCGGGCCGAGAGTGCCCTTGTAAATCGGCATTTCAACGCTCGGCGAATTGTCGCTGAACGATAGCGTGGCTTTAACATCTGACGGGGTCATAACACATCCTCAATCGAAGTATGGAAACAGGTTTTCGATAATTGCAAGCCTAGAACAACGAACACGCGCTCAAGCAGTGCGCAGCAGCTCCAGAACACAGACTACGTCTGGGTCAGCAAGCTCGCCTTCCGGTTCGTTGCGCGCGAGCAGCAAGTCCATCAGGTCGTTATCGCTCAGCTCGAGCAGGCGGGTAAGTGCACCCACGTCGGCGTCGCTAAGGTCATGCTCATATCGGCTGAAAAAACGTTCGAAGATCAGATCGTTTTCCAGCAAGCCGCGCCGCGCGCGCCAGCGAAGGCGCGCGCGGCGAAGAGGGTTGGACTGATGCGATGCGTCTTCCATCTCAGACCGCGCGGCGCACCATCAATTCCTTGATCTTGCCAATCGCCTTGGTAGGGTTCAGGCCCTTCGGGCAAACGTCGACGCAATTCATGATGGTGTGGCAACGGAACAGACGGTACGGATCTTCCAAGTTATCGAGGCGCTCGCCCGTTGCTTCGTCACGGCTGTCCGCGATAAAGCGATAGGCTTGCAGCAGGCCTGCCGGGCCGACGAACTTGTCCGGATTCCACCAGAAGCTCGGGCACGAGGTCGAGCAGCTGGCGCACAGGATACATTCGTACAGACCGTCCAGCTCGTCGCGTTCTTCCGGCGACTGCAGACGTTCTTTTTCCGGCGGCGGCGTATCGTTGATCAGGTACGGCTTGATCGAGTGATACTGGTTGAAGAACTGCGTCATGTCGACGATCAGGTCGCGAATGACCGGCAGGCCCGGCAGCGGGCGCAGCACGATCTTTTGCGGTAGGTCGTTCAGGTTCGTAAGACACGCCAGACCGTTCTTGCCGTTGATGTTCATTGCGTCCGAACCGCACACGCCTTCGCGGCACGAACGGCGGAACGACAGCGTTTCGTCCAGCGCCTTCAGCTTGACGAGCGCTTCCAGCAGCATGCGTTCGTGCGAGTCGATTTCGATCTCGTACGTTTGCATGCGCGGCGCGGCGTCCTTGTCCGGATCGTAGCGATAAATTTCGAAAGTACGCTTTGCCATTTCTAAATTCCTTTGACTTGTGCCTTAGAAGGTCCGCGCTTTCGGCAGAACCGATTCGACCGTCAGCGGCTTCATGTAAACCGGCTTATAGTCGAGGCGATCGCCTTCGCTGAACCACAGCGTATGGAGCAGCCAGTTTTCGTCGTCGCGATGTTCGAAGTCGTTCTGCGCGTGCGCGCCACGACTTTCCTTACGCGCTTCGGCGGAAACCATCGTGGCACGTGCCACTTCGATCAGGTTCTCCACTTCCAGCGCTTCAACGCGGGCCGTGTTGAACACTTTCGACTTATCCTTCAGGTAAATATTCTTGGCACGTTCCGAGACTTCGCGAATGCGCTCGACGCCTTCGGCGAGCAGCTTTGACGTACGGAACACGCCTGCATGCGCCTGCATCGTGGAGCGGATTTCGGCAGCGACGTCTTGCGAGTATTCGCCCGACGACGACTTTTCCAGCTTGTCCAGACGCGCCATCGAGAAGTCGGCAGCGTCGGCCGGCAGCGGCTTGTGCTCCTTCATGTCCTTCACGTGCTTGACGATGTGGTTGCCGGCTGCGCGGCCGAATACCACGAGGTCGAGCAGCGAGTTCGTGCCGAGACGGTTTGCACCGTGCACCGACACGCACGAGCATTCGCCGACAGCGTGGAAGCCGTTGACGACTTCTTCGTGACCGTGCACCGTGCCCACGACCTGACCGTTGATGTTCGTCGGGATACCGCCCATCTGGTAGTGAATGGTCGGCACAACCGGGATCGGCTCTTTAATGCAGTCGACGTTCGCGAACTTCATCGCGATTTCGCGGATCGACGGCAGACGCTTCATGATCGTCTCTGCGCCGATGTGCGACAGGTCGAGCAGCACGTGGTCCTTGTTCGGACCCACGCCGCGACCTTCCTTGATTTCCTGGTCCATCGAACGCGAAACGAAGTCGCGCGGCGCCAGATCCTTCAACGTCGGCGCGTAGCGTTCCATGAAACGCTCGCCGTTCGAGTTACGCAGAATGCCGCCTTCGCCACGCACGCCTTCGGTAATCAGCACGCCCGCGCCGGCCACGCCGGTGGGGTGGAATTGCCAGAATTCCATGTCCTGCAGCGCGATGCCCGAACGCGCAGCCATACCCAAGCCGTCACCGGTGTTGATGAACGCGTTGGTGGATGCCGCGAAGATCCGGCCTGCGCCGCCCGTTGCGAACAGCGTGGTCTTGCCTTCGAGGATGTAGACGTCGCCGGTTTCCATTTCCAGCGCGGTCACGCCGAGCACGTCGCCGTCGGCGTCGCGGATCAGATCCAGCGCCATCCATTCGACGAAAAACTGCGTCTTCGCTTCGACGTTCTGCTGATACAGCGTGTGCAGCAGCGCGTGACCGGTACGGTCAGCGGCAGCGCAAGCGCGTTGCACCGGCTTTTCGCCGTAGTTCGCGGTGTGGCCGCCGAACGGGCGCTGATAGATCGTGCCGTCGGCGTTACGGTCGAACGGCATGCCCATGTGTTCGAGTTCGTAGACGGCGTTCGGTGCTTCACGGCACATGAATTCGATCGCGTTCTGGTCGCCAAGCCAGTCGGAACCCTTGATCGTGTCGTAGAAGTGGTAATGCCAGTTGTCTTCGCTCATGTTGCCGAGCGATGCGCCGATGCCGCCCTGGGCCGCGACCGTGTGCGAACGTGTGGGGAACACCTTGGACAGCACGCAGACCGACAGACCGGCGCGCGCGAGTTGCAGCGAAGCGCGCATTCCCGAGCCGCCGGCGCCGACGATAACCACGTCAAACTTGCGACGCGGCAGATTGTTCTTAATTGCAGCCATTCTTTTACACTCTCCAGAGAATCTGCGCAGCGTAGCCCGCACATGCGAGCAGCCAGACGATCGTCAGCGCCTGAAGCAACAGGCGAACGCCAACGGTCTTCACGTAGTCCATCCAGATGTCGCGGATACCCACCCACGCGTGGTAGAATAGCGCAAGCAGCGTGACAAACGTGGCGAGCTTCATCCACTGCGTGGCGAAGATCGACGCCCAGCCGTCGTACGAAAAATCGCGCGCGCCGAAGAACCACGCGAGCAGAATCACGGTGTAGATCGCCATGATCGTGGCGGTGATACGTTGCGCGAGCCAGTCGCGCAGACCGTAATGCGCGCCGACGACGAGACGCTTGGAACCGATTCGGTTATTTGATGACATTTTTAGAATGCTCCGAACAGTTTTGCCGCGAATGCGATGGTGAGCAGCGACGACACGACGATCACGACGACAGAGGTCGACTTGCCTTTTTCCTTCGTGACTGCGTCGTGATTAGTGTCCGTCAGCAGGTGACGGACACCGGCGCAGAAGTGGAAAAGAAAGGCCCACACCAAAACAAGCGCGATCAGCTTGACGATGATGTTGGAGAGGAAACCTTTGAAGACTTCGAAACTCAATTCGGAAGTCAGGCTCTGATCGAAGAGGTACAGCAGGAACGGAAGAAAAACAAAAAGCAGACCACCGCTCACGCGGTGAAGAATCGACACGCGCCCCGCGAGTGGAAGACGGTACGCAGTCAATATCTGCTCGATACCGATGTTCCGGAATTCCGGCCTCGGTTTTTTTGCGGCTTCAGCCATGCTAGACCCCTACTATGTAGTCACACTAATTTGCAATTTTAGCGCCTTTTTATATCGCGCTGCAGCGAAAACCACGACAGGTCCGTTATAGCGTGCGCCATAAAGGCGCCTTCGAAGAAGAGGCGCGCGTGCGGGACGCAGCACCTCCATTTACCCGATTCAGCCCAGGTCGTTCTGATAGTAGTACCCGGTTGTGACATACTAACCATGGCGTAACTCGACCGGCCTGTTGCCATATGTATAGGACACGCGTTCGACCGATAACAGCGGAAAACCCGCCGGCACTTTCAGCAGATCGGCCACCGAAGGATCGGCCGCCATTGCGCGGATTTTCTCGGTAGCGCGAATCATGCGCGTGCCAAATTCCGCCTCGAACATCGCGTAGAGAGGACCTTTGTACTCTTTATACTCCGAGAGCCGTTCGAGCGTCAGTCCCGCGGAACACGGCGCCCGGCAGCCAGATTTCGTCGAGCACCGTGACCTCGCCCTCGAACTGCAGCAGACGCTTGATGAGCACCACCGGATCGGCCGGTTTCAGGTCGAGTTGACGCGCGATGTCGGCCGTGCGCGCAGACGCCGGCACTCCAACAGGCGGCTGACGTGCGGATGTTCCACGCCGTCGTCGGCGAGCAATCTCAGGAAGCGAAACTGGGCGCGTTCTTCGTTGTGCGTCGCAACAAACGTGCCCTTGCCCTAGCGGCGCATGAGCAGGTTGTCGGCAGCCAGTTCGTCGATCGCCTTACGCACCGTGCCCTGGCTGACCTTGTATCTGGCCGCCAGTTCGACTTCACCGGGAATGATTTCGCCCGGCTCCCATTCACCGCTTTCGAGACCTTGCGTGATCAACCCCTTGATCTGCTGATACAAAGGGCTGAAGGTGGGTGACGCAGTGGGCGCGGCGGCAGGTACACCTTCTCCCGCGGCCCCTTGGTCATTCGGATTCGTGGTGTTTGCCGGGTTCGTGCCGGGTTCGGATTCATCTCCACTTCATCTTAAAGCGATATACCGCGTCTAGGGTTTTCCCGCAATAGATATGTCTTATATAAGACATAAGATAATGTTGACTTTGTTCCACCGACTCCTACACTCTTTGGCGAGCAAGGGTTTGCGGGTTGGGTTTTGTGGCGTCTGTTCCATGGCATTCGGTGCAGCGCCGCCAGGTACCGGCAGCCACTTCGCGCTTGCGGTTCCCATGCAGTTCAGGTTTCGATTCGCCACCATTCTGGCCAGACGTTTGCCGAAACGCGCTGTTTGCAGGAGTCAGTCGTATCGCACGGCGGCCTCTTGGCGCACACTATCTCACTCCCCGCTCAGAAGCACAGATTTCCGGCATGGCGGACTTGCCACAGCGCGCCATACAGCCTCGGTGCATTCCACGGCTGTACGCGAACAGTGATTTCCGCCGTGTTTCATAACGCTTCGCTGAACGCACATATAGAATGGCGTTTTCCCCTAGCGTCTAACGCATCGTCCTGGAGATTTCTCAATGGCTAAGCCCGCAAAGCGCGTTGCCGTCACCGGCGCCGCAGGTCAAATCGCTTACTCCTTGCTGTTCCGCATCGCCAATGGCGACCTGCTCGGCAAGGACCAGCCGATTATCCTGCAACTGCTCGACCTGCCGCAAGCGCAAGGCGCCGTCAAAGGCGTCGTGATGGAACTGGATGATTGCGCATTTCCGCTGCTGTCGGGCGTCGTGATCACCGACGATCCGAAGGTTGCGTTCAAAGACACAGACGTGGCCCTGCTGGTCGGCGCGCGTCCCCGTTCGAAAGGCATGGAACGTAAGGACCTGCTGTCGGCCAACGCCGAAATCTTCACGGTTCAGGGCAAGGCGCTGAACGATGTCGCGAGCCGCGACTTGAAGGTGCTGGTGGTCGGCAACCCGGCCAACACGAACGCGTACATCGCGATGAAGTCGGCTCCGGATCTGCCGAAGAAGAATTTCACCGCCATGCTGCGTCTGGACCACAACCGCGCGCTGTCGCAACTGGCAGCCAAGTCGGGCAAGCCGGTCGCTTCGATCGAAAAGCTGGCCGTGTGGGGCAACCACTCGCCGACCATGTACCCGGACTTCCGCGTTGCAACGGCTGAAGGTCAGGATCTAACCAAGCTGATCAATGACGAAGAATGGAACCGCAACACGTTCATTCCGACCGTCGGCAAGCGCGGCGCGGCGATCATCGAAGCGCGCGGCCTGTCTTCGGCGGCTTCGGCGGCTAACGCTGCAATCGACCACGTGTGTGACTGGGTGCTCGGCACGAACGGCAAGTGGGTCACCATGGGCGTTCCGTCGGACGGCTCGTACGGCATTCCTGAAGACATCATCTACGGCGTGCCCGTCACGTGCGAAAACGGCGAGTACAAGCGCGTCGAAGGTCTGGAAATCGACGCATTCTCGCGCGAAAAGATGGACGGCACGCTGAACGAGCTGCTAGAAGAGCGCGAAGACGTTCAACACCTGCTCGGCTAAGCTGCGCATGCCGACAAACCGGAACTCCGAGGCGTCATCGCGGTGGGTTCCGGTTTTTTGCTTCAGGAAACAGGCACGGCGCGGATTCTTGCGGCTCGGGCGCCCGTCGCTCAGGCGCTCGCTGCTCACGTTGTCACGCGCCGCCGCTGCTTTCGCTGCTAATCCGAACGCGTTTTGCACCGTGCCTGTCTAGAGGTTTGCCGGGAACCAAGCCGGCATTCGTGCCCGGAACCCCGCTGGGGAACTAGGCCACGCAGAGCGCGCTCGAATCAGCTTTCCCTAACACCAACACACTCCTCACGCCGAAGATGCGCGCCCTCACAACCGCCGAAGTGCTCTTTGACGGCGAAGTGCCGCCCGCCGTGCTGCCTATCTGCGATCACTACGCCGGCAGCGAAAAGTTGATGCTGAAGTCGCTCGCGCTCCAGCAGCAGTTGGGTCCCGTATTCGACATCACGCTCGACTGCGAAGACGGCGCGCAGGTCGGCCGCGAGGCCGAGCACGCGGAACTGGTCGCTTCGCTCCTTGGCAGCGAGCACGACCGCTTCGGGCGCGTCGGCGTGCGGATCCACGACTTCGATCACGCACACTGGCGCGATGACGTCCGCCTCATTCTGTGGGCTGCCAAACGAGCACCCGCCTACATCATCCTTCCGAAAATCCGCAACGTGCCGGACGCCGGCGAAATGGTCGCGTTCATCGAGGCCGCGAGCTTGGCGTTGTGCAACCGGTACCGGTGCAACTGCTCGTCGAAACACATGGCGTGCTCACGCGCGTGTTCGATCTGGCCGCGCTGCCCGGCGTGGAAGCGCTGAGTTTCGGCCTGATGGACTTCGTTTCCGCGCACGACGGCGCGATTCCCGACACGGCCATGCGCTCGCCCGGCCAGTTCGACCACCCGTTCGTGCGCCGCGCCAAGCTGGAAATCTCGGCGGCATGTCATGCGTATGGCAAAGTGCCGTCGCACAATGTCAGCACTGAAGTGCGCGACATGAGCGTGGTCGCGAACGACGCCCCCCGCGCCCGCAACGAGTTCAGCTACACGCGCATGTGGAGCATTCATCCGGCGCAGATCGAGGCGATCGTCGCGGCCTTTGCGCCGCGCGACGAGGAAATCGTCAAGGCAACCGAGATTCTGCTGGGCGCACAGTCCGTGCAGTGGGGCCCAACGCGCCATCTCGACACGTTGCACGATCGCGCCAGCTATTGCTATTGCTGGTCGGTGCTGCGCCGCGCTCAATCCACCGGACGCACCGTACCGCCAGAGGCGGCGCCGCTTTTCGCACAAGTAGGCACTACCGTGCAAAGCGCTTCATGAGACGCTCGCACGGCTTCGAGTAGCGGGCATCGTGGGCATCGGGGACTTTGCGGGCTTTTGGTAAGCAGCAGCACTTCAACCGGAAACGAGCAGGTACAAAGGAGATTGCGGGAGATGAGTGAGACGACGCAAACCGCTGGCGCCCAAGGCGGAGACGAACCGAAAAGCGGCTTCAAGCCAAAAAAATCCGTCGCGCTGTCCGGCGTTACGGCGGGCAACACGGCGCTGTGCACGGTCGGCAAGACCGGCAACGACCTGCATTACCGCGGCTACGACATCCTCGACATCGCGGGCGCCTGCGAATTCGAAGAGATCGCCTATCTGCTGGTGCACGGCAAGCTGCCCACGCAGGCTGAACTGACCGCGTACAAGACCAAGCATCAAAGGCATGCGCGGCCTGCCCGCGAACGTGAAGGCCGCGCTCGAATGGATTCCGGCCGCCGCTCACCCGATGGACGTGATGCGCACCGGTGTCTCGGTGCTCGGCACCGTGCTGCCGGAGAAGAACGATCACAACCTGCTGGGCACACGCGACATTGCCGACAAGCTGATGGTCTTGCTCGGCTCGATGCTGCTCTACTGGTATCACTACTCGCATAACGCAAGCGCATCGAAGTCGAAACCGACGACGACTCCATCGGCGGGCACTTCCTGCATCTGTTGCACGGCGTGGAGCCGTCGAAATCGCGTTCGAAATCCAGTCGCGCTACCAGAACGCGGACGAAGCCGAAGCGGATATCCGCACTCGTCGAGAACAAGGAAGTGGTGATCGGTTTCGGCCACCCCGTGTACACGATTTCGGATCCGCGCAACAAGGTCATCAAGGACATCGCGAGGAATCTCTCGAAGGAAGCGGGCAACAACAAGCTCTTCAGCATTGCCGAGCGGCTCGAATCGGTAATGTGGGAAGCGAATCGGTAATGTGGGAAGCGAAGAAGATGTTTCCGAACCTCGACTGGTTCAGCGCGGTCTCGTATCACATGATTGGCGTACCGACGGCGATGTTCACACCGCTCTTCGTGATCGCGCGTACGGCAGACTGGAGCGCGCACATCATCGAGCAGCGCATCGACAACAAGATCATCCGTCCGAGCGCGAATTACACCAGACCCGAGAATTTGAAGTAAATGCCGCTAAATAGGAGAAAATAGCGGTCGCTGTGCGCTTTCAAAGCGTGTGCAGTTCAACCCGCGCGGTCAACTAGGACCGGAGGCCCGTGTAACGTTCAACTGAAATTAGATAGAAAGGTTTTCTCCATGAAAAAGCTGATGATAGCTGCCGTGATTGGCGCCCTGTCCACGACGATGCTGTCCGTCGCGACCGACGCCGCCGCGCAAACGGCGACCACCACGAAGCCCGCTGCCAAGAAAGCAACGGCAAAGCGCCCGCAACCGAAGCGCCTAATCAAGCGTAAAGCCAACCCGGCCAAGGAAGCCAAGGTCGATCCGGTACCGGAAGGCGCGGAAAAGTGGTCGTGCAACGAAGGCCTAGCTTTCGAACTGAAGGGTGACATGAAGCGTAACCAGATCGTCACGGTTCACTGGGCAAACAAAAACTACAATTTGCCGCGCGAAGCCACCACGACGGGCGCAGACCGTTTCCACGACGCGGCAAGCGGCATGGATCTGGTCGTGATCCCGACCAAGGCCATGCTGTTCTCGGACAAGGACAGCTCGCGCTTGGCCGACGAGTGCAAGACGGCAGCCATGGTTCAGGGCGCGCCGGCTCCGACGCAATCGAACGCGATCAACAAGACGAACTGATCCGTCAAAAACCGCCACATCAGGAAAATCCTCGATGTCCGCTCCGATTTCCAACGTACGGCCTGACCCGGACACTGTCCTTGTCGATATCGTCGACTACGTGCTGGATTACCCGATCGGGAGCACGCTAGCGCTGGAAACCGCGCGTCACTGCCTGATCGACACCCTCGGCTGCGGACTCGAGGCGCTTTCCTACCCGGCCTGTACCAAGCTGTTGGGACCGATCGTGCCCGGCACGTCGTTCCGGCTCGATCCGGTTCAGGCCGCCTTCAATATCGGCGCGATGATCCGCTGGCTGGATTTCAACGACACTTGGCTCGCCGCGGAATGGGGTCATCCGTCGGATAACCTCGGTGGCATTCTGGCCACGGCCGACTGGCTGTCGCACACGACCATCGCCAACGGAAAAAAACCGTTGCGCATGAAAGACGTTTTGATCGCCGATGATCAAGGCGCACGAAATTCAAGGCTGTATCGCGCTCGAAAACTCGTTCAACAAGGTGGGCCTCAACCACGTGCTGCTGGTCAAGCTGGCCTCCACCGCGGTGGTCGGCCAGATGCTCGGCCTCTCGCGCGACGAACTGATCAACGCGGTATCGTAGGCATTCGTCGACGGGCAAGCGCTGCGCACCTATCGCCACGCGCCGAACACCGGCTCGCGCTGATCGCGAGAACCGGCGAGATGGGCTATCCGTCTGTGCTCACCGCGAAGACGTGGGGCTTCTACGACGTCCTGTTCAAGGGCAATGCTTTCCAGTTTCAACGTCCGTAAGGCTCGTACGTGATGGAAAACGTGCTCTTCAAGATTTCTTTTCCGGCAGAATTCCATGCTCAGACCGCGGTCGAAGCGACCATGCAGTTGCACGCGCAACTCGCAGCCGCTGGACGGCGCGTGGAAGACATCAGCCGGATCACAATTCGTACGCATGAAGCGGCCATTCGCATCATCGACAAGAAGGGACCGCTGAACAATCCGGCCGACCGCGATCACTGCATTCAGTACATGATCGCCGTGCCGTTGATCCACGGCCGCCTGACGGCTTCGGATTATGAAGATTCGGTCGCGCAGGACGCGCGTATCGACGTGCTGCGCAGCAAGATGGCTTGTGTGGAAGACGCGCAGTTCACGAAGGATTATCTCGATCCCGAGAAGCGTTCGATCGCCAATGCACTGACGGTCGAATTCAACGACGGATCGAAGCTCGACGAAGTGGTAGTCGAATACCCGATCGGGCACAAGCGTCGTCGCGAAGATAGCATTCCGTTGCTGGTGGAGAAGTTCAGGACCAACCTCGCGCGCCGCTTTCCGGTCAGGCAACAACAGGCGATTCTCGACGTGTCGCTCGATCAGGCAAGGCTTGAGGCCATGCCGATCAATGAATATGTCGATCTGTACGTCATTTAGTCAGTACTGTAGTTCCGCGATCAAACCAAGGAAAACACCATGGCCCACAACCTCCACAAAACGCTCAAGGAATTCGACAGCGGTTCCGGCAAAGGCAAGTTCTACTCCCTGCCGCAACTCGGCAAGGCGCTGAACATCAAGATCGACCGTCTGCCGGTTTCGATCCGTATCGTGCTGGAATCGGTGCTGCGCAACTACGACGGCAAGAAGATCGCAGAAGAACATATCGAGCAACTCGCGAACTGGAAGCCGACCGCCGCGCGCGTCGACGAAATCCCGTTCGTGGTGTCGCGCGTCGTGCTGCAGGACTTCACGGGCGTGCCGCTTCTCGCCGACATCGCGGCAATGCGTGGCGTCGCGAAGCACATGGGCAAGGATCCGAAGTCGATAGAACCGCTGGTCCCGGTCGATCTGGTGGTCGATCACTCGGTGCAGATCGACCATTTCCGCGAAAGGAACGCGCTCGACCTGAACATGAAACTGGAATTCCAGCGCAACAACGAGCGCTACCAGTTCATGAAGTGGGGCATGCAGGCATTCGACACGTTCAAGGTCGTGCCCCCGGGCGTCGGCATCGTTCACCAGGTCAATCTGGAGTACCTCGCACGCGGCGTGCACAAGAAGGGCGATGGCTCGGACACGGTGTACTACCCGGATTCGCTGGTCGGCACGGACAGCCACACCACGATGATCAACGGTATCGGCGTGGTGGGCTGGGGCGTGGGCGGCATCGAAGCGGAAGCCGGCATGCTCGGCCAGCCGGTGTACTTCCTCACGCCGGACGTGGTTGGCGTGAACCTGAAGGGCAAGCTGCGCGAAGGCGTGACGGCTACCGACCTCGTGCTCACGATCACCGAACTGCTGCGTAAGGAAAAAGTGGTCGGCAAGTTCGTCGAGTTCTTCGGCGAAGGTACGCGCTCGCTGTCGCTCCCGGACCGCGCGACGATCGGCAACATGGCGCCGGAATACGGCGCGACCATGGGCTTCTTCCCGGTCGACGAAAAGACCATCGACTACTTCAAGGGCACGGGCCGCACGGACGCTGAAATTTCCGCGTTCCAGAACTACTTCAAGGCGCAGAACCTGTTCGGCATCCCGAAGGAAGGCGACATCGACTACACCAAGGTCTTCACGCTCGATCTCAGCATGGCGGCACCGTCGCTGGCTGGCCCGAAGCGTCCGCAAGACCGTATTGAAATCGGCCACGTGAAGTCGACCTTCACGGACCTGTTCTCGAAGCCGGTCGCGGAAAACGGCTTTGCGAAGAAGGAAGTCGATCTGGATACGCAGTACACCACGACCAACGGCATCGACGTGAAGAACGGCGACGTGCTGATCGCGGCCATTACGTCGTGCACGAACACGTCGAACCCGAGCGTGCTGCTGGCCGCCGGCCTGCTGGCGAAGAAGGCGGTGGAAGCCGGCCTGACGGTCGCGCCGCACATCAAGACGTCGCTTGCTCCGGGATCGCGTATCGTCACCGAGTACCTGACCAAGACCAACCTGCTGAAGTACCTTGACAAGCTGGGCTTCACGCTGGCTGCTTACGGTTGCACGACCTGTATCGGTAACGCGGGCGACCTAACGCCGGAACTGAACGAAGCGATCACGAAGAACGACATCGTCGCGGCAGCCGTGCTGTCGGGCAATCGTAACTTCGAAGCGCGTATTCACCCGAACATCCGCGCGAACTTCCTGGCTTCGCCGCCGCTCGTCGTGGCTTACGCAATCGCGGGCAACATCACGCAAGACCTCATGACCGAGCCGGTCGGCAAGGGCAAGGACGGCCACGACATTTACCTCGGCGACATCTGGCCGACCAGCGAAAAAGTCAACGCGCTGCTCAAGTTCGCGCTGGACGCGGACGCGTTCCGCAAGAACTACTCGTCGCTCACGAAGAAGGGCGACCTGTGGAGCAAGATCGAAGGTGAAGAGGGTCAGGTCTACGACTGGCCGAAGTCGACCTACATCGCGGAGCCGCCGTTCTTCGGCAAGGACTTCTCGATGCAGCCGGCAGACAGCATCGCCGCCGTGAAGGACGCGCGCACGCTGGGCATTTTCGGTGACTCGGTGACGACCGACCACATCAGCCCGGCCGGCTCGATCAAGGAAGACTCGCCAGCAGGTAAGTGGCTGAAGGAAAACGGCGTGCAGAAGACCGATTTCAACAGCTACGGCTCGCGCCGCGGCAACCACGACGTAATGATGCGCGGCACGTTCGCCAACGTCCGGATCAAGAACCTGATGATCCCGGCGAAGGCAGACGGCACGCGCGTCGAAGGCGGCCTGACGATTCATCAGCCGGACGGCGAACAGATGTCGATTTACGACGCAGCGATGAAGTACATTGACGCCGGCACACCGACCGTCGTGTTCGCGGGCGAAGAGTACGGCACGGGCTCGTCGCGTGACTGGGCGGCAAAGGGCACGCAACTGCTCGGCGTGAAGGCCGTGGTCACACGCAGCTTCGAGCGGATCCACCGTTCGAACCTGGTCGGCATGGGCGTTCTGCCGCTGCAGTTCAAGGGCTCGGATAGCGTTCAATCGCTCGGCATTACCGGCGAAGAAACGTACGACATCGAGGGTCTGGGCGCAGACTTCAAGCCGCAACAGGAGGTGACGCTCGTGATTCGTGGCAAGGATGGCAGCGAAAAACGCGTGCCGGTGCTGCTGCGTATTGATACGCCGATCGAAGTCGACTACTACAAGCACGGCGGTATTCTGCCGTTCGTGCTGCGTTCGCTGCTGGCTGCTTGAGGGTTGGTGGGTAGCTGCCTGACGGTTGATCGACGGCTGATTGATGGTTGATTGAGCCCGGCAGCTACGCAAACGGCTTCGCTGTTTTGCAAGGGCCGCGTCCTGTGGAGGGCGCGGCCGACTTTGGAAGCCCGACCATTGGTCGGGCTTTTTTCGGCTACTTCGAGTCGCGAACGGTTGCGAACGCGTCCGGATTGTCGGTGACGCGACGCTGAGTCATCCCGCTACTCCAGTCCGTATTGGATAACGCCGAATTGTCCGCGCGCGTGGTCGTACTCGCTCGACGCTGTTTCGCGGCCCACGCAAGCAGCGCGGTTCTTTCTGTGCTGAAGTTGTTAGCCGGCGTGCGAGCGGTCTGCTCAGGTTGCGGTGATGCAGTTGGCTGAGTTTTTGCGCTCGACGTGCGGCTTACGGAGATGTGCGCTTCGACTTCCGACGGCGCGAAGTGGGTAGTGGATAGAGGTGGCCCTGTTCGTTCGGACAGTTTTCTGAGATTTTCAAGTGGAACGTCCGGGGCGATCATGCTGCCGATCTGATCGCAGGCAGCGTTGCGAAGTATGCCTCATCCGGCATCCGGTCTGCC